>NZ_JBIVYJ010000003.1:0-630968 GCF_044772185.1 Pandoraea sp. NPDC090278 | reverse complement strand
CAGCGTCACATCTTGCATGAAAGGTCTCCAGTTAGGGATTAACACCGCCAGCGTAGCGCATTCGGCGTGGCGGGGAGGACCATCTCATTAGTTGTTACCGGACATTACCGAGTCTTTTCCCAGCGTGCATGGCACGCATTCAGTCAAAACCGTCTGTCGGTCGACATTTGTGTTCCGCGTGCCATCGCCTGTCTTGCTAGGCCGCCGTAAAACCGCGATGATCGGTCATTCCGTGCGCAGCGAGCGATCTACTGCGCCGCCCTCTGGAGACAATCCCATGCCACGCAGCACCGCCGAAAAACGCGCCGCGTTTCGCGAACTTCACCTTGCCGGTTGCTTTGTGATCCCGAACCCGTGGGACGCGGGCAGCGCACGGTATCTCGAACATGCCGGATTCCAGGCCATCGCGTCGACCAGTTCGGGCTTCGCGTGGTCCACCGCCCGCCCTGACAACGGCGTGACGCGCGATCTCGTGCTAGCGCATCTGCGCACGCTGGTCGAGGCAACCGACCTGCCGGTGAATGCCGATTTCGAAAGCGGCTTCGGGGAGACGCCGGAGGACGTGGCGCAGAGCGTCAAGCTGGCGGTTGCGACGGGCGTGGCCGGTCTGTCCATCGAAGACACTACGGGCGACGCCAACGAACCGCTCTTCCCGCTCGACGAAGCGGTCGCACGCATGAAGGCCGCGCGTCGCGCCATCGACGAATCCGGTGGCGATACGCTGCTTGTCGGTCGCGCAGAGAACTTCTTCGCCGGTGTGCCCGATCTGGACGACGCCATCCGGCGACTGCAAGCCTATGCCGAAGCGGGGGCGGACTGTTTGTATGCACCGGGCATCCAGTCCGAAGCCCAGATTCGCGCCGTGGTGGCGGCCGTCGCGCCCAAGCCCGTCAACGTGCTGATCGGTGCAACGTCGCCTTTCACCTTGCAGGCGCTGGCGAGTCTTGGCGTGCGGCGCGTGAGCGTGGGCGGTGCGCTCGCCCGTTCGGCGTGGGGCGGCTTCATGCACGCAGCGCAGGCGCTGGCCGAAGGCCGCTTCGATGGCTTCGACGGCGCCGCCAGCGGTGCAACGCTTAACGGCCTGTTTCGTCAGGGCGAATGAGCAAGATGAATGCCTGAGCGACGCGATGGCGCGGCAAGTCCCTAGGGTCTGTTCACATTAATACGGGCTCGTGAACATGTTCTACCGGCTGGCTGGCAAGGCGCTCGCAGCGCCGCTTGGTCGCCCCAAGCAAGCGGCGGGCAACGCCGCCAGACGGCCGGTAGGGCACGTTCCCTTCGGGTTGTCCACCCAAAGGGGCGATCGCGGCGTCATGATCCTCGCGAATATTACCGATATTCGCTTCGGCTCATTCCTTGCGCTCGCCCCTTTGGCCGGGCAACACGAGCCCGTATTAATGTGAACAGACCCTAGCCAGTGACTTTTCGTCGATAGACGTTGCCGCGCGCGTCCGGGGACAATGCCTCGTCAGCCGATGCCACGCCACGCGACGCCACTCAGGGCGCGCCGACGACAGCGGGCACGGTGTCCCCCTTCGACGGAGCGTCCATGAATTCCCCGCACGACAGCTTTGCCGCGTTTGCCATCCCGACACCGCTCGGCGCACCGCTACCCAAGCCCCAAGTGTTTGACAACGTCGCCGTTGAGCGCGCCGACCGGAAGCTGCGACTGGCGGTCGCGTTCCGCATCTTCGCGCGCTTCGGGCTGGCCGAAGGCATCGCCGGGCACATCACCGTGCGCGACCCCGAGTTTCATGACCGCTTCTGGGTCAATCGCTACGCCCAGCACTTTTCCTCGATCCATCCGGACGACCTGATTCTGGTCGACGAGGCCGGAGGCCTGCATCACGGCGAAGGCCCGGTGAACGCCGCCGCCATGGCGATCCACGCGGGCATCCACGCCACGCTGCCCCATGTGACGGCCGCTGCGCACACGCACACCACACACGGACGCGCTTTCTCCGCGCGCACGCGCGAACTCGCCCCCATCAATCAGGAAGCGTGTCTGTTTTACGGCGACCACGTGCTGTTTCGCGGCGACGTGCTGGTGCTAGGTGCCGACGAAGGACGCCGCATCGCGCAGTCGATGGGCCACAAGCGCGCGGCGGTACTGCTCAATCATGGCTTGCTGACGGTCGGCTCGTCGGTCGACGCCGCCGCCTATCGCTTCCTCGCGATGGAGCGTTGCGCGCAAGTGCAGTTGCTCGCCGAAGCGGCCGGTCCGTTGGAAGTCCTCTCCGACGCCGAAGCCCGCGAGGTCTTCCGTCTGCTCGGTTCGGACTACGTTGCATGGCTCGGGTATCAGGGTCTCTATGAGCAGGTGTTGCGCGAGCATCCGGAACTGATGTCGGCACGTTGAGTTCGACGGTCTACCCGCGCTCCACGAGATAGCGGTCGACGGCGTTGCGCAGCCACGCATCGAACTGACGCAGTGGTGCCCAGTCGCGACGCTGCGCGGGGTAAGAGAAGTAGATGGTCTGCGGATTGGCGAGTGTGTGCGCGTGCGCTTGCACCAACACGCCGCTCGTCAGTTCGCGCTCGATCAGCACGCGCGGCAGCAAGGCCACGCCCAGACCGGCCACCGCCGCGTTGATCGCCATCACGAACATGTCATAGCGCTGCGCACTGCGCTGGGGCTTGATCTCGGCCGCGTTCGCACCGCCTTGCAGCCCTTGCGAGGCAAACCAGTCGTCCCACACGCGCGGCAGATCGCGCGGGCAGATCCACGAGTGCTCGGCAATCTGTTCGAGCGACAACGACGCCCTCCCCTCAAGCAGACGCGGCGCCGCCACCAGCATGAGCGAGTCGTCGGTGACGAGCGCCGTACCGGGCATGCCGGGCCATAGGCGCGTGCTGAAGTAGATCGCTGCGTCGAACGCAGAGTCGTCGAAGAAGACGGGTTGATCGCGCCCGAGAATATGCAGACGGACATCGCGCGTGTTGGCGTAGAAGTCGTCCAGTCGTGGAATGAGCCACTGCGCGGCAAACGTCACGCCGACGGCGATTTCCAATTCGGTCTCGCGCCCCTGCTGTACGACTTCCAGCGTATCGCGACGAATCTGATCGAGATGCACGCGAATGCGCTTGGCGTATTCGGCCCCGGCAGGCGTGAGCACGAGCCGTTGCTTCACACGCTCGAACAGCGCCACACCCAGATGCTTCTCCAACTCCCCGACCCGCTTGCAGACGGCACCGTGCGTGAGCGCAAGCTCATGCGCAGCGGTGGCGAAGTTCTGATGACGGGCGCTGGCCTCGAAGGCCTGCAACGCCGAGAGACTGGGAACGCCCAGACGCATGACGACTCCTGCGGGAAAACGATGTTGCCCGACAGTCTATGCGAAGCGTCGCGCGGAAACAAAACGGCCCGTCGAGCCGAGGCGTCGACGGGCCGCAAGCGATGCATCGGTCGATCGCACTTACTCCACGTGCGCCACACCACCCGCGAGGACCGCGCCGCCGGGCACCTCCTTGGGCAACGCCCACGACATCCAGTGCGTGCGCAACACGACCACCAGCACGAACGCGAGGGCGGCCAGCGCACCGAAGGTGGCGAACCCCATCTGATAGCTGCCCGTCGATTCCTTGGCAATGCCCATGATGACCGGCAGATAGAAGCCGCCGATACCGCCGGCCGCGCCGATGATGCCCGACATGAGGCCCGTCTTGCCTTGCCAGCGTTGCGGTACGAGCTGGAACGTCGCACCGTTACCGAGACCGAAGCACAGGTAGACCAGCACCAGCAACGCAATGCCAGCCCCTTGCGGCGGCATCCATGCGGCAAACACGAAATCGATGACGGAGATCGCTGCGAGCAACAACACGAGCGCACGCACGCCGGAAATACGGTCGGCCACCAGACCGCCGATAGGACGCACCAGCGCCCCGAGGAACGCGAGCAGCGACATAAACAGACCGGCTTCCAGACGCGGCATGCCGTAGAGCGAAATCAGCAGCGTCGTGACATAGGACGACATGCCCACGAAGCCACCGAAGGTGATGCTGTAGACGAGCATGATGACCCACGTGTCGCGCTCGCCCAGCACACCGCGATAATGACGCGGCAGCACGGCGATGGCGAGCAACGCACCCAGCACCGGCAGCAGCAGCACCCCGGCCTTGCCTTCGCCGAAAGCCCCCGCGTGCACACACAGCACCAACGCGACGAGACCGAACACCGTGATGAAGAAGCTTGAGAACGCGCGCGGCGCACTGCCCGACTTCACGCCTTGATCCTTCGCCCAGAACACCAGCGCCAACGCCGCGAGCGCCAGCAGCGGGAGCGCCGCACCGGCTGCGTGCGCCCAGCCGTAATGCTCTGCGAGTCCGGGGAACATGAATCCGTCGAGGACTGCACCGACGTTGCCCGCTGCCGCAAGACCGAGCACGAGGCCCTGCACCTTCGGCGGATAGTTGCTGCCTGCCATCGGCAGCGCCACGGCGAAGCTGGCACCGCCGACACCGAGGAACACGCCGAGCACGAGCAGCAGCGTGTACGACGGCGTACCCGGCATCAGCAACAGCACGACCGACGGAATGGCCGAGAGCGTCAGCCCCATCAATGCGATCTTGCGACCGTCGTAGGCTTGATAGAGATTGCCCAGCGTGACGCGCAGAATGGCCGCGCCCAGCACCGGCACCGCGACGAGGAAACCGGTCTGCGCAGGCGTCATCGCGATGTCTTTGCCGATGAACGGGGCCAGCGGTCCGAGCATCACCCAGACGGTGAAACCGGTGTCGAAGTAGAGAAAACACGCAACCAGCGCGCGCCAGTTGCCACTTTTCAACGATTGCGTGAGCGTGCTCATGGATACCCTCGTGTTCGTGTGCCGAAAAAAAAGGCGTCCCGAAGCCGTGCGCCCATGAACGGACGCTTGGCTTCGGGACGCCGTTGCCCCGAAAACCCCGCGTTCGCGGGGCCCTGCATGCGGTGCAGAAAATTCGCTTGTCTTCCACTCAGCCGCCATTGGCCTTATGCAATCTTTAGCAAGTGGCGTGCCAAGTGGGTGTCATGTACGGAGAAAATCGACGCGAAGGTCCGTGCGACGGGGCTTTCGGGGATATCGAGGGGGATGCCGATGGTGGTTGAACGAGTGATGAGATGGAAACACCCGGGCACGGCGGATGGCATCGCAACGGGCACAATGCCGCATCGCGATGCGGCGGCGCACCATTAGCGTGCGTGAGTGGCCACGGTTGCCGTACCGTCCTCGCCCGCGACCTCTGCCGTGTTGTCGGCGCTGTAGTCCAGTGCGATTTGTGGGCAATCGAAGCGCAGATCCATCCGTGTGCTCGCGAACGGACGCGGTGTCTGTGGCGACTCCATCACCATGAACGATTCGACGAAGCCCGCAGATTTGCCATGCGGCGGCACCGTCCACGTATAGACGGCGCTTCTCACGTGCTCGTCTTCCCAGAGGTCACGCTCGTAATAGTTCCGGCTTCGCGGACCTGCCTGCCATTGCACATGGTCCGGCGCCCGTTGAAAGGTACTCTGAAGCGAACGTATCGCATCGAAGCGCATATCGCGCGCCGGTGTTGTGGCAACGTGCGCCGCGACGCCCACGATGCGAGCGTCGCGTAACACGATGCAAACGGGCCTCACAGTACTGAATGCGCCGAACCGCCCAAGGTCCAGACGGTCTACCACCACCATTTCGTTCGCCCCCATTGGCGAGCCGATACGCGCATTGGTCAAGTGGCGGAAACACGGCGTTCCGTCCGGCCCCCGATAGCTGCGCTGGAGTGTTTCGCGCACGCTCGGGCACTCGGGTGCATTGAGCGGATCGCCAAGACGGTAATCCAGCAATTCCGCGCCGTCGCTCATCGGATGGAGTAACGACAGGGCAGGCGGAGGTGGTTTGGGTGGTGTGATCACCAAGCTGGCGATCAGAAGGAATATTGCGACAACCAGCACAACTGTCCCGATGAACAACGCCAGCGTAAAGAGCCATCCATATCGGAACATCCGGGCGAGGATGGAGCCGACAACGGCGAGCTTGCCGAACACAAACATGCGCTCGACGACGTTCATGTCCTGTCCGGCTGTAGCAAGACACGCCACGCCGAGCATGATCACCATTACCGTGCCGTAATACACATAGTCCGATGCGCCGTTCTCGTGCCGGTGTCGCCACCAGACCGCCAGTTCCGCCCACTTCGCGCCCATGCCGATCGACCTCGTTGTTATCAACCCACTTATCGGTCCATCTCCCTTGCCTGCGACTGCGCCGTCAGGCGACGCCTATCATGCGCCGCGCCCGAGGTACCGACAAGCGGCCCGGCAAGGTCAATGCCGAGGACTTCCTCCAAGCGCGCAGCCGTTTCCGAATAGCCGGTGTACTACAGTTCAGGCACACTCCGGTCGTTAAGCCAAATGACGCGGACCGCTTGCGCTGCGGTCGGCAAAAACAACAACATTCCGGGAAATCTCGCGTGTCTCGCTTCTTTCTTTGTCTGACGCTGGCGGTGCTCGGCCTCCTGCCGCTCTCCCCTGCTTTCGCCGCGCCTTCGGCTGCCTCCACCCCATCCCCGGCAAGCAACCCGCTGCTCAATCAGCAAGGCATGATGCAGCGTGTCGACGACGCCTCGTATGCCAAGTACCGGGAGATCGTCGCCACGTTCGACGCCGCCGTCCGTGCGCAGTCGGGCGACGCAGCACTCGCGCTTGCACGCTGCCAGTTCATGCGCAATTACGCGTGGTCCGGAGACCTGCAATGGGCCGAGAAGGCGCAGTCGGACCTGACGACCTGCCTGCAAAATCTGAAAGAGAAATTCACCGACAACCCGGAAGTATCGGTGTCGCTGATGGAGAACATCTACGGCAAAGACGCCGTGGCGCAAGGCGAAGCACTGCTGCCCAAGGCCAAGAACTGGCCGGTGGAGTATCGCGTGCGTCTGCACGCCGCGCTCTCCAATGCGTATCAAGGCACTCAAGACAAACGCAACGCCGGTATTCAGGCCGTGGAGGCAGCGGAACTGTCGCTCGACACCCCCGTGCTGCTCACCGCCGTGCGCCATCTCGCCACGACCGGGGAGAAGACGGAGGCACGGCGTCTGCTGATGGACGCCCCCGCACCGAAGATCGTCTGGCAAGCCACCGGCCGCATCAACGCTGCGCTCGATGTACTGCCAGGCCCCACGGCGCGCGACCTGCTCTTGCGCATGCAAAAGGCCGGGCTGAAGATCGATCCGTACACCAGCGCTCGCGCCTTCCTTCAGGCCGGTGACGCCGCCAGCGCACAACGGGCGCTCGCCGAGACAAAGCCCGACGCACCGGAGTCGGCGCAGAACCGCGCGTTGCGACTCTCGGTCGCGCTCGCCGCGCGCGACGGAAAGTCAGCCGCCTCCGCGATCCAGTCGTCGCTCGAACACGACAAGGGCAACCGTTGGCCGCTGGCACAGTCGTATGCCGTGCTGATGAGCATCGACCCGGCCGCCGGGATGCGTTTCGCCTTCGCCGGGCTAATGGTCACGCTGCTGACTGCCGGTCTGTGCATCGTGCTGTTCCCCGGTCTGCTGATGTTCCCGGTGCATTACGTGGGCACCGTGCGCGCTCGCAAGGGGCGTCCGACGCCGCCGATCTTCGAACGCATCGGCTTGCGGCACGCGTGGTATGGACTGGCGGTGCTGTGTTTCGCCACGTGGGTCATCCCCGCGTTCGTCGCGAACCAGTCGACGCAGACGCATGCTGGCACAGCCCCCGTCATGGACACCCTGCTGCCTAAACTCGCGCTGGCGCACTTCGCGGCACTCGGCGTCGCCGTTCTGCTGCTGTCGCGCACGATGTGGCGGCTGGGCCGACGTCAGTGGACCGGCTACGGCGAGTGGAAAGCGCGCTGGTTCATCTGGCCCGCCGTACTGCTTCTGACATCGATGCTCGCCGCGTGGTATCTGGCGCATCACACGTCGCTGCGCAGCGCGGAATTGCAGGCGTGGAACGAGTACGTCGTAAAAGGCGCGATGCAGTTGGGCGGCACAGGTCTGGCTCTCCTGTTGGTCGCCGTCGCCGCGCCGTTCGTCGAGGAGTTCGTGTTCCGGGGATGTCTGCTCGGTGGCCTGACCCGGCACATGGGTTTCATCGCCGCCAACCTCTGGCAAGCGGTGATCTTCGCCTCCGTCCACTTCGACCCCAAACACTTCCCGTTCCTCGTGATGTTCGGCCTGACGACTGGCTGGCTGGCCAAAAAGACCAACGGTCTGGCCGTGCCGATTGCCATGCACATGCTCAACAACGCGATCTTTGTGCTGGTAGTGATGTCGCGTTGAGAAAGTAGGTCCGAAACGCTGCCCCGTCCCGTACCAATGCCGCGTGGGCGATAATCGACACACTCGTTTGCATTGCCGCCCGGCTGCGGTACGGACATCGCCCATGAATACGAAGCTCTTCCCGCATCTCGTTCGCTTTCACCCGCGACTGCTCATCGCTATCGCCATCGGCGTGCTCGCCGGGCTGTTCGTCCAAGTGGTCGTGAGCGGCGAGTTCAGCACCATCACCCGAATCCTGATCGGCTGGAACGCGGGCGCGTGGTCGTATCTCGCGATGATCTGGTTCATGATGGTCACCGCCCCGAAGCGCAGTATCGAACGCTTTGCCGAGCAGGAAGATCAGAGCGCCGCTGTCGTACTCTCGGTCGTCAGCCTGTCGGCGATCGCGAGTGTGGCCGCCATCATTCATGTGCTGGCAAGCGCCAAGGCGGGCGGCTCGCATCACGCTTCTGAGCATGTGCTGTTTGCCGCCGTCACGCTCATCGGCGGCTGGTTTCTCGTGCCGACGATTTACACGCTCCACTACGCCCGTCTGTACTTCACCGACACCGAAGCCCCTTACGCCCTCGCCTGGCCCGACAAAGACTGCGATCCGGATTACTGGGACTTCCTGTATTTCTCGTTCACCATCGCGGTCGCATCGCAAACCGCCGACATCGGCCTGAAGTCGCGACGCATGCGACGCGCCACCCTCGCGCAAGCCATCCTCTCTTTTTTCTTCAATCTGGCCGTTCTCGGCCTGTCGATCAACATCGGCGCCGGGCTGCTCAGCTAAACGTCTGCACGCACTTGCCGCTTGCGGCAGGTGCGTCGCCCTGTGGCATGTCGCCGCACCACTTGCGGACATAAACACCTTTAAAAACATACAAGTAGATCGCACCATCGACGGATCACATCCCGCGTCAATGCGCCACATGTGACGACTTGTCACGCATGGTGCGCCGCAGCAACGCCTAATATGCATGCAAACAAGCGGTGATATTTCGCTAATGTCACCATACAAGACAGGGTTTAATTGCATACATAGAGCGCAACATGACTGCCGTTCCGGATGCCCTCGACCTCGCACGCCTGCAATTCGCGTTCACGGTCTCGTTTCACATCGTTTTCCCCGCCGTCTCCATCGGTCTGGCAAGCTTCATCGCCGTCCTTGAAGGTCTCTGGCTCAAGACGCGTCAACAACACTATCTCGATCTGTGCCGCTTCTGGTCGAAGGCGTTTGCCGTGTGCTTCGGCATGGGCGTCGTGTCCGGCGTGGTGATGGCCTATCAGTTCGGCACGAACTGGTCGGGCTTCTCCAGTTTCGCGGGCGCTGTCACCGGGCCGTTGCTGACCTACGAGGTCATGACCGCGTTCTTCCTCGAAGCGGGCTTCCTCGGCATCATGCTGTTCGGCTGGAACCGCGTAAGCCCGCGCGCGCACTTCGCCGCCACGCTGTGCGTCGCCATCGGCACGCTGATCTCGACGTTCTGGATTCTCGCGTCGAACAGCTGGATGCAAACGCCGCAGGGGTACGAAATCGTCGACGGTCGCGTGGTCGTGCTGTCGTGGTGGGACGTGATCTTCAACCCGTCCTTCCCCTACCGTCTCGCGCACATGAGCATTGCCGCGTTCGTGGTCGCCGCGCTGGTCGTGGCTGGCACCGGCGCATGGCACTTGCTGCGCGGACGCCGCGATCCCGCCGTCAGGACCATGTTCTCGATGGCCATGTGGCTTCTGCTGATCTTCGCGCCGCTGCAAGCGTTCGTGGGCGATCTTCACGGCCTGAACACGCGTGAACACCAACCCGCGAAACTCGCCGCCATGGAAGGTCTGTGGGAGACGAAGACGGGTGGCACGCCGCTCAACCTGTTCGGCTGGCCCGATATGGAGGCCGAGACCACACGCTATGCGCTCGAAGTCCCGCATCTGGGCAGCCTGATCCTCACGCATAGCTGGGACGGCGAAGTGCGCGGCCTGAAGGAGTTTCCGAAAGACGAGCGTCCCAACGTGCCGTTGGTGTTCTGGAGCTTCCGCATCATGGTCGGTCTCGGTCTGGCGATGATCGGTGCAGCGCTCGCGGCACTCTGGCTGCGCCGTCGCGGCACGTTGTTCGCGTCGCGCAACTTCGCCCGTGTGATGTTGGTGCTTTCGCCGACCGGCTTCATCGCCCTGCTCGCCGGATGGGTGACGACCGAAGCCGGACGCCAGCCATGGGTGGTCTACGGTGTGATGCGCACAGCCCACGCCATGTCGCCCGTCAGCGCGCAGCAGGTACAGGTCTCGCTGCTGGTGCTGGTGCTCGCCTACTTCCTCGTGTTCGGCACCGGCGTCTATTACCTGCTCAAGATTCTGCGCAGCGGCCCGGTACTGCCGGGGCAATCGAACGACGACGCATCGCATCCCGACGCCCCTCAACCCAAGCGAGAACTCTCATGGATCTGACGTTAGCCTGGGCCGCCATCATTGCGCTCGGCCTGTTTCTGTACGTCGTGCTCGACGGCTTCGACCTCGGCATCGGCATTCTCTTTCCGTTCTTCCCCGACGCCCGTGAGCGCGACACGATGATGAACTCCGTCGCCCCGGTGTGGGACGGCAACGAAACGTGGCTCGTGCTCGGCGGTGCCGGGCTGCTCGCTGCGTTTCCGATGGTCTATTCGGTGCTGCTCTCGGCGCTCTATCTGCCGCTCGTGCTCATGCTCGTGTGCCTGATCTTCCGTGGCGTGGCGTTCGAGATTCGCGGCAAGTCGCGCCGCACACGTCAATGGTGGGATCTGGCGTTCATCGGCGGCTCGGCGGGCGCAACGTTCTTTCAGGGCGTCGCGCTCGGTGCCTACCTGTCGGGGATTCCTGTCGAGAACGGCCAGTTCGCGGGCGATGCCTTCGCCTGGGTCACCGCCTTCAACCTCTTCACCGGTCTAGGCCTGCTCGTAACGTACGCCCTGCTCGGCGCATGCTGGTTGATCGGCAAGACGGAAGGCGATCTGCAACGTCGTTTGCGCGTGGTCGCGTGGCCGCTGACGCTTGCGCTCGTCGGCACGATGGCGGTCGTCTCGCTCTGGACACCGCTGCGGCTGCCGCTCGTGGCGGAACGCTGGTTCGACGGCGAATGGTTCTGGCGCTGTCTGCCGGTGCCGTTCGTGGTGGCGGGCGCAACGTTCGCGATGCGCCGCGTGTTGCAGCGCGCGCACGACGCCACGCCGTTCTGGCTCGCCATCGGTCTGGTGTTTCTCGGCTACAGCGGCCTGCTCATCAGCGCCTACCCGTACGCGATTCTGCCGGGCATCACGCTGTGGGACGCCGCAGCGCCCCACTCCAGCCTGTCGTTCACGATGTGGGGCGCGGCCTTCATCATCCCTGTGATCCTCGCCTACACGATGCTGGCGTACTGGGTCTTTCGCGGCAAGGTGGCCCACGATGCGCACTATCACTGATCTGGTCAGGCCCGGTGTGCGCCGTCAACGCGAGGCCACGGCGACAACGCAGACGATGCGGCCAAACGTCCGCACGACGTGGCAACAACGGCTGACAGGCTGGGGATGGTTTATTGCGTTATGGTGTGCGGGTGTGGCAGGTACCGCACTCCTCGCACTCCCGTTCAAACTGATCATCGCCACGGCCAAATAGGAGACAGCTTATGAATCGGCTTTCATCTCAGGACGCAACCCGCACGAAGGGCGTCAGACGCATGGCAGGCGCTACGGCACTCCTCTGCGGCCTCGTCGGATTTGCAGGATTTGCCGGGACGGCGCATGCCGAAGGCATGAGCGTTTCGTCCAGCGCATTCAAGGACGGCGGGTTGCTACCTGCCGAGTACGCGGGCGCGAACGAATGCGGCGGCAAGAACACCAGCCCGCCGCTGGAATGGAAGAACCTGCCGCAGGCCACGCAAAGCGTCGTGATCCGGATGACGGACCCTGACGGTGCCAAAGGTGGCGGCGTGGTCCACTGGATCGCTTACAACGTTCCGGCCTCGGTGACGTCGCTGGCGGCCGGTGCGGGCAACAAGTCGGGTGACGGCATCACGGTCGGCAAGAACATTTCCGGTGCCGAAGCCTATCGCGGCGCTTGCCCGCCGGTGGGCGATACCCCCCACCACTACAGCATCACGGTGACGGCGACCGACATTGCGCCGGGCAGCCTGCCGCCGGGCCTCGACGCCGCCGGACTGACGGTCGCGCTTGCCGGTCACACGCTGAACGGGTCGACCATCGTCGCGCGGTACGGTCGCTGACCGGCGGGCGCTTCGATGCAACGATAAAAAAACGCCAGCGGGATATTCCGCTGGCGTTTCTCGTTTTACGGTGCGAACAACACTCGCCCGGCGCAGCCTTACACGCGATTACCTCTCACGGGCAAGCGCGAGGAATTCGGTGCGCAGCGCCAGATTCGGCTGCAATTCGCCGAGCATCGCCGACGTCACCGTCTCTTCGCCTGCCGTGCGAATGCCACGGCTCTCCATGCACATGTGACGGCACGACACCACGACACCGACGGCCTTCGGTTGAAGGTGCGTCATCAGCGCTTCGGCGACCTGCGTCGTCAGACGCTCCTGCACTTGCAGGCGACGCGCAAAGCAATCGACCAGACGTGTGAGCTTCGACAGGCCGACGATCTTGCCGTTGGGCAGATAGCCGATGGTCGCCTTGCCGAAGAAAGGTGCGAGATGGTGCTCGCAGTGGCTATACACCGGAATGCCGCGCACCACGATCAATTCGTTGTATTGCTCGGCCCCGTCTTCGAAGACCTTGAGCACTTCGGCCGGATCCTGGCCGTAACCTGCCGTCCACTGACGCCACGCTTTTTGCACGCGCGCCGGTGTTTCATGCAAACCGGAACGTTCCGGATCTTCGCCGATGTGTTTCAGGAATCGCTTCCAGTCGTTTTCGTCGAACGTGTCGTGAGACATATCAATCAAGCTCCCATGCATTGGGTCCGAAGCGCTGCGCCGCTACGTCTCGCGCATCCCCGCGCCGCCGGACATGTGCGCACAATAACAGAGAGTCACATCGCACGCATGCGGCTTCCCGGTTGTAGGCCCGGTTGTAACGCCAGTTGCAAAGCCGGTTCGGAGCCCACTGGACACGGCCCACCCCGATTGCCGCCGGGCTCGCTTTTGCGCTAAGGTGGCGACGGACAACCGCAACGCACGAGGCGCGCCATGTCGGCACTCCCACGCATGTGCAACAAAGCGATGACCCCTGCCATGCCCACGGCGCTTACCGCCATCGTGGCGCTCGCGCTGCTGGCCGGTTGCGGCAACCGTGGTCCCGAGCCCTGGCAAGGCTATGTCGAAGGTGAGTTCGTCTACGTCGCCTCCTCGCAGGCGGGCACCTTGCGCTCGCTTGCCATCGCGCGCGGCCAGGAGGTGAAAGCGGGCGATGTCCTCTTCGATCTCGAGTCCACCTTCGAACAGGCTGCTCAGGCCCACGCACGTGAGACGCTCGCGAGCGCCGAGGCCCAACTGCGCGACCTCGGCACCGGCAAACGTCCCGACGAAATCGACGTCTCAAAGGCCCAGCTCACGCAGGCCATCGCCGCCCGCGACAAGGCGCGCAGCCAGTTCGACCGCGATCAGGCGCAGTACGCCGCTGGCGGCATCTCCCGCGAACAACTCGAAGCCAGCCGGGCCGACGCCCGCACCACCGACGCACGCGTGCAGGAATTGCTGGCCAGTCTGGCCGTGGCCCGTCTGCCCGGCCGCGAGGCACAACGCCAGTCGCAAGCGGCACAGGTCGACGTAGCACGTGCGTCGCTCGCGCAGGCCGACTGGCAACTCTCGCAGAAGCACGCCGTCGCGAGCGCCGCCGGTCGCGTCTACGACACGATGTACCGCGTCGGCGAGTGGGTGGCGGCGGGCAGTCCTGTCGTGCGTCTGCTGCCGCCCGCGAACATCAAGGTGCGGTTCTTCGTGCCCGAAACGGCGCTTGGCGAACTGCGCGCCGGGCAGACCGTGCACATTGCCTGCGACGGCTGCGGTGCAGGCGTGGATGCGCGCGTGACCTATGTCGCCAATCAGGCGGAATACACGCCGCCCGTCATCTATAGCAACGACACGCGCGACAAGCTCGTCTACATGATCGAGGCCCATCCGTCAGCGGCAGATGCCGTGAAGCTAAACCCCGGCCAGCCCGTGCAGGTGACGCGCCGATGACCGCCCCTCATCACACGGATCACGCAGCCGATGCGCAGCGGAACGCGTTGCCGTCGCCCGAGCGGGGACAGCAGGACGTTCCGCAGGACGACGACACGCTCGCCATCGACGTGCGCGGCCTGAACAAGCACTTCGGCGACAAACACGTCGTCAAGGACCTGTCGATGCAGGTGCGACGCGGTGAGATTTTCGGCTTTCTCGGGCCGAACGGCAGCGGCAAGACCACCTGTATTCGCATGATGTGCGGCCTGCTTACGCCCGACTCGGGCAGCGGCACATGCCTCGGCTTCGACATCGTGCGCGAGTCCGCGCAGATCAAGCGGCACGTCGGCTACATGACGCAGCGCTTCTCCTACTGGGAAGACCTGACGATCCGCGAGAACCTCGATTTCGTCGCCCGTGTCTACGGCATGCCCAACCGGCGCGAGGCCGTCGAACACGCCATCGAGCGCCTCGGTCTCAAAGCGCGCGCGAAGCAACTGACCGGGTCGCTCTCAGGGGGATGGAAGCAACGGCTCGCGCTCGCGGCGTGCATGCTGCATGAGCCGCAAGTGCTGCTGCTCGACGAACCGACCGCCGGTGTCGACCCGACGGCGCGACGCGACTTCTGGGAGGAGCTGCACGAACTGGCAGCCCAAGGTATTTCAGTGCTCGTCAGCACGCATTACATGGACGAGGCGGAACGCTGCCACAAGCTGGCCTACATCTCGTACGGCGAACTACTCGCGCAAGGCTCGGCGACCGAGGTCATCGAGAGCCAGCATCTGTCGACGTGGACGGTGCATGGCGACAACCTCGTCGATCTCGCACGCGAATTGCGCGAACAACCGGCCGTCGCACAAACGGTCGCGTTCGGCAGCGCCTTGCATGTGAGCGGCACCGACGCCGACGCACTGGAGAAGCTCCTGCGTCGCCTGGAGACCGAGCGCGGGCTGCGGGCGACGCCCATCGAGACGAGTCTGGAAGACGTCTTCATCTATCTGATGAGTCACGCGAAAGACAACTTCGGAGACGGCTCATGAGCGCACCGCTGGGCTTCTCCGTCGCGCGTTGGTGGAGCATCGTGTGCAAGGAATTCCTCCAGTTGCGCCGCGACCGGGTCACGTTCGCCATGATCGTCGCCGTGCCGCTCGTGCAACTGACGCTCTTCGGCTTCGCCATCAACACCGACCCGAAGCACATGCCCACGGCAGTGCTGATGCACGACGACAGCGAGTTCACACGCAGCTTCACCGCCGCCATGCAGCACTCGGGCTACTTCCGCTTTACCGAGACGCTCACGAGCGAAGAGGCCGGACGCGCCGCGCTCGCGCAGGGCCGCGTGCAGTTCGTGCTCAACATTCCGACCGACTTCACACGCCGTCTTCTGCGCGGCGAGCGCCCGGCGCTGCTCGTCGAAGCCGATGCCACCGACCCGATGGCTATGGCGTCGGCGCTCGGCGCGTTGCCCGCTATCGCACAGTCCGTCGCGCAGAAGGATCTGACGGGGCCGTTGGCGTCGCTGGGCGGGTCCAGTTCATCCTCGGGCAACGCCCCGTTCGACGTTCAGGTACATCGGCTCTACAACGCCGAGGGCATCACGCAATACAACATCATTCCCGGGCTGATGGGCGTGATCCTCACGATGACGCTCGCGATGATGACCGGTCTGGCCATCGTGCGCGAACGCGAGCGCGGCACGATGGAGAATTTGCTCGCCACACCGGTGCTGCCCATCGAGGTGATGACGGGCAAGATCGTGCCGTACATCGCCATCGGTCTGATTCAGGCGAGCATCATCCTGATCGCGGCACGCTTCGTGTTTCACGTGCCGTTCGAGGGCAGCGTAATCGCGATCTATTTGTCGGCACTCGTCTTCATCGCCGCCAATCTGACGGTCGGCATCGCGTTGTCGTCGTTCGCGCAGAATCAGTTGCAGGCGATGCAACTCACGGTCTTCTACTTCCTGCCGAACATGCTGCTCTCCGGCTTCATGTTTCCGTTTCGCGGCATGCCCGCGTGGGCGCAGGCCATCGGCAACGTGCTGCCACTCACGTATTTCAACCGGCTCATTCGCGGCATTCTGCTCAAAGGCAATGGCTGGGCCGACGCCTGGCACGACCTGTGGCCGCTACTTGTCTTCTGTGCCGTGCTGATGACGGTGGCCGTCAGGTTCTATAAACGCACGCTCGACTAGCCCCATGCGCGCCCTCCGCCCACCGCTCTCTCGCTTCGCGCCGCTCAAGCTCGGTCTGTTGATCGGGCTGACCGGTGCGCTGTCGGCCTGCGCCGTCGGCCCCGACTTCCACACGCCCGATAGCCCGGCCGTCGCGCAGTACACCAGCGGGACGCAACCGGTCACGACAGCCGGGACTTCGGGGGATGAGGCAAATCAAGGCGGGCCGCAACTGCTGACCACCGGCGACGAAGTGCCCGTCGAATGGTGGACGCGCTTCGGCTCGCCCACGTTGAACGCGTTGGTCGCTCAGGCGCTCACCGACAGTCCGACACTGCGGCAAGCCGAGGCGAAGCTGCGTCAGGCGCAGGAGGACTATCGCGCGCAGGCGGGCGCGCGCCTGCTGCCGTCCGCCGATCTGAAGCTCTCCGGCACGCGCGAGCAGGTCGATCTCGCGTCGTTCGGCATCACCAGCGTGCCGAGTCCCGGCCCGTTTACGCTGTACAACGCGAGCGTCGATGTGTCGTACACGCTCGATGTCTTCGGCGGTAATCGTCGTGCGCTTGAGGGGCTTGCCGCGCAGATCGACTATCAACGTTTCGAACGCGACGCCGCCCGCCTCTCGCTCGCGGGCAATGTGGTGACGGCCGCGTTGCGACAGGCTAGCGCCCGCGCCCAACTCGCCGCGCTGGACGGCATGCTGAGCGCGCAGCGTCAGCAGCTCGACATCACGCGTGCACGGGAACGGGCGGGCGGCGTCGCCACGCTCGATGTCCAGAATCAGGCCGCGCTGGTCGCACAAACGGCGGCGCAATTGCCGCCCCTTCGTCAGCAAATCGCGCAGTACGACCATCAGTTGGCACGCTGGGTCGGTCAGCCGCCGGGCGCGTTCACGTCGCCGACGATCGACCTGACCGCATTGCAACTGCCGCAAACGGTGCCGGTATCGCTGCCCTCGACACTGGCCAGCCGACGCCCCGACATCCGCGCAGCACAAGCGCTATTGCACAAGGCCAGTGCCGACGTGGGCGTCGCAACCGCGAATCTGTATCCGCAATTCACCTTGTCCGGCAGTTTCGGCACGCAACGCATGCGCACCGCCGATCTGGGTAACGGCATCAACATCTGGAATATCGGAATGAACCTACTGCAACCGCTCTTCCGTGGCGGCGAGTTGCGGGCGCAACGTCGCTCGGCTGTAGCCGCGTATGACGCAGCGTTGGCGTCGTATCAGGACACGGTGCTGCTCGGCCTCGCGCAAGTCGCCGATGCAATGCGTGCGCTCGACGCCGATGCCGACAAGCTGGTCGCACAGGCGGATGCCGCACAACGGACCGAGAACGCCTACCGCATCGCCGAGGCCCGCTATCGCGCAGGTGGCATCAGTCACCTCGCCCTGCTCGACGCGCAACGTCAGGCGCTCGACGCCACCCGCGCACGGCTGGAGACGCAAGGCGCACGGCTGGCCGATACTGCGGCGCTTTGGCAAGCGCTGGGAGGCGCGGCCATCGTGCCGTCTGCCGAGGATGATGCCAACGCCGGTGCGGGCGACACGTCCCATGCACCGGTTACCCCCGCGACGCCGCCTCCTCGCTGAGGCATTTCATCAATGCATTGACCGGCGCGCGCTTGAGCGCCGACTGACGCGCTAGTACCCCAAGCTCACGCGTGAGCGGTGCGCCCGACAGCGGCAGCACCTGAACGCCCACGCCTGCGGACTTGCCGGACTTACCCTGCTTAGGCGTCGTGCGCGCCATGTCGCCGTCGACTGGCAAACCGATGAGTGTCGCGGGCACGATGGACCAGCCCAACCCCGCGCGCACCATGCGCAGGATGACTTCCGGCTCGTCCAGCTCCACGCCCTCGCGCACCCAGAGCCGATGCCGTCGCAGATACCGCTCGACGAGATCACCGCCGTACGAGCGCCGGTTGTAGCGCACGAACGGCAGCGTCGCGCTCCAGTCGGCGACCGCCCCGCGCGTGCCTTTCGGCGCGATGGCCACATACGGCTCGTGCATCAGCGTGAGCCACTTCATGTCGACGGGCACGCCGATGCGCGGACGAATCATCACGGCCAGATCCAGTTCCCGGGCGTCGAGTTGAGCCAGCAGTTGCACCGACATCCCCGGCACGATGTTCAGATGGGGCATAGCTCCCAGCGCTGTCCAGCGTTGCACCGCGCCCGGCAGCAGCCCCAACTGCACGGTCAGAATCGCACCGACGTTGATCGGCGCGAGCGCCGCCTGCCCCCCGAATGCACCTGCCTCGCCGCGCATGGACTGGTAGCCCGCGATCACGCCCTGCGCCTGCGACAGCAGACGACGGCCATCGTCGGAGAGCGATACGGCGCGTCCGGTGCGCTCGAAGAGCTGCACGCCGAGGTCGTCCTCCAGACGCTGGATCTGCGCGCTCACCGCCGACTGCGTGAGTCCGAGACGCGCGCCCGCTGCCGAGAACGACGCGGTTTCGGCTGCCGTGACGAAGGTTTTGAGATATCGGATCATTAATCGAAAATTTCGTTTCTGAGCGGTCGAATTATTCGTTTCTTATTATTTTTATCGATGGATAGAATTTACCGGAAATCGGCGCGTGCAGGTGACGCGTCATAACACGGGCCATCGCACCGAAAAACCGCCCCCCGAATTCAACCCCACATTGCACCGGAGACTCTCATGGCAACGCCGCTGTTCCACCTCGCCTTCCCCGTCCACAATCTTGACGCCGCCCGCCAGTTCTACGGCAACGTGATGGGCTGTGCAGAAGGCCGCAGCTCGGACCACTGGATCGACTTCGATTTCTTCGGCCATCAACTGGTCGCGCACCTCTCGCCGGACGAGGCAGGCAAGCGCATCACGAACCCGGTCGATGGCGACGAAGTTCCCGTCCCGCATTTCGGCGTTATCCTTGACATGCCCGCATGGCACGCACTGGCCGATCGCCTGCGTGCCGCAGGCACCCGCTTCGTGATCGAGCCGCATATCCGCTTCGCGGGACAGGTCGGCGAACAGGCGACGTTGTTCTTCTACGACCCGTCGGGCAACGCATTGGAATTCAAGGCGTTCGCGGATATGTCGCAGGTGTTCGCCAAGTAATTTGAAGACGGCACGAAGTATCGGAATTCCCACGTCGTCCGGCGCTTGATCGTCGGACGACGTTTATTTGTTTTTGTTTGTTGTCGGTTTTCGTCTCACATCAGTCGAGAGTCTTCTCATGAGCCAATTCGTTATTTCGGCCCCGCCCCAGGCGTCGGTCGCAGTTGCTGGCAGCGATGCCCGTTTCCCCGTGCGCCGCGTGTTCTGCGTTGGCCGTAACTACGCCGCGCATGCCCGCGAAATGGGCAGCAATCCGGACCGCGAGCCGCCGTTCTTCTTCATGAAGCCCGCCGACGCCGTAGTCGCCGCCGAGGGCACGCTGCCCTACCCGCCGCTCACCAGTGAGCTGCATCACGAGATCGAACTGGTGGTCGCCATCGGTGCCGACGGCGAGAACGTGGATGCGGGCGACGCGCTATCGCTGGTGTGGGGTTATGGCGTGGGTGTGGATCTGACGCGTCGCGATCTGCAACAGCAGGCGAAAGACACGCGCCGTCCGTGGGACTGGGGCAAGGCGTTCGACGCCTCGGCACCGTGCGGCCCGCTGCATGCCGTGGACGACGTCGGCCATCCGAACGAAGGTCGTGTGTGGCTCGACGTGAACGGTGAAAACCGTCAGACCGGCGATCTCAACGAACTGATCTGGTCGGTGCCCGACCTGATCGCCGAGATTTCGCGCAGCGTGAAGCTCGCCGCAGGCGACCTGATCTTCACGGGCACGCCCGCTGGCGTCGGTCCGTTGGAGCCGGGCGACAAGGTGAGCGCCGGTGTCGCCGGTGTCGGTGAAATCACGTTCACCGTCGGCCAGAAACCGGCCGCCTGAGTTCGCCGCAAACCTTACCTCTGACGGCAAGGATATCCACAGCAACTGTTGATAACCCTTTGCATAAGTACCATGCCGACGGCGCAATCGCCCGTCGGCATTGGCTGTCAAGTGCATTGCCTAAATTGCCGTCAGACGCGTCACGTATTTTTCTTCGCCGCCCCTCGTTCGCCTTCGTTCATTCCTGAAACGTTTTTCGCTGCATAGCGGCAAATCCCCCGTTTCATTCATCGAACTCCCCTGTCGATTCAATGGGTTGCGTGCTGTGGCACGGTTCTCGCATTAGGGAAGAGGCAAGCCGTCCGCCCTCGGGGAAGTCTCTTCGCCTGGCCGACCGCCTCGGGAATCAAGCCATGCACGCCACATGGCCCCGGCACGCCCGATGCCTATCCCCTCGCCGGGAGCGCCCCGGGTGCGGACGGATTGCACCAGTGACCGTCGCGTGAAGAGACGGATCGTACGTTGGGAATATTCGGGGAGAGGATCATGCAAATGCGCCGCACCGGGCCTTGCGCCCTAAGTCCCTGCGTCAGGTCGCTCGCGCCTGCGAGTCCTGCCAAGTCAGCCCGACGTCACCCCCGCGAACGATGTGCGAGTTGGCGGCACCGTCGGCATGACGCCGCAGGAGACCGCCGTCATGTTGCGCCCGGACGGGCGCTGCGTTGACACGGTTCACGACGATACGACCTCGGCGTCCGCCGCCTCCACCATACAGAAGATGCGACGGGTGAGACCGTCCTCCGAGGCTGCCGCTTCGCGTGCCACGCGCAGAAACGTCTCCAGAAACGTCGACGCTGCGCCCTGTAGCGGTTCATAGCGACGGGTCACGAGACAGGTCGTGCTGTCGTCCTGAACCTCGTCGAAATCCAGTACGACAAACCGGTCTCGCATGTCCGGCGTCTCAATCGTCGGCCACGGCACGGCAGTGAGCATGTCGGTGGATCGCACCACGGCCAGCGACGCGTTGACCGAACGAGCAAAATGACAACGCTGCGCCTCGTGGTCGCTCTGCCCCTCCAGCAGCCTTCGGATCGCCTGCGGCGTTCGCTCAAGTGACCGGCTCAATAGCCAGTCGTACCCCGAAAGCTCGTCGAGAGACGTCGCCCCCGCTGCCGGATGCCCCGGCCGACAAACGACCGCCAGCGAATACGAATACATCGGACGAATATCGAGCAATCGCTCTTGCCCCGCGTCCGGACGTGGCCCGAACGCGAAATCCAGATGGCCGTTGCGCACCGCCGTGTAATCGCCCCCAAGGTGTTCCGCGATGTCCAGACGAACGTCCGCACGCGTGCGCCGAAACTCTCTTACCGCCGCTGGAAGCACACCATGCACGAGCCACGGTGTGATGGCCATCCTGACCGTGCCGCCCTGGCGCGCCCCTGCCAGCACGACATCTTCGGACGCACGGCGTAGCTGTCCGAGGATCAGTCGCGCATGCGCGAGCAGCGCTGTGCCCGCCGCGGTCAGCGACACCCCATCCGAGCGCCGTTCGATCAGCACCACGTTCATCGATTGTTCCAACTCGCGCAGCGCGTTGCTGACTGCCGTGCCTGAGCGGCCCAACTTGGTTCCGGCGGTGCGCACGCTGCCGTGATCGGCCACCGCGACAAGACATTCGAGCTGATGCAGTTTCAGATCCATAGGTCGGGTGCGAGGCTCAGTGAGGGTCGTCGGCGTTCGTTGCACCGGTTGCATTGAATCATCAACAGTCTCAGGACAGGCGTCAACCTGCGGTTGACACGCAAATTTGACGTTGATATCCGCCCCCTGGCGTTGTGACTACGATGCGTTCACGCCTGCCCCACTCGGGTAAGCGTGCCAAGGAAAGCGCCAAAGCGAGCGCCACGCGGTAAGGCATCGACATCACACAAAAACGCGGCCGAATGCCGAATTCGCGCCGCAATAACCAGCAGGGCGGAGGGAGACATATGAACATCGGCCACATCGGGTCCGGGGCAAAGCGCCCCCGGTCACACACTGCAACCCGCGCAATGCTCGCCACCGGCATGTTGCTCGGCATTCTCGGCATTGCTTGCACCACGGCACACGCGCAAGTCCAGCTTTACGGCGCGATCGACAACTACGTGAGCTACGACTCGGGTGGCAAGGGTGGTTCGACGCAAGTCGGCAGCGGCGCAGGTGCCACATCGCGTTTCGGGTTCACCGGCACGGAAGATCTTGGGGGCGGCCTGCAATCGGGCTTCCGGCTGGAGTCCGGCCTGAACACGGCCAACGGCACCCTGCAATCGACGAACACGATCTTCAACCGCGAAGCCAATCTCTGGCTCAGTTCGCACGAACTCGGCATGCTCAAGATCGGGCGGCAGTTTCCGACCATCTTCCCGCTGTCGGCACAGGTCGATCCCTTTGCGCTGACCAAGTTCTCCCTGCTGTCGAACATGGTGTATCAGACGTCGGACCTCGGTGGCGGTGCCGTCGGCATCGATTCGCGTGTGCCTAACGCCGTCAGTTACACCACGCCCGATTTCGGCGGCTTCACAGCGCAAGTGCTTTACGCGACGAGCACCGCGACACCCAGCGGCTCACCGCCTCACACCACCGGTGTCCTTGGTCAATACGACGATGGCCGTCTGTACGTCGGTGCCTCGTACAACCTGGTACGCAACGACTTCTCGCAAACCACCGACCACTACGGCGCGGGCATGTCCTACAAGCTCGGCGCGACGGTGCTCTCGTTTGCGTGGAACCGCATCGTGCCGCGTGAGGCGACGGGCCGGATCGTGAGCGCCTATCTGCTCGGCGCAACCATCCCGTTCGACGTCCACGTCATCAAGATCTCGCTGGTCGAGCGTCTGGTGGCCGGTGGCGGCAACCACGCGTTCGGCGCCTTGGGCGGCTACGAATACCTTCTGTCGAAACGCACGGCGCTGTACACGCGTGTGGGCTGGATCGACAACAACGGCGCATCGGCGCTCACGCTCGACAACGCACAAGCCGCAGCGGGCCGCGATGTCTTTGTGACCGCGCTCGGCATCACGCATCGCTTCTGATGCCTGCGCCACGCTGAATTCCTGCATCCCCGGAGATACCATGCCTCACGATTTTTCCCAGCCCACCATCACGCCCCTCACGTCGCTCATGCCGCCCGCTACGCCGGACGTGCCCGCCGACATTCTTCAATACGACGCCGACATGCGGGCCGTTCGTCACCAGATTCACGCGCACCCGGAACTGGCTTACGAGGAGTTTCAGACGAGCGATCTCGTCGCACGGATGCTTACCGAATGGGGCTTCATCGTGACGCGCGGGATCGGCGGCACGGGTCTGGTCGGTACGCTGAAAGTCGGCGACGGAGACCGCGCCATCGGCATTCGTGCCGACATGGACGCCCTGCCGATCCGCGAAGCCACCGGCAAGCCGTACGCCAGTGTGTACGAGGGCAAGATGCACGCCTGCGGTCACGACGGACACACAGCGACCTTGTTAGGTGCCGCGCGGCATCTCGCTGCGACCCGCAACTTCGACGGCACGGTGCACCTGATCTTTCAGCCCGCAGAAGAGGGACTGGCCGGTGCGCGCGCGATGATCGAAGACGGACTGTTCGAGCGCTTCCCGTGCGATGCCGTTTTCGCGTACCACAACATGCCGGGCATGCCCGTCGGCATGTTCGGTTTTCGTGCAGGTCCGGCCACGGCGTCGTCCGACACGGTGAAGCTCAAGGTTCACGGGCACGGTGCGCATGGCTCCACGCCGCACGAAGCCGTCGATCCGGTCCTGTGCGCAGCGCACATCGTGTTGGCGTTGCAGTCGATCGTGTCGCGCAACGTCGACCCGCGCCGCATGGCCGTGATCACGGTGGGTGCGATTCACGGTGGCGACGCGCCCAACGTCATCCCCGACACGGTCGACCTGGCGCTGTCGGTACGCGCCCAGCATCCGCAAGTGCGGACGCAGTTGCGCGAACGCATCGTCGATGTCGTCAATGCACAGGCTGAGGTTTTCGGCGCGCGCGTAGACGTCGATTACCAATGGCGTTACCCGGTCCTCGTCAACGACGACGACATGACCGAGCTGGCTCGGCAGGTGGCGCTCGACTGGCTGGGGCCGCAGGCGGTGGTCGACAATTTCGAGCCGCTCACGGCGAGCGAGGACTTTTCATTCATGCTGCAGGAGTGCCCCGGCAGCTTTCTGATCATCGGCAATGGCGACGGCGCGGGTGGTTGCATGGCGCACAACCCGCATTACGATTTCAACGACGCACTGCTGCCGATCGGTGCGACATACTGGACGCGTCTGGTCGAGCGTTTTCTCAGCATCGGAGGTAACGCGTAATGTCGGGACTCAGAACCACCCCCAGCAGCGCTGCGGCGACAGACGGCACCGTCCGGCCGGTGTCGCTCAGGAAGAAAATCGCCGCCATTACCATCGGTAATGGACTCGAATTCTTCGACTTCGCGATTTACACGTATTTCGCGACCATCCTCGGCAAACTGTTTTTCCCCTCCGCGTCGCCGTTTGCACAACTGCTGCTCTCGCTTGCGACGTTCGGGGTGGGCTTCGTCGTGCGTCCGATCGGCGGCATTGTGATCGGGACGTATGCCGATCGCCACGGCCGTAAGGCGGCCATGACACTCACGCTCTGGCTCATGGCCGCAGGCTCGGTGGTATTCGTCGTGGCCCCGACCTATGCGCAGATCGGCATCGCCGCACCGATTCTGCTGATCTTCGGCCGTCTCGTGCAGGGCTTTGCCGTCGGTGGCGAAGTCGGGGCGTCGACGTCGATGCTGCTCGAATATTCGAACCCAAACAATCGCGGACTTTTTGCCAGTTGGCAGGCGTTCAGTCAGGCGCTTTCCACGTTGCTCGGCTCGTTGGTCGGACTCGCGCTGACTGCCGTGCTGACCAGCGAGCAACTGATGTCCTGGGGCTGGCGGGTGCCGTTCCTGATCGGCATGGCGCTGATCCCGGTGGGCACGTATATCCGTCGTCATCTGGACGAGACGCATGAAGCCAATCTCGCCAAACGACCGACACGCAGTCCTGTCGTCGAGCTGCTGACGACGCATCGCCGTGCCGTCGTGCTGGGCATCCTCATGACGGCGGGCGCGACATCGTCCAACTACATCTCGCTGCACTACCTGACGAACTATGGTGTCGGCGTCCTCAAGCTCTCACTGACCAGCGGACTGCTGGCGTCGTTCGTGGCGGGCGGGCTGCAATTGGGACTGGCGGCGATAGCGGGTATGGCAAGCGATCGATGGGGACGTAAGCGAGTCGTCACGATTGCGCGCGTCGTGCTGCTCGTCGCGATTGTCCCGGCATTCATGTGGCTGACGGCGGCACCGGATACGGGGCGTCTGCTGGTGGTGGCCGCGGTGCTGACAATCCCGACGGTATTCATTTCCGTGACGACCATCACGATGATCACCGAGGTCTTTCCTCGCGCGACCCGGGCCACCGGGCTGGCCATCGTCTACGGTGTGGGGGTGTCGGTCTTCGGTGGCTTCGCGCAGTTCATCGCTACGTGGCTCATTGGCGTGACCGGCTCCAAGCTGGCACCGGCCGGATACGTGATCGCGGTCAGTCTGGTCTCTTTGATCGCGGCACTGATGGCGCGCGAAATGGCGGGCAAACCGCTCGATTGAGTTAGCGCGACCGACGCGCATACGTCGATACGCGCCGGGCGGCTCCCCCTTGCCGCCCGGTGCCGGATCGGCTTGCTTCCGATCAGACTTCTTCCGCCCAGACCTTCGCCGCACGCACCGCGCGCTGCCAACCGGCGACCGCGCGTGTAACCTCGTCCTCGGACAACTTGCGCGAAAAGCGCCGCTGCAATTGCCATTGACGCTGCAACGTGTCGATGTCCGGCCAAAATCCCACCGCGAGTCCCGCCAGGTACGCCGCACCCGCTGCTGTCGTCTCGATCACCTTGGGACGAACGACGTCTGCGCCGAGCAAATCGGCCTGCCATTGCATCAGCAGATCGTTGGCCGCAGCCCCCCCGTCCACACGCAATTCCGAGACATGCAGACCGGCGTCGGCTTCCATCGCGCGCAGCACGTCGAGCGTCTGGAACGCGATGCTGTCCAGCGCGGCACGCGCCACATGAGCGGCAGTCGTGCCCCGCGTCGCGCCGAATAGCGTGCCGCGTGCGCGCGGCTGCCAGTGCGGTGCGCCGAGTCCGGCGAACGCGGGCACGAGCACGACGCCGTCGGCATCGGGCACGCTGGTGGCGAGCGCTTCGACATCGCGCGAGTGACGGATGATGCCCAGCCCGTCGCGCAGCCACTGCACCACCGCGCCGCCGATGAAAATACTGCCCTCCAACGCGTAGTCCACCCGATTACCGATTTTCCAGGCGACCGTCGTCAGCAGGTTATGGCTCGACGCCTGCGGCTTGTCGCCGGTGTTCATCACCATGAAGCAGCCGGTGCCGTAGGTGTTCTTCACCATACCTGGCGACAGACACATCTGCCCGAACAGCGCCGCCTGCTGATCGCCCGCGATGCCCGCAATCGGCACGGGTGCGGAGAACAGCGGTGTGGCCGTGTGCCCATAGACTTCGCTTGACGAACGGACTTCGGGCAGCATGCTGCGCGGCACGTCGAGCAACGCCAGCAGTTCGTCGTCCCATTCGAGCGAGTGGATGTTGAAGAGCATCGTGCGCGACGCATTCGACACGTCGGTCACATGCAGCTTGCCGCCGGTCAGATGCCACACGAGCCAGCTATCGACGGTGCCGAACGCGAGATGCCCCGCGTCGGCCGCTTCGCGCGCACCGTCGACGTTATCGAGAATCCAGCGGATCTTGGTGCCGGAGAAGTACGAATCGATGCGAAGACCGGTGCGTTGCGCGACCATCGCTTCGTTGCCCTGCGCGCGCAAACCGTCGCAGAAGTCGGCCGTGCGGCGATCTTGCCAGACGATGGCGTTGTACACCGGCTCGCCCGTGCGACGGTCCCACACGACGGTCGTCTCGCGCTGATTCGTGATGCCGATGGCCGCGATGTCGCTGCCACCGACGCCCGCGTGCGTGAGCGCTTCGGCGGCGACGCCCGCCTGAGTCGACCAGATTTCACGGGGATCGTGCTCGACCCAGCCCGGATGCGGGTAGATCTGACGGAATTCCTTCTGTGCGGTCGCGACGACATGACCGTCGCGATCGAACAATAGCGCTCGCGAACTGGTCGTGCCCTGATCGAACGCGAGGATGTAGGCGCCTCCTGCCATTGCATTCGTCTCCTTGATACAGCTTATTTTTTGACCTGCTCTTGCGATATTGCGATGACTTCGTACGACGCTCAGGCAGCCATTTCCAGATGCTGAGCAAACCATTGCTCGACGCTGGCCGCCCCTTCTTTGCCGACGTGCAGACCGAGTTTGGTCCGTCGCCACAGGACGTCCTGCGCCGTGCGCGCCCACTCGTACTGCACCAGATAGCGCAATTCGGCTTCATAGAGATCGCCGCAAATGCGGGTGCCGAGGCCGTCGAGCGAGTTCGCGTCGCCGACCAGCACATGTGTGCGCGTGCCGTAGGTGCGCGCGTAGCGATGAGCCAGCGCCGACGGCAGCCAGGGCATCTGCGCGCGCAGTGAGGCCTCGAAGACGCCTGCGTCGGGCTCGGCCATATCGCCGCCCGGCAGCGGTGCGCCCGCCGTCCAGTCGCCATGCGTGAAGCCCAGCGCACCATGCAGATGTGACATCGCTTCTTCCGCCAGACGTCGGTACGTCGTGATCTTGCCGCCGAACACGGAGAGCAGCGGCGCACGCGTGCCGGGGGCGTCGAGTTCGAGCTTGTAATCGCGCGTGACCGCCGACGGGTTCGACACCTCTTCCTCCATCAGCGGACGCACGCCCGCATACGTCCACACCACGTCGGCGGGCACGATCGGCTTGGTGAAGTACTCGCTGGCGGACTTGCAGAGGTAAGCGATCTCGTCTTCATTGATCTCGACCTTCGCCGGGTCGCCGAGGTACTCCAGATCGGTCGTGCCGATCAGCGTGAAATCGCGCTCGTACGGAATGGCGAAGATGATGCGCTTGTCGGGGTTCTGGAAGATGTAGGCGTGGTCGTGATCGAACAGCTTGCGCGTCACGATGTGACTGCCCTTGACGTTGCGGATGCGATGCGTTGCCGGTTGACGCAGCACGTCGCCCAGCAGATGACCGACCCACGGTCCCGCTGCGTTGACGATGGCGCGCGCGCGCACAGTCTGGCGCTCGCCGGTGGTCGACTCCAATTGCGCCGTCCACGAGTGCTCGCCGCGCTCTGCGCCGACCAGACGCGTGCGCGTAAGGACAGTCGCGCCGCGCTCTGCGGCATCCTGTGCGTTGAGGACCACCAGTCGCGCGTCCTGTACCCAGCCGTCCGAGTAGACGAAACCGCGTTTGAGGTCCTGGCGCAACGGCGCGCCCGCCGGATGCTGACGCAGGTCGATGCCGCGCGAGCCGGGCAGAATTTCACGACGCGCCAGATGATCGTAAAGGAACAGCCCCGCGCGGATCATCCAGGCGGGACGCAGGTTCGGCATGTGCGGCATGACAAAGCGCAGCGGCCACATGATGTGAGGGGCCGCGCGCAGCAACACTTCGCGCTCTTGCAGCGCTTTGCGCACCAATCCGAATTCGTAGTACTCGAGATAGCGCAGACCACCGTGGATCAGCTTGGTGCTGGCCGACGACGTGTGCGACGCCAGATCGTCCTGCTCGACGAGCAACACGCGCAGACCGCGACCGGCAGCGTCACGCGCGATGCCGGTGCCATTGATGCCACCGCCCACGACCAGCAAATCGTAAGGGGCAGAAGTGGGGGCCGATGCCAAAGGGGTCGAGCCGTTGTCCGATGGCGTTTGAGCGGGTGTCTGCACGTCTTCACTCCCAGCGATGGGGGTCAAATCAGGGAAAGTTCGAAAATGTTCGCTTTGATGCGTCTAAATGTTCGTTTACGAACATCAGCATTCGAATTCTAACAGATCACGCGCCATGAGTTTCGAATTCGCACATTTCAATGGGCTGATGTGCGAATTCGCGCCAACGATCAATCCGCGACGTGAACCAGCGTGCCCGCCTCGGCAATCACGGCGTCCATGCTCGCAGGCACCGGACGATCGGTGAACAGCGCGTCGACCTGAGAGAGATGTCCCAGCCGCACCAGCGCCTGGCGTCCGAACTTGCTGTGATCGGCCGCCAGAAACACAGTGCGCGACTGCGCGATGATGGCCTCGGCCACACGCACTTCGCGGTAATCGAAGTCGCGCAGCGTGCCGTCGGCATCGATGGCGGAGATACCGACGATGCCGAAGTCGACCTTGAACTGGCGGATGAAATCGAGCGTGGCCTCGCCCGTCACCCCCTGATCCCGGGCGCGCACCACGCCGCCCGTGACGATGACTTCGGCGTCGGCATAGCCGCTCATCATGGCGGCCACATGCAGGTTGTTCGTAATGACGCGCAGCCCCCGGTGACGCGACAACGCGCGCGCCACGGCTTCCGTTGTGGTGCCCAGATTGATGAAGAGGGAGGCGTGATCGGGGATTTGCTCGGCGAGGCGCACCGCGATGCGGCGCTTTTCGTCGGCCAGTTGCGTCTGACGGGCGTCGTAAGCTTCGTTCTCAGCGCCGCCGGGCAGGCCGACACCGCCGTGATAACGACGCACCCATTTGCGCTCGGCGAGGAAATTGATGTCGCGCCGGATGGTTTGCGGCGTGACGTCGAAGCGTGCGGCGAGTTCGTCGACCGTGAGAAAGCCGTCGCGGCGCACTGCGTCGAAAAGCGACTGCTGACGCGGGTTCAGCGACGCCTGGCCAGCATCGCCAGCCGCAATCGGACCTTCGGAGACATCGACGGATTCGGCGGATTCGGTATGAGACATCGGCACGCACGCAGAGAAAAACCATCGCGCAGCCCGGCTGGCTGCGCGTTCGCCGTCATGATACCCCGTCGTTGTATGACACCACCGTGACCGGCGTGTGTCCGGTCACGCCCTCAAAGGCATTGGCGTACGGCGTCGGCGAGCGATTGCGGGCCGGTCGAGCCGAGATAGAGCGAGCCTTCGCTACCCGGCTTGCGCGGTGCGAGGTCGAGGATGGCGAGAATGCCGTCGTCGTTCGAGGAGAGTTCGAGGGTCTGGCCCACGCCCGCCTTCACACGTTGCAGACGCGCGTAAGGCAGTTGCTTCTTCCACAGCCGTGCCGTGCAGGCGCTCACGCGCGCGAATGCCTTCTTGGACGATCCCTGCCAGACGGCGCCGTTACCCCGCGCGTCGTCGATGGTGTCGCGGTAGGCGGGCAAGGTCTCGACTTTGACGTTCTCGGGGGCCACATCGGCGACGCTGCCCACGGGCGGATCGTCATGCGCGGCGACCGGTGCGGTCTGTGCGCACCCGGCGAGCAGCGCAGCGAACGTCAGGCCCGCTGCGGCGAGCGCGCTTGCCACACGCCGCTTCGCCCCGCGCGCCGTGTCGGAATTCGTGTTGATGCCCCGGTCCATTGCCCCGCTCCACACATGCTGGTATCTGATCCCGGCGCGCGATGGTGCGGTGGCCAGAGGATGTCTTGATGCATCCGTGCGAAGCCATCGCGCGCGCCGTCTTGGTCTTGTTGGTCGACCCGTCGTCCCGAATACCGCCAAATCGCGATCTGCAAGACGACCGGCCCGGCACACACCCGCACATGTCCCGCGCTTCGATTGCGCGAGCCTTGTAGCCTATCGGGCGACGTACCGCCAGTTGGCGCTCATCTTACTCGCGTTATTCATAGCATGGCAATTCGCGCAATGCGCGCAGGCCCGAATCGCGTATATTGCTGGTTTCTGTCACACTCGCCGCACCGCCTCGCGCCCCATCCGGCAGCGAGTCAGCGTGTGCTCTGCCACCGGTTTGCGGACAACTTACCGCCTCGCCGGAACGCCATAAGCGATAACAACAAGCGGACAGCGAGCACGCGTGACGCCAGCCAACCCGTTTCACTTTTTGCGACTGTCCCGATTTCCATGTCCAGCAATGCGCAAGCCCCGATCATCGTCATCGCCCCCGATTCGTTCAAAGGTTCGCTGAGCGCGCCTGAAGTGGCGCAAGCCATCGCCGCAGGCATCGCCCGCGTGCTGCCTCAGGCCGATCTGCGCTTGCGCCCGATGGCCGACGGTGGCGAAGGAACGCTCGACGCCCTGCTCTCCGCAGGCGGGCGACGCGTGCCGTTGTCCGTGCGTGGTGCGGGCAAGGCGTCCGTGACGGCCGAGTACGGCGTGATGCCCGACGGCACCGGCGTGCTGGAAAGCGCCAACGTGGTGAGCATTACCGACCCGGTCGGCATGCAGACGCCGGTGGCCGAGCGCTCGACCGTCGGCCTTGGCGAGCTGCTGCGTGCCCTGCTCGACACCGGTGCGCGCCGCGTGCTGATCGGTCTGGGCGGCAGCAGCACGAACGATGGCGGCGCAGGTCTGCTCGTCGGGCTCGGCGCGCGTTTGCTCGACGAAGCCGGTGAAGAAGTGCAACCGGTCCCGGCAGCGCTGCATCGCGTGGCGTCGATCGATCTGAACGGGCTTGACGCACGTCTGAAGGATTGCGAACTGGTGGCCATGTCGGACGTCAACAATCCGCTGAACGGTCAGCAAGGTGCAACGGCCATTTTCGGCCCGCAGAAAGGTGTGAGCGAAGCGCAGGTCGAACCGCTCGACCGCGCCATCGCCCACTTCGCCGGGCACGCACATCGCGCGTTCAACGCCAGCGAAGCCGCGAGCCGCACAGGCGCAGGCGCGGCGGGCGGTCTTGGCTTCGCACTGCATCTGCTGGGCGCGCAGTTCCGCTCGGGCGCTGAAGTGGTGGCCGAGCGCGTAGGACTTCCACAAGCGGTGGAAGGCGCCGACTGGCTGATCACCGGCGAAGGCCGCAGCGACGGTCAAACGCTCTCGGGCAAGACCCCCATGATCGCCGCACAGGTCGCCATCAAGGCCGGTGCAACGGCGTCGCTGCTCTCAGGGGCCATCGACCGCACGGCGCTGGAGAGTCTGTCGCGCGTCTTCTCGGGCTGCTTCTCGCTGACGTTCGGTCCGACCACGCTGGAGAAAGCCATTGCCGACGCCGCCGGTCTGCTGACCGATAGCGCCGAACAAATGGCCCGGCTGCGTTACACGCACAAGGGTTAAGCGCAACGATCAGGCAATCCGCGCCCGTAGACGTGGCGCGGCAAAGTCGAGAAATGCACGCAGCTTCAGGGGCAACGGCGTTTGCCCCTTGTGTACCAGATTGACGGGAAGCGGGGTGGCTTCGAAGTCGTCCAGCACCACCCGCAGCGCATCGTCGCGCACGGCTTGCGCCACCTGATACGACAACACCCGCACGAAGCCCACACCGAGCACCGCCGCCGAGATCGCCGCTTCGGCGGTATTCACCGCGAGCCGCGAGCGAATCGGCACCGACTGCCCGGTTCGCCCCTCGCCGAACTCCCACGCACGACGCGACGCCAGCACCTCGAACGTAATGCACGCCTGAGCGGCGAGGTCCTGTGGCTTCTTCGGTTCGCCATGCGCCGCCAGATAGTTCGGACTGGCACAGACAACGCGTCGCACAGTGCCGATGCGCGACGCCACCATCGAGCTATCCGGCAAGTGACCGATGCGCAGTGCCACGTCCGCCTGCTCGTCCATCAGATGCACCACGCGGTCGGTCAGCAGGAGACTGACGTCGATCTCCGGATACTGCGCGAGGAATTCCGCCACGACCGGCAGCACGTGCAGACGACCGAAGACGACGGGCGCGGTCAGCACCAGTTCGCCTTTTGGCGTTGCATATTCGCCCGTCGCCGTACGCTCCGCTTCGCCGATCTCTTCGAGAATTCTGCGACACGATGCCACGTACGCACTCCCGGCTTCGGTCAGCGACAACTGACGCGTCGTGCGATGCAGCAGCCGCGTTTTCAGATGCGCTTCCAGCTCCCCGACTTTACGGCTGACAGTCGCCAGCGGCATGCCGAGGCCGCGTGCGGCCGCCGACAAACTCCCCGCATCGACCACCGCGATCAGGATCGACATGGATTCGAGTCGATTCATGGACCCTACCAAATTTTGGAAAGATGATTCCTGATCTTGATGAATTCTCTACGTGGATGCAACCACGTAATGTCGAGACCTGAGCGGGATGAGGCGTGGTCGTCGCTAGTCAAAGACCCCAACGGCCTCTCCCGCACCGGTCATCGTCATCTCAGGAGAGCATCGTGCGTCCGCCCAATTCCCCCACCGCCCCTTCCAACACTACCGCCCCGCCACAAGCGGCACAGGAAATCGCCTCGCGCAGCAAGATCGTGATGATGGGGGTGATTGCCGGTGCGGTCGTCACCAACATTTACTGCACGCAGCCGATCCTGCCGTTGATTGCTGCGGACATGCGCGTCGATCTCGGGACGGTGGATCTCGTCGCGGCGGCCGCGTTGCTTGGCTTCTCCGCCGGACTCGCGTTGTTGCTGCCGCTGGGCGACCGGTACGACCGTCGCAAACTTGTGCTCGTACAAATTGCGCTGGCCTTCTGCTTCGCACTGGCCGCGACATTTGCCCCGGGCATCTGGGCGTTGATCGGCGCATCGTTCGGTCTGGGCATCGTGTGCTGTGTGCCGCAGCAACTGGTGCCGTTCGCCGCCGTCATGTCAGAGCCGAGTCAGCGCGGCCGGGCGGTCGGCACCGTCGTGAGCGGCATCATGATCGGGATTCTGCTCGGACGAACGATTGCGGGCATTGTCGGCGAAGGCTTCGGATGGCGCACCGTCTACGGCGTGGAAGCGGTCTTCATGATCCCGGTATGGATCGCTGCCGCGATGTTGTTGCCGAAGGGTCGTCCCAGCACGGACCTCTCGTATGGCCGTCTGTTGGCGTCACTGTGGCCGCTCGCTCGCGACCATCGCCCCCTGCGCGAGTCGATGACGATTCAAGCGCTGCTCTGGGCGTGCTTCAACGCGTTCTGGGTCAATCTCGCCGCCCTGCTTGCCGATGGCCCGTGGCATCTCGGCAGCGCGTGGGCGGGCGCGTTCGGCATCATTGGCGCGGCCGGTGCGTTCGCTGCGTCGTTCGGCGGACGCGCCACCGACAAGCTGGGGCCTCGCGGTGTGGTCGGCGTGAGCATCGGGATCGTCACGCTCAGCTACGTGCTGCTCGGGGGCGCGAACCTCTCGCTGGCGTGGCTCGTGATCGGGGTGATCGTGCTCGACATCGGTGTGCAGGCAGGTCTTGTGTCCAACCAGACGCGCGCTTTCGCGGTCGACCCGAAGGCACAGGGGCGAATCAATAGCCTCTATATGACGGCAACGTTCTTTGGCGGCGCAGTGGGCGCGACGGTGAGTGGATGGCTGATGGCGCGGTTCGGATGGACAGGCGTCGTGAGCTTGGGCATCACGCTCGGTGTGTTGGCCTTAACGCTTCACTGGCTGGGTGGCGTTCGCCGCATCGGTGGCGTGGCGGATAGCGAAGCTTCAGCGCAGTGAGATGAACTGATCAGGCGGTTTGATACATGGCGTGGCGCTTGCCACGCCGCGCTCACACCATCAAGTCCACAAACTGATGGACGGGCATGGTTTCGAGCCGTTGCTGATCCAGCACCACGTCGAGAATGCGCGCCTGCGCTCGTGCAGCGAACCGTCGTGCCAGATTCGTTTTGAACTTCTCTACCAGCAACGGGATGCCTTCGTCGCGACGTCGTCGATGCCCGATCGGGTACTCCACAAGCACTTCGTCGATCACCGTGCCGTCGTTCAGCGTGACGGTCAGGCCGTTGGCAATCGAGCGTTTGTCGGGATCGTGATAGTCGCGCGTGAATTGCGGATCTTCCTCACATACGATGCGCGCGCGCAATGCATCGATACGCGGGTCGGCCGCCACATCGTCTTCGTAGTCGGCCGCCGTCAACCGTCCGAACAGCAGCGGCACGGCCACCATGTACTGGATGCAGTGATCGCGGTCTGCCGGATTGGCGAGCGGCCCTTGCTTGTCGATGATGCGAATCGCGGCCGCATGCGTGCGAATCTTCACCGACTTGATGTCCTGCGCGCTATGCCCCATCGCCAGCAACTGTCGATGCAAGGTCATCGCCGCCTCCGCTGCCGTCTGCGCGTGGAACTCGGCCGGAAACGAGATCTTGAACAGCACGTTCTCCATCACGTATGACCCGTAAGGCCGCTGGAACGCGAACGGCTTGCCCTTGAACAGCACGTCGTAAAAGCCCCACGTCTTTGCCGTGAGCGCGGACGGATACCCCATCTCACCGGTACGCGCCATGAGCGCGAGACGCACGGCACGGCTCGTCGCATCGCCTGCCGCCCACGACTTTCGGCTGCCGGTATTCGGTGCGTGACGATACGTGCGCAGGCTCTGCCCGTCGACGAACGCCAGCGAGAGTGCTGCGATCAGCTCGTCGCGCGACAGGCCCAGCATTTCGCCGACAACCGCCGTCGACGCCACCTTGACCAGCACCACGTGATCGAGCCCGACCTGATTGAACGAGTTCTCCAGCGCGAGACATCCCTGAATCTCGTGCGCCTTGATCATCGCCGCGAGGACATGCCGCATCGTCAGCGGCGGCTGCCCTTGCGCCACGGCCGTGCGCGAGAGCCAGTCGGCTGTCATCAGAATGCCACCGAGGTTATCCGACGGATGTCCCCACTCGGCCGCCAGCCACGTGTCGTTGAAGTCGAGCCAGCGAATCATCGCGCCCAGACTGAACGCGGCCTGCACGGGGTCGAGCTGATACGGTGTACCGGGTACCTTTGCGCCGTTGGGCACGACGGTGCCCGGCACAATGGGGCCCAGCAGTTTGGTACACGCGGGATAGGAGAGCGCTTCGAAACCGCACCCAAGCGTGTCGATGAGACAGTTGCGTGCGGTGTCGAAGGCGAGATCGCTGCGGATCTCGTAGGTCAGGACGTAGTCGGCAATGTCCGTCAGGACTTTGTCGGGCGAGGGACGCACATTCGCAACGTTCGAAGCACCTGCGGACATTGACGACCTCCTGTGAGGTGAGACGGTTCGGTACCGGATCCGCGTCCGGTCAGAAGGCATCTCCAGGAATGCGCACCCAGCCTTCCATCAGCACGCGCGCGCTACGACTCATGATGGCCTTCGTGACCGTCCATTCGCCGCCTTCCCTGTTGGCTTCTGCCCCGACACGCAATGTGCCGGACGGATGACCGAAGCGTACAGCGTTACGCTCGCCGCCGCCTGCCGCCAGATTCACGAGCGTGCCCGGAATCGAGGCCGCCGCACCGATACACACGGCCGCTGTCCCCATCATCGCGTGATGCAGCTTGCCCATCGACATCGCGCGCACGAGCAGATCGACATCTCCGGCATTCACCGCCTTGCCGCTCGACGCCGTGTAGCCCGCAGGTTTCGCCACGAACGCGACCTTCGGCGTGTGCTGGCGCGTGGCCGCTTCCGACACATCCTTGATCAGTCCCATGCGAATCGCGCCGTGTGCACGAATCGTCTCGAACATGGCGAGCGCCTTCGGATCGCTGTTGATGGCGTCCTGCAACTCGGTGCCCTTGTAGCCGATCTCCTCGGCGTTCAGGAAGATGGTCGGGATGCCCGCATTGATCATCGTCGCCTTGAACGTGCCCACACCGGGCACTTCGAGATCGTCAACGAGATTCCCGGTCGGGAACATGGCGCCACCGCCACCATCACCCTCTTCTTCGGCGGCCGGATCGAGAAATTCGAGCTGCACTTCGGCGGCCGGGAACGTCACGCCGTCGAGTTCGAAGTCGCCCGTTTCCTGCACCGCACCGTCCGTCATCGGCACATGGGCGACGATTGTCTTGCCGATGTTGGCCTGCCAGATGCGAACGACGGCCACGCCATCGCGCGGCACGCGCGCCGGGTCCACCAGTCCGCCGCTTATCGCGAACGGGCCGACGGCCGCTGACAGATTGCCGCAGTTGCCGCTCCAGTCGACGAACTTCTGGTCGATGGAGACTTGCCCGAACAAGTAGTCCACATCGTGCCCGGGCCGCTCGCTCTTCGCGATGATGACCGTCTTGCTGGTGCTCGACGTCGCGCCGCCCATGCCGTCGATCTGCTTGCCGTATGGGTCCGGACTGCCGATCACGCGCATCAGCAACGCGTCGCGGGCCGCACCGGGTGTCTGCGCGGCGGCGGGCAGGTCCTGCAAGCGGAAGAACACGCCCTTGCTCGTGCCGCCACGCATGTACGTGGCGGGAATGCGAATTTGTGGCTGATGCGCCATCACATCTCTCCTCAGGCGGCTGCCTGCGACGATTCCAGAAAGTCCTGCGCGAAGCGCTGGAGCACCCCGCCCGCCTCATAGATCGAGACTTCTTCTGCAGTATCGAGACGGCACGTCACCGGCACCTCGACGCGCTCACCGTTCTTGCGATGGATGACCAGCGTCAAGTCGGCGCGCGGCGTGCGCTCGCCGATCACATCGAACGTCTCGCTGCCGTCGATGCCCAGCGTCTTGCGGTTCGTGCCCGGCTTGAATTCCAGCGGCAACACGCCCATACCGACGAGATTGGTGCGGTGAATGCGCTCGAAACCTTCGGCGACGATGGCTTCGGTGCCCGCCAGACGCACGCCCTTTGCCGCCCAGTCGCGCGACGACCCCTGACCGTAGTCGGCCCCGGCGATCACGATGAGCGGCTGCTTGCGCGCCATGTACGTCTCGATGGCCTCCCACATGCGCGTGACCTTGCCTTCCGGCTCGATGCGCGCGAGCGACCCCGCCTTGACCTGTCCGTCGACCACGACCATCTCGTTCTTGAGCGTCGGGTTGGCGAACGTAGCGCGCTGCGCCGTGAGGTGATCGCCGCGGTGCGTGGCGTACGAGTTGAAGTCCTCTTCCGGCAGGCCCATCTTCGCGAGGTATTCACCCGCTGCGCTGTCGGCCATGATGGCGTTCGACGGCGAGAGGTGGTCGGTCGTGATGTTGTCGCCCAGCACAGCCAGCGCGCGCATGCCTGCGAGCGTACGCTCACCGGCGAGCGCGCCCTCCCAGTACGGGGGACGTCGAATGTAGGTGCTCATCTCGCGCCAGTCGTACAGCGGCTCGGCCCGCTCGCCGTGATCCACCGAGGCGGCAAACATCGGCTCGTACACGCGGCGGAACTGCTCCGGTTTGACGCTGCTCGCAATGATGGTGTCGATCTCTTCGTCGCTCGGCCACAGGTCGGCGAGCCTGATCGGCTTTCCGTTGGCGTCGACACCGAGCACGTCCTTCTCGATATCGAAACGGATGGTCCCGGCAATCGCGTAAGCCACCACCAGCGGCGGCGAGGCGAGAAACGCCTGCTTCGCGTATGGGTGGATGCGGCCATCGAAGTTGCGGTTGCCCGAGAGGACAGCCGTCGCGTACAGGTCACGCTCGACAACTTCCTTCTGGATCACCGGATCGAGCGCACCCGACATGCCGTTGCACGACGTGCACGCGTAAGCGACCACGCCGAAGCCGAGCGCCTCCAGTTCCGGCAGCAGACCGGCCGCTTCCAGATACAGCGTGACGGCCTTCGAGCCCGGCGCGAGCGAACTCTTGACCCACGGCTTGCGCACCAGTCCTGCCCGGTTGGCATTACGCGCGAACAGACCCGCCGCGATCATGTTGCGCGGGTTGTTGGTGTTCGTGCAGCTCGTGATGGCAGCGATGATGACCGCGCCGTCGGGCATCAGCACCGGCTCGTTCTCCACCTTGCCGCTGATGCCGCGTGCGGCGAGTTCGCTCGTCGGCACACGCTTATGCGGGTTCGAAGGACCGGCGATGTTGCGCACCACGCTCGACAGATCGAACGTCAGCACGCGTTCGTACTCGGCCTTCGTCAGCGTGTCGGCCCACAGGCCGGTTTGCTTCGCATAGGTCTCCACCAGCGCGACGAGCACGTCGTCGCGGCCGGTGAGCTTGAGGTACTTGATGGTTTGCGCGTCGATGTAGAACATCGCCGCCGTCGCACCGAACTCCGGCGCCATGTTCGAGATGGTCGCGCGGTCGCCCAGCGTGAGGTTCGCAGCACCTTCGCCGTAGAACTCAAGATACGCGGACACGACCTTTTCCTTGCGCAGGAATTCGGTCAGCGCGAGCACGATGTCGGTCGCGGTAATGCCCGGCTGCGGCTTGCCCGTCAGTTCCACACCGACGATGTCCGGCAAGCGCATCCACGATGCGCGACCGAGCATTACGCTCTCCGCTTCCAGCCCGCCCACGCCAATGGCGATCACGCCCAGCGCATCGACCATCGGCGTGTGCGAATCGGTCCCCACGAGCGTGTCGGGATAGGCCACGCCGTCCGCCACCTGAATCACCGGGCTCATCCGTTCCAGGTTGATCTGGTGCAGGATGCCGTTGCCCGGCGGAATCACGTCGACGTTGCGAAACGCCTTCTTCGTCCAGTTGATGAAGTCGAAGCGGTCTTCGTTACGACGATCTTCGATGGCGCGGTTCTTCGCGAACGCATCGGGATCGAAGCCGCCGCATTCGACGGCTAGCGAGTGATCTACCACCAGTTGAGTCGGCACCACCGGGTTGACCAGCGCCGGGTCGCCGCCTTGCGCTGCAATGGCGTCGCGCAGTCCGGCGAGGTCGACGAGCGCCGTCTGACCGAGAATGTCGTGGCACACCACACGGGCGGGGAACCACGGGAAATCGAGGTCGCGACGTCGCTCGATCAGTTGCTTGAGCGAGTCGGTCAGTGCCGCCGGGTCGCAGCGGCGCACGAGGTTCTCGGCCAGCACGCGCGAGGTGTACGGCAGCGTGTCGTACGCGCCCGGGGCAATGGCCTCGACGGCAGCACGGGCGTCGAAGTAATCGAGCGACGTCCCGGGCAGGGATTTACGGTATTCGGTGTTCATCATGTGAGGAAGGTGTCGGCCCGGCCGGTGACAAGTTGGCGCGCACGGTGTGTGCGATGCGCGCTGCGAATAACGGAGCAGCGACAAAACTGCGACAGAACAACGACGCCCCGGCGTGGACGCGCAACGGCAGCAGGAATCCCGCTGCTGCCGTCCCCGCCGCTCGCCGAGGCGTTGGACAGACTTAACGCTTATCGATCGGCACGAACTGCTGATCTTCCGGACCGGTGTAGTTAGCGCTCGGACGAATGATCTTGTTGTCGATGCGCTGCTCGATGATGTGCGCACTCCAGCCCGACGTACGCGCGATCACGAACAACGGCGTGAACATCGCGGTCGGCACGCCCATCATGTGATAGCTCACGGCGCTGAACCAGTCGAGGTTCGGGAACATTTTCTTGACGTCCCACATCACCGATTCCAGACGCTCGGCAATGTCGTACATGGCCGTGTTCTGCTCGGCCTTCGACAACTCGTGGGCGACTTCCTTGATGACCTTGTTGCGCGGATCGCTCACGGTGTAGACCGGGTGACCGAAGCCGATGATCACTTCCTTGTTCTCGACACGCTGACGGATGTCGGCCTCAGCTTCGTCCGGCGAGTTGTAACGCTTCTGCACCTCGAACGCGACCTCGTTCGCACCACCGTGCTTCGGACCACGCAGCGCGCCGATGGCACCGGTAATCGCCGAGTGCATGTCCGACCCCGTGCCTGCAATCACGCGCGCAGTGAACGTCGACGCGTTGAATTCGTGCTCGGCGTACAGGATCAGCGACGTATGCATCGCGCGCACCCACTGGTCCGACGGCGTCTCGCCGTGCAGCAGATGCAGGAAGTGACCGCCGATACTGTCGTCGTCCGTTTCCACGTCGATACGCACGCCGTTCTGGCTGTAGTGATACCAGTACAGCAGCATCGAGCCGAGGCTGGCCATCAGACGGTCGGCGATGTCGCGTGCGCCCGGAATGTTGTGATCGTCCTTCTCCGGCAGCACGGTGCCGAGCACCGACACGCCGGTGCGCATCACGTCCATCGGGTGAGCGGCGGCAGGCACGGCTTCGAGGGCGTCCTTCACGGCAGCGGGCAGACCGCGCAGCGCCTTGAGCTTGGTCTTGTAGCCACGCAGTTCCGCCACGTTCGGCAGCTTGCCGTAGACCAGCAGATACGCGATTTCTTCGAATTCCGAGGTCTGGGCCAGATCCAGAATGTCGTAGCCGCGATAGTGCAGATCGTTGCCCGAACGGCCCACGGTACACAGTGCCGTGTTGCCTGCGGTCACACCCGACAGGGCGACGGATTTCTTCGGCTTGAAGCCGGTGGCAGTCGTCTCGCTCATGCTCTTTCCTCCAGGATCAGGGGTTCGTTATTTCTGTTGGGCGAACAGGGCGTCGAGCTTCTGTTCGTATGCGTGGTAGCCGATGCTCTCATAGAGCTCGGCGCGCGTTTGCATCGTGTCGAGCACGGCCTTTTGCGTGCCGTCGCGACGAATCGTGTGATAGACGTTCTCCGCCGCCTTGTTCATCGCGCGGAACGCCGAGAGCGGGTACAGCACCAGACCGACCTGCGCGCTCTTGAGTTCTTCCACAGTGAACAGCGGCGTCGAGCCGAACTCGGTGATGTTCGCGAGCACGGGCACCTTCACGGCATCCGAGAACTGGCGGTACATCGGCAGTTCCGTCATGGCTTCCGGGAAGATCATGTCGGCGCCCGCTTCGACGCACGCGCATGCGCGGTCGATGGCCGCCTGAAGGCCTTCGACGGCCAGTGCATCGGTGCGCGCCATGATGACGAAGTTTTCATCGGTGCGCGCGTCGACGGCCGCCTTGATACGGTCGACCATCTCCTGCTGCGTCACGATGGCCTTGCCGGGACGATGGCCGCAGCGCTTCGCGCCGACCTGGTCTTCAATATGCATCGCACCCGCGCCGAACTTGATCAGCGACTGCACCGTGCGCGCAATGTTGAAGGCCGAAGGACCGAAGCCCGTGTCGACGTCCACCAGCAGCGGCAGATCGCACACGTCGGTGATGCGGCGCACGTCGGTGAGCACGTCGTCGAGCGTCGAGATGCCCAGATCGGGCAAGCCGAGCGAACCGGCAGCAACGCCGCCGCCCGACAGATAGATCGCCTTGAAACCAGCCGCCTTGGCGAGCAGGGCGTGGTTGGCATTGATAGCACCGACAACCTGCAACGGTTGCTCGGTCTTGACGGCCTCGCGGAAGGCGGCGCCGGCCGAACGAATGGTTTGCGTCACTTGAATCCCTCGGTCGTGTCTTGCGCGCCGGATGAACGGAATGCCACCGGATCGCATGTGGGTTGAGTAGCAGGCTTCTGAATAGCAATGGCCGTGCCAGCAGGTCGTGCGTGCGCGCATCGACAATCGCTTCGCTGCGCTAACGCATTCATTTATCGACGGAAATTCTTCGCCTGCGTGACGTTTACGTCAAGGTAAATGTCACTTGAAGGCGAACATGGCGGTCGCATAATGTTTCATTTTGAAACGCAAAATGAAACACATCGTCGCAACATGCTACGATTCGGCTCAGATCCTCCTGCCGCCTACCGCCATGCCGAATTCGATACCCACCGAGATGCCGTCCCGCCTGCCCGCGACCGCCGCAGGCGTGGCGCGAGCGCCCACGGTCCCCGCGATGCGAAAGCCGGTGATCTGGGCCGTCGGCATCAGCAAGCTTGGTGAGCTGTATCGCGATATCGTGCCGGACTACGCCGCGCAGGCCGACGTCCACATCGTCGACAAGGGATACGAAGCCGTGATCGAAGCGCTGGAGCGCTTGCCCGCCGGGAGCGTCGACGGCATCGTCGCGGCCGGATCGAACGGCGATTTCCTACGAGAGCGCCTTGCGTTGCCCGTGGTGCTGGTCAAAGTCACCGGCTCGGACGTCATGCACGCGCTGGCACGCGCACGACGCGCCCTGCCCGCATCGTCCCCCGACTCGCGCATCGCGCTCGTCTCCTACGCACGCCCCGCCGCCGAGTTCGAGCGCTTCAAGAGCGCCTTTCATCTCGACATCGCTCAGCACACTTATGTCGATGCGCAAAACGCCGAAGACCTCGTGCACCGGTTGCGCGACGACGGCATGGCGGTCATCGTCGGGCCGGGTCTCGTCACGCAACTGACCGAGCGCGCTGGGCTCACGGGCATCTTTCTCTACTCGCAGGATTCGGTGCGCGCCGCGTTCGACACGGCACTGGAAGTGGCGCGTCTCGGGCGCATCGAAGCGCAACGGCGCGAGCGTCTCGATACGGTGTTGCGGCATTTGCACGAAGGCGTGGCCGCCGTCGATCTGAACGGACGCATCGAAGCGATCAACGCGTCGATGGCCGGGATTCTCGGCGTCACAGCGGTGGACGCCGTCGGGCGAACGCTCGACACCATCGCGCCCGCACTCGACATCGCCCGCACGCTTGAGAGCGCGAGCGCCGAGCTCGAAGCGATCGTCTCGATGGCGGGCAAGACGTGGGTGATTAACCGCATTCCCCTGCTGGATCAGGGCACGCTCACGGGTGCGCTCGTGACGTGTCAGGACTCGCAGTCGTTCGCCCGCGTGGATCGTTCGTTGCGTTCGCGCCATCGTCCCCGGCATCTCGTGGCACGCTACCGGCTCGACGATCTGATCGGCGACTCGGCGGCGATGACGCAAGTCCGCGCACTCGCACGCCGCTATGCGCAGACCGATTCGACGGTGCTCGTGCATGGCGAGAGCGGCACGGGCAAGGAACTGCTCGCTCAAGGGATTCACAACGCGAGCCGCCGCCGCGACTATCCGTTCGTCGCCATCAACTGCGCCGCGTTTCCGGAGACGCTGCTCGAGAGCGAATTGTTCGGGTATGAAGACGGCGCGTTCTCCGGCGCGCGACGCGGCGGCAAGGCGGGTCTGTTCGAGACGGCACACAACGGCACGATCTTTCTCGATGAAATCGGCGAGATGCCGATGCCGCTGCAAACCCGGCTGCTACGTGTGTTGCAGGAGCGCGAAGTCCTGCGCCTTGGCGCGAACGAACCGGTGCCGTGCGACGTGCGCGTGGTCGCCGCCACGCACCGCGATCTTCGTCAGCAAGTCGCGGCCGGACTGTTTCGCGAAGACCTTTACTACCGTCTGAATATTCTGCGCATGGTGCTGCCCCCGCTGCGCGAACGCATGGACGACCTGCCGCGCCTCACGCCACTGTTCCTCGAGCGCGCGCTGGCCCGGGCGGGCGCGCGCATGAGCGTCGATGCCTTGCAGGCGTCACTATTGCCGCTGCTGGCGAGCTATCGCTGGCCGGGGAACGTTCGGGAGCTGGAGAATTTGCTGGAGCGCATCGCGGTCGTCTGCGCCGATGTGGTCGATGCTCGCGAGATCAGCCGTGCGCGACTGGTCGAGATTGCCCCGGAGCTTGGCACGACGCCGCCACCGCCCGCGTTCGACGTTTCAAAAACGAACGGTGGCCGGATAAACGGAACAACGGGAACGACGAGCGTTGCAGCCGTCGAAGCGCCCGACGCCCCAATGACCGGACGCGAGCGCCGTGCCGCCGAGGAGCTGGCACGCATCCACTCGACGCTGGCTGCCTGCGGCGGCGACCGCAATGCCGCGTGCGAAGCACTCGGCATCAGCCGTTCGACGCTCTGGAGAAAACTCCGCGCCGAGTAATGGACATCGGTAAAACACCCGGCGCGAATACCTCAATGCTGGTGACGAATACGGTCCCACATCTCGTGCCAGTCCAGACGCTTGTGCGCGGCAGGCTCATCGTGATGCGTGACCCAGAAGTGGTCGACGAGCATGCCGATGGCGAAGCCGACGAGCAACGCTACCAGCATCATCGAGACATTGATCATGGACATGGCGGCCTCCCGTCGAAAGGAATCACACTTTCATTCTAGTCAAACGCCGCCGTGCCAGCGGTGCAAAATGTCAGGCTTGAGGACGTAAAAAAACCGGGGTCGAAACCCCGGTTTTTCATTTGACGCGAGCCGTATCTCATCAACGCGCGCGAGACGCATCCGACGGCATTTCAATGCTTACCACGTCGCAATCAGTGCGCCCTTGAATTGCGTGTCGATGAATTGCTTCACTTCATCCGAATGGTAGGCGTCGACCAGTTGCTTGACCCACGGCTTGTTCAGGTCTTGCGTGCGCACGGCGATCAGGTTGGCGTACGGGCCCTTCAGGTCTTCGATGGCGATGGCGTCACGCTTGGGCACCAGACCGGCTTGTGCGGCGAAGTTCGTGTTGATCGACGCGGCGTCCAGATCCGGCAATGCGCGCGGCAGTTGTGCGGCTTCCAGTTCGCGAATCTTGAACTTCTTCGGGTTCTCGATATCGAGCGGCGTGATGTTCTTGCCATCCAGACCCGGCTTCACCTTGATCAGACCTTCCTTTGCCAGCAGACGCAGCGCGCGGCTACCGTTCGACGGATCGTTCTGGATACCGATTTGCGCGCCGTTCGGCAGATCCTTGAGCGACTTGTACTTCTTCGAATAGAAGCCCAGCGGCGACACATAGGTCAGGCCCGCCGTCGTGATCTTGTAGCCACGGTCCTTGACCTGGCTATCGAGGAACGGCTTGTGCTGGAAGCCGTTGGCGTCCAGGTCGCCAGCGTCGAGGGCGGCGTTCGGCTGTGCGTAGTCACTGAATTCGACGATCTTGATGAACAGGCCACGCTTTTCGGCCACCTTTTTCACCACTTCGAAGATCTGCGCGTCCGAGCCGGCCATCGTGCCGACCTTGAGGGGCTTGTCGGCCGTCTGGGCCGAGGCACCGAGAGAGGCCAGCGCAAACGTTGCGCCGAGGAACGCATTGATCAGTTGACGGGACAGCATGTGCGAATTCTCCTTTTGCTTATGTGGTCCGACGCCTGTTGGGCGTCTGTGCGAGGGGGTGCGGGCCTGTTGAGCTCGCAACGGTCACGCGCGACGTAGACATTCCCGCGATACAGCTGCGTGGCCACGTCGGGCGACCCAGACCCCGGATGCTGCCACAACTGCGGGTTTACACGAAATACATAATCGGTATTTCGATATCCCCTGAGCGCATCGATAGACAGCATCCATCAAAAAAACGCCCCCTCGGATCACCGAAGGGGCGCTTCGCCGGGAGAACAGCCTGATCACGGGCCGGGGGGGTGGCACGGCTGGCGGCAATGCCGTCAGCCGGTCGCATCAGGAACCGACGAACAACCTGCGAGACTCGCTACACCATCAAGACCAACCGATGCGAGGGCCAGTGCCTGCACGCGCTGTGCCGAACGCATGCAGGCCCCACGCCCACCACTAGCTCAGGGACATGGCTCCTCGCCAGCCTGGCCGTTCATCGCGCATCCGCCACCACCGCCGAAACCGGCGGGGCCACCGAATGCCGCCAATCCACCTCCGCCTGCAGCGCCGCCAATGCCAAGGCCGCCTGGACCGCTGGCACCACCGCCGCCACCGCTGCTTGCGCCAACACCACCACCGGTGCCGCCACCACCAGTGCCACCGCCGCCGCCAGTGCCGCCGCCGGTGCCACCACCACCGCCACCGCCGCCGCCGCCGCCACCGCCGCCGCCGCCGCCACCGCCACCGCCACCGCCACCGCCACCGCCGCCGCCACCACCGCCACCGCCACCGCCACCGCCGCCGCCACCACTGTGGCCACCGCAGCCGCAACCGCCAGCGCCGCCGATACCAACGCCCACGCCGATGCCGACGCCGGTCCCGGTTCCGCCGGGGCCGCCGAATGCGCCCAATCCACCGAGGCCACCCGCACCACCAAAGCCGATGCCGCCGCCTCCGCCACGCCCACCACCGCCACCACCGGCGGCGTATGACGCGTTAATTGAAATGCCGCAGAGCATCGCTGCCGCTGCCGCCCCTACCAGAGTCGCCTTGAACCTGTTCATGGTCCCCTCCCCGCGCACGCGCACACACTCACTTCGGAACACGCCGGACCCCGCCAGAAGGTCCAACGTTACGACGAGAGCGCGTCAGCAGAAATCGCGGGCAATAGAGGACCCGCCCGTGCTTAACATCACAGGAGTCCCTTGCCAACAGCCTGCGGAGAATCCGGGTTGGCGCTTCGCCATACACGATTCACATACGCGAATTCCGTGCCAGCGCACTCAACCCATTGATTTAAAAGAAACTAATAACTCAATTTACGAGACATCGATACGTCCCCTGCCGAAAACGTATCGTTCGTGAAACGCTTACAACGCAATGCGAAGGTATTCGGCGCTCAACCCGACGGACGATGCCCTCATGAAGCTGGGCTGAAAGACAGATGAGCAGCGCATGAGTCACGGGGGACGGCTCATGCTCGCATGCGTTCGCGCGCCTCGCGCAACAAGGCCTGCGGCGGCTTGCCCAGCGTACGGACGAACGCACGGCGCATACGCTCCTCGTCGCCGAAACCGGTCACGATCGCGACCCGCGCAATCGACGCCTCGCCCGCTTCGAGCAACGCCTGCGCCGCTTCGAGTCTCAACTTCTCGATAGCCTTCGCCGGAGTCAATCCGGTTTGCAGCGTGAATTCACGACTGAAATGGCGAGCACTCCAGTGCACCTGTGCCGCCAATTGCTCGACCGATAACGGCTCTCGCAAATGCTCGCGCGCATAGGCGAGCGCCGCGCGGACCCGGTCGGAGCTCGGTTCGAGCGTGGACAGCGTGGAGAACTGCGACTGACCACCCGTGCGGCGGTAGTGCACCACCAGCAAGCGCGACGTATCGCGGGCGACATCGCTGCCGTAATCGGCTTCGACCAGCGCCAGTGCCAGATCGATACCGGCCGTCATGCCTGCCGACGTCCACACCGACCCGTCGTTGACGTAGATCCGATCGTCTTCGACGATCACGTCCGGGTGCTGCTGCTGTAACGCCGTCGCCTGCCCCCAATGCGTCGTCGCGCGCCGCCCGTCGAGCAGCCCGGCGTCCGCCAACACGAACGCCCCCGAGCAAATGCTCCCGATGCGTCTCACCTTCGGCGCGAGCTGCCGCAAAGCCTCGACCAGCTCCGGCTCTGTCGGCACCACGTAGGTCGCTCCCGCCACCAGCACCGTGTCGTAGCGATGCCTGCCCATAGGCTCCGTGGCCACCGCGATCCCGGCAGAGTCCCGCACCAGCCCGCCTTCGACCGAGAGGGTCTGCACTTCGTACAGCGGCTCGTCGCGCCCGAAGTTCGCCATCTCGAATGCCGACATCGAGGCCAGCGACATCATCTGAAAGTCGGGATAGACCACCAACGCAATTCGTTTCGTCATGACGCAAAGGGCCGCTAAGGCCAAGGGCGGGGGTTCCAGAACAACGGAATGGGAGGACAAGCGGTGACAACGACAGCCACTGCATGACCGATGCGTCGATTGTAGTTGGCGCGAAGGACAGGTGTCGGACACGATTGTCCTAAAAGGTGGTTTTCGTGTCATTTGAGACATCGCGATTGCAGACCACACTGGACGTCATGGCCCCAACAACCGGAACCGTAACAACCATGAACGCATCCACTCAAACCCATCAGCCTGGCGTCGCACTGATTACCGGCGCCTCCTCGGGCATCGGCGCGATTTACGCCGACCGCCTCGCCCGTCGCGGCCACGACCTGATTCTGGTCGCCCGCAACACGGCGCGTCTGCTCGAAGCCGCCCAACGCCTTCACGTCGAGACCGGCCGTCGGGTCGACATCCTGAGCGCGGATCTTTCCACGCGTGAAGGTCAGGCGCTCGTGGAAGCACGTCTGCGTGAAGACACTCGCATCGACACGCTCGTGAACAACGCTGGCTTCGGCGCGGTCGCACCGCTGCTGCAAGCGGACGTCGATCACCTGACCGACATGATCGAAGTCAACGTAACCGCGCTCACCCGCCTGACGTACGCGGCCGTGCCGGGCTTCGTGGCACGCGGGCGCGGCACCATCATCAACATCGCATCCGTCGTCGCCATCGCACCCGAACTGCTTAACGACGTGTACGGCGGTTCGAAGGCTTTCGTGCTCGCGTTCTCGCAATCGCTGCAACATCAGCTCGCCGATACGGGCGTGCGTGTGCAAGCCGTGTTGCCGGGTGCCACGATCACGGAGTTCTGGGATATCGCAGGCAAGTCGCATCAGGAATTGCCGCAGGAATGGCTGATGACGTCCGACGATCTCGTGGACGCGGCGTTGGCCGGACTCGATCAGGGCGAAGCCGTCACCATCCCGCCATTGCAGGATGGCAACGAGTGGACCGCATACGACGCGCTGCGCCGCAAGATGTCGCAAGGACTGAGCAACGCCTCGCCGGGCAAGCGTTACGGATTGAAGGCTGTCGCCAACGCGGCCTGACGCGAACGGGTGTTGAAGCCATGCATGCGTCCCCTGCCAACCTAAGGGGCGCATGCATCGGCGCAGTCCGTCAGTTCGCGTCGATCAACTCCGCCGACGACTCACGCAGGCACGCCGCGAACAGTTGCGACGCGGGCGTAGTCGTGTCTTCACGCCAATACAGAATCGCGTCGCCCAGCGGCCCTAACGGCGGCAGCGGCAGCACGCGCATGGTCCCGCGCTGGGCATAGCGTCGCGCGAGCGAGAGCGGCAGGATCGAGACGAACCCGCCGCCGCGCAGCAGCGACAAATTCAGCGCAAGCGAACTCGACTCGATGGCCGGACGCTGCAACGTCACGCCATGCTCGGCCAGTATCTCGGCCATCGTGGTGAACGCGGGCGAGCCACGCATCGGCGTAATCCAGCGCACGTCCTGCAAATCGCGCCATGAGACGGCCGCCTCCGCAGCACCCAGCGGGTGCTGAGTACCGACGACGAACACGAACGGCTCGTGATGCAGCGACTCGTTGCGCATCACCGCCAGATGGCCGGTCACGCGATTGCGGCCGAGCGCCAGATCGAGATTGCCCTCGTCCATCATCTTGAGCAGACGGTCCAGCGTGGCCTCCACGAACGAGAACGACGCATTCGGCGCGCGACGCGTGAACAACTCGACTGCATGGGCGATCAGGGGCTGGGGAATCGTCACCACCGCACCGAAGCGCACATGCCCGGCCGTCCCGGTGGTCAACGCGCTCACGTCGCGGCGCGCTAGTTCGATCTGCCGCAGGATTTCGCGTCCGCGCTCCACGAGCACGCGTCCGATGCCGGTCAGCTCCACCGCATTGCCCACCCGTCGTACCACCGGCGCGCCCAGCGCCTCCTCGATCTCCCCGATCTGCTTGGAGATGGCGGGCTGCGTGACGTGAAATGCCGCCGCCACGCGCGTGACCTGACGCAGTTCGCCCAGCGTCACCAGCATGCGCAGATGGCCGAGCTTCAGGCCACTGCGAAAAAATCGCTCAATCGAGTTGTCGGTCGTTGTCATGACGGATGCGGAAAGCTTCTGTGGGAACACGCCAAGCCGAGATCATAACCAAACGGTAATGCCGTGTGCGCAAAGTGTGATTTGCCGTCACGCCAACCGCCCCTTACCCTTCGTACGAGCAGCATGGCCGCACAGGGTTATTCGATGCACCGGAGCGACGATTCATCGCACATCGCGGAATCGCCTTCGCATAACCGAATTTCTTCCGGATGCACGTCAGGCTGCCCAATAACTCGACGTGCCACACGGCACGCACCACGGAGACAACACCCATGAGCTCGTCCCCCTCGTCCTACCCGGGCGGTGCACAGCCGCATCCCGGCCACAGCGCTGCCCCTGTGGCGGCTAGTGCCGCGCAGCGCGACGCGCTGTACCGCAAGCTGACCTGGCACATCATTCCGTTCCTCTTTCTCGCGTTCATCGTCGCGTACATCGACCGCGTGAACGTGAGCTTCGCCAAGCTGGAGATGCTCTCCGACCTGTCGCTGTCCGAGACCGTGTACGGCGCAGGTGCGGGCGTGTTCTTCCTCGGCTACTTCCTCTTCGAGGTGCCGAGCAACCTGATCCTGCATCGCGTGGGCGCACGCATGTGGATCGCGCGCATCATGGTGACGTGGTCGATCATTTCCTGCCTGACGATGTTCACGCAGGGACCGATGTCCTTCTACGCGCTGCGTTTCCTGCTCGGCGTGGCCGAAGCGGGCTTCTTCCCCGGCATCGTGCTCTATCTGGCCACGTGGTTCCCGTCGAACAAGCGCTCGCAGATCATTGCGCTGTTCATGGTCGCCATTCCTGTCTCGGGTGCCATCGGCGGCCCGCTCTCGGGCTGGATCATGCAGCACTTCGGCGGCATGCACGGTTACGCGGGCTGGCAGTGGCTTTTTCTGATCGAAGGCATTGCGTCGCTGCTCGTCGGCATCGCGGCGTTCTTCGTGCTTCAGGACCGTATCGAAACGGTGAAGTGGCTGAACGCGGACGAAAAGCGTCTGCTGGCACAAGACCTCGCCGCCGACGACAGCACCCGCGCGCATCACAGCGTGCGTCAGGTGTTCGGTAGCGGCCGCGTGTGGCTGCTCGGCCTGCTGTACTTCTGCATCGCCATGGGCAACTACGGCCTCGTGTTCTGGCTGCCGACGATGATTCGCGCGGCGGGCGTCGCCAACCTCGGCAACATCGGCCTGCTCTCGGCCGTGCCGTCGCTGGTGAGCGCGGTCGCGATGATTCTCGTCGCGCGTCATGCCGACCGGCACAACGAACGTCGCATGCATGTGGCGGTGTGCTGCCTGCTGGGTGCTGCGGGCATGGTCGCCTCGGTGCTGCTCGCGCAACATCTCTGGTGGTCGATGGCGGCACTGATTGTCGCGGCGATCGGCATCAACTCGATTGCACCGGTCTTCTGGGGCATTCCCACGGCGATGATGGGCGGTGCAGGCGCCGCCGCCGCCATCGCGCTGATCAATTCGACCGGCAACCTCGCGGGCTTCGTCAGCCCGTACGTCATCGGTTTTCTCAAAGACAGCACCGGGCAGTTGCTGCCGGGCATGATCGTGCTGGCGTGTGCGCTGGTCGGCGGGGCATGCATCGTGATGTCGCTCAAGCCCCAACGGAGTCATGCATGAGTTTTCCCGTCTGTCTCGTGACCGGTGCCGCTACGGGCATCGGTGCGGCCACCGCCCTGCGTTTTGCGCAGGACGGCTGGGCCGTGGCCATCAACAATTTCGACGACAGCACGCGTGCGGCCGCCGAAGCGGTCGCGGCGCAATGCCGTGAAGCCGGTGCGCAAACGCTCGTCGTCGATGCCGACGTCGGTGACGATGCCGCCTGCCGCCGCATGGCGGACGCCGTCGGCGCGAAATGGGGTCGGCTCGACGCCCTCGTCAACAGCGCCGGGACCACGCGCGTGATCCCGCACGGCGATCTGGAAGCCATCGACGCCGTCGAGTTCGAGCGCATCTATCGCGTGAACCTCATCGGCATGTTCCAGATGACGCGCGCCGCTGCGCCGTTGCTGCGGGAGCAGCCCGCATCTGAGGCATCTGCCGTGTCGGCCTCGGTCATCAACATCTCGTCGCTGGCGTCGCTCAACGGCACGGGGTCGTCGATTGCTTACGCGGCGTCGAAGGGCGCGGTGAACGCGCTCACGCTCTCGCTCGCCCGCAACCTCGCGCCGCAAGTCCGTGTGAACGCCATCGCGCCGGGCATGGTCGACGACGGCCTGCTGCGTCGCGTGCTCGGCGACGAGGCGTACGGTCGCGTGGTTGAAGGCATGCGTGAGAACTCGCCGCTGAAGCGCGTTTCGCAACCGGCGGAAATTGCCGAGCTGGCGTGGTTCCTCGCCGCCCGCGCTCCGGCGATGACCGGTCAGGTGCTCGCCATCGAAAACGGGCTGCTGCTCAATACGTAATGACGTAATCGACCTTGGGTCGACGCAGGCGCAGCCGCCACAAAAGCATAAGGAAGTCCCCATGACAGATCTGCACAAACACCGCTCCCGCACGGTCACCGAAGGCGTCACGCGTACCCCGCATCGTGCCTTCCTGCGCGCGACCGGCCTCGACGACGCCGCCATCGACAAACCTTTCGTCGCCATCGTCGACACGTTCGGCGAGAACACGCCCTGTTCCATGTCGCTGAATCAGATTTCGGACAACGTGCGTCTGGGCGTGGCCGCTGGCGGCGGTGTGCCGATTCGCGGCTCGGCCATCTCAGTGTCCGACGGCACGTCGATGAACCACTCGGGCATGCGCTTCTCGCTGGTCTCGCGCGAGACGATTGCCGACAGCGTGGAGCTGTTCGTGCGTGCGCATTGCTACGACGCGCTCGTCGGCGTGGCCGGTTGCGACAAGACGTTGCCCGGCATTCTGATGGGCATGGTGCGGGTGAACGTGCCCGGCGTGTTCCTCTTCGGCGGCGCGATGCTGCCCGGCGTCGCCCCCGATGGCTCGCAAGCCACCATCCTCACCGCTATCGAAGCGGTCGGCACAGCGCAACGCGGCGATATGTCCGCCGAGACGCTGCGCGGCATCGAAAAGCGTTGCACGCCGACGGCGGGCTCGTGCCCCGGTCAGTTCACGGCGAACACGATGGCGATGGTTGCGGAAGTGCTCGGTCTGGCACCACTCGGCTCAGCGATGGTGCCCGCCGTCTACAGCGAACGGATTGCGATTGCGCGTCGCGCTGGCGAGAACGTGATGCGTGCGCTGCGCAACGGTGGACCGCTGCCGCGCGACCTCGTCACGCGCAAAAGTCTGGAGAACGCCTGTGCTGCCGTGGCGGCGACCGGTGGCTCGACCAACGCGATGTTGCACATTCCCGCCATTGCCCACGAGGCGGGCATCGAGTTCACGCTCGACGACGTCTCCGAAGTCCTCGCCCGCACGCCGCTCATCGGCGACATGCAGCCCGGCGGACGCTATCTGGCCGTCGATCTGCATCACGTCGGCGGCGTGCCTGCGGTGCTCAACGCACTGCTAGCAGGCGGTCATATCCACGGCGACACGCTCACGCAGACGGGCGAGACGCTCGCCGATGCGTTGCGCGCCTTCCCCGGCCCCGACGGACGCGTGGTCAAGCCGCACACCGAACCGCTCTCGCCCAACGCGGGACTGGTCGTGCTGCGCGGCAACCTCGCACCCGATGGCGCAGCGCTCAAGACCGCAGGTCTGAAGCACTTCACGTTCACCGGCACCGCCCGCGTGTTCGAGACGGAAGAGGACTGCATGGCTGTGGTGTCCGCGCAGACGTACCGCGAGGGAGACGTGCTCGTGATTCGCAACGAAGGCCCGAAGGGGGGACCGGGCATGCGCGAGATGCTGAGCGTGACGGCAGCGATCTACGGGCAAGGCATGGGCGAGAAGGTCGCGCTGCTCACCGATGGCCGTTTCTCGGGCGCGACGCGTGGCATGTGCATCGGTTACGTCGGTCCCGAAGCAGCGGCAGGCGGACCGATTCGCCTACTTCGGGACGGCGATACCATCCACATCGACGCAATCAAGGGTAAGCTCGACGTCGAACTCTCCGACGAAGCACTCGCCGCACGGGCCGCAGAGGCCAAACCGTTCGTGCGCGGCCGTCTGGGCGGCGTACTGGAAAAGTACGAAGCGCTCGTGCGGCCCGCCAAGCTGGGCGCGGTGACCCATTCGGGGGCTGTGGAATGGCCCTACGAAGCGTCTATCGGGGAGACGCCAACCCACGAGGACCCGAATTGATGACTACCCCACGCGTAGGCTTTTGCGGCATCGGCCGCATGGGCGAACCGATGACGCAGCGGCTGCTCGCTGCTGGCCATGACGTCGCCGTCTGGAACCGTTCTGCGGCCAAGCTCGGCGCACTGACCGATGCCGGTGCCATCGCCTGCGTAACCCCGCAAGCGCTCGGCGAATGCGTCGACATCGCCCTGCTTTGTCTGGGTGATGGCAAGGCCGTCGAAGAGGTGGTGTTCGGCGAGCACGGGCTCGTGCACGCCGCCACGCCCCCGCGCTATCTCGTCGATCACTCGACGCTCTCGCCCGCGCTCACCCGCAATCTCGCGAAGCGCTGGGCTGAGGTCACCGGCAGCGTCTGGATCGACGCCCCGGTCTCCGGTGGCACGGGCGGCGCACAGGCCGGTACGCTGGCCATCATGGCCGGAGGTCCGGCCGAGGCCATCGAAGCCGTGACGCCGGTGCTGCGTGCGTTCTCGTCACGCGTCACCCGCATGGGCGACATCGGTGCGGGCCAGACGACCAAGCTCGCCAATCAGGCCATCGTCGCCACGACGCTCGCAGGTCTGGCCGAAGCCTTCGTGCTGGCCAAGCGCAGCGGCATCGACACGGCGGCGGTACCGTCGGCATTGCAAGGCGGCTGGGCCGATTCCGTCCTCATGCAGACGCTCTGGCCGCGCATGGTGACGCCGCCCGATTTCGCCACCGGCACGGTGCGCGTGATTCTGAAGGACCTCGACGCGATTGCCGAACTGGCGCACGCGAGCGCGACCGTGCAGCGCGTGCTGCCGGAAGTGCGTCGTTTGCTGAAGGATGCCGCAGAGCGCGGCATGGCGGACTGGGACCTGTCGCAGGTGTTCCGCATCGGCGAGACGGAGAGCAAAGCGGAGAGCGCGCCGGACGCCTGACGTCAGACTCGCCGCGCCATGAAAAAAGCCATGCCCGTCGATGGGCATGGCTTTTTGTCTTTCCGGGACGTCTGCTGCGAGTGTGAGGTGGCTTACTTGACCTTCACCGCCGAGAAGTCCTGACGCCCGAACGGGCTGACCTGATAGCCCGACACGTCGGTGCGTGTGATCACAGCCGCGATCGGATGCGCCAGCGGAATCCACAGCGCGTCGTCCTTGATCGTCTTCTGCGCCGCCTGATACTTAGCGGTGCGCGCCGCGATGTCGTGCGTGCGCTTGCCGTCGCTGATCAGCTTGTCGAGATTGGCGTCGCAGAAGCGGGCGAAGTTCGTGCCCGAGGTGACCGCCGCGCAGCTGAACTGCGGCGTGAGGAAGTTATCCGGATCGCCGTTATCACCCGACCAGCCCATGAACAGCAGGTCATGCTCGCCTGCCTTACCACGACGAATCAGTTCGCCCCACTCCACCGTCTTGATCTGCGCCTTCACGCCGATCTTCGCCAGATCGCTTTGCAGCATCTCGGCACCCACGCGCGGGTTCGGATTGAGTAGGCTGCCTGCCGGACGCGTCCAGATCGTCGTCTCGAAACCTTGCGGGAAACCGGCGTCCGCCAGCAGCTTCTTCGCGCGATCGATGTTGTGCGGATAGTCCGCCACGTTCTTCGCATAGCTCCACGTGTTCGGCGGATACACGTTCACCGCCGGTGTGGCCGTGCCTTCGAACACTTGCTTCACGTAGCTCGGCTTGTCGAACGCGAGGTTCAGCGCCTGACGCACCCGCACGTCGTTCAACGGCTTGTGCTGCGTGTTGATGGCGACGAAGGCCGTCATGAAGGCTGGCGTCTCGACCACCTTGAGCGCCTTGTCGCCACGCGCGGCCTGTACGTCGAGCGGCTTGGGCGACAGCGCGATCTGGCACTCGCCGACCTTGACCTTCTGCGCACGCACGGCAGCGTCCGGCACGATCGTATAGATCAGACGCTCGGAAGCGGGTGCACCGCCAAAGTACGACTTGTTGGCGTCGTACCGCACCACGCTGTCCTTCTGATAGCTACGAAACACGAACGGGCCGGTGCCGATCGGACGCGCGTTGAGCTCATCCGTCTTGTTCGCCGCGACGAGCTTGTCGGCGTACTCGGCCGAATAGATCGACGCGAAACCCATCGACAGCATCGAGAGGAACACGGCGTCCGGTTCGGAGAGCGTGAAGCGCACCGTGTTGTCGTCGACCTTCTGGACCGACTTGATCAGCTTGCCCAGCGACAGCGACTGCGCATGCGGGAAGCCCGACGGCGTGAGCTTGTGCCACGGCGCGTTGTCGTTGAGCATGCGATCGAATGTGAAGACGACGTCGTCGGCATTGAATGCGCGCGTCGGCTTGAAGAGATCGTTGCTGTGGAAGCTGACGTTCGGGCGCAGCGTGAACGTGTACGTGAGGCCGTCAGGCGTCACTTCCCATTTCGTCGCCAGACTCGGCACGACCTTGGCTTGCGCGGCATCGAACTCGACCAGACGGTTGAACACCGGATCGGCGGACGCATTGGTCGTAGTGAGCGAGTTGTAGCGCACGACGTCGAACCCTTCCGGGCTGGCTTCGGTGCAGACGGTGAGCGGTTTGGCGTTCGCGGCGAGCGGAATCAGCGGCAACGCGAGCGCGGTAAGTGTGGCAGCGAGAATGTGGCGAGGATGACGGGATGCAAGCGAGCGACGACGCATGAGCTTCTTCTCCAGGAAGTCGATGACGGGCAGGACGGATGGCAAAACAACGGGCCAGAATAGCGCAAATTCAGGACCCCTGCCTTTGCATCGCAGCATATGCATAGATGGGCACGTGCAAATACCAAAAGGGCACGCAAAAAGGGAAAGTCAGTTCTGCCAACCGAAAGCGCGCATCCGATGGACGATGCTGTCGCGCGCAGCCACCACCGTCAGTCGCGAACTGACGGACATGTCGTAGAGATAGCGCGTTTGCCCGGCGTACGGAACGCTGACATAGGGGTGCGCGAGCAACGGCACATCGCCCCCGGACGTCAACGACTCCCCCTCGCCCGCCAGTCTTGCCAGACACAAGCGATGCGCAGTGTCGCGCGCGACCGCGAACGGATCGAGCGCGCTCGGCGGCTGGCTCGCGGGTGTGATCAGCGGCGCACTGTCGTCGGTGCCGACCGGCGTCGGCGCGTGAGCGGCGAGCGCGACCGGGCCCTGCCCCATCGCGACGAAAAGCCACAGCCCCGCGTGCGCCATATCGATCCACACCTTGCCGTGCGGACCGTCGCACTCCAGCGACGAGACGCCCGGCGTTGCCGTCGGCACGGGTGCCTGCGCAGGCGTGCATCGGAACCAGCGCCCGAAGATCCAGCGCAACGCAATGCGCTCCGACAGGAACCGATGACGCATTTGCGTACGCGGCAACCGGCGCGCCAGCGAATGCTCGGCAGCCGAGAGCCAGGTTGCGCCGTCGTCCGGGCCACCGGCCGCCGCGCCCGTCGCCCCGAAAGGACGACCGGCGAGTAGAAAGCGCCACAGCCAAAGTTCGTCGCTACCGCATTGGGGGGAAGGCGAAACGGCGGCGCGTTGGCCGCCGTCGCCCTGCTTTGCCGCTTCGATGTCGCTACTCGCCAACGCGCGATTCTGCGCGCCACCCGTGAGCTTGCGGTCGCCCTGTCCGAACTGCCCGAGCGGCACGTAAGTCATGGAAGGTGTGGGAATCGATGCTACGCGCGGCGTCAGATCGACCGTTCGTTTCAACATCAACAATGACGACCTCCACAGACGTGATGGCCGACGACTGGCACTGCTTGAGGCTGCGTCATCGGCAATCGCTTATTTGTTAATGAGAATCATTATCAAATAGTAACACAAAGGTCTACGCGAAAGGAGTGACAAAGACGTGGGAATTCGCTTGTTTAAACGGGAGAACGCCCAGACGCGGCCCGCCGCGAAGGCGGCGACCGTATGAGCGCATCGGATTGGGAAATATCGGAGGCTAACCGGGACACCCTGCGGGGCACCCCGGCCGCTTCAGGCCCCGGCGGGCAGCGGTGGCCGGTAGCCCAGCGCGTGGCTTGCCGCCAGCGCTTCACGCCGTACCGCTTCACCGATGGGGCTGTCCATGCGGGCGTCGAACCCGCCCGTCGCTCCGAGCGCGGTGATGACGCCGACGAGGCGGCCGTCGTAATTGAAGACGGGGGCGGCAATTGCGCTGATGCCCGTCAGGTTCGTGTCGCGCACGCTGGCTCCTTGCGCGGCGCGCACCGAGGCCCGTAGCGCGCCGATGGGATCCGAAGCGTCGAGTTGCGTCCGGTGTTCCGGCGTGGCGTGCGACAGTTCGCTCTCGGCCATGGCCAGCACCTGCGGGTCGTCGAGCAGGCCGAGAAAGACGCGACCGGCGGCCGACCAGAGGACCGACATCACCGAGCCGATCCGCACGTTGATCGTCACCGGCAGGCCCGGCTCCTCAAAGCGCACGATGGTCGGCCCCTTGTTGCCCATCACGGCAATGAAGCAGGTCACATCGAAGGCTTCGCGCAGACGCACCAGCGCCGGTTCGGCGGCCCGCACCGGGTCGGCCTGACGCATGGCGGCGACACCGAGCAGCATCGCTTCGAGGCCGAGGTAGTAGTGTTGCGAGTCGGCGTCCTGCGCCACGAGCCCTTCTTCCACGAGGCTCATCAGATAGCGGTGAACCTTGGCGGGACTTTGCTGCACATGCAGCGCCAGCGCCGTCAGGCTCGCCCGGCCGCCCAGACGGGCCAGCCCCTTGAGCACCACCATGCCGGTCTCGGCCGACTGCACGCGCTGGCGGCGGCCGCGCTCGCGGGGCGCATCGAGGGCGTCGCTGGTCGAGACGGCGGCGGTAGCGTCGGCGGCTGCCTCGCGGGAAAGCGCAGCCGCGCTTCGCGGGCGGCCTGCTGTGGGTCGTTTGCTTGTCGTCATCGGCGAGATTTTAAGATGCAAACCAATGTTGCTCGATGTCGACAAGTCTAGAGGTTAACCCCAGTCTACGAATTTACGCTATGCGTATTATATTTACGCTTAACAGATTCAGAGAATGTGACAGGCAACGCTCCTCTACACTTGATTCATTGTGTGCGTCGCCGCACGGCCCTTCGCGGGTCGCTGCCGTATTCTCGCACCGGACTAAACGCCTCAGAGAGCGAGCGGATGAGCCAGACACTTTCCCCCACTTCCAACGCCACGGCAGCCAGCGCTGGCGGATGCCCGTTTCATCAGTCGTCGAATACGTCGACCGAGAAAGCCCCGAACGGCTGCCCGGTCAGCGCCCGCGCAGCCGACTTCGATCCGTTCGAAGACGGCTATCAGCAAGACCCGCCCGAATACGTGCGCTGGGCGCGCGAGCAGGAACCGGTGTTCTACAGCCCGAAACTCGGCTACTGGGTCGTGACCCGTTACGACGACATCAAGGCGATCTTCCGCGACAACCTCACGTTCAGCCCATCGATTGCGTTGGAAAAGATCACGCCGACCGGCCCGGAAGCCAACGAGGTGCTCGCCTCCTACGGCTTCGCGCTGAACCGCACGCTGGTGAACGAAGACGAGCCCGCGCACATGCCGCGCCGTCGCGTGCTGATGGAGCCGTTCACGCCTGAGCATCTGAAGCATCACGAGCCGCTGGTGCGTCAGCTCGCGCGCGAATACGTCGACCGCTTCGTGAACGACGGTCGTGCCGATCTCGTCGACCAGATGTTGTGGGAAGTGCCGCTGACGGTGGCACTGCACTTCCTCGGCGTGCCCGAGGAAGACATGGACAAGCTGCGCGAGTACTCGATTGCGCACACGGTCAACACGTGGGGACGTCCGAAGCCGGAAGAGCAAGTCGCCGTGGCACATGCCGTCGGCAATTTCTGGCAACTCGCAGGCAAGATTCTCGACAAGATGCGTCAGAACCCGGACGGCCCGGGCTGGATGCAGTACGGCATTCGCAAGCAGAAGGACCACCCGGAAGTCGTGACCGACTCCTATCTGCATTCGATGATGATGGCGGGCATCGTGGCCGCGCACGAAACGACGGCCAACGCCACGGCCAACGCGATGAAGCTGCTGCTCTCGCATCCGGACGTCTGGCGCGAGATCTGCGAAGACCCCTCGCTGATTCCGAACGCCGTGGAAGAGTGCCTGCGTCACAACGGTTCGGTGGCGGCATGGCGTCGTCTCGCGACAAAGGACGTCAACATCGGCGGCATCGAGATCGCCGCCGGGTCGAAGCTGCTGATCGTGACGTCGTCCGCCAACCACGACGAAGCGCATTTCGCCGACGCCGACCTGTTCGATATCCGCCGCGAAAACGCCAGCGATCAGTTGACGTTCGGCTACGGCTCGCATCAGTGCATGGGCAAGAACCTCGCCCGCATGGAGATGCAGATCTTCCTGGAAGAGTTCACGCGTCGCCTGCCGCACATGACGCTGGCCGAGCAGCAGTTCACGTACGTGCCGAACACGTCGTTCCGCGGTCCGGAGCACGTCTTTGTGGAATGGGACCCGGCGCAGAATCCAGAGCGTCGCGATCCGGCCGTGCTGGAGCGTCATGCGCCGGTGCGCATCGGCGAGCCGTCGGGCCATAGTGTGACGCGCCCTGTCGTGGTCGAGTCGGTCACGCCGGTCGCCGAGGGCATCGTCAAGCTGCGTCTGGTCGCACCTAGCGGCCGCACCCTGCCGCGCTGGGCACCGGGCTCGCACATCGACATCGAATGCGGCGAGACGGGGCTGTCGCGTCAGTATTCGTTGTGCGGCGACCCGATGGACGCCGCCGCACTGGAAATCGCCGTGCTGCACGAGCCGGAAGGCCGTGGCGGTTCGAACTGGGTTCACACACAGCTCTCGGTCGGCGACCGTCTGCGCATTCGCGGTCCGCGCAATCACTTCCGTCTGGACGAAACAACGCCGCGCGCCATCTTCGTTGCAGGTGGTATCGGCGTCACCCCGATTGCCGCAATGGCGCGCCGCGCCAAGGTGCTGGGCATCGACTACGAGATTCACTACAGTGGCCGCAGCCGTCGCACGATGGCGCTCGTCGACGAGTTGCAAGCATTGCATGGCGACCGTCTACATTTGTGGGTGAAGGACGAAGGGCAACGCGCGGACTACACGACGCTGCTGGCGACGCCGCAGGACGGTACGCAGGTGTACGCCTGCGGTCCGGTGCGCATGCTCGACGGCCTGGCGCAATGCTGCGCCCACTGGCCGGACGACACGCTGCGCGTCGAACACTTCCAGTCGCAACTGGGCACGCTCGACCCCGAGAAGGAACATGCGTTCGAGGTCACGCTGAAGGATTCGGGCATCACGGTGATGGTGCCCGCCGATCAGACCCTGCTCACCGCACTGCGTGCAGCGAACATCGACGTGCAGAGCGACTGCGAGGAAGGCCTGTGCGGCTCGTGTGAAGTGCAGGTGCTGGAGGGCGACGTGGATCACCGCGACGTGGTGCTCACCCGCACGGAGCGCGACGCCAACACGAAGATGATGTCCTGTTGCTCGCGCGCCTGCGGCAAGAAGCTGGTGCTGGCGCTGTAAGACAACGCGAAGGTCGCGCAACAAGCGAAGGGGCGCTGCGATGGCAGCGCCCCTTTTCTTTTGACGTACCACCTGCGTCACATGGACTGAATCACGCCGAGGTGCGCGCAAGGGCTTGTGCCGCTTCCGGCGAGAGCGTAACCGCCGATGTCGGCGAAGCCACTTTCGGCACGACGCCCGGCTTCACCGGCGCAGGACGCTCCGGCTTCGGCACATAGCCATACAGCACCAGCGCCACCGCCCCCACACCGGCAATCACGCCCCACAAGGTGTAGACAAACGTGCCACGAAGCGCGAAGACCATGCAATCGAACGTGTCGGCTTTGCATTCGAGCCGCGACGACGAGGTCATCAGCACGAACAGCAGCGGCGTCGCCATCAACAGGATGGTCGAGATTCGCACCCAGAATTCGGCACGATCGCGTGTGCCGCACAACTCTTCGAGCAGCGCCCGCATTACCGGGCCAAGGTAGCGTGTCAGCAGCACACAAGTCGCGACGGGTACCAGCAGTTGGAAAAGGAAGACGAGCGTGAGGGTCATTTTTATCTCCGATACAGTAATTTCTGTACAAACAGAAATATTCATCTCAAAAAATGCGGACGATGAAGTGAGATCCGTTTCACGTCGTCCGCGTCTTGCGATGCATCTGCTTCAGCCTGCTAAAACTCGCTACAGCCCTTGAATCCGGTTTACGTCTTCTTGCGCCGCATCGTGCGGCTGAGCTTCGCCCCCATGCCCAGCGTCTTCATCAGCGTATCGGGCTTGAGGCGCATCATTTCGTCGGACCACGTCGTCAGCGTCTCCAGGAAGTCGAGCGTGTCGCGCATGCGTTGCTCCGTCTCCTTGCTTTCCGCCGCCATGTCCGGGCTCATCAGCGTGTCGCGCAACATCGTGAGCGTCGGGTCGATTTCACGCTGACGCCGCCCTTCCACGATCAGCTTGAACAACTCCCAGATGTCGGTCGACGTGTCGAAATGCTCGCGCCGGTCGCCGAGCACGTGGACGGTGCGCACCAGCTTCCACGATTGCAGCTCCTTGATGCTCGTGCTCACGTTGGAGCGTGCCACCTGAAGCGTGTCGGTAATCTCGTCGGCCGCCATCGGGCGACCGGCCAGATACAACAGCGCGTGAATCTGCGCCACGGTCCGGTTGACACCCCAGCGCGAGCCCATCTCGCCCCAGTGGAGAATGAATCGTTCGGTGATCGGTGTGAGTTCCATGCGTTGAAATCTAGTCATTTCGGAAATTTCTGTCAAGACAGAAATTTCACTTGACGTGCGCCTCGGCAAGACATAATTTCACTCTTAACAGAAATAACTGAAACAACGGAACCCACCACACGCAGGAGCGACATCATGGCCACCTCGTCACCGATCCCCGAACTCACGCTGTATGTCGACGGCAATTGCCCGATCTGCATGACCGAAGTCGGCCAGTTGCGAGCGCGGGACCACGCCAGGAAGCTGGCGTTCGTGGATATCGCCGATCCGGCGTTCGATCCTGCGCCGCTCGGTGTGAGTCTGGAAGCGCTGGGCACGCTGATTCATGGTTGGACGGCAGACGGCGATTGCGTCATCGGCATCGATGCCCTGATTGCCGCCTATACGCTCACCGGCCGTCGCTGGTTGGTCGCACCGCTGCGCGTGCCCGCCCTGCGCCCGGCCGCCCGGGTGCTGTACCGGACATTCGCGCAGCACCGGATGCGCCTGTCTCGCTGGCTGCGAGTGCGCAATCCGGGGTTGGGGGCATCGGGGCCGTCGTGCACCGATGGTGTCTGTGCAACGAAGATGTTCGGAGAGGGTCGCCGGTCGTCCTGACCGGCCTCGCCGCGCTGCGCTGCGCTTAGTGTGAAAGGCTCTGCGGCTTGCGCAACATCGTCATCAGCGACACGAGCGCCAGAATGGCGAAGCCGCACATCACGGTCACGAGGGGGCGAGGCGAGCCGTCGCCCAGCAGGCCGAGCAAGCCACCTGCCGCGAAGCCGAAGCCGTACTGCACGCTGCCGACGAGCGCCGCCGCGGCCCCGGCGCGCGTCGGGTGATTCGCCAGCGCGCCCGCCACCGAATTCGCCGTGATGATGCCGCGCAGCGACATGAACAGGAACAGCATCGCCACCATCAGCGGCAGCAATACCAAGCCCATCCACACTGCGGCGCATAGCACCGACGTCACGATCGCGCACCCGATGATGCCGATGCGCATCAGCCGGTACGAACCCATCTGTCCGACACGTCGCGAATTGAACATCGTCATCGCGGCCATGCCGACGATATTGATGCCGAACAACACACCGAAGAACTGCGGCGACACATGGAAGTACTCCATGTATACGAGCGGCGTGCCGGTGATGTAAGTGAACGACGCCCCGAAGACAGCACCACCCGCCACCATGTAGCCGACGAAATGCTTGTCGCGCAGCAAGTGCCAGTACGACATGGCGATGGCGCGCGGCCCGCCCGCCTGACGACCGTTCATGTTGCCCGTCTCCGGCAGACGCCACAGCGCCATCAACGCACCCACGCCGAACACCGCGAGAATGCCGAAAATCACGCGCCATGTGGTGAAGCGCAGCATCTGTCCGCCCACCAGCGGCGCGACAATGGGCGCTACGCTCATCACCAGCAACATGATCGAGAAGGCGCGTGCGCTGTTACGCGGACCGTAGACGTCGCGCACGATGGCCTGCGCAATCACCGGCATCGCACAGCCGCCGAGCGCCTGCACGAAACGCCACATCATCATGTGATCGATGCTGTCGGCGAACGCACAGCCAATGCAGCCGAAGATGTACAACGCGATCCCCGCCGCCATCGGCTTGCGACGCCCGAAGCGATCCGCGAGCGGCCCCCAGACCAACTGTCCGAAAGCGAAGCCGAGGAAGAAATATGAGAGGGTCAGTTGGGTGGCCGCAGCGCTCGCCCCCAGTTCCTGACGCATCGTCGGCAGCCCCGGTAGATACATATCCGTCGACGCGGGTGCGATCATCATGAACAGGCCGAGAATGCCCAATAGCACGCGCTCGGATGGCAAGGCAGGAGAGAGTTCGGACGTCGAGGTCATTTATCGTTTTGATTATGCTGTGCGACGCTTGACGCATCGCAGGAGACGTCGCAAAAACGACGACGCCCGCCATGATAACGCTGGCGGGCGTCGCGCTTTCATACTCGATGGTTATCGGACACTTAACCGCTGCTTATGTCGCGGCAACAGTGCCGGTGTCCGCCGATCCACGATGCGCCGTGTCGATCAGCTCGCCGTGGCGGTGCGTAGATTGCCACCGTCGCCGCGCTGGGTGCGGGCAATCGCCAGCACACCGATCAGCGAGACACATGCCGGTACCGCCGCTGCGAGGAACAGCGACGACGACGACCATTGCAGGTGCATCAGCGCGCCGCCCAGCACCGGTCCCAGCACCGAGCCGATACGGCCGATGCCAAGACTCCAGCCGATGCCCGTCGAGCGCAACGACGTCGGGTAATAGGTCGCGGCCAGTGCGTTGAGCGCCGGCTGGCCGCCGATGATCGAGAAGCCCGCGAAGAAGATCGCCACGAACACCGCCACCATCGACACCATCACCACCGGATTGCCGATGGCCGCCGTGGCCGCAATCGCGATCAGGAACGTTACCGCCAGCACGCTCGTGAAGCCCACACGATCGATCACACGTCCGAGCAGCAACGTGCCGATCACGCCGCCCGCCCACAAGGCGGTGCCCGCCATCACGGCGACTTGCGTCGAATATCCAGCGTCGCGAATCACCGTCGGCAGCCAGTTCGACAGGAAGTACATGTCAAGCAGGTTGGCGAAGTTGATGACCCACAGCAGAAGCGTCACACGTGCACGGCCGTCCTTGAACAGTTCGATGAACGGCACACCCTTCGCCTTTTGCTCGTCGAGGACGAAGCGGGCGTCGGCAGGCACGCTCGCGCCCGGCGCGACACGCAGCAACTGCTTGCGAATGCGCGCGTTATCGCCAGGCTTCGTGCCTTTCTTGAACATCAGGAACTGGATCGATTCCGGCAGCGAAACCCACATCAGCAGGCCCAACACCAGCGGAATGGCCCCACCGATGTAGAACACCGCGCGCCAGCCCAGGTCGGGAATGATGGCGGCCGTAATCAGCCCGCCGACCACGCCACCCAGCGTAAAGCCGCACGACACGATCATCATGAGCGAGACGCGGATACGACGCGGGCTGTACTCACCCGCCAGCGCCATCGCGTTCGGCATGATGCAACCCAGACCCAGCCCAGCGGCAAAGCGCCAGACAATCAGCTCGGTAATCGAGTTGGCGAAGCCGGTGACGATCATGCACACGGAGAAGAACAGCGTCGCGCCGATCAGCACCGGACGACGGCCCAGCTTGTCGGCCAGCGCCGAGAACGTCAGCGAGCCAACCAGCATGCCGAACAACCCCGCGCCGAAGACCGGCGAGAGCGTTTCCTTGGCAATGCCCCACTCACGAATGACCACAGGCGCGACATAGCCCATCGCCTGAACGTCGAAACCATCTACGACCAGACACATCGCGCATAGCGCGATCACCCACCACTGATAGCCGCCCAGTCGACTCTCGTCGATCAGCGCGCCCACATTCACTTCTGCTGCTTTCATCCTGTCTCCAAACGTTCTCGCAACTTCGTGGTTTTGCGTCCCGGTCGAGATGCCGGGGAAATTACGCTTTGCGGAAGTTTATATCGCCGAACGTAAATCAATGCTCGGTGTAAACACTTAGATTTCCGGGGGTTGCGAGCGCTGTCGGACGCACCTCGGATGTCAGTCGAAAGCGCGAGAAATATCCGTCGCCTTGGCAAACGGTCGCTATTTTTGTGGTTTTTCTCCATCCGAACGATGGGAGGACGCCTCGGTGATGCACCGAATGGCTATATGGGACGGGGAATTGGGCGATTCGCGGGCAAAAAAGCGACGAATTGTCGCAGATGTGGTTTTTCTACAGATTTTTTTGACAAAGGTTTACCCGTCTAGGGATTTCCCTGATATAGTTGCACCTGTCTCCTCCACCTCCTCCTGGTGGATTTCACGGCCAGCAACGCGCTGGCCGTTTTTTTTGCCTGTCGCATTCGTGACGTCTTCGGCGCATCTCGCCAGAGCGCAGCGGCGCTAATCGAACGTAATGCATGCGGGTGGGCAGCGACATAGCCGACGCACTTTCCTGCGCTACACTCGACGCCATGAAACTCGCACCGCTCACCACCCTGCTTTGTGTTGTGCCGCTGGTCGGCTCGCTTGCCGGCTGTTACGTCGTGCAGTACCCGGGCGGCGCACTGACGCTCTCCCCAACGCCTACTGCGCCGCAAGCCTTGCGCGCTGCGCCGGGAACCGTCGTTAGCAACGATGTCGCCACGGCGCCTGTGCCGACACCGACCGTTGCGTCGACGCCGGTACGCCCCGCGCCCACGCCTGCGCCCGTGTATCCGAACGGCTCACCTGTGCCGCGCGACTTCCAGCCCGGCAACAACTCGCCCGTCCCACCAGACTATCGGCCGCCCGCACCCTCGGGGCAAACAGCACGTCCTGGCGGCTACCCGATTTATCCGAACGGTTCGCCGGTGCCACCCGACTACGTACCGCCGCAGACGTCGCAACCGCCGCAAGGTAACGCCGCTTACTCGTCGTATTCTGCCTACTCGTCGTATTCGCCCGATCCGGGCTTTGTGCCGTACGCCGCCTATCCTGCTTACCCGGCTTATGCGGCCTATCCGACCTACCCCGCCTATGCCGCCTACCCTGCGTACGCGCCGGCCTACCCGGCATACGCCCCATCGCCGTGGCTCAGCAATGTGTCGCTGTCGTTCTCATGGGGACGGGGTTGGGGCGGCTGGGGGGGGCGCTGCTGTCATCGCTGGCGCTGAACGGCCATAGGCCGCTCAGGCAACGTGAGCGTTTGAAGCTTAGAGGATGTCGCGCTTAGTGCGTGGTGTTGTGCGCCGTCTCGTTCTCTCTCGCGACGCGATCCTCGATGCGGCACTCGATACGTTTTCGAATCTGTGCGGCCGCATCGGACGCGCAATCCGCGTCGATGCTCGAAAACTCGCAACGGCCGATGTAATCGCCTTCGCAATAGGCGTCGACTGCGCCGTCAAAACGTTTGTCGGCACGCGGTGTGATGGCACCCATCAGTTCGAACGGACGTCCTGGCGCCGTATTGCTGACATAGTGCCACTGGAATTTGAACGAATCTGTCATATGTCCCCTCTCTCAAGCGACAGCTAAAGGTCTGCCGGCCTGCCAGCCGATGCTGTTTTTTGGGGAATCGTAACATGTTCATCAATTCCGACCGACGTTCGAAAAAAAAAAGCGGCTCGCCAGGGCGGCGAGCCGGATAGTCCGTGGAGGTCGGGGGCACATCAGGACCACGGTGATTTCACTGTAGTCCCGAATCGTTGTCGTTATTCTCGGTAATTTGCCTGATACGCGGACCTGAATCCTCAAGTTCATCGGCCGGTACCGCCTTGCCGAACAACCATCCCTGCCCGATCGCATCGGGGCAAATCGCCAGCATGTAGTCCGCCTGCGCTTGTCTTTCCAATCCTTCCACGATGACCTCGACGTTCAGCAGCGCCGCCATCTTGCAAATCTGGTCGACGATGGCGCTGCCCACCGTATCCGTCCCGATGGCCTGCGTGAACATGCGATCGATCTTCAGCGCATCGACATTGAGCGTCGACAAGTACGCCAGATTTGAAAACCCGGTGCCGAAGTCGTCGATGTGAATCTGATAGCCATCCACACGCAGCCGGTCGAGCGCTTCGCGCAGCCGCGTCATGTTGTCGGTCGAACGTTCGGTCACCTCGAGCGCAATCTGCGCGCGCGGCACTCGCAGCGACGCGGCCGTATGGTTCAGAAACGTGTGGAAAGTGTTATCGACGACGTCGACGGCCGCGAGATTGATGCTGATGTGGAATTCCGGGTCGGCCAATGCCCGCCCGTGCATTTCGATCAGCGCCTGACTCGCGACCTGACGCGTGATCAGACCGATCACGCCGCGCCGTTCGGCAATCGGAATGAACATGTCCGGCGAAATCGGGTTGCCCGCGCTGTCGTTCAGGCGTGCGAGCGCTTCCACGCCGACCGTCTTCCCGTCGCGCAACCGGACCAGCGGCTGATAGACGAGGTGAATACCGCCTGACTCAGCGGCCTGCTGTGTCACCCAGTCGATTGACGTGCGATAACGCTGGCGCAGACGCCACGACTGTCCCATCGCCCCGCCAGCCAGCGCGCCAACGGCTAGCGCCAACAGCAATCCCCACAGGTTGGTCACGATGCGCGACGACGTATAAACCGCCGACGCACAGACATCCACGTTGTTCGAACACCGCGAGAACTGGCGCACCGGTCCGATGTCGAGCCAGCGCGACTTCTGGCCCAGCGTAATGCGTTGCTGGTCCTGGGCGAGTCCTGCGCGCCAGAACACGAATCGCATATCGCTCGTCGATGCCACCGACGCGAAACCCGGCTCCGGTGTCGCCAGCCGCTCAGGCAATACCGGCGGGCTGAAAACGACCACGTCGCCCATGCCCATCGCATTGACCTGGACACCCGGCGTGACGATGCCCGTGAGCGTATGCCAGAGCTTCACGCCGTTGCGCGTTTCATGGTCGGCGGGCGGCAGTGCGGGCGCGGGGTCGAAGCGTCCCGAAACGGCTGAGCACAGCAGTTGCGAATCGTGGACTCGGGCGATGTCGTGGAAATAGGGACTGCGCATGGCGACGCGACGCAGCGCCAGAATGTCCGCGTCGTTACAGGGCACCGCGCCGCTGTACATCGCGTCGTGCAACGCGTTGCGGCTCGACACCGACGCATCGCTCATGAAGCCCATGATGTCCTGCACATAGGCGCGCACGCGAAAATCGTCGATGCGCGTCTGCGCGATCTGTCCAATCAGCAGCATGACCAGCATGCCCGCCATTGCGCCGATGAGCACCGGCAACCAGCGGGTCAACCTTCTGAGCATTTGCATGGAGAGGCGTCCACGGTGGTGCCCCGTTGCGGGGCGTGCAAGCAGTGTAGCCTACCGCCGGTCGGACGCATCGGATTGCCACGCAACGCCCCGCTGGACGCGGCCGCGAAGGGCCTGCTCGCTGGCGCGCCGATCACTGCTTGAGTGGGACGATTTTGGGTCGACGCTGGCGTAACTTGGCGACTTCTTCCCACCGACAGCGAACTCGCCATGACACTCAAATTTCGCAATCCCGCGAACGGTGACGTCGTCGAGATTTCGTATCTGTCCTGCATTGCGGCCTTCTTCCTTGGCCCGCTCTACCTGCTGGCGTACGGCTTCACGTGGCATGCACTACTCTGGGCGGTGCTCGCCATCGGCCCCGCCCTGCTCTGGAATGAATCGCTGCTGGCGATTTCCCTGCCCGCGACCTGCCTGCTCTACGCCGTGATGATTCATCCGCTGCTCATCGGCAGACTGCGTGCGAACGGCTGGGAATCCACTGGCAACGACGCTCTGCCCAGCCCCGGGCAACGCGGCTATCACTGAGTCATTCGGCGTCGCTCGCTGTCGGCATCATCGCAATGAAGCGATCGAGCGCCGCCGAGCCGTGGTCTTCGCGATAGGCGAGACTGATCGGCGCTAGCGGCACATCGCCGCCTGCGGCATCGATAGGCCAGAAGCCCATACCCGGCGTACGAATCTGGCTCACCGACGCCGGTACCAGCGACACCCCGAACCCCGCCGCGACCATCGGCACGATGGATGTGATCTGTGGCGCCTCCTGTCCCAGCTTCGGCCGAAAGCCCGCCGCTTCGCATGCGGCCACCGTGCGGTCGTAGAGCGCCGGGCTGATGTCGCGCGGCAACAGGATGAATTCGTCCTGCGCGAGCGCGGCGAGCGGCACGCGCTCCCGCGCACACATCGGATGCCCCAGCGGCAGCACCAGCACCATCGGTTCGTCCACGACCGGCACGCTGACGATGCCGGGCGGCACGTCGAACGGCGTGCGCACGAACGCGGCGTCGACCGCGTCGTCCACCAGCGCCGTGAGCAAGCTGGCCGTATTGCTCTGCTGTGGATGCAACTGCACATCGGGGTAGCGCGCGCGGAAGTCGCGAATCCACGCCGGAATCCGTGGCTCGAAATACGTCGCACCGGCGAAACCGATGCGAATGTGCCCCGCTTCGCCCCGTGAGATCTGCTGCATGCGCCGCCGGGTGCGCTCCACGCGCTCGAGAATCTGCCGCGCCTCCGGCAAGAACGCCTCGCCCAACTCCGTCTGCACCACGTCACGCGGCAGCCGCACGAACAACGGCCCGCCCAGCTCTGCTTCCAGCTGCTTGATCTGCAGGCTCAACGGCGGTTGCTGGATGCCCACCCGCGCTGCCGCGCGCGTGAAATGACGCTCCTCCGCGACTGCAATGAAATATTGCAGATGCCGCAATTCCATGACCGCTCCTCCGTCAGCCCGATGCCATATGGCTTTGCATCTTCAATACATTAAAAGTATGGAAACTTGATGTTCAATATATTGGAAATGTGACCAATGGGTCAATACACTTCGAGTCAAGCGCAGACCGGCCTATCCATCGCGGGCGCGCCAAGAATCCAAGAGATTCGAATAAGAGATTAGAAGAGACGAGGAGCCTCACGATGTTTGAAGACCGCATTCGCCTGGCGTCGCTGCGCGACCGGGTGATGACTGCCGACGATGCTGCCAAGCTCGTAGGCGACGGCATGGTGGTCGGTATGAGCGGATTCACCCGCGCCGGCGACGCCAAGGACATGCCGATTGCGTTGGCCCGCCGGGCCAAAGCCAACCCGATGAAGATCACGCTGATCACCGGCGCGTCGCTGGGGCATGACTCCGACAAGACGCTCACGGAAGCGGGCGTGCTCGCCAAGCGGCTGCCATTTCAGGTCGACACGACGTTGCGCAGCGCGATTAATCGCGGCGAAGTGATGTTCGTCGACCAGCATCTCTCCGAGACGGTCGAATTCCTGCGCGCGGGTCAGTTCGGCAAGTTGGACGTTGCGGTGATCGAAGCGGTCGCCATCACCGAAGACGGCGGCCTCGTGCCGAGTTCGTCGGTTGGCAATTCGGCGAGCTTCGCGATCCTCGCGGAAAAGGTGATCGTGGAGATCAACCTCGCACAGCCGCTCGCCTTCGAAGGTATGCACGACATCTGGATTCCGGGTCAGCGCCCGCATCGCGCGCCGCTACCGATCGTCGACGTGCGCGACCGCGTGGGCACGAACGTCGTCAAGATCGCGCCCGAGAAGATCGCGGCCATCGTCATTACCGATACGCCCGACAGCGCCTCCAACGCACTGCCGCCGGATGCCGACACGCAACGCATCGCCGGGCATCTCATCGAATTCTTCCAGCACGAAGTCTCGCGCGGACGCCTGCCGCACACGCTGCCCGCCATTCAGTCGGGCATCGGCACCATCGCGAATGCTGTGCTCAGCGGCTTCATCGAATCGCCGTTCGAAGATCTGACGATGTACTCGGAAGTGCTTCAGGACTCCACATTCGATCTGATGGACTCGGGCAAGATGGTGTTCGCTTCCGGCTCGTCGATCACGGTGTCGCAGGCGGTGCAGGACCGCGTGTTCAAGCAGTTGGAGCGCTATCGCGACAAGCTTGTACTGCGCCCGCAAGAGGTCAGCAACCATCCGGAAGTGATTCGTCGACTGGGACTGATCGCGCTCAATACCGCGCTGGAAGTGGACATCTACGGCAACGTCAATTCGACGCACGTCGGCGGCACGCACATGATGAACGGCATCGGCGGCTCGGGCGATTTCGCCCGCAACGCGCGCATGGCGATCTTCGCGACGAAGTCGATTGCCAAGGACGGCAAGATTTCAAGCATCGTTCCGATGGTGCCGCACGTCGATCACAACGAACACGACGTCGACATCATCGTGACAGAGCAGGGACTGGCCGATCTGCGCACCCTCGCCCCGCGCGAGCGCGTGAACCTCGTCATCGACAACTGCGCGCACCCGAGCTACCGCGAAGTGCTGCGCGACTACTATCGCGACGCCCAACGCTATGGCGGCCAGACGCCGCACGCACTTGAGCGTGCGTTCGATCTGCACGTCAACTTGCGCGAGCGCGGCTCGATGCTGGCAGGGAAGTAACTAGATAGGACATCGGTGCCGGACGCCATCGCCGGGGGGCGGGCGGACGGACGCCGATTGGCCGGCATCGACCCGACGTGTCGGTGCCGAGAAGAACGTGAGACGCATGCGGTCTCATGGGCCGGGGCGCTGGTGAGAGCGTTCCGGCATTCACGGCTCGCCGGCGTGCGCGGGCGAGCCGTTTTTTACGCGGTGACGGGTGCGTCTGCATTGAGACGCACCGGGACACACCCGACTTAGCTACTTAGGCTCAGGCGGAAATCCGCTGGACTGCCTGCCCCTGATTGGCCGCGCCGTCGATACGGAAGATCGACACCAGTTCGCGCAGGCCGCTCGACTGTGCCGCCATCGACTGAGCGGCCGCCGAGGCTTCCTCCACCAGCGCCGCGTTCTGCTGCGTCACGGTATCCATCTGCATGACCGCCTGATTCACCTGCTCGATGCCCGTGCGTTGCTCGGTCGACGCGGCGGCGATTTCTGCCATCAGATCGGTCACGCGTTTGACGGCGTGTACCACTTCGTCCATCGTGTTGCCCGCATCGGCGACGAGCTTTGCGCCTTCGCTCACCTGACGCGTCGACGCATCGATCAGTTCCTTGATTTCCTTCGCGGCATTCGCACTGCGCTGTGCCAACGTACGCACTTCGCCAGCGACCACGGCGAATCCACGTCCCTGCTCACCCGCGCGTGCCGCTTCCACCGCCGCGTTGAGCGCGAGGATGTTGGTCTGGAACGCAATCCCCTCTATCACGCTCGTGATGTCCCCCACGCGCGCCGAGCCATCCGAAATCTCGCGCATCGTCTCGACGACCTGACGCACGACTTCCCCGCCGCGTTGTGCGATGTGCGAAGCGTTCGACGCCAGCACATTGCCCTGCTCCGCGTTGTCGGCATTCTGCTTGACGGTCGTCGTCAACTCTTCCATGCTCGCCGCCGTTTCCTCCAGCGACGCCGCTTGCTGCTCCGTGCGTGACGACAGGTCGGTGTTGCCCGCTGCAATCTGCGCCGAGCCGGTGGCAATGCTCTCACTCGTGTTGCGCACCTGACCCACGACCTGCGCGAGCTTGGTGTTCATATCCTTGAGCGAGCCGAGCAGGAGCGCCAGTTCGTCCTGGCCTTGCACGTCGATACGCGAGCTGAGATCCCCGCGTGCGACCGTCTGCGCAATCTCCACACAACGGCCAATCGGTCCCGTGATGGAGCGCGTGATGAGCCAAGCCGTGAATGTCGCCACGGCCAGCGCCAGCAGAATCAGCACAACAGTGGCGATGAACGCGGCGTGATAGTTGGCTGCTGCGGCGTCCGTCGCACCGACGGCACCCGCGCGGTTCACGGCGACGTGCTCGGCCAGCCGGTCGCTAAGCGTCGCGAAGCTCTTGACGGCCTCCGTCATGACGATGGTGCGGGCCTGCGTCTTTGCCTCGTCGTCGCCCTGCTCCAGCGCGGCGACACGATTATCGAGGGCCAGATAGTCGGCCCAGGCGGCCTTCACTGCGTCGTAAGCACGACGGTCTTCGCTCGACGCCACCATGCTGCTGTAGCTGTCGAGCGTCTTGTTCATCAGCTCGATAGACGCCAGACGTTTGCCCTCTTCGTCTTTGCGTGTGCTGTCGACGGTCGTCAGCAAAGTAGCGAGCGTCGCGCGCCGCGCCGCGTTTGCGGCCACTTGCGCGGTGCCGAGCGTCTGTACGCTGGGCAGCCAGTTGTCGGCCAGATCGCGTGTTCCCCCGTAGATGCGTGACGCCTGAAAGACAGCCATGCCGCCCACAATACACAAGAGAATCAGCGTGATGGCGAACCCGACGGTCAGCCGTGTGCCGATTTTGAGACTACCCAAGAACTTCATGCCCGCTCCATATGCGACAAAACGATAACAATCGCATGCGATAACGGGCGACCATTCAGGAAACTTGAGCCAATAAACCCCTGATTCTCACGTTATGGCTTTCAAAATATTTCGAATACCGTAAATCGAAACGCTTTTTCAGAGTTTTATCGCGTCGGTTTTGATGAATAAACCAATGATCACGAAAATATTATTAAATATTCATTGCCATATATTTAATGATCTATCGACGTCATCGACTTGCACCGTCGAAGGGTGTCGGATGGACAGTGTCGAGATCGATGTCGTCGACGCAGCGCACATTCACCGCGGCCATTTTGGACCCATCCGGCATTTGACCAAACGCAAACGCTTCGACGCCGCAATTCGGACAAAACTGGTGACGAATGACGTGCTTATTGAAAAGATATTCCCGCGCCTTTCCTTCGCCAGCTGTTTGCGAAAACTCGGCAATCGGCGTGAAAGCGAGAATCAATCCGCGCTTTTTGCAGATAGAACAATTGCACGTAATTGTTTTGGACAAATCAATATTCGCGGTAAAGCGAAGATCACCGCAATGACAGCCGCCTGAGTATTGCTGATTCGCCATGACGTCTCTCCTTCGAGTTAAGGAAAACGCTACCGGCGGTGGTTCGGGATGGGTAGAACTTCGGGAAGTGCCCGCCGGAATGCGCCCTATTGTGCGACAAATTCCGGCGGGCGGGCAGCGTCCGGCGACGGTGCGCCGGTGCGCCGGTGTGCCAAAGGTGAGGCGGTAAAGCGACGTCAGCGAACGCGTTGAAGCGCTCGCCTGTGCATTTACGCTGCGAGTGCCGGTTCGTCGCGCGAACCACGCCCGCCATGCGGCGTGTGCATCACAGTGACACCGTGACGGCCGTGCTCGCGAAGCTGGAACAGCGCCACGGTCTCGGCGAGGTTGCGTGCCTGCTCGCTGAGCATCGCGGACGCCGCTGCCGATTCCTCGACCAACGCCGCGTTCTGTTGCGTCGACTGATCCATTTCGGCCACGCTGCGGTCGATCTGGCTGATACCGGTGCTCTGCTCCGTCACCGCCGAGTGAATCTCGCCGATCAAACGACGCACGCGGGAGATACCGTCGACGATCTCGCCCATCGTGTCGCCCGCCGCCTGCACGCGTTGCGTGCCGCTCTTGACGTTCTGGACCGAGGCTTCGATGAGCGTCTTGATTTCCTGCGCGGCAGCGGCGCTGCGTTGCGCCAGTGTGCGCACCTCACCGGCCACGACCGCGAAGCCACGTCCCTGCTCACCCGCACGCGCCGCTTCCACTGCGGCGTTGAGCGCCAGGATGTTCGTCTGGAAGGCAATGCCGTCGATCACGCCGATGATCTCGGTAATGCGCTCCGACGACTTGGCGATTTCACTCATCGTGGTAACCGCACCGGTTACGACTTCGCCGCCACGCGCAGCAGCATCGCTGGCGTCGCCCGCCAGACGCGTGGCATGTTCTGCGGCCTCGGCCGTCTGTTTGACGCTGGCCGTCAGCTCGGTGAGCGCCGCCGACGTCTCCTGCAACGTACCGGCCGAAGACTCCGTACGTTGCGACAGATCGCGGTTGCCCATTTCGATTTCGCTGGTCGCCGAGGTCATGCCGTGAACGCCGGAGCGCACGTCGAGCATGACGGTGCTGATCTTGTCGACGAACGCGTTGAACGACGTCGAGATCTGCGCGACTTCGTCTTGACCGACGACGTCCAGACGACGCGTCAGATCGCCGCCGCCGGAGCCGATGGTATCCATAGCGTCACGCACTTGCGACAGACGACGGAACGCTTGCGACGTGAAGAAGCTCGCGATGCCGATGGCGCACAACGTCAGCACGATCAGCGAGATGACCGTGCCGCTCAGCACGCGCGAGAGACCGGCGGTGGCTTCCGCCTTGTCGAGCGCCACGACGAAGAGCCAGTCGGTGCCGGGCACCGGTTGCGCCTTGACGAGCTTCGCTGCACCGCCGAGTTCGACTTCCGTCGGCTCGGTGGCGTGCTCCATCTTGACGAGCGCGTCGGGCGTAAGCGCCGAGGCAAGGTCGCTCGACTGCTTGAGCATGAGCTTCTCATCCGGGTGTGCAATGACGAGACCGTCGCGCGAGACCACGAACGCCAGGCTCGACGGCGTGGGGTGCACGGCCTTGACGACATCCTGCACGGCGTCGAGCGGCACGGCCCCGCTCACGGCGCCGAGCGTCTGCCCGTCACGCAGAATCGGGGCGGCGAACGACACGTACAGCTTGCCCGAGGCGATGTCGGCATACGGCTTGACGACGGTCAGCTTGCCCGCCGCGGTCGCGCCCTTGTACCAGGGGCGTGCGGTCGGATCGTAGTCGGGCGGCGTGGGGCCGCTGGAGAAGTACGACTTGTCGCTCCAGCCGATACTGGAGATCGGGAAACCGTTGGTCGCGCCGAGCAGCTTCGTGAGTGCCACGCCTTGCTCGCCCTTTTCGACGGCTGCGGCGGTGCCGACGACCGACTGGCCCTTGGCAGCCGCCCAGCGTTCCACCGCGAGCGTGTTGCCCCGTGCGACCGCGTCGAGCGTGTTGGAGATGGTGGACATCATGCTGTCGCGCACGATGATGTAAGTGGTAACGCCGGAGAGGATCAGTGCACCAATGACGGTGGCACACGCGATCAGAATGATGCGTGTTCTAAGCGAAGATACTGTCATGCTGTCGAGGCAGGCCTGCGGCTAGGGGGGTCGAAAGACAAGAGACCGGCACCCAGGCTACCGGCTCCACGAGGTGGGAGGTTCCACCTCGGAAATTACGGCAGGCGCAGCAAAAACTTTAGGTATTAACCCGAATCGCTGACCTCACATCGGCTTATCGTTACGGATGGCGAAACGTCAGGGATACGAATGGATATGCGGAGCGTCTCGATTCCTGCGCAGAACCGGGACATGCGACGCACGGGTCGGCTATAGTGCGGTGACCGTCAGTTGTCTCGTTCACTCCTGAATTCAGGTGAATTCCGTGAAACAGCTCGTCGAACGCGCCGAACCCTGTGGCTGTGACCATATCGCGTCGCGGCATCCAATCCAAAAGCGCGCAAATGTCCCGCTCACAGGCATTTCCGACAATCGCCCCGCCGCCTCGCAGCACAGCGCGATTCAGGCGATGGCAGATCGTCATTCGACACGATCCGCTATGCCCGTGTCGAACGCACCGCCGATTCAGCGCGTGGTCACCGGCGGGCGAAACGGACGCCCATATCGAAGCTCCGAAGTCCCGGGCCGCGAATTCCCGACCTACGAACAAGCAAAGGCCGCAGAAGCGCAGGTTCAGCGCGAACGTGCGGAACAGGCTCAGCGGGAACGCCCGCCGGTCAACTTCCAGTTTCAGCCGCCGACGGGGCCAGTGCCGACGCTTGCGAATCCGCTTTCCACCGCGCTGCATCAGTACCCCGCGCACTTCGGTCCGGTGCTGACGACAGGCGGGCAGGTCCATCAGAATCAGGTGGGGTCGGTCATGGAGGGCGGCTCCGCCTTCGTGACCGAGCCGGGCAAGACAGCGTTCAGCGGACAAAATACTTACGCCGTCATCATGACGAACGGGCCTGACGACAATCGACAAGTCTTCAGCCCGACCGGTCAGAGTACGTCGCTGAGCAGCCTTCCCGGAACATCCCCGTTTGCGTTTCACAAACAGAACGTCTTCATGCAAGGTCGGCCGCCGGAAGGTGTGACACTGCCGCCGGGCCGCAAGACAGGTCACGCCGAAGCGCTGGCCGTGCATAGTCAAGGGTTCGAGAAGGCTGTCGAGAAAAACGCAACGGATCTGAACAACATGGCGTCCATGCTGGGGATCGATACCGAGCGAGTCATCCCGGACGATCCGACCGAAGACGATATGGAATACCTTTCGTCAGTCATGGGCATGCCGAGCGTAACGACGGACATCGTCGAGAATCGCGCATCCTGCGGCAAATTCGGCGAAAGCGGCTTCCCCGGCGGATGCAATCAGGAGATGGCCAATACGGTCGGAAAATTCGGTGGCCTGCTCGATCAGCACCTGCCGTCCTCGTTCTCGTTCCTGGCGCAAAATACCGGCCTCGCATCGTTCGGGGTGTCGACGGCCGGGTCATACGCGCACCAGGGCAATCCACTCATCATCACCAATGCCGGCGGCCGCGTCTCCCCGCACAATCCAATCAGTTGGACCACGAGTCAGCCGCGGCACATGGGCGAAGAACTCCAGGCGTACATCGCACGATCCGACCCGCAGAACCACGTCCACGATCACGACCATGACGACGAGAAGGAAGGTGGGATGGACGAGGAGGAGGATGGAAGTCACCTTTCCGAGGAGGACAGCGAGCAGTAAGCACCGCCCCCCTCCCGGACCGTTCAAGTGCTCAGAAATCCCAGATCACGGGCACCCAGCGGTAGGCGTCACCATTGCGCGCGATGCGGCCGAGCGACGGGAACGGCAGGTGTGCCGCCACCAGCAGACCACGGTTCTCCGCGAGTTCTTCGAAGAGTCCGATGCGAACACGCGTCGACTCTTCGGGGTCGTGCTCGAAACCGTTCTGCCACTCGGGATGGTCGAAGCCAACCGGGAACATGGCGTCCCCTGCGAACGTCAGCCGCGCATCCCCCGAGACGAGATCCACCACGCTATGCCCCGGCGTATGCCCCCCAGTGATGCGAACGGTCACGCCCGGCGCGACCTCGCGCGAATGCTCGAACGTCTGCAATTGCTCGCGATAGGCGTCGTAGAAAGCGGTCGCGGTCGTGCGGAGTACGGGCGGGACCGGCGTGGGCATGACCGTGTGCGAGAAGTCAGGCGACGTCCAGAAGGCGACTTCGGTCTCCGACACGTGGATACGAACGTCCGGACGCAGGCGCGACTTGACCTCGGGCACCAGCAGACCACCCACGTGATCCATATGCATGTGGGTCACGATGATGTCCGTGATCGATTCCAGTGCGATGCCAGCGGCCTGGAGTCGCTGCGGGAACAGGCCCGCACGCGGGAAGCCGGGAAACTGACCGCCGAGCCCGGCGTCGATGAGAATGGTCTGGCTGCCGCTGCGAACCGCCATCACATTGAGCGGCCAGTCGAAGGCGTCCGGCGGCATGCACATGTCGTCGAGCCACGCCGCCAGATCGGACGGCGCAACGTTGGTGGCCATCGTCGCGGTCGGCAATGGCAGCACACCGTCGCTGATCACCATCGCCTCGATGTCGCCGATGCGCAGCGCATAGCGGGAGGGCACCAGATCGACGGGGCGGTTTTCGCTGGCGAACAAAGTGTTGTCTGTCGCGGTCATCGTGAATCTCCTCAAGAGCGGCCGGTTGTCGGCCGGATTCCGGGTGGTATGTGGGGGGATGAAATGCCGTGAAGCGACTGCATCGTAGGTGCCGCCCCACGATGGCGGTAGATGGACGGGAGGAAGCGCGTTGTTGTGCTTCACGCACCAATGCGAGAGACGGCGCGTACTTCGGCATGCATGTCGGCGCGGGCCGAATTGTTGTCTCACAGGCAACACCGTGCGTCCTTGTCGAGGGGCATGCGGTGGGGCAAAATGGACCGCCCGAAGCCTTGCCACTGGCGCTATCCCTCCCCTCATGACCGCTCCTGCTTCCGACGCCGACGTCGGCTCCGACCACAACCCGCTGTTGCTATTCGAACGCCATCGCCCCCGGCTGTACGCGATCGCCTATCGCATGCTGGGTGCCGTAGCCGAGGCCGAAGACGTGGTGCAGGAAGCATGGCTGCGCTGGAACGGCACTGAGCGCGCAGCCATCGAAACGCCGGAGGCGTGGCTCGTGACCATCACGACGCGCTTGTCCATCGACCGCCTGCGGGCCGCGAAGGCGGAGCGTGAGCACTACACCGGTGTCTGGCTGCCGGAGCCGATGCTGATGTCCGCCCCCGCGACGCCCGAGCAGGTACACGAGCTGGCCGACGACGTGTCGGTGGCGTTCTTGTACATGCTCGAACGCCTCTCGCCCGATGCCCGTGCCGCCTTCCTGATGCGCGACGTCTTCGACGCCGACTATGAGGACATCGCGCAGACACTCGGCAAGACACCGGCGGCAGTGCGTCAACTCGTGCGTCGTGCACGACAGCAACTGCGCGACGGCGCGCCGCGCGATGCCGTGCCACGCGCTACCCTGCACCGTCTGCTGCTGGCATTTTCCGACGCCATGCAACGCAGCGACTTCCACGGTTTGCACGCGCTGCTCAGCGACGACGCCGAACTCGTGGGCGATGGCGGCGGCAAGGTCAACGCCTTCCGCAGCCTGGTCGGCGGCAAACGGCTGGCGCAACTGTTCTACGCGGGCACGCTCCGGTTCCGCGACGCGATGCGCACCGAAGTGGTCCAGATCAACGGTCAATGGGCGCTGCTGCGTTTCATCGATGGCGAACTGGAATCCGCGCAGTCGTTTGAGACCGATGGCGAACGTCTCACGCGCATCTTGGTGCAACGCAATCCCGACAAGCTCGAACGCATCGCCGCCGCCATCGGGAAACGGTAGTGCACTGATGCACTGAAACAAGCGCACCGGCGTTGGTGCGCGGCAGGCAACATGGCGATCCCCTGCGCGACGCTACCGCCGCGCGGCATGCCCTCATACGATAAGGACCTCTCCCCTTGCCGAGGACAAGCCATGTTGAAGATCACGAAATGCCCCACGCTCGCCAGACTTGCGACCAGCGTCTTAACGCTCGCTGTCACCGGAGCCTTCTTCGGTCCGGTCGCGAACGCAGCGCCGCCGCAGCCCGTCGTGTCGGAACTGATGGAAAAGGCCTTGCCGGACATTCCCGGCAAGGACGCACTGATGCTGACCGTCGACTATCCGCCCGGCGCGCAGGACCCGGTGCATCGCCACAACGCCTATGGCTTCGTGTATGTGCTCGAAGGCAGTATCGTCATGCAAGTCAAAGGCGGTAAGGAAGTCACGCTCACGGCCGGTCAGACGTTCTATGAAGGCCCCGAAGACGTTCACACAGTCGGGCGCAACGCCAGCAAGACGAAACCCGCCAAATTTCTGGTCATGCTCATCAAGCAACAAGGCGCCCCGGCGCTGATTCCGGTCAAATGATCCCGGTACGCTGAACCGCCGCACGCTGCCCCAAACCTTCTGCGCTTCCCCGTGCGCCCTACCGGGTGCGCTTCAAAGCTGGCCTTTCCCCTGGAAGGTCAGCTTTTTTTGCGTTCGATGTCACAGAACGTATCGCCGGGCCGTCTTATCAGCAGGCACAACCAACGGCGGCCCAGTGACCATGTCGACACCTTCATCAGCGTTCTCGATCTCCCAAAGCCCCAAGCGTGCGGACTCGCTGGCCGACAGTTTCGCGACGAGTTATGCGGGCGTCGTGGCGTTCATCGCCGTGGTGGCCGAAGGCAACTTTGCCAAGGCGGGCGACCGGCTGGGCATTGGCCGCTCGGCGGTCAGCCGCAGCGTGCAGAAGCTCGAAGACCAGCTCGGTACGCGCCTCTTTGTCCGCACGACGCGCAATACGTCGCTCAGCGCCGAAGGCAAACGCTTCTACGAACAGTGCCACCCGGGCGTACAGCGAATCGTTCAGGCGATGGACGACATGCGTGAGTTGCGCGAAGGTCCGCCTTCGGGACAACTGCGCGTGTGTTCGACCGTAGACTTCGGGCGCAAGATTCTGGCGCCGCTGCTGGGTGGATTTCGCGAGGCCAATCCGAACATCTCCATCGAGCTGGTGCTCGATGACAGCCCGACCGACTTCACCACGGACGGCATCGACGTGTCGTTTCGCAACGGCCGGATGGAAGACAGCCGGGTCATCGCCAGGAAGGTGATCCCGATGCAGATGATGCTGTGTGCGTCTGCCGACTACGCCGCAAAACACGGGCTTCCGCAGAACGTCGACGAGATCGCCGATCATCGGGGGGTGAATTTCCGGCTGGCGTCGGGTCGGTTGTCGGAATGGGAGTTCAAGATCGACGGGCGAGCGCGCAAGGTTTTGCCGAATGCGATGCTGACCTTCAATGATGAAGACCTCGTGCTGCAATCGGTGCTCGACGGTCAAGGCATCGCGCAAATGGCGGCCTATCAGGTGGGCGATCACCTGCACACCGGCCGTCTCGTTACCTGTTTGCCGCAATATGCGCCAGAGGACCGGGGACACTTCGTGTGCTTTCTGAGTCGTCAGCACTTACCGGCTCGCATTCGCGTGTTCATCGACTACATGACGGCGCAGATCCGCGCTATGGATCTGCATGGCTTGCACGATGACCTGCGGGTGAATCAGGCGCACGCCGCGTAGGGAGGTGCGGATAGCTATCGGACATGCGCACAACGGCCTCCGCCTCGACGTCCTTGGGACGAGAGGCGGAGGCCTCGGATAGCTGCTCAGCTGAAGTTGGCCTTATCCAGCCCGTAAGCCTTGTCGGCCGAGCCGGGAACCGTGCGGAAGCCCACATTGAGGCGATTCCAGCCGTTGATGGCCATGATGGCGAAACTGAGGTCCGAGATTTCCTTCTCCGACAGTTCGCCGCGCACGCGCTCGTAGATTTCGTCGGATACGCCGTGGGCACCGAGCGAGGTAAGCGCTTCGGTCCAGGCAAGACATGCACGCTCGCGTGCCGAGAACAAAGTGGATTCGCGCCAGATCGCAACGTGATGCAGACGCAGTTCGCCCTCGCCGCGAATCTTCGCTTCCTTGACGTGCATGTCGAGGCAGAAGCCGCAACCGTTGATTTGCGAGGCACGGATTTCGACGAGGCTCAGGATCGACGACTCGATGGCGCTCGACTTGAGCAGCATGCCGAATTCGACGAACTTCTTGAAGAGTTCCGGGGATTGGGCGAAGGCGTTCAGACGTTGGCTCATGGTGACTTCCTCATTGGGTTGGCGCGCCCCGTCATCCGCTGACGGGCTTCACGCATACGTGGACAACACCTCAATCGTAGGTCGACACGAACGCCATCAGAAGCCCCCGACCGGGGACTATCGTGTTGCCTCAATGACAACAATGTCTCAGAGCGAGGGCGCCCCGTACGCATCGTTCACATCGCTCATCTGTGCAGCCGTCGCGACGATCCAGTCGAACGCTTGCGTCACGACCGGCGAGCGCGTTTCACCTGCGACGCGCGAAATCCACCACGCGCGCCCCGCGATCCTCGGATAACCGGCAAGAATTCGCAATCGCCCCTGCCGCAGGCATTCGTCCGCGACCAGACGCGATACGCAGGCGATGCCACGGCCACGCAGTGCGGCGTCGAGCAGCAGGCGTTCGTCGTCGTAAATCGCATGCTTGCGCAATGCGGCCAGTTGATTGCGGAAGAGCGAAGCCGTGGCGTCGCGCGTGAAACTCTCCTCAAGGCAGATCAGCGATGTCATCTCTGCGTGCTTCTCAAGCGGGCTGCCGGACAACTGTTCCGCCAATGCCTCACTGGCGACGATCACCCACTCGTCCTGCAAAAGCGGCATCTCCATCAGTCCCGCCTGCTGAAGCGGCCTGTCGCCGATCACGATATCGATGTCGGTCTCGTCGATGAAACGCGCGGATTCGTCCGTCGACAACATCGGGCATAGCGATGGCACGTGCGCGAGCAAGTCGTCGACGCGCGGGCTCAGCCAACCGTGCAGCACTTCTGCCGGACCGGCTATCACGACCAGCCCGGGGTCGAGATAGGTCGCGATGCGGCCCAATCCGCTGCGCAGCGTGTCGATCGAGCGTTGCACGGTGCGCTGCAATACCTCGCCAGCGACGGTCAATTCGACGCCGCGTCCGACCCGCCGGAACAGCGGCTGACCGACCTCCTCCTCCAACTGCTGCACCTGATGGCTGATGGCCGACTGGCTGACGTGCAGTTCATCCGCCGCGCGAGAGAAATTGCCGTGACGCGCCGCCGCCTCGAATCCCATGAGCAATTTGAGTGACGGAATTCGCTGGCGGCTCATCGGACCCTCGCAAGATATGAGAAAAGTTGATTAATAGTAACAAAATATCTCGTTTTTCTTTATCGGTAATGCACCTCAAACTGCGTGCACTGCCTGACTCGCCGACGCACCCGCGGTCACTCGATGGCGAAATCGTGCGAATCATCATCAAGAGAATTGGGAAATGCCGACAAGGCGAGGTTTCATGAAGCAGGGATTACTGACGTCCGGCGCCGCGATGCTGGCCGGGACGTTTGGCGTCGGTTTGACGCGTAACGTCAGTGCCGCCAGCGGCGCCGAGTGGGTCATGCCGGATGAGGGTGATCGTCACGCCGCCACATGGATGGCGTTCGGGCCGAGCGAGGACGTCTGGGGTCGTCGTCTGCAACGCGGCGCGCGTGAGGGTCTTGCCCACATTGCGCAGGCTATCGGCAGCTTCGAGCGCGTCAATATGCTCGTTCGCGAAGACGACTACGACGTGGCCGAGCGCATGTGCGGCAGCAAGGTGAACCTGATCGTGCAACCCATCGACGATCTGTGGATGCGCGATACCGGCCCCGTCTTCGTTCGCTCCCGCAGCGGTAAGAAAGCGGCCGTCGACTTCAACTTCAATGGCTGGGGTGGCAAGCAGTCTTGTGACGACGATGCGGAAGTTGCCGCTTTCGTCGCCGAAAAAGCCGGGGCGCGGGTGTTAGCCACTCGTCTGGTGCTGGAGGGCGGCGGCATCGAAGTCGACGGCGACGGTACGGCCATCATTACGGAGAGTTGTGTGCTCAACCGGAACCGTAACCCGGGCGTCGGTAAGGCAGCATGCGAAGCGGAGCTGATGCGACTTCTGGGGCTGCGCAAGATCATCTGGTTGCCGGGGATCGCGGGCAAGGACATTACCGACGGGCACACCGATTTCTACGCGCGCTTCGCGCGGCCCGGCGTCGTAATTGCGCATCTGGATAACGATACGTCGTCTTACGATCACGCGGTGACGATGCGCCATCTCGACATCCTGCGTCAGGCGACGGACGCCTCGGGACGCAAACTACAAGTGGTTGTGCTTCCCGGCCCGAACAGCGTTCGCAGCACTTACGAGTCCGATGAATTTGCGGCCGGATACGTCAACTTTTACGTGTGCAACGGCGCGGTCATCGCCCCTCAGTTCGGCGATCGTCAAACGGACAACAATACGCGCGACAAGCTGCGCGATCTCTTCCCGAAACGCGAGATCGTGCAACTCGATATCGATGGCATTGCCGGTGGCGGTGGCGGCATTCACTGCACGACGCAACAGCAACCGGCGTGAGGGTCATACCGACTTCCTTCGGATACCAAACGTTCCAACAACAAAAAAGGGCCAGCAGATTTTCGTCTGCTGGCCCTATTCCTGGTAGGCCGTGCTGGACTTGAACCAGCGACCAAAGGATTATGAGTCCTCTGCTCTAACCAACTGAGCTAACGGCCCTAAACTACCGGCGCTCGCTCAGCAGCAATCAATTGCCTTCGAGGAACGACTTGAGCTTGTCGGAACGGCTCGGGTGACGCAGCTTACGCAGCGCCTTGGCTTCGATCTGACGAATACGCTCACGCGTCACGTCGAACTGCTTGCCCACTTCCTCGAGCGTATGGTCCGTGCTCATCTCGATACCGAATCGCATGCGCAGCACCTTGGCTTCACGCGGCGTCAGCGAATCAAGCACGTCCTTCACGACGTCGCGCATACTACCATGCAATGCGGCGTCGGCAGGTGCGACCGTGCCGGTATCTTCAATGAAATCGCCCAAATGCGAATCGTCGTCGTCACCGATCGGCGTTTCCATGGAGATCGGTTCCTTCGCGATCTTCATGATCTTGCGGATCTTGTCCTCCGGCATTTCCATCTTCTCCGCCAGCGTCGCCGGATCCGGCTCAACACCGGTTTCCTGCAGAATCTGACGCGAAATCCGGTTCATCTTGTTGATCGTTTCGATCATGTGCACCGGAATACGGATGGTACGTGCCTGGTCCGCGATCGAACGCGTGATGGCCTGACGGATCCACCACGTCGCGTACGTCGAGAACTTGTAACCACGACGGTATTCGAACTTGTCCACCGCCTTCATCAGGCCGATGTTGCCTTCCTGAATCAGATCCAGGAACTGCAGACCACGGTTCGTGTACTTCTTCGCAATCGAAATCACCAGACGCAAGTTCGCTTCGGTCATCTCGCGCTTGGCCTTGCGGGCACGGCGCTCGCCTTCCGACATCTTGCGATTGACGTCCTTCAACTCGGTCAGCGGCAACACCACACGCGCTTGCAAGTCGATCAGCTTCTGCTGCAATTCCTGAACGGCCGGCACGTTACGCTCAACCACCGAGCTGTACGTCTTGTTGTCCGCCACGACCGTGTAGATCCAGTCGAGATTGGTTTCGTTGCCCGGGAAACGCGACACGAAATCCGCACGCGGCATGCCGCACTTGTCGACCACGATGTTCAGGATCGCACGCTCGATGTTGCGCACTTCGTCCACTTGCGAACGCAGCGTGTCGCACAGACGCTCGACCGTACGCGCCGTGAAGCGGATCATCATCAGTTCGTTCTGGATCGACTCACCCGCCTTCACGTACGACTTGGACTGGTAGCCTTCCTTCTCGAACGCACGACGCATCTTGCCGAACCAGTCGGCGATCACGGCGAACTTGGCGAGCGAGTCACGCTTGAGCTGCTCGACCTGCGCTGCCGAAGCTGCGCCGCCGTTGCTGCTATCGTCTTCCTCGTCGCCGTCTTCCTCTTCCTCTTCTTCCTCTTCTTCTTCCGCATCAGCGTCGAAGTCTTCGTCGTCAGAGGCTGCGGCGGCCGCATTGGCTTCCGCATTCGGATCGATCAGGCCGTCGACCACTTCGTCGATACGCATTTCTTCGCGCTCGACCTTCTCGGCCATCGCAAGGATCTCGGCAATCGTCGTCGGGCATGCGGAGATGGCCTGCACCATGTGCTTCAGGCCCTCTTCGATGCGCTTGGCGATCTCGATTTCCCCTTCACGCGTCAGCAGCTCGACCGTACCCATTTCGCGCATGTACATACGCACCGGGTCGGTCGTGCGGCCGAACTCCGAATCGACCGTCGAGAGGGCCGCTTCCGCTTGCTCCTCAACTTCGTCGTCCGTCGCAGCGTTCGGGGCATTGTCGTTGAGCAGCAGCGTCTCGGCATCGGGTGCCTGCTCGTAGACAGCCACGCCCATGTCGTTAAACGTTGCGATCACGCCTTCCAGCGCGTCGCCTTCGACCACATCGTCGGGGAGGTGGTCATTGATCTCTGCAAAGGTCAGGAAGCCTCGTTCCTTGCCCAGCTTGATCAGCGTCCGCAGCTTGCCACGACGTTCCTCAAGTTCCTCGGCCGTACCGGGCTGGTGCGAGGAAAATGCGTCCTTGAGCAGTGCTTTCTCTTTTGCCCGGCGATCACGCGCCTTCTGCTTTTCCACTTTGGTCTGATCTTCGTTCACGGGTTGATCATTAGTATTCGCTGCGACGTTCTGCTCCCCCGGGGCGGCGGTCTTCGCGGCTCTGCCGCGTGCTTTGGTCGGAACGACCGGCTCGACTGCTGCCGACGTAACCTCCACCACTGCCTCCGGTTTGCTGGAAGCCCCGGTCTTGCGTGGGGCTTTCGTCGCAGGTGTACTGCGGCCCGCCGGGCTCGAAGCCTTGGCGGTAGTTGCGCTCTTCGCGCTTTTTTCAGCGGGTTGTCGGGCCTGCGGTTTCCCGCCTGCCGTCGCCTTCGCGGCCGTTGCCGGCTTGGTCGCCTTGACCGCTTTCGCGGTCGTGACGGGCGGCTCGGACTTCACCGTTGGCCTGGCTGCCTTGGCAGCCCCCACCGTCGCGGCGGTCGCACTCTTGCGCTTGGTGACATCGGTCACCTTCGCAGCTGTATTGCCGGTTGCCTTCGTGGCACCGGCAGCTGCCTTAGTTTGCGTAGTACGTTTCGCCGAACTTGCCTGGCTGGCTGTTTTCTTCGTGGCTTGCGACGCCGCACCGGCTTTTCCTGCAACGCCAGCTTTCGCAGAACGAGACGCCCCCTTCCCACCTGACGCCGCCGCCGCACTGGTCGCGCGTTTAGCTGTCGGTGAAGGGATAACCGTCTTTTTTCCGCTGGTCGTTGTCATCTTTGCCATAGCGATCTCGCTTGCCAGAAAACAGCCCACTGAAAACCTTTAATTATAGCACGCGGGCATACCTCAACTTCGCGCGCCTCCTGTGCTGGCCGTAGCCAGCCACCGCTTCAATTCGTCGCGTTCCCGCGACAGCGCTTGAGCGTGGCGCAATTCATCGGGCGTCAACGACGCCCGCTTGAAAATCGTCTCCAATTCTTCGCACAACCGGTCGTACTGCAAACGCCGGATGGCACTACGCAACTCGGTGAGGCGCAAGGCAATCTGCTCTTCGCGACGCTCGACTTGCGCTTCATCGGCCGGATCGAACAACATCAGATCCCGCGCATTTTCTTCAAATGCGAGAATTTCGCGGATGATGTCGTCGAAACTGGCCCAGTTCGGCGAAATCTTCAGCCGATCCGACATATAGCGGAAATCGGCCTGCACACCCATTTCGCGGCACAGCGTCAGCACTTCCGAGAAAATCTCGCCGTGCTGCCCCATCTCCCGCAAAATCTTGGTTTCTTCTTCGGTTAATTCGTTTCCGAGCGCCGGGAACATTAGCAAGTTCTGCAACGCCCGATGCTCGGTGCCGACCACGCGACGCTTCTCGCGCTTGGCCGGCGCTTTGTCCCACGTGTTCTGACGGCGCGCAGCGCCGATGTGCAACTCGCAAAGCTCCGCGACTTCCTCGACCGAACTACCCACGCGCTCGGCCAGCGCATGAATGATCTGGCCACGCAGCGCGTTCGCGGGCATCTGCTGCAACAGCGGCTTGGCCTCGAACAACGCACGCGCCCGGCCTTCCGGCTGGTGCATTTCCTTGCCCGCCGTCACTTCGCCGATCAGGAACTGCGACATCGGCATGGCGCGCGAGACTTCGTCTGCAAACGCTTGCGTGCCGTGCTCACGCACATAGCTGTCCGGATCGTGCTCGCTCGGCAAAAACAGAAACTTGAAACTCCGGTTGTCGTCGGCGTGCGGCAGGCAGGCTTCAAGCGCACGACGCGCCGCCCGGCGCCCCGCAGCATCGCCATCGAAGCTGAACACCACCGTTTCGGTCTGGCGCAGCAACTTCTGCACATGCATCGGCGTGCACGCCGTACCGAGCGTTGCGACCGCCTGCGGAAAGCCAAGCTGGGCCAGCGCCACGACATCCATATAGCCTTCGACCACCAGCACGTAGCCCGCGTCACGAATACCGATGCGCGCTTCGAACAACCCGTAAAGCTCGCTGCCCTTACTGAAGAGCGGCGTCTCGGGAGAATTCAGATACTTGGGCTCGCCCTTGTCCAGCACGCGTCCGCCGAAGGCGATGACCTGCCCTTTCGTGTTCCGGATCGGAAACATGATCCGGTCGCGGAAACGGTCATAGCGTCGCTTCGTGCTGCCCGGCTCGCCCTTCTCGCTCTCGATGACGAGACCGGCATCGAGCAACTGGTCGTCGCGATAATTCTCGAACGCCGCTTCCAGGTTCTGCCAGGCTTCCGGGGCGTAACCGAGCCCGAAATGCGCGGCAATCTCTCCCGTCAAGCCACGTCGCTTCAAATATTCGATGGCCACCGGCGCGGCGCGCAGCTGCTTGCGGTAGTAGTCGCAAGCGCGCGTCATCACGTCGACGAGGCCGAGGGTCTGCGCACGTTGCGCAGCCGGTGCCGGTGCGCCAGGCAGCGGCGCTTCTCGCGGCACATCCAGCCCGACGTTGCGGGCCAACTCCTCCACGGCTTCGACAAATCCGAGCCCGGCATGCTCCATCAGGAAGCTGATCGCGCTGCCGTGCGCGCCACACCCGAAGCAGTGATAGAACTGCTTGGTGGGACTTACCGTAAATGAGGGCGACTTCTCGTTATGAAAGGGGCACAGCCCCATGAAGTTCGCCCCGCCCTTCTTCAACTGCACGTAACGGCCCACCACCTCGACAATATCGACGCGGTTGAGCAAGTCCTGCAAAAACGACTGGGGAATCACTGGATCGGTGCCATCGCAACGCGGTGCCGCACCGTCGCACAGGCGACAGCGCCGAACCGCACTACCGGATTACGCAGCCAACGCCGCCTTCACTTGCGCGGACACGGCAGTCATGTCGGCACGGCCCGCCAACAGACCCTTGAGCACGCCCATCACCTTACCCATGTCCTGCGGGCCGGCTGCGCCCGTTTGCGCCACGGCCGCCTTCACCGCCTGCGCGACTTCGTCTGCCGAGAGTTGCTGCGGCATGTAGACAATGAGTACTTCGACTTCGGCGGCTTCCTTATCGGCCAGATCGGTGCGGCCAGCGGCCTGGAACTGGCTGATGGAATCTTTGCGTTGTTTGATCAGTTTGTCGACGATGGCAACAGTGGCCGCGTCATCAAGGGTGATGCGCTCGTCGACTTCCTTTTGTTTGATTGCCGCAAGCAGCAGGCGGATGGTCCCCAGTTTGTCGGCGGCCTTGGCACGCATGGCCGTCTTCATGTCTTCGTTAATGCGTTCTTTCAGACTCATGAGCAGGGATTCCGGAATTCGATTACGTTTCAGTGTAGTGCATGCCGCCCCAAAGAAAAGGACGGCGACGGTGTGACACGCACCGCGCTGCGCCGCTGCCGGTGCACTGGCGCAGCGTTCAACGGGGGCACAAAGCACAAAACCCGCTTGCGGAAACGATCACACGTGCGATCACAAGCGGGCTCGCCGGAGAATTAGACCGCCTGGACACCGGCATTGTTCGATGCCTCATGTCGCTGGCGTATCGGACGCTAATCTTCAGGTAATGCGCCGGAGGCGTCGAAAGCTGACTCGAACACCTTCCGAAACGACTGTTACGACAGATACAGCGCCGTCTCCACGAAGGAAAGAGCGTAGCATAACGCTCTAGCGGCCGTCTACGACAGCGCGTCACCTTGGGACGGCCAGGTGCCGTCGCCAACTGCTTTGGCTGCCTGGATGCTTTCGGACATTGCCTGTGCGCATACCACCGCCGAGGCCCAGGCCCACTGGAAGTTGTAACCACCAAGCCAGCCCGTCACGTCGACCACTTCTCCGACGAAATGCAGCCCCGGTTGGGTGCGCGCCTCCAGCGTGGCCGATGACAGCGCACGGGTGTCGACGCCGCCGCGCGTCACTTCCGCCTTGCGCCACCCTTCCGAGCCGCAAGGCTTGAGGGTCCAGCCGGAGAAGGCCTGTGCAAGCGAGCGCAGCGCTTTGTCCGGCAGCTCCTGCACACGCGCTTGCGGCGAGAGGCCACTATTGGCGACCCATGCGTCCGCCAACCGCGCCGGAACCCACTGCGCCAGCAAGTTGCTCAGCTGACGTTTGGACGACGCCTTGGCTTCAAACAGCGCCGCCTCGATATCGGACGTCGGCGCGAGATTCAGCGTAATCGGCTGTCCCGGCGTCCAGAAACTGGAAATCTGAAGAATCGCTGGACCGGACAGACCGCGGTGCGTGAACAACAGATCCTCAAGAAAGCTGCCCGCATCCTTACCTTTGCCCGTGCTGACATCGACTTCCAGCGACAAACCCGACAGTCCGGCGAAGGGCGCCCAGGTCGACGTATCAAACATCAGCGGGACGAGCGCCGGTCGCGGCTCCACGATATCCAAGCCGAACTGACGCGCGATCCGATAGCCCCAGTCCGTCGCCCCAATCTTCGGAATCGACAGCCCACCGGTCGCGATCACGAGACGTTTTGCCGCGATGTGTCCGGCATCTGTCGTCAAGTGATAGCGATGCGCCCCACCGGCCTCGGTGTACGCGACGGTATGGACCGCACATGGCATACGCCAGTGCACATGACCCGCAGCGCACTCGTTTCGCAGCATTTCGATGACGTCTTCGGCACTTTCGTCGCAGAAGAGCTGACCGCGATGCTTTTCGTGCCACGCAATGCGGTGACGCTTGAGCAGGTCGAGGAAGTCACGCGGGGTGTAACGCGCGAGCGCCGAACGGCAGAAACGCGGATTCTCCGACAGGTAGTTCGCCGGGCCCGCATTGATATTGGTGAAATTGCAGCGACCGCCGCCCGAGATGCGGATCTTCTCGGCCAGCCGCGTCGCATGATCGATGAGCACTACACGCAGGCCCAACTGCCCGGCCACTGCCGCACACATCAAGCCGGCCGCGCCAGCACCCACAATCGCTACATCGAACTTTTCCATGGCGCGCATTGTAGCAGCGGGGAACGCAATGCTTAACTGAGTCAGGCGCCCCCGGGGCGCTTTCGCTCGATAGGCGCGACCACACTCATTTGAAGGCGAGCATGGACCTCGCCGAGCTGATGAGAACTGACGCTATTGGCAGCGCGTCGGCGCCATCGACTGTGAAATTTCGCATCCGATGGCACCTTGGACACTTACGCCGCGACACGCACCAGCTTCTGATTAACAAACTCTGCGATGCCAAGTTCGGACAGCTCACGGCCGAAGCCCGAATTCTTCACGCCACCGAAAGGTGCTTCAGGGCTGGTGTGAAAAAACGAGTTGATACAGACCATTCCCGCCTCGATTTTCGACGCGACCCGATTCGCATGCGCAATGTCGGAACCGAACACAGAGGCGCCGAGACCATATTTCGTGGCATTGGCCAATTCCACCGCCTCGTCCTCCGTATCTACCACGTAGAACGACAGCACCGGCCCAAAGGCTTCCTGGTGATAGAGCGGGTTCTCCGGCGTAATGCCAGTGATGATGGTCGGCTCCAGATAGAACCCGGGACGGTCGATTCGCTGTCCACCGAAAACGACACGGGCGCCAGCCTGCTTTGCACCGTCGATTTGTTCGAGCAGCCCATGCAAGGCACGCTCAGAGACAATCGGACCAATGACGCTCTTCGGGTCCATAGGATCACCGACGGTGAGCTTTGAAAACTTGTCGATGAGTTGCGAGAGAACCTGCTCGCCGCGCTCACGCCCGACCACGATCAATCGCTTGGTTGCGACGCAGGTTTGTCCTGCGTTGACGATTCGCCCGATGACACACTGCTCGACTGCCAACGCCAGATCGGCATCTTCCAGCACGATGGCGGGATCACTGCCACCAAGCTCCAGCACGACCTTTTTCAGGTTGGCGCCAGCGCGTTGTGCGACCGCCGCGCCTGCACGCTCGCTGCCGGTCAACGTCACGCCGCGCACGCGGAAATCGTCGATCAGCGTTCCGACCTGCTCCACGCTGCAGAACACATTGGTGTAGACGCCCTCCGGAGCATCGGCCTCCTCGAACAGACGTGCAAACGCCAATGCGCATTGCGGCACGTTTTCGGCGTGCTTCATGATCACAACATTGCCCGCAACGAGTTGCGGACCGGCCACGCGGGCGAGCTGATAGTACGGAAAATTCCACGGCTCGATGCCAAGAATTACACCAATCGGCTCCATCACGAGTGAGCAGCCCGGCGCCTCGGGAACCGCCTTGGGCTGCAGGAACTGCTCAGCTTTTCGTGCGTAATAGTCGAGGATGTTCGCCGCGAGGTCCACCTCGGTCAGGCTCGAAGCCCTCACCCGGCCCATCTCCAGCGTAATGAGGTCAGCATACTCCTCGCGCTTCTCACGCAAAAGTTGCGCAGCTCGCGCAACCACACGCGCCCGCTCGGCCACCGGGCGCAGGCGCCAGTCACTTCGAAAGCGATTGTCGGCGACCTCAAGCGAGCGCGCGAGATCTGCGTCGGATTGCAGCGGAAATTCCTTCACCACTTTGCCCGTGGCCGGATTCAGGGTTTGAAAGCTCATGACATTTCTCCAAGTTTGATGGACCACCTACAGGTTTAAATTTGCAACCCGTGGCAATCCTTACACGAAAGGTTTAAAATTGCAACCTATTAATGTGAGTCGTCAGGAGATGGCGTGAAAGGCAAGAAGACGGACTTGGGTGGAGAGAACTGCGGAATCGCCAGAGCGTTGGATGTCATTGGCGATTGGTGGTCGCTCCTCATCGTGCGCGAAGCGTTCGCCGGTCGGCAGCGCTTCAACGAATTTCAGAAGAGCCTCGGCGCGGCAAAGAATATTCTTTCCGCCCGGCTGAAAAAGCTCGTCGAACAGGGCATCCTGACGATTGAGCCCGGCGAAGGTGCGCGCGTTTCCCATCGCTACGTGCTGACGCCGAAGGGCGAACAATTGGGTGTGGTCCTGATCGCCCTCTGGCAATGGGGCGAGGAGGCGTGCTTTGCGCCCGGGGAGCTTCAGTCAGCGATGGTCGACAATGAAACGGGGCGACCCGTGGCGAAACTTGAGCTTCTTTCGCAGGACGGACGCGCTATCGGCCCACGAGGATTCCATCTTGCGCGTAAAGATGTGCAATCCGCGACGGAACAGTGATTGAAAGGCGCCACAACGTGATAACCGGCAGCCGATGAGGTCGACTGGTATACTTCCGGGTTACCCATCATTGTTGACGCTGCGCGCATCCCATCCGCCATGCTGGTTCTAGGCATTGAAAGCTCCTGCGACGAAACCGGGCTCGCCCTCTACGACACCGAGGCCGGGCTGCTCTCGCACGCGCTGCATTCGCAGATTGCGATGCATCGCGAGTACGGCGGCGTGGTGCCCGAACTCGCGTCGCGCGACCACATTCGTCGCGCCCTGCCACTGGCTGAAGAGGTGCTCGCGCAAGCGGGCAAGCCGCTGAGCGCCGTCGACGCCATCGCCTACACGCGGGGCCCCGGTCTCGCAGGTGCGCTGCTGGTGGGCGCAAGTGTCGCCAACGCCCTCGCTTTCGCACTCGACCGCCCGGTCGTCGGCGTGCACCACCTCGAAGGCCATTTGCTGTCGCCGCTGCTCGCCCCGGACGCGCCCGACTTCCCCTTCGTCGCCCTGCTGGTTTCCGGCGGCCACACGCAGTTGATGGAAGTCCGTGCGTTCGGACAATACGCCATGCTCGGCGAAACGCTCGACGACGCCGCCGGTGAAGCCTTCGACAAGACGGCCAAACTGCTCGGACTTGGCTACCCGGGCGGCCCCGCTGTCTCGCGTCTGGCCGACTTCGGCACGCCCGGACGCTTCGACCTGCCGCGTCCGATGAAGCACTCGGGCAATCTGGATTTCAGCTTCAGCGGCCTGAAGACGGCGGTGCTCACGCAGGTCCGCAATCTCGGCGGCAACGTCTGCGAACAGGAAAAAGCCGACCTCGCACGTGGCTTCGTCGACGCGATTGTCGACGTCCTCGTTGCCAAGTCGATGGCTGCCCTGAAGCAGACCGGCATGAAGACGCTGGTCGTCGCGGGTGGTGTGGGCGCCAACGCCCAACTGCGCGCCGGGCTGAACGAAGCGGCACGCCGCCGTGGCTACCGCGTGCACTACCCCGACCTTGCGTTCTGCACCGATAACGGCGCGATGATCGCCTTTGCGGGCGCGATGCGCCTCAAGCACTGGCCGGACGAAGCGGATAGCGAATACGCCTACACGGTGCGCCCGCGCTGGGATCTGGCCGACATAGTGCGAAGCGTGTGACGCGACGTCGATGACTTGACGATCTGCACATCCTTCGGCGAACGCCCAAGAAAAAACCGCTCCGAGGAGCGGTTTTTTTACGTCTGACGAAAGTCTCGGACGATCACGCCGCCAAGCGCTTATCGCGCTCGATCACGGCATAGGCGCTGTGATTGTGGATCGATTCGAAGTTCTCGGCCTGAAGCACGTAAGCCGCAACGCGCGGCTCGTTGTTCAGACGCGTCGCCACGTCACGCACCAGATCCTCCACGAACTTCGGATTCTCATAGGCGCGCTCGGTCACGTACTTCTCGTCCGGGCGCTTGAGCAGCCCCCACAACTCGCACGACGCTTCCTCTTCCGCCATCCGCACCAGTTCTTCGACGGCGATATCGCCTGCGATCTCCGCGTCGATGGTGATGTGCGAGCGCTGATTGTGCGCGCCATATTGCGAGATCTTCTTCGAGCACGGGCACAGGCTCGTGACCGGCACAAGCACCTTGAGCCACACGCGCGTCTCGCCATTGCGCACGTCGCCGGTCAGCGTGACTTCGTAGTCCATCAGGCTCTGCACACCCGACACCGGCGCCGTCTTGTTGATGAAGTACGGGAACGTCACCTCGATGCGACCGGCTTCGGCTTCGAGCTTATCGAGCATGCTGGCGAGCATCGCGCGGAAGCCCGCAACGTTCATCGGCTCGCGATTTGCTTCGAGCAAGGCGACGAAACGCGACATGTGCGTGCCCTTCTGGTCGGCAGGCAGATGCACGTCGAGATTGAACAGGCCGATGGTGGCCTGCACGTCGCCGTCGGCCAGACGCACCGACAACGGATGACGCACGCCACGCACACCAACGCGCTGAATCGGAATCTGTCGGGTGTCGACGGTGCTCTGCACATCCGGCATGACGAAAGCGGGGTTCATCTGGTTCATCTAATTTCCTTCTTTGCCGGCGAGCCGACTGGGGGGAGGCAATGGGCAAACGTATCCGACACACGGCTCGCGAGCCTCTGCCGAGTGGCGTCGGGAACGTGCCGGAAAACCCCGGCACGGGATGGAGAATGCGTCTTTCAAAACGAAACGATCCGGCGCTTGGGCCGGATCGTTCGGAGACTCGAGACTACCGGACAGGTCAGGCGACGAGCTTCGCCGCGGTCTTGCCGGTTGTCTGAGTGGCCTCTGCCGACGGGAGATCGAAGCGCTCGCAGATCGACTTGGCGATACCTGCGGCGTCGAGACCCACACCGGACAGCAACAATGCCGGGTCGCCATGATCGATGAAGCGATCGGGCAGGCCCAATTGTAGTACGGGTCGATGACCCCCGCTGGCCAACAGGGATTCGGCCACGGCCGAGCCCGCGCCGCCCATGATGCTGCCCTCTTCCACCGTCACGAGGTAGTCGTGCGTTTGCGCCAGTCGTGCAATCAGTTCGTCGTCGATCGGCTTGACGAAGCGCATGTCGGCCACGGTCGCGTCGAGTTGCGCAGCCGCTGCAAGCGACGGGGCCACCATGCTACCGAAAGCGAGAATGGCGACGCGACGTCCGGCTTCCGCCTGGCTTTCGCGACGCACCACGCCCTTGCCGATCGGCAGTGCCGTCATCGTCTGTTCGATCACGGCACCCGTGCCTGCGCCACGCGGATAACGCACCGCCGACGGACCGTCGATCTGCACGCCGGTGTACAGCATCTGGCGGCATTCGTTCTCGTCCGACGGGGCCATCACGACCATGTTCGGAATGCAGCGCATGAACGGAATATCGTACGCACCGGCGTGGGTCGCACCGTCGGCGCCCACGAGGCCCGAACGGTCCAGCGCGAACACGACCGGCAGGTTTTGCAGCGCGACGTCGTGGATCAGCTGATCGTAACCGCGCTGCAGGAACGTCGAGTAGATCGCGACGATCGGCTTCAGACCTTCGGTCGCCATGCCGCCAGCAAACGTCACCGCATGCTGCTCGGCGATGCCCACGTCGTAGTAACGATCCGGGAAACGCTTCTCGAACTCCACGAGGCCGGAGCCTTCACGCATGGCCGGGGTGATGCCCACAATGCGCTTGTCCACCGCCGCGATATCGCACAGCCAGTCGCCGAACACTTGCGTGTACGTCTTCTTGCTGCTCGTGCTCGGCTTGATACCTTCGGCCGGGTTGAACTTGCCCGGACCGTGATACAGGACCGGGTCGGCTTCCGCGAGCTTGTAGCCATAGCCCTTGCGCGTGACGACGTGCAGGAACTGCGGGCCCTTCAGATTCTTGATGTTCTCGAGCGTCGGAATCAGCGAGTCGAGGTCGTGACCGTCGATCGGGCCGATGTAGTTGAAGCCGAACTCTTCGAACATCGTGGCGGGCACGACCATGCCCTTGGCATGCTCTTCGAACTTGCGCGCCAGCTCCAGCACCGGAGGCGCCACGCTCAGCACCTTCTCCACGCCCTTCTTCGCAGCGGCGTAGAAACGGCCCGACATCAGGCGGGCCAGATAGCGGTTGAGCGCGCCGACCGGCGGCGAGATCGACATGTCGTTGTCGTTCAGGATGACCAGCAGCGGCACGTCTTCATGCACGCCGGCGTTGTTCATCGCCTCAAACGCCATACCGGCCGTCATCGAACCGTCGCCGATCACGGCGATGCCGAAGCGGTTCTCACCCTTCGTGCGGGCGCCGAGCGCCATGCCGAGCGCCGCCGAGATCGACGTGCTCGAATGCGCCGTGCCGAACGTGTCGTACGGCGATTCGTCGCGCTTCGGGAAACCCGAGATGCCGCCAAGCTGACGCAGCGAACCCATCTGTTCGCGACGACCCGTCAGGATCTTGTGCGGATAGCTCTGGTGGCCCACGTCCCAGACAATGCGATCTTCCGGCGTGTTGAAGACGTAGTGCAGCGCAATCGTCAGCTCGACCGTGCCGAGGTTGGACGACAGGTGGCCGCCGGTGCGCGACACACTCTCAAGCACGAAAGCCCGCAGCTCTTCGGCCAGCGGCGCGAGTTGGCGACGCTCCAGACGCCGCAAATCGGCCGGGTCATCGATAGTATTTAGAAGTTCGTACATCGTCGTTCCATATATAGGCGTTCTTTACCGGGCAACTCCCCCTGTGAGTTGTTCCCGATCTCCTGCCGATGCGTTCTGTGGGGAGAAACGCGTCGACCCTCCTTGCCCCTTGCTTATCGCTACTGCCAGCAGTCCCCGGATACGCACTGACCCGCGCCCCCGGAACTGCTCAGAAAACTCATTTACCAATGACGCGTCGCGACGTGACTTCCGCCACGCATCGTCGGCTTACGTCTCATCTACGTCGGTCAATTAATGCGATCAACGACGTAATCGGCCAGCGCACGCAGACGATCTGCGTTACCCAGCGACGCACTCGCTGCATGCGCATCGGCACGCAGCTTTTCCGCGTAGCCGCGTGCGCCATCGAGGCCCATCAGCGACACGTAAGTCGGCTTGTCGTTGGCCGCGTCCTTGCCTGCGGTCTTGCCCAGCGTGGCCGAGTCGGCCGTCGTGTCGAGAATATCGTCCACCACCTGGAATGCCAGTCCGACGGCTGCCGCGTAGGCGTCGAGCGCGACCGTTTCGTCGTCCGACAGCGCGCGGCCGCAGATAGCGCCCATGCGCAGCGAAGCACGCAACAATGCCCCCGTCTTCAGGCGATGCATGTTTTCCAGCTGCGACTGCGTGAGCTTGATGCCCACGCTTTCCAGATCGATGGCCTGTCCGCCTGCCATGCCGAGTGCACCCGAGGCCAGCGCCAGTTCGCGCACCAGCGCGAGCGACTGCGCGGCGCTCAGATCGCCCGTCGCCTCGCCCAACAGCGCGAAGGCCTGCGTCTGCAGACCGTCGCCCGCGAGCAGACCGGTCGCTTCGTCGTACTGCACGTGCACCGTCGGCTTGCCACGGCGCAGGTCGTCATCGTCCATGCACGGCAGATCGTCGTGCACCAGCGAATACGCATGAATCATTTCGACGGCGCATGCCGCGCGATCGAGCGCCGTCTCGCTGGCTTGCGTGACCTCGCCCGCAGCGAAGCACAGCAGCGGGCGCACCCGCTTGCCGCCGCCGAGCACGGCATAACGCATCGATTCGTTGAGTCGCGCCGAGCCGCCATCGGCCGCCTTGGGCAGCGCAGCGTCGAGCGCCTGTTCCACACGGGCCTGTACTGCCTGCATCCAGGCCTTGATATTCTGATCCGCCATCGTCTTCGTCCTGCACGTGCCCGTCGGGCCGTGCTTGTTATTGAAGCGCCCCGGTGTCTTGCTGGGGACGCCTTGGGTCGTGGGTCGTCTTGCCGTAATTCGGGTTAGCTGCTCAGGCGACTTAGAACTCGTCGCGCGACGACGCTTCGAGCGGCTTGAGCGTCTCGCCTTCGAGCACCTTCACCTGCTGCTCGACCTTCTCGAGCAGACCCTGGCAGTATTTCACCAGGACGGCACCGCGCCGATACGCGCCCAACGATTCTTCCAGTCCCAGCTCACCGCCCTCCATGCGTCCGACGAGCTGTTCGAGCTCAGCCAACGCAGCCTCATAGGTCTCGGGCAGGTCTTGCGGCACCTCGGGCGCCGCGTCTTGCGACTTTGCAGTCTTGGCCATAAACGCAAAATTCGGGTCGAATGTTCCATTTTACGGCAAAAGCGCATTAGCTCGCAGAGCGTAAATTGCCTGAAATCGGGTCCGGATGACTTTTTTCGGACATTATTTAACGTAAATCATGGACTTAGCAGCCCTCGGATGCTTAGACCGGGTATAATCGTCGGTTCCCCTAAATCGATTTTTCGATGGTTGGGTTGTTCACTGCTTTCAAGCTAGACGGGAGTGGGAATGTCCAATCTAAGCAGCGCTTTGCAACTGAAGCCAGCCTCAAGCCAACTACCGGTCTACACGTATTTCGACGAGGCGCTCCTCGCCCGCGAGCGTGAAGTCCTGTTTAAGCACGGCCCCCGTTACGTGGGCCACGAATTGATGGTCCCGGAAGTCGGCGATTATTTCGCCCTTCCGGCAGAGCAGGAAGGCCGCATGCTGGTCCGCAACGGTGCGGGCGAGCACAACGGCGTCGAACTGCTCTCGAACGTCTGCCGTCATCGTCAGGCGGTCATGCTCAATGGGCGTGGAAACACGCCCAATATCGTTTGCCCGCTTCACCGTTGGACTTACGACACAAAGGGCGAACTGCTCGGCGCGCCGCATTTCCCGGAGAAGCCCTGTCTGAACCTCGGCAAGTTCCCGCTGCAACGCTGGAACGGGCTGCTGTTCGAAGCAGAAGGCCGCGATGTGCAGGCCGATCTCGCACGACTGGGCGTGAAGCACCATCTCGACTTCTCGAACTTCATGTTCGATCACGTCGAAGTGCACGAATGTAACTACAACTGGAAGACGTTCATCGAGGTTTACCTCGAGGACTATCACGTCGTGCCGTTCCACCCCGGTCTGGGCAGCTTCGTTTCGTGCGAAGACCTGAGCTGGGAATTCGGCGACTGGTACAGCGTCCAGACGGTTGGCGTGCATGAAGGTCTCGCCAAACCCGGCAGCCCGATCTACCGCCAGTGGCACGACGTGCTGCTGCGCTACCGCGAAGGCGTGCCGCCGGACTTCGGCGCGATCTGGATGGTGTACTACCCGCATCTCATGATCGAGTGGTATCCGCACGTGCTCGTGGTGTCGTGGCTGATTCCGAACGGACCGCAGAAGACGACGAACATCGTCGAATTCTATTACCCCGAGGAAATCGCGCTCTTCGAACGCGAATTCATCGAGGCCGAGCGTGCCGCCTACATGGAAACGGCGCGCGAAGACGACGAGATTGCAGAACGCATGGACGCCGGGCGTCGCGCCCTGTTCCAGCGTGGCGTCTCGGAAGTGGGTCCGTATCAAAGCCCGATGGAAGACGGCATGCAACACTTCCACGAGTTCCTGCGTCGCCAGATGGGGGATTTCTAAGCCTCCCCGGCCCAAGAAATCTCATCGCATGAGAATGCAAAGCCACTCGGCGGAAGCCCCGCCTGATCGGCCTCGCGGACGCCATGTGGTACCGGCGAGACTCAATTAAATATTTGCCGAAAAAACGCTGAACGGCGGGCCATGTGCCCGCCGTTTTCGTTAGAATCGACGCCATGCTTTCGATATGACCGTGCACTGATCGTTTGTGCTGCACGAGTCGCCTGCGTTCAGCACAAAACGCGCTCGTTCGTCTCCTCGCCGTTATCGGCCACAATTCGCCATGCAATCGCTCTGGATGTTGGTCTCCGCCTTCATGTTCACGTTGATGGGGCTCTTCATCAAATTGGCGGCAAACGAGTACAACACCGGCGAAATCGTTCTCTATCGCAGCCTTATCGGCGTGATCGTCCTTCTGGGGATGGCGCGTTTGCGCGGCCAGACCATTCGTACGCGTCACCTGGGATCGCACATCAAACGCAGCACGGCTGGGGTCATTTCCCTCGGCCTCTGGTTCTTTTCGCTCACGCAATTGCCGCTTTCCACGGCAATGACGCTCAACTACATGTCACCGATCTGGATTTCGCTGATCGTGATGGGGACGGCGGCAATGCGCGGTAGCCTGCGCACCGATTTCAGGCTGGTGGCGGCGATCTTCGCCGGTTTCGTCGGCGTGGCGCTCCTTTTGCAGCCGACTATCGACAGTCAGGCGTGGGTCGCCGGTGTCGCAGGCGTCGTCTCAGGCGTGTTCTCGGCCGTCGCGTACATGCAGGTCAAGGAGTTGGGCGCAGCGGGCGAACCCGACTGGCGCATCGTCTTCTATTTCTCGGCGGGCGGCGTGCTGCTCGGTCTGGCCTGGGTCGCCATCGAAGGCCTGCACCCGATGACCTGGCGCGGTGCCGGTCTGATGCTGGGCGTCGGGATCGCCGCACTGATTGCGCAGACGGCGCTCACCCGGGCGTTCAGTCTGGGCAACACGCTCGTCACTGCGAATCTCCAATACTCGGGTGTAATCTTCGCTACACTGATCAGCATGCTTGTCTGGGGCGACTGGCCTGCACTGGCCGGCTGGATCGGCATGCTGCTCATCGTAGCGAGCGGCATGACCGCACTGCGTCGGCCTTCCCCCTCCGCCTGATCGCCGCCGAACGAATCCCCCACGCCCGTCTGCGGAGACGCCATGATTCATACGCATTTCACCACGCTCATCAGTCCGCAAAATCTCGATGCGCTGATGCAAACCGCCGCCGGTGGCGGCGCCCCGGTGGTCATCTTCGATTGCCGTTTCGATCTCGCCAATCCCAAGGCCGGTGAGGAAGCCTACGTTCAGGGCCATATCTTCGGCGCGTTCTACGCGCATCTCGAACGCGATCTCTCCGGCAAGACGAATGGCAAGAACGGCCGTCACCCGCTACCCGATCGCGACGCCCTCGTCCGACACCTCGCCGCATGCGGCCTGTCGAAGGGCCAACAGGTTGTCGCGTACGACGCGCAGGGCGGCATGTACGCCGCGCGCCTGTGGTGGTTGCTGCGCTGGCTCGGACACGAGTCGGTCGCGGTACTCGACGGCGGCCTGCAAGCCTGGGAAGCCGCAGGATTCAAGCTCGACGCCGCACCGCCCGAAGCGCCGCCTCCCGGCGATTTCGCGCCGGGCGAGCCACTGGCGACGACGGCAGACGCCGCCGCCATCGAGCGCAATCTCACGTCGCACGAGCGTCTGGTGATCGACGCCCGGGCACCGGACCGCTATCGCGGCGAGAACGAAACCCTCGATCCGATTGGCGGCCATATTCCGGGCGCAAAGAATCGCTTCTTCAAAGACAACCTCGGCGCAGACGGCCGCTTCAAACCTGCGGCCACACTTCGCGAGGAGTTCACGCAGGTGATCGGCCACGACCGCCTGCCGGAACGCGTCATCTCGCAATGCGGCTCGGGCGTGACCGCTTGCCACAATCTGCTGGCGATGGAAGTGGCTGGCCTGCACGGGGCGAGCCTTTACCCCGGCTCGTGGAGCGAGTGGTGCGCGGACAAGCGCCGTCCGGTGTCGACGGGCGCGCAACCCTGATTTCAGTAGACCAGTAATGCAAAAGGGCACCCCGATGAGGTGCCCTTTTTTGTACTGCACGATATCGCTCGATGCCGCCTGTTACTCGCCACTCGACTTAACGACGCTTGCCGACATCGCCAGCGCACTTCCGCCTTCGTCATGGCCGTGCCCGTGGTCATGATCGTGGTCATGGCCATTGAGCCACACGACCAACGCCAACCCGACACCGATCAACAGGATCTGCGGCAGGGCGTCGCGCGGCGACGTGCGTCGTTGCATCTGCGGCATGAGATCCGACACGGCAATGTAGATGAAGCTGCTCGCCGCGAGTGCCAGCAGGTACGGGATCAGGCTTTGCAGACGATCCAGCATGAAGTAACCGAGCACGCCACCCAGCAAGGCCGTCAGACTCGAGGCCAGCGTCAGCACCAGCGCCTTGCGGCGCCTGAACCCCGCGTTCAGCAACACCATGAAGTCGCCCAGCTTGTGCGCAACTTCGTGCACCGTGATCGACACCGTCGCAGCAACACCGAGACGCGGATCGGTCAGGAAAGCGGCCGCAATCACCACGCCGTCGGCGAAATTGTGGATTGCGCTGCCCACCAGAATCATCCAGCCGCCCTTGCCCGCTTCGTGTGCGTCGTGGCCATGCTCGTGATGATGTCCGTCGCCTTCGTGATGGTGGCTATGGCGCAGCAACGCCAGCTTTTCCAGCAGGAAGAACCCCAGCAGTCCGCCAAGCAACCAGCGCGTGATGACATGGGCGTCGACGTGCGACTCCAGACTTTCCGGCAGTAAATGCAGCAACGCCGTGCCGAGCAGCACGCCTGCCGAGAAGCTCACCATCTTGTCGATGAGCTTCGAGAGCAGACCCAGCGACAGCGACGCCGCCCCGAAAAGACTCAGCACGCCGGAGGCCAGCGTGGCGATAACGATGAAAAGAAAGATGGCGTCGATGGTGATTCTCCCGCGGGCAAGCCGGGGATTTAACCAGCTTTTACCGTTACAGGCAAACCGTTGGCACATCGAGGCGTGCCGGGCCTACGGAGGTGATCGGGCGGGCCACACGCCGTCGGCATGCCGACGGCTCTCCCCCCCACCTTCCCGCCCTCAAGCGACGCCGTGCTTTCGGAACCAGTCCTGCGCCAGCTTCCAGCCTTCTTTCGCATCGGCCTCGACGTAGCTCGCCCGATAATCCGCGAAGAACGCATGGCCCGAGTTCGGGAACACCTTCAGCTCCGAGCCCTTGGACGCGGCATCGCCCTTGGCCAGTGCCTCACGTGCCTGCTCGACGCTCGCGACCGGAATCCCCGTGTCCTTGCCGCCGTACAACCCCAGCAACGGGCCGTGCAGCTTGCCAGCGATGTCGATCGGGTTCTGCGGGAAGTTCTCGCTCTTGTCGCCGACGATACGTCCGTACCACGCCACCGCCGCCTTCACCTTCGGGTTATGCGCGTCGTACAGCCATGCAACACGTCCGCCCCAGCAGAAGCCAGTAATGCCCAGTCGTTTTTCATCGCCGCCGTTGTCCACCGCCCACTTCACGGTCGCGTCGATGTCGCTCATGACTTGCTTGTCCGGCGTCTTCGCCACGATTTGCGATTGAATCTCGGCAATCGTACCCAACGATTGCGGGTCACCTGCACGCGCGAACAACTCCGGCGCGACCGCCAGATAGCCGAGCTTCGCGAAGCGACGGCAGATATCGGCGATGTGCTGATGCACGCCGAAAATCTCCGAGACGACGACGATCGTCGGCAGATGCGTCTTACCTGCGGGCTTGGCAAAGTACACCGGCATCTTGATACCGGGCACTTCGAGCACGCTCTCGCCTGCGTCCAGTCCTTGCGTGTCGGTGGTGATCGTTTCGGCCGCTACCGGCAGCACCGCCAATGCAAACGCCGAACCGACGGCGGTCTTCAGAAAATCGCGCCGGTTACGCGGCGCAACTTCGGGTACGAGACTATCCAGATCCGCTTGCGACATGTGCACTCCAGGAGAAAGCGTCAAAAAAGAAACGGGACGGGAAGACTGCCGACCCGAGGCCGAACGTTCGGATGTTACTAGAGAGGGAATTCGCCTGCACTCAGCACGAAGCGTGAGAAAAGTCGCGCAAGCAAAGTGCCTGCGCGGCCGGGACTTCAGCGAAATATTGTCGGAACGTCAGTGCAGTTTCACGCGCGGCACGGTCGAACGACGCAGACGGTTGGCCACCGTATCGAGCATCATTCGCCAAACGCCATGCAGCGCCGCCACGTGCATCCGATAGAGCGACGTGTACATCACGCGGGCGAACAGCCCTTCGATGAACATGCTGCCGCCGATCAGTCCGCCCATCAGGTTACCCACCGCGCTGAACTTGCCCAGCGAGACCAGTGAGCCGAAGTCGCGGTACGTGAACGTCGGCAGGCTCTGTCCCTTGAGACGCGCCTCGACAGCCTTCACGAGAAAACTCGCCTGCTGGTGCGCCGCTTGCGCACGCGGCGGCACGAAACCATGCTCCGGCCACTCGCAGCTCGCGCAATCGCCGAACGCGAAAATGTCCGGATCGGTCTTGCTTTGCAGCGTCGGCAGCACTTCGATCTGGTTCAGGCGATTGACGTCCAACCCCAGCGTGCCAAGTACCGGCGGCGCGGTAATACCCGCCGACCAGACCGTGATGTCCGCAGGCAGAATCTTGCCGCTGGTAAGCGTCACTTCGTTCGCGCGCACTTCCGCCACCGAGTCGCCACACAGAATGTCGACGTCCAGCTTGGCGAGCAACCCAGCCACCGCGCCCGACACACGCTCCGGCAACGCCTTCAGAATGCGGGGGCTCGATTCGATGATGGTGATGCGCACGTCCTTACGCGGGTCGAGCTTCAGACCGTAGGAGCGCAACACTTCAGCGGTATTGCGCAACTCGGCCGACAGTTCCACACCCGTCGCACCCGCACCGACGATCACGAGATTGACCTTGGGGCGCTGCGCACCTGGCGGGGACAGCAACGCACCACCGCTCTGCGCCTCGGTCGGGGCAGCCGGTGCCGACGCCTCGGCAGCGCTCTGCGCACGCACGCAAGCCGCCATCAACCGGCGACGGAAACGTTCGGCCTGTTCGACCGTATCGAGGGCAATGGTGTGTTCCCTGGCCCCCGGAACACCGAAGAAGTTGGTCGTGCTGCCGATGGCGAGCACGAGCGTGTCGTACGGCAACGTGCGCTCGGGCAGCAGATCGCCCTCGCCTTCGTCGTCCGCTGCCGGGACGGCTGCCAGACGGATGGTCTTGGCCGCACGATCCAGCCCGATCATCTCGCCCGTCGCGAACTCGAAGTGATGCCAGTTCGCCTGTGCTACGTAAGAGAGCTGATGCGTCGCCGTATCCATGACACCGGCTGCGACCTCATGGAGCAACGGTTTCCAGATGTGCGACAGGGAACGGTCGACCAGCGTTACTTGAACGTCCTTGCCACGCCCGTACTTGTCGCCCAACCGGGTGACAAGTTCGAGACCGCCGGCGCCGCCGCCGACCACAACGATACGATGCACACTCACAATAACTCCCCGTGCTTGGAAAACCGTCCGGCCGGTCAGCATTTGCCAGACCGGCGATAGCGATTACCATACCGCAGAGTGCGGACTTAGGGTATACCCGTCACCCTATTTCCGCTATTGCGTGACCTTGATCGTAGTGGCGGCCGAAGCGTGTTGCAACGTCGGCCGCCTCGCACACTTTGGGCATTTGCCCGGCGCTATCAGTGTGCTTGCTCCCAGTTTTCGCCAACGCCGACTTCGGCTACTAGCGGCACACGCAGCTTGGCCACGCCGCACATCAGTTCCGGCAGACGCTTGCGAACCTCCGCCAGTTCATGATCCGGCACTTCGAGCACAAGTTCGTCGTGCACCTGCATGATCTGACGCGTCTGCAAGCCGCTGTCGTCCAGCCAGCGCTGCACGGCAATCATCGACAGCTTGATGAGGTCGGCGGCAGTGCCCTGCATCGGCGCATTAATGGCAGCGCGTTCGGCACCTTGACGACGCGGACCATTGCCACCGTTGATGTCCGGCAGCCACAGACGACGGCCGAACACCGTCTCAACGTAACCCTTCGCCTTGGCGCTCTTGCGCGTCTCGTCCATATAACGCGCCACGCCCGGATAGCGCATGAAGTAGCGGTCGATGTATTGCTTGGCCGCGTCGCGCTCGATGCCGAGGTTCGCAGCCAGCCCGAACGCGCTCATACCGTAGATCAGACCGAAGTTGATGACCTTGGCATAGCGACGTTGCTCGGAAGACACTTCCAGCGGCGTGACGGCGAAGATTTCCGCAGCGGTCGCTCGGTGAATGTCCTCGCCGTTCGCAAACGCACGAAGCAGGCTTTCGTCGCCCGAGATATGCGCCATGATGCGCAGCTCGATCTGCGAGTAGTCGGCCGAGACCAGTTGGCTACCCGGCGGCGCGATGAAGGCCTCGCGAATGCGACGGCCCTCGGCCGTGCGCACCGGAATGTTCTGCAAGTTCGGATCGTTCGACGCCAGACGGCCGGTGATCGCCACCGCTTGCGCGTAGTTCGTATGCACACGTCCCGTCGACGGATTGACCATCTTCGGCAGCTTGTCCGTGTACGTCGACTTGAGCTTGGCGAGACCGCGATACTCCAGCAGCACCTTCGGCAGCGGGTAGTCCTCTGCGAGCTTCTGCAACACTTCTTCATCGGTCGACGGCGCACCGCTGGCCGTCTTCTTGACGACCGGTAGTTGCAGTTGAGTGAAGAAGATATCGCCGATCTGCTTGGGGGAATTCAGATTGAATTGCTGCCCGGCCAGCGCGTACGCCTCGGTTTCGAGCGTGATCAGCTTGCGTCCGATCTCGTCGCTTTGCGCCGCCAGTCGCGCCGTGTCGACCAGCACGCCGTTGCGCTCCATACGTTGAAGCACGCGCGCCGTGGGCATTTCGATATCGCGATAGACGAATTCGAGCGTGGCTTCGCGGGCGACGTCGGGATACAGCGCTCGGTGCAGACGCAGCGTGATGTCGGCGTCCTCTGCGGCGTACTCCGTCGCACGTTCGACGCTCACGTCGTCGAAGCCGATCTGCTTGGCGCCCTTGCCGCACACGTCTTCGTACTTGACCGTCGTCACGCCCAGATGGCGCGACGCAAGACTGTCCATGTCGTGACTGCGATGCGATTCGAGCACGTACGATTCGAGCAACGTGTCGTGCGCAATGCCGCCCAGAATCACGCCGTAGTTTTCGAGCACATGGGCGTCGTACTTAAGATTCTGACCGACCTTCTTGTGATCGGGACTCTCGAGCCAGTGCTTCAGACGTGCGATCACTTCGTCGCGCGGCAATTGTTCGACTTCCCCCGGCGCACGGTGCGCCACCGGAATGTACGCCGCGCGGCCCGGTTCGCAAGAGAACGACAGACCGACGAGTTGCGCCTGCATCGCGTCGAGCGAGGTCGTCTCGGTATCGAATGCCGTCAACTCGGCGGATTCGATGATCTTCAGCCACGCATCGAACTGCTCCCACGTAAGCACCGCTTCGTACTGACGCTCGATGGTGTCGGCTACCGGTGCGGGTGCTTCCTCACCGGCTTGCGATGCCACCGTCGCTTCCGCTTCGCGCAGCAGTGTCTTGAAGCCGTGGCGCGAGAAGAAATCGCGCAGCACTTCGGCGTCTTCGGGCTGCGTTTGCAGACTCGCTTCGATGGAGGTGACCTGCGGCGCGAGATCGCAATCGAGCGCCACCGTCACGAGCTTGCGCCCCATCGGCAGCCAGTCGAGCGCGCGTCGCAGATTCTCGCCGACGGCACCTTTCACTTCGGCGGCATTGGCGACGAGGTTATCGAGATCGCCGTATTGCGTGAGCCATTTGACGGCCGTCTTCGGCCCGCACTTTTCCACACCCGGCACGTTATCGACGGTGTCGCCCACCAGCGTGAGGTAGTCGACGATGCGCGCAGGCGGCACGCCGAATTTCGCTTCGACGGCAGCCGCGTCGAGCGTTTCGTTCGTCATCGTGTTGACGAGCGTGACACGGTCGTTCACGAGTTGCGCCAGATCCTTGTCGCCGGTCGAGACGACCACGCGCATACCGAGTTCGCTAGCCCGCTTTGCGAGCGTGCCGATGACGTCGTCCGCTTCCACGCCGTCGATCATCAACAGCGGCCAGCCCATCGCGCGCACGGCTTCGTGAATCGGTTCGATCTGCGCGCGCAGATCTTCGGGCATCGACGGGCGATTCGCCTTGTACTCGGGGTACCAGTCGTCGCGGAAGGTCTTGCCCTTTGCATCGAAAACGCAAGCGCTGTACTCTGCATGAACGTCTTTACGCATGCGGCGCAGCATATTGACGATGCCGTGCAGCGCGCCCGTAGGTTCGCCGCCTGGGCCGCGCAAATCCGGCAGGGCGTGATAGGCTCGATACAGATAACTCGAACCATCGACCAATAAGAGCGTCTTACCTTCCAGACTTTGCTGTTCCGACATATGACCAAGAGAAGAAAAGAGATACCGAGTCTGCGCCAGTTGGCAGACCATGAGCGCGCCACCGCCAAGAAGGCGCGCGCGTCGTGGCAGATGTTCACGATTATGGCAGAGTTCATCGAGGCGACCGAGTACCTGTCGGAGATCCGGCCGGCCGTCAGCATCTACGGCAGCGCCCGCATCAAGCCGAAATCGCCGTTCTACAAACTGACGATGACGATTGCCCGCAAATTCTCGGACAACGGCTTCGCCGTCATCTCCGGCGGCGGTCCCGGCATCATGGAAGCGGCCAACAAGGGCGCACACGGTGGCGCGTCGCCGACCGTCGGTCTGAACATCGAACTCCCGCACGAACAGAAGGGCAATCAGTGGCAAGACATCTCGCTGCGCTTTCGCCACTTCTTTACCCGTAAGGTCACCTTCGTCAAGAATTCGGACGCCTTCGTGATCATGCCCGGCGGCTTCGGCACGCTCGACGAATTGTCCGAAGTGCTTACGCTGATTCAGACGCAGAAGTCGCGTCGCGTGCCGGTGATTCTTGTGGGTTCGGAGTTCTGGAAAGGTCTGCTGGACTGGGTGCGCTCGTCGATGCTGCCGATGGGCCTCATCAGCGAAAAGGACCTCGATCTCGTGCAGGTGATCGACGACCCCGATGAGATCCTCAAGGCCGTCTTCGCGTTCTACGACGGCCACATCGAGCCCGAGACGGAAACCAGCGAAAAGATGTTCTACCTGTAAGCGCTGACGTCAACGTCATCTGCAATGCAAAACGGCGCCGCGAGATCATCGCGAGCGCCGTTTTTTGTGGCGGACGTGCGTCCGCCTGAGCGACAAATCAGCAGCCGCTTTCGCGCGGGGTCGTCTCGACTTCCAGACCGAAGAACGGACGCAGGCGCGTGCCGAACACGTTGCCGAAGAACGCCGCCACCAGCCACAGCCAGCCGTGCAGGCTGCCGGAGATGATGCCGCTGAAATACGCACCGATGTTGCAGCCGTAAGCCAGACGTGCGCCGTAGCCGAGCAGCAGACCGCCCACGATAGCCGCGATCAGCGAGCGCACGGGCACCTTCCATACCGGCGCGAACTTGCCTGCCAGCGAGGCGGCCACCAATGCGCCGAGGATGATGCCCAGATCCATGACAGTCGTCACGTCCTGCGAGACCGGCGCATTGAGTACGTTGACCTGCTTGGCCCAGTACGGCCACGACGCGACGTCGATACCCACGGCCATGAACGCCTTCGCGCCCCACAGCGCAAACGCCGACGTCACACCCCACGGGCGACCGGCCAGTGCGAGCGTTGCGTAATTGAGCAGCACGAGCGCGAGTGCGCCCCACACCAGCGGCCACGGACCGCGCAGCAGCGCAGGCTTACCCTTCGCGCTACGCGTCATCGGCACACCGACGATACGGCCGTGGCGACGCTTCTCCGCCCACAGCGTGAACGCGCCGATGGCTGCGAACAGCGCGAGGTTCGCGATCAGCGCAGGCCAGAGGCCCCACGTCTTCACGAGCGAGACGGGCTTGATGTGCGGCAGCGATTCCCACCACGGCAGATGCGCCGTCGCCACGACAGAGCCGACGATGAACGCGGCAAGCGTCACCAGCATGCGCGTATTGCCGCCGCCCGCCGTGTAAAGCGTGCCCGACGCGCAACCGCCGCCGAGTTGCATGCCGATACCGAAGATAAACGCGCCGAATGCCACCGATACGCCGACCGGCGATACGAGACCGACGACCTTATTGCCGAAAAGCGTGCCATCGGCCAGCGCCGGAAAGAACAGCACGACACCGACCGCGAGCATCACCATCTGCGCGCGCAAACCGGCACCGCGACGATCCGAAATAAACACGCGCCAGGCCGACGTAAAGCCGAACGCGGCGTGGTACAGCGCGACGCCGAGCAACGCGCCGACACCCGCCAGCGCAGCCTGTTTCGGTCCGACCGTCGCTTGCAAATACGCAATGCCGACAACGATGAGCACCAGCGCAATCGTCAACGGGCGAGCATTGTAGGAAGAGGGAGAAGGCGACGCCGTTTTGACGGCGGTCGAAGCGGAAGACGACATGACTTTCAGACTCCAGAATGCAGATGGGTGGCACCTGGCCACCCATTGAGACAACTTGGGAGGGTGCCAGAACACGACGTCGATGCGAACGACCGATTTGTGATTTCGTTATAACCAGAAGAAATATAGGCCCGCATTGCGAATCATCCGAAATCTCACATTTCGGACAGAAGCGCTGTCATGAAACGTTCATTGGTGAGGGCAAAAAGGGCTACGGGCAAGCAACCACGGTGCATTCGACGAGATTCCACAATGCGAAGTGGGGTACGTTTGATAGAATGGACAGATTGGAACCCGCTGCGCCGGCCCGGCTTGCCTCTTACGTCGCGGATGCGTTCCCGCCCTCGGAGAATAATGATGAAAACGCGCTTTTCCCGTGCCCTGCCCCTGCTGATCGGTGCCGGCCTGCTGTTCGCCGGTCATGTCTACGCTCAGGACGGCAAGGAAACCGCCGCACAAGCCGCCAAACGTGAAGCCGACGCCCGCGCCGCTGCCACCAGCGTCCAGAACGTCGACGTCAATCAGGAACGCAAGCCGAGCTACTACGTCAACGACCAGGGTACGACCGTGACCGAGTACCGCGATCGCGGCAAGCCCACGGAAATCGACGTCCACTCCCGTTTCGGCACCAACTACCAGTTGACCACGCCGCCCGACAACGCACCGCGTGCACGTGACAACACGTCGCAAAACGACCGTCTGCCGTCCGTCGGCCTGAAGTTCTGACGTCTCTGGTAATCTGACTCTTTTCGCGCGCCCCGGTACTTCCGATACTTCATTTCGGCGCGCGAGCCATCTGTTTGTCTCAAACCAGCGGCCCGCTGCACGCGCACGGGCCGTTTGTCTGAGTCTTATCCACTTAACGCACGCATGGCCGTTTTTACTTCCGTCTCGCCCGAGCAGCTCCAGCAGTGGCTGCAACGCTACGATTTGGGGAATGTTCTCGACTTCCGGGGCATCAGCTCGGGCATCGAGAACACCAACTACTTCCTGACGACCGAGCGCGGCGAGTTCGTGCTGACGCTGTTCGAGAAGCTCACGGCCACGCAGTTGCCGTTCTACCTGCAATTGATGGGCCATCTGGCGCATCACAGCGTGCCGGTGCCCGATCCGATTCCGGATCGCACGGGTGAGATCCTTGGCGAGTTGAACGGCAAACCGGCCACCATCGTCACCAAGCTGTCGGGTCGCTCCGAACTGGCGCCGACGCCCGCGCACTGTGCCCATGTCGGCGCAATGCTCGCCCGCATGCATCTGGCCGGACGCGATTTCACGCTGGAACAGGCCAACCTGCGCAGCCTGCCGTGGTGGCGCGAGGCGGCCCCGGCCGTGCTGCCGTTCCTGAGCGATGCCGAGCGCACGCTACTGGAAAGCGAGATGGCGCATCAGGGGGCGTTTTTCGGCTCCGGCGACTATCGCGCGATGCAAGCCGGGCCGTGCCACTGCGACCTGTTCCGCGATAACGTACTCTTCGACAAGGCCGAAGACGGCTCACCCCGTCTGGGCGGCTTCTTCGACTTTTACTTTGCTGGCTGTGACAAGTGGCTGTTCGATCTGGCCGTGACGGTCAACGACTGGTGTTGCGACCTCGCCACCGGCGAACTCGACGACGCCCGTGTGCACGCAATGCTGCGCGCGTACGAGACGGTGCGTCCGCTGACCGACATCGAGGCGTCGCACTGGCGCGACATGCTGCGAGCGGGCGCGCTGCGATTCTGGCTCTCGCGCCTGTATGATTTTCACTTGCCGCGGGCGGCCGAAATGCTCAAGCCGCACGATCCGGGGCATTTCGAACGAATCCTGCGCAAACGCATCGAAGCCGTTTCCATTCCCTGGCTGTAACCCGACCCCACCCGGAGTCTCTCGAACCCTATGCAATTGCTTGAAGTCCCGCCGAAGAGTGGTTATTTGTGGCTACGCCAGGGCATCTGGCTGTTCCGCAAGAATCCGCTCGCCATCATGAGCCTGCTGTTTGCCTATATGTTCGGCACGTTGTTGATCTCCTTCGTGCCGATCGTCGGCGGGCCCATCTTGCTCGTTCTGGTGCCGGGCCTGTCGGTGGGCTTCATGGCCGCCTGCCGCGACATCATCAAGAACAAGCAGGTGCTGCCGCAGGTGCTGCTCGACGGTTTTCGCGGACACGGCAAGGAAATCGCCCGGCGTCTGCTGGTGCTCGGCGGCTTTTACATGGCCGCGACCGTCGCTGCTTACCTGATTTCTTCGCTGTTCAATGGCAGCGAACTGATCAACAACTTGCTGTTCGACGGCAACGTCAATCGCGACGAGATCATGAACGGCACCGCCGGATTGGTCGCCGCCGTTGCCTTCGCCATCGCATACATCCCGGTGGCGATGTTGTTCTGGTTTGCGCCGGTGCTCGTGGCGTGGCACGACATTACGCCCGTCAAGGCCATCTTCTTCAGTTGGACGGCCTGCACGCGTAACTTCCGCGCGTTCGTCGTCTATGCGCTGTGTGTGATGTTGCTCGCAGCGGGGGCGTCGATGATTCTTACGATCATCATGGCGGTGCTCGGCGTTTTCCAATACGCGATTCTTCTGGTCTCGCCGCTGTCGCTGCTGTTCGCGGCCATCATCTACTGCTCGTTCTACGCCAGCTATCGCGGCTGCTTCGGCGTGCAGGAGATCGGGGCACTCGATCCGAATGTTTCGCCGCCGGAGGCTTGAGTCTGGTTAAATCCGGCATCGACCGACGTCGAAAAAAACAAAGGGCACCCGAAGGTGCCCTTTTTTATTGCCGCGCCAACGATCACTCGATCGGCTGAAGCTTCGCCACGGCCAGCGCCAGCCATTTCTCGCCATGACGGCCGAACTTCACATGCGCACGCGCTTCGTCACCCGTGCCTTCCAGTCCGATGATCTTGCCTTCACCGAACTTGGTGTGGAACACGCCCTGCCCCAGCTTGAAGCCCGTCTCCGACGCGCGCGAGCGGTCGGCCAGCGCCTGCTCCGACTTCGTCGCCGCCCACTCGTCCTTCGGCGCGCTGACTTGCGGACGTGAGAACCAGTCGCGCCCCCAGGCCGGTTCGCTTTGACTCAGACGGGCGCCCGGCTGCGCACGCGGCGTGATGAACTTCAGCACGTCCTCGGGGATTTCGTCGAAGAAGCGCGAACGCACGTTGTAACGTGTCTGGCCGTGCAGCATGCGGCTTTGCGTGAACGACAGGTACAGGCGCTCCTTTGCGCGCGTAATCGCCACGTACATCAGGCGACGCTCTTCTTCGAGCCCGTCCAGCTCCATCGCACTGTTTTCGTGCGGGAACAGCCCCTCTTCGAGGCCGGTGACGAACACCGCCGTGAATTCCAGCCCCTTGGCGGCGTGCACCGTCATGAGTTGAACCGCGTCCTGCCCGGCTTCGGCCTGGTTGTCGCCCGCTTCGAGCGATGCGTGCGAGAGGAAGCCCGCCAGCGGGGTCATCTCCACCGGCGTATCGGCGTCGACCACGCCATCGGGCGACGCCAGCACGTCGGGCGCGCCCGGCAGTGCGGGGCGCATCGCGATCAGACGCGCCGGTGCGTCCAGCCCATAGCCCTCTTCAGCGATGAAGGCCGTGGCGGCATGGACCAGTTCCTGCAAGTTCTCGATGCGGTCCTGCCCCTCCTTCTCGGTCTGATAATGCGTAATCAGGCCGCTCGCGTCGATGACGTGCGTCACCACTTCCGGCAGCGTGAGCCGCTCGGTGGCGTGGCGCATCTGTTCGATCATGCGCACGAACGCCAGCAGATTGGTCCCGGCCTTGCCCGTCATATAAGGCACAGCCGCATACATCGAGCAGTTGTAGAGACGCGCTGCGTCGGCCAACTGCTCCAGCGAACGAGCGCCAATGCCGCGCGTGGGGAAATTGACGACACGGGCAAACGCCGTATCGTCGTTCGGATTCTCGATCAGACGCAGATACGCCAGCGCGTGCTTGACTTCCTGACGCTCGAAAAAGCGCAGGCCACCATACACGCGGTAAGCGATGCCCGCGCCGACCAGCGCATGTTCCATCACCCGCGACTGGGCGTTGCTGCGATACAGAATCGCCACATCCTGTCGCGACAGACCCTGCGCGACCAGCGCCTTGATTTCTTCGACGAGCCAGCTCGCCTCTTGCAGGTCGGTCGCCGCCTCATAGACGCGAATCGGCTCGCCATGGCCCGCGTCGGTGCGCAGATTCTTGCCCAGACGCCGTGCGTTGTTGGAAATCAGCGCGTTGGCGGCGTCGAGAATATTGCCGTGCGAGCGATAGTTCTGCTCCAGCTTGATCATGTGACGAACACGGAATTCGCGCTCGAAGTCAGCCATATTGCCGACGTTGGCACCACGAAACGCGTAGATACTCTGATCGTCGTCACCCACAGCGAACACAGCGGCGTTCGTGCCAGCGAGCATCTTCAACCACGCGTACTGGAGCTTATTGGTGTCCTGGAACTCGTCGACGAGGATATGGCGGAAGCGCGTCTGGTAATGCACGCGCAGCGGCTCGTTGTGCTTGAGCAGCTCGAAGCAGCGCAGCAGCAGTTCGGCGAAATCGACCACGCCCTCGCGCTGGCATTGCTCCTGGTAGCTCGCGTACAGTTCGACGAATTTCTGGTTGAACGCGTCGTTGGCTTCGACTTCATGCGGTCGCAGGCCCTGTTCCTTCGCGTTATTGATGAAATACTGCAGGTTTTTCGGCGGAAATTTCTCATCGTCGACATTCGCCGCCTTCATCATCCGCTTGATGGCGGAGAGCTGATCGGACTGGTCGAGAATCTGGAAGCTCTGCGGCAGCCCAGCGTCGCGAAAATGCGCGCGCAGCATGCGGTTGCACAGCCCGTGGAAGGTGCCGATCCACATGGCGCGCGTGCTGATCGGCAGCATCGCACCAAGCCGGGCCTGCATTTCCTTGGCGGCCTTGTTGGTAAAGGTCACTGCCAGAATGCCCGCCGGGCCGACGTGTCCCTGCTGGATCAGCCAGGCGATACGGGTCGTGAGCACGCGCGTCTTGCCGGAACCCGCGCCCGCGAGAATGAGGGCCGGCTCATCGGGAAGCGTGACGGCGGCCAGTTGTTCGGGGTTCAGATTGGCGAGCAGATCGGGCATGTCGGGGAGGAATTTCGAGTGAAGCCCGATTATAAATCCTGCTGCGGCGCGGAAACGCCACCGAATCTTTTATAATTCAAGGTTTCACGCATTACACGGTCCATCAATCCATGAGCGACAGCGACAATACGCTTGCCAAGAGCTTCGAGCCGCAGGACGTCGAAGCCCACTGGGGCCCCGAATGGGAACGCCGCGGCTATGCCCGCCCGACCCTCGACGACGCCCGCGAAGATTTCAGCATCCAGTTGCCGCCGCCGAACGTCACCGGCACGCTGCACATGGGGCACGCGTTCAACCAGACGATCATGGATGGTCTGACGCGCTACCACCGCATGAAGGGCGCGAACACCCTGTGGGTGCCGGGCACCGACCACGCGGGCATTGCCACGCAGATCGTCGTCGAACGTCAGCTCGACGCCCAGAAGGTCTCGCGCCATGACCTCGGCCGCGAGAAGTTCACGGAACGCGTCTGGGAGTGGAAGGAGCAGTCGGGCAGCACGATCACCCGTCAGATCCGCCGCCTCGGGGCTTCCATCGATTGGAGTCGCGAGTACTTCACGATGGACGAGAAGATGTCCAGCGCCGTGCGCGATGTCTTCGTCACACTGTACGAGCAAGGGCTGATCTATCGCGGTAAGCGCCTCGTGAACTGGGAATCGGTCCTGCTCACTGCCGTGTCCGATCTGGAAGTGGTCAGCGAGGAAGAAGAAGGCTCGCTGTGGCACATCCGCTACCCCCTCGCCGACGGCTCCGGCACGCTCACGGTCGCGACCACGCGCCCGGAAACGATGCTGGGCGACACCGCGCTGATGGTGCATCCGGAAGACGAGCGCTACAAACACCTGATCGGCAAGTCGGCCAAGCTGCCGCTCACGGACCGCGAAATCCCGATCATCGCCGACGACTACGTCGACCTCGAATTCGGTACGGGCGTGGTGAAAGTCACCCCGGCACACGACTTCAACGACTATGCCGTCGGTCAGCGTCATAACCTGCCGCAGATCAACATCCTCACGCTCGACGCGAAGATCAACGAAAACGCCCCGGAAAAATACCAGGGTCTGGATCGTTTCGACGCGCGCAAACAGATCGTGGCCGACCTCGACGCGCTGGGCTTGCTCGAATCGGTCAAGCCGCACAAGCTGATGGTGCCGCGCAGCGACCGTACGGGCACGGTCATTGAGCCGATGCTCACGGACCAATGGTTCGTCGCGATGAGCAAACCGGCCCCCGAAGGCACGTTCCACCCCGGCAAGTCGATCACCGAAACCGCGCTCGACGTCGTGCGCAGCGGTGAGATCAAGTTCGTGCCGGAGAACTGGACGACGACGTACAACCAGTGGCTCGAGAACATTCAAGACTGGTGTATTTCCCGTCAGCTCTGGTGGGGCCACCAGATTCCGGCCTGGTACGACGATGCGGGCAACGTGTTCGTCGCCCGTACCGAAGCCGAAGCCATCGAGAAGGCGCGCGCCGCCGGTTCCACCGGTGTGCTCAAGCGCGACGAAGACGTGCTCGACACGTGGTTCTCGTCGGCGCTGGTGCCGTTCTCGTCGCTCGGCTGGCCGCAAGAGACGCCTGAACTGAAGCATTTCCTCCCGTCGTCGGTGCTCGTCTCCGGCTTCGACATCATCTTCTTCTGGGTGGCGCGCATGGTCATGATGACCACGCACTTCACCGGTAAGGTGCCGTTCAAGACCGTGTACATGCACGGTCTCGTGCGCGACGCCGAAGGTCAGAAGATGTCCAAGTCGAAGGGCAATACGCTCGATCCGATCGACATCGTCGACGGCGTGTCGCTCGACGCCCTGCTCGCCAAGCGCACCACGGGTCTGATGAACCCGAAGCAAGCCGCGACCATCGAGAAGAAGACCCGCAAGGAATTCCCGGACGGCATCGCGCCGTTCGGCACTGACGCCCTGCGCTTCACATTCGCGTCGATGGCCACGCTTGGCCGCAACATCAACTTCGATCTCGCGCGCTGCGAAGGCTATCGCAACTTCTGCAACAAGCTGTGGAACGCCACGCGCTTCGTGCTGATGAACTGCGAAGGTCAGGACTGCGGTCTCGCGCCGTGCGTGGGCGATTGCGGCCCGGAAGGTCAGCTCGACTTCTCGCGCGCCGACCGCTGGATCGTTTCGTTGCTCCAGCGCGTGGAAGCCGACGTGGCGAAGGGCTTTGCCGATTACCGCTTCGACAACATCGCCAGCTCGATCTACAAATTCGTGTGGGACGAGTACTGCGACTGGTACGTCGAACTGGCCAAGTGGCAGATTCAGAACGGCACCCCGGCGCAACAGCGCGCCACGCGCCGCACGCTGCTGCGCGTGCTGGAAACGGTGCTGCGTCTGGCTCACCCGATCATTCCGTTCATCACCGAAGCCCTGTGGCAAAAGGTGGCCCCGCTGGCTGGCCGCTATCCGGCCGACAAGGCGCCGGGCGAAGCCAGTATCATGGTGCAGCCGTATCCGGTCGCCGATACCAGCAAGATCGACGAAAGCGACGAAGCCTGGATGCAGCAATTGAAGGCCGCCGTGGACGCCTGCCGTAACCTGCGCGGCGAAATGAACCTGTCACCGGCGCAGCGCGTGCCGCTGCTGGTTGCGGGCGATGTGGCGTTCCTGACGTCGATTGCCCCGTATTTGCAGACGCTGGCGAAGCTCTCGGAAGTGCAGGTGCTGGCCGACGAAGCCACGCTCGACGCGCAGGCAGCTGGCGCGCCGCTCGCTGTGGTGGGTGCAAACAAGTTGGCATTGAAGGTCGAAATCGACGTTGCGGCCGAGCGCGAACGCCTCGGCAAGGAAGTGAAGCGTCTCGAAGGCGAGATCGCGAAATGCCACGGCAAGCTCTCCAACGAGAGTTTCGTGGCGCGCGCCCCTGCCAACGTCGTGGAACTTGAGAAGCAACGACTGGTCGACTTTGAAGCGGTACTCGGGAAATTGCAGGCACAGCTCGCCCGCCTGCCCGCCTGAGACGCGCAATATCCATCAGGGAGAAACTAATGAAAGCCATTGTGACCAAAGCCGTGTTCCCCGTTGCGGGCCTCGGCACGCGGTTTCTGCCGGCGACCAAGGCGAGCCCCAAGGAAATGTTGCCGGTCGTGGACAAGCCGCTGATTCAGTACGCCGTGGAAGAGGCGGCAGCGGCTGGCATCACCGAGATGATTTTCGTGACGGGCCGTAACAAGCGCGCCATCGAAGATCACTTCGATACGGCATTCGAACTGGAAGCCGAACTCGAAGCGAAGAACAAGCAGGCGCTGCTCGACGTCGTGCATTCGATCAAGCCGCCGCATATCGATTGCTTCTACGTGCGTCAGCCGAAAGCGCTGGGTCTGGGTCACGCCGTGCTGTGCGCCGAGAAGCTGGTGGGAGACGAGCCGTTCGCCGTCATCCTCGCCGACGACTTGCTCGACGGCCAGCCGCCGGTGCTCAAGCAGATGGTCGATCTGTACAACCAGTATCACAACTCGATCATCGGTGTAGAAGAGATCCCCATCGAGCAAAGCCGCTCGTACGGTATCGTCAAGGGCACGGACTGGGGCGAGAAGGCGATCGTCAAGTTGACGGACATCGTCGAGAAGCCCGCGCCGGAAAACGCACCGTCGAATCTGGGCGTGGTTGGCCGTTATGTGCTGCGTCCGCGCATTTTCGACTGCATTCGTGAGATCGATCCGGGTTCGGGCGGCGAGATCCAGCTGACGGACGCCATTCAGAAGCTCATGCAGGACGAAGTCGTGCTCGCCTATCGTTACGACGGCAAGCGCTTCGATTGCGGCAGCAAGCTCGGTTATCTGAAGGCGACGGTGGAGTTCGCTCTGCGTCACCCGGAACTGAAGGATGCTTTCCGCAAGTACCTGCAGGAAGATGTGCAAGGCGACCTGACTTGAGCGTCTGTCACCTGCGCAAATAAAAAAACCGACGGCATGTCCGTCGGTTTTTTTGTGTCTGCCGGGCGGCTACCGCATCGGCATCGATGACTCAGCGACGACGCATCCAGAAGTGGAACGTCTTACCGTCTTCGCGCGTATCGAGCAGTTCGTTGCCGGTTTGCTTGGCGAAGGCGCTGAAATCGCGGCCCGAGCCCGGATCGGTGGCGATGATGTGCAGCACTTCACCGCTTTGCATTTCCGCCAGCGCCTTCTTGGCACGCAGGATCGGCAGCGGGCAGTTCAGGCCGCTCGCGTCGACTTCTTTCTGGAATTCCATGCTCATGTCCCTCTCTTCGGTCTTGTTCGAATCTGTTGCGGCGTTTGCCCCGCAAATCGCGATTCTACCGTAGTCATCGGCAAAAGCCGCCGGCGACGCCCGTTTCAGCGCGTCGGCCCATCGCCCCATCCGCGCTTCATCCGCGCCTCACCCGGCAATCGACATCCGCGCCGATTCGACGTACTCGACCGGCAGATTGCGCCGTCGCAGCCATTCGGCGACCGCGTGCCCGGTCCCTGCGCGCCACGGACGCACGTGATGCGGCGCGACGAGCCGGAACTCCGCCAGCTCCTCCGAGAGCTGAATATCGCCGTCGCATACTGCGTGATACGCGATGATCAACTCGTTCTTGCGCATGAATTCGTAGACACCGAGCAGCGAAATCGCGTCGGTCTCCAGATTCGTCTCTTCCTTGATCTCGCGACGAATACCGTCTTCGGGGGTTTCGTCGCGCTCAAGAAAACCGGTGATGAGCGCGAACATGCCCTCGGTCCACGCCGCATTGCGTGCCAGCAGAATCTGGCCCCGGTATTCCACGAGCCCGGCCACGACCGGCAGCGGGTTGTCCCAGTGGACGAAACCACAAGCCGCGTCCGGACAGGCGCGGCGAATACGCCCGGCGACCTCGCGAGAATCGAGCGACGAGGCACAGCGGGGACAAAAAATAAGTTCGTTCATGATCGTTCTTCAGCGAATCCGAACATATTAAATGAACTCATGACGCGCTGCATATTCGGCAAATTCCGAGACGCGCCCGGACCAAGCCCAGACAGCCCGGGGCGTATAATCGGTGAACGTCTTTCAATTTTCGATCACGGCCCCGTGACTGACATTCCACCGAACGTTCCGCCCGCGTCCGACACCCCACCTTCGTCGTCCTCGTCGTCTGCTTCGCCCTCGTCCTCCGCTCCCGCTACATCGCCCCCACCGCCGCCCTCGCCCACGTCGCTGTCTACCCGGCTGACCCAGCGCGGCATGCGCCGCTCACGGCGTCTGTGGCACAACTACGGCGTGTTCTGGCTCGGTGCAGTGCTCGTCGGTCTGGTGTCGGTGGCCTACGCCAAGCTTGTGGACTTCGGATTCGAGCTCTTCCAGCGCATGCTGGCGCACGGCTTCTGGCTGCCGTTGATCGTCACACCGCTGGGTGCCGCGCTGGCGATATGGCTGACGCAGAAGTTCTTCAGGGGTTCGGAGGGCAGCGGCATCCCTCAGGTGATCGCAACGCTTCAGGACTCGCGTCTGTCGAAATCGTTGCTGACGCTGCGGATCATGTTCGGCAAGATCGCGATCTCGTTTCTCGGCATTCTGTGCGGCTTCACGATCGGTCGGGAAGGTCCGACGGTGCAGATCGGCGCATCGCTGATGTACGCCATGCGACGCGGGTATCGCCGCAGCAGCGTGCACATCGAGCGCCAACTGACGCTGGCCGGGGCGGCAGCAGGTCTGGCGGCAGCGTTCAACACGCCGCTCGCGGGCGTCGTGTTCGCCATCGAAGAGCTGAGCCGCAGCTTCGTCGCACGCAGCAGCGGCACACTCATTACTGCCATCATCTTCTCCGGCATCGTGGCGCTCGGGCTGCAGGGCAACTATCTCTATTTCGGCCAGATCAAGGCCATCAGCGAATTCAACTGGGCGCTCATTCCTGTGCTCATCGTCGCCAGTGTGCTGACGGGTGTGGCCGGGGGGCTGTTCGGCTGGTTGATGCTTAACGTGCCGCGATGGATGCCTGCGCAACTGGTCAATTTGCGTCGCGCACGTCCGGTGCACTTCGCCTTCCTGTGCGGGCTGACGATTGCCGTGATCGGCATTGTCTCGGGCGGCACCACGTTTGGCAGCGGCTATGCGGAAGCGCGGGGTTTGCTGGAGTCGCACGCGGCGCTGTCGCCGTTTTACGCCGTGCTGAAGTTCGCCGCCTTGTGCGTGTCGTATCTGTCGGGCATTCCAGGCGGGATCTTCGCACCGTCGCTGGCGATTGGTGCCGGGTTGGGGAATGTGATGGCGCACGTGACGTCCGTGATACCGCTACCCGCGATGGCCGCGCTGTGTATGGTCGGCTATCTGGCGGCGGTGACGCAATCGCCGATTACGTCGTTCGTGATCGTCATGGAGATGATCGACGGCCATCAGATGGTAATTCCGCTCATGGCCGTCGCACTGCTGGCGACACAGGTCTCGAAGACCATCGCGCCGTCGTTCTATCACACGCTGGCGCACCGCTTCCTGACGCCTACGGTGCCTGCGCCGCGTCAGGCTTGATTAGGCCTTCCCGCTCAGCGCACGGATATCCGCAGCCAGACGCTCTACCGTCTCCACACGAGTATCCCACGCGCACATGAAGCGGCAGCCACCTGCACCGATGAACGTGTAGAAGCGCCAGCCCTTAGCGCGCAGTGCCTCGATGACATGCGGCGGGAGTTCTGCGAACACGCCATTGGCCTGCGTGTCGAACATGATCGACACGCCGGGAATGTCGCGAATGCGGCTCGCGAGCAACTGCGCCATCTCGTTCGCGTGCCGCGCATGGCGCAGCCACGTATCGTTCTCCAGCATGCCGAGCCACGGCGCGGAGATGAAGCGCATCTTCGAGGCCAATTGCCCCGCTTGCTTCACGCGATAAGCAAAATCCTCTGCGAGCGAGCGGTTGAAGAACACCACCGCCTCGCCGACCGGCAGGCCGTTCTTCGTGCCGCCGAAACACAGCACGTCCACCCCCGCACGCCAGGTCACGTCGCCCGGATGACAGCCGAGCGTCGCGACCGCATTGGCGAAGCGTGCGCCGTCCATGTGCACGCGCAGGTTACGGCGCTTGGCGACCGCCGAGATCGCTTTGACCTCATCGACCGAGTAGACGGTCCCAACCTCCGTCGCCTGCGTGAGCGTGACGACCTTGGGTTTCGGGAAGTGGATGTCCGAGCGGCGATTGATCACGGCCTCGACAGCGTCCGGCGTGAGTTTGCCGTTGTTCTCGCGACCGCGCGCAGTGAGCAGCTTCGCACCGTTGGAGAAGAATTCCGGGCCGCCGCATTCGTCCGTCTCGACGTGCGCCAGTTCGTGACAAATGACGGAGTGATACGACTGCGACAGCGACGCCAGCGCAAGTGAGTTGGCCGCCGTGCCGTTGAAAACGAAGAAGACTTCGCAGTCCGTGTCGAAGAGTTGCCGGATGCCGTCGCACACGCGCTGCGTCCACGTATCGTCGCCATACGACACTTCATGACCACTGGCATTCGCTTCGACCAGATAGCGCATGGCCTCCGGGCAGATCCCGGCGTAGTTGTCGGACGCGAAGTGTTGCGGCGTTTGCGCCGCGTCGGCGGACGTGTTCTCGGCATTCGATACAGACGGCGAAACAGACGGAGCTTGCGACATAACGACCTCTTCAAGACGGCGGGAACGCCACGCGACGCCCCCGCTTCAGACTGCCCGGTGACGGTCACCGGCTTACATGATTTGCGACTTCAGATACTCGCGCTCACTCGGGGCGTGGATCCGACCAGAGCGTGCCTGCCGTGGACCAGTTCTCGGGCTTGATGTCGGTGATGATGATATCGACGGACCCCGGCGTGCAACCGATCGTCTCTACTGCGGCTTGCGTAACGGCTTTGACGAACGCGCGCTTTTGCTCGATGGTGCGCCCTTCGAACATCTCGACGTGAAACGTTGGCATTGCGATCTATCTCCTGATGTCGTTATTGGAACCGACGGCGTGGCGCCGACGAACGTCTCCGATGCCCTGCCCGACCGCAGCAGACAAGCCGTCCGTGCGTCCTCCATCGAGCAGTCAATCGCGAAACGAGGCGTCTATTCTATCGAGTTTGCGCAGGAGCGCAGGCCATTCCAGAACGCCTTCAATCGCGCCACCGTCTTCGAGCTGAATCGCCGTCTTGTCTTGCACCGCCGGGCTCGGCAAATTCGGTGCAGCGCCGCCGGTCAGCGCCTGCAACTGGATCTCGCAGGCCTTGATGAGCGTCGCCATCAGCACGAAGGCTTCCGCCACCGTACGGCCGACGGTCAGCGTGCCGTGATTGCGCAGCAGCATTGCAGGGTGTGCGCCGAGCGACGTCACCAGCCGCTCGCCTTCCGACGGCGAAAACGCCAGCCCTTCGTAATCGTGATATCCGATGCGCTCGTGAAAGCGCAGTGCGTGCTGCGAAATCGGCAGCAGGCCGTGCGGCTGGATCGACACCGCGATACCCGCCGTGTTGTGAAGATGCATGACGCAAACGGCGTCCGCGCGCGCGGCGTGCACCGCGCCGTGCAGCGCAAAACCAGTCACATTGACGGGATGCTCGCTCTCGCCCACGATCTCGCCGTCCATCGTGATCTTCACGAGATTCGACGCCGTCACTTCGTCGAACGCCAGCCCGAACGGATTGATGAGGAAGTGCCCTGGCTCGCCCGGCACCATCGCGGAGATGTGCGTGTAGATGAGATCGTCCCAGCCGTTCAGCGCCACGAGGCGATAGCAGGCAGCGAGATCGATGCGCACCTGACGCTCCTCGTCGCTCATGGCTGTGGCGGCCTTGCGGCCTGCCTTCAAGGTAAAAGACATACGCTTCTCTGAGGAAAGTCCGAAGATTGGAGCGAAGGCCTACCGGAGTTGTCGCATCAGGGCGCGCGTTCGAGCGAACGACGCCAGTCCCACACGAAACCGATGGCCCCGAGCACCAGCACCCCGCTGGCACACAGCAGTGCCGTCGTGAACCCGCCGGTCGCGGCGACGAGCGGCGCGGCCACCAGCGGCCCGACGATCTGCCCGATGCCATAGGATGCCGTCACCAGCCCGATCAGACCATTGGCATTGTCCCCACGCAAACGTCGGCACTCGCGCACCGCGTAGACCGTGATCGCCGTGAATGGCAGCCCCACGAGCACGCTCCCCAGCGCAAAGCCCACGACATTCGGCAGCACGATGCCGATGCCCACACCCAGCCCTTGCATGACGTAACACACGGCGAGCAGCAGACGGTTATCCCACGAAAGCGGCGCACGCGCGCCGATGATGGCCCCCGGAATCACCATCAGACCGAGTAGCGGGAAGAACAGGTCGGGCCACGGGGAACCGGGCAACGCCTGACGTGCAATCACCGGCAGGAACGTCGCAGTGATGATGTAGCCGAAGCCAGCGAAGCTGTACAGGATCGTGACCGGGATCACGCTCTCGCCGCTGCCATGATTGATCGAGGGCGCGACGGCGGCCGTAGACTTGGCCGCGTCGGCCGACTTGGTCGCATCGACGGCGACAGGTACATCGGCCACAAACGTCCGCCAGATGACGGCAAGCAACGCCAGCGCGAGCACGCCGCACAGCAACCAGCCGCCGCGCGCAGGCCAGCCGAGCGTGTCGTTCAGGCTCGCGAGCAAGCCCGTCACCACAATGCCCGCACCGGGTCCGGCAAAGATCACACCGCCCAGACTCGGCATGCGCAACTCGGCCAGCTTGCGAAAGCCCCACCCCGCCGAGAACACCATTGCCCATGCGCTCATCACACCCGCGAGCGTGCGCACAACAGCCCACACGGCAAACGATTCCATCAGCCCCATCGCCAACGTCAGCGCGACCGTGGCGGCAAGTGCGAAGCGGATGATGAGCGTCGGCGTGAAGTGCAGCCACATGCACGACAGCGCGCCGATAAAGTACCCCGCGTAGTTCAGCGACGCGAGCCAGCTACCGTGCTGAATATCGGTGAGATGCTCATGCAGCATGAGCGGCAGCATCGGCGTGAAAGCGAAGCGGCCGATCCCCATCGCAATCGACAAGGCGAGCATGCACGACAGCGCAATGCGCCATGCCGCCCGCTCCGGCGATGGCTGACGCAGCTTCGTGACATTGTCGGAATCGGCGAGAGTAGCTGGCATGGCGATGGCTGGCCCGCAGGCAAATATGAATGGGTGGAATCGTGGCAGAACTACGCGCGCCGTTTCGCGTGGCGTCTTATGGGTTCTGCGTGTCTCGTTTGATTCGTTGATCTGCGTTCCCGGTGTCTTGTGCACCCGGTGTCGCTCGCATGCAGACAACATGCGGAATACTTTACATGCAAACCATTACCGAAGGGGCGGGTTCCCCTGCGCGCGACAGGGCAATGTTGCGTGCGATCCGACCAGAAATGCAAAACGCGCACCGAAGTGCGCGTTTTGCCCGGGTCAGGCGTGATGCGTGCCTGACCGAAGTCGGGGACGAATCCCCGCCATCAAGGTATTACAGCTTGCCAGCCACCCATGCCTGCACGCCAGCGAGCGCCTGCGGCAGTTGCGACGGGTCGGTGCCTCCAGCCTGCGCCATGTCCGGACGACCGCCGCCCTTGCCGCCGACCTGCTGTGCGACGAAGTTGACGAGTTCGCCTGCCTTGACCTTGGCCGTCGCGTCCGCCGTCACGCCGGCGATCAGCGTGACCTTACCGCCTTCGACGGCAGCCAGCACGATGGCAGCGCTCTTCAGCTTGTCCTTGAGCTTGTCCATCGTCTCGCGCAGCGTCTTGGCGTCGGCGCCTTCGAGTTGCGCGGCCAGCACCTTCAGGCCGTTCACGTCGACAGCCTTCTCGACCAGTTCGTCGCCCTGGCTCGATGCCAGTTTCGACTTGAGCGCCGCCAGTTCCTTCTCCAGCGACTTGACCTGCTCCTGCACCTGCGCGATACGCGGGCTCAGCTCTGCGGGTTGCGTCTTGAGCGCGGCAGCCGCTTCGTTGATCTGGTCGTCGAGCGTCTGGACGAAGCGCACCGAGTTATCGCCAGTGATCGCTTCCACGCGACGGATACCGGCGGCCACGCCACCTTCCATCACGATCTTGAACAGGCCGATATCGCCCGTGCGCGAGACGTGCGTACCGCCGCACAGTTCGCGCGACGTGCCGATGTCGAGCACGCGCACTTCGTCGCCGTACTTCTCGCCGAACAGCGCCATTGCGCCACCCTTGACCGCGTCGTCGAACGACATCAGCGCCGCTTGCGTCGGCGCGTTCGCCAGCACTTCGGCGTTCACGATGTCTTCCACGCGACGAATTTGATCGGCCGTCATCGCAGCGTTATGCGCGAAGTCGAAGCGGGTCTTGTCGGCGTCGACAAGCGAGCCCTTCTGCTGCACGTGGCCGCCCAGCACTTCACGCAAGGCTTTGTGCATCAAGTGAGTCGCCGAGTGGTTGCGCACGGTGCGTGCGCGACGCACGGCATCGACCTGCGCCGTCACCGCTTCGCCGACCTTCAGCTCACCCGACTCCAGCGAACCGTAGTGACCGAACACGTCGGCCTGAATCTTCTGCGTGTCCGACACGCCGAAACGCGCAGCCCCGGCAACGATCAGACCCTGATCGCCCACCTGACCGCCCGACTCGGCGTAGAACGGCGTGGTGTCGAGCACCACAATGCCTTGCTGACCGGCGGTCATCTTGGCCACGCTGGTGCCGTCGACGTACAGGGCCGTAACCTTCGCGCCTTCGAGCGCGAGCTTGTCGTAGCCTTCGAAGCGCGTCTTGTCGCCCGTGTATTCGAGGGCCGTCGCCATCTTGAACTTGCCCGCAGCGCGCGCCTGTTCGCGCTGACGCGCCATCGCGGCGTCAAAGCCTGCTTCGTCCACCGTGATGCTGCGCTCGCGGCAGACGTCCGCCGTCAGATCGAGCGGGAAGCCGTAGGTGTCGTGCAGCTTGAATGCCAGTTCGCCGTCGAGCGTGGTCACGCCCTTCTTAGCCAGATCGGCCAGCGCGCCTTCGAGAATTTCCATGCCGTTCTCGATGGTCTCGCCGAAGCGCTCTTCTTCTTGCTTGAGCACGTCGGTCACGCGCTGCTGCGCCGCCGCCAGTTCCGGATAGGCGACGCCCATCTCGGCGACCAGATCCGGCACGAGCTTGTAGAAGAACGGTTTCTTGCAGCCGAGCTTGTAACCGTGGCGGATCGCGCGGCGGATGATACGGCGCAGCACGTAGCCGCGGCCTTCATTACCCGGGATCACGCCGTCGACGATCAGGAACGAGCACGCGCGGATGTGATCGGCGATCACCTTGAGCGAGTTCGCGTTGAGATCGGTCACGCCCGTCTCGCGGCCAGCGGCCTTGATCAGGTGCTGGAACAGGTCGATCTCGTAGTTGCTGTGAACGTGTTGCAGCACGGCCGCGATACGCTCCAGCCCCATGCCCGTGTCAACGCACGGCTTGGGCAGCGGCGTCATATTGCCCTGCTCGTCGCGGTTGAACTGCATGAACACGAGGTTCCAGATTTCGATGTAGCGGTCGCCGTCTTCTTCCGGCGATCCCGGCGGGCCGCCCCACACGTCTTCACCGTGGTCGAAGAAGATTTCCGAGCACGGGCCGCACGGACCGGTATCGGCCATTTGCCAGAAGTTGTCCGAGGCGTAACGCGCGCCCTTGTTGTCGCCAATGCGAATGATGCGCTCGGCCGGCACGCCCACTTCCTTCGCCCAGATGTCGTAGGCCTCGTCGTCTTCCTTGTAGACGGTGACCCAGAGCTTTTCCTTCGGGAGCTTGTAGACGGTCGTCAGCAATTCCCACGCGTACTGAATCGCTTCGCGCTTGAAGTAATCGCCGAACGAGAAGTTGCCCAGCATTTCGAAGAACGTATGGTGACGGGCGGTGTAGCCCACGTTTTCGAGGTCGTTGTGCTTACCGCCGGCGCGCACGCTGCGCTGGGCCGTGGTCGCGCGCGTGTACGGGCGCGATTCGAGTCCGAGGAAGACGTCCTTGAACTGCACCATGCCGGAGTTCGTGAACAGCAGCGTGGGGTCATTGGACGGCACGAGGCTCGACGAGCGCACGATGGTGTGCCCCTTCGACTCGAAGAAGTTTAGGAATTTTTCCCGAATGTCTGCGACTTTCATAGGCTGCGTGGGAGCGTGGGGACCGGGCAGGCTAAGCCTGGCGGGGTATTTTGCAAACTTTTGATTATACGGGAAATCGACCTCTCTACAGCGTCCCGCCGCTAACCGCAGTGCGAAACGGCGCTGGTCAGCCACCGCGCACGCACCGTAGACTCTCACCCATAAGTTCCGCATTGCAAAACAACGTTCCGCAATAAGTTCGGACCGACGAAGACAAATCGAAACACAAGGAGATAGCGAACGATGGGCGCGCTGAGTCATATCCGGGTACTGGACCTTTCGCGTGTGCTGGCCGGTCCGTGGGCCACGCAGAATCTGGCCGATCTGGGCGCAGACGTGATCAAGGTGGAGCGTCCCGGCATGGGGGACGACACCCGCAGTTGGGGCCCGCCCTACCAGCGCGACGCCGATGGCCACGACACCGCTGAAGCCGCCTATTACCTCGCGGCAAACCGCAACAAGCGCTCGCTCACGCTCGACATCTCCCGTCCGGAAGGACAGGCCATCGTGAAGGCGCTGGCGGCGCAGAGCGACGTCGTCGTCGAGAACTACAAGGTCGGACAACTGGCGAAGTACGGCCTCGATTACGCCTCGCTCAAAGCGGTCAAGCCGGATCTCGTCTACTGCTCGGTCACGGGCTTCGGGCAGGACGGCCCGTATGCCTCGCGCGCCGGTTACGACTTCATCGTGCAGGGCATCGGTGGCTTCATGAGCATCACCGGCGAGCGCGACGCGCTGCCCGGAGGCGGCCCGCAAAAGGCTGGCGTGGCGATTGCCGATCTGATGACGGGCATGTACGCGAGTCTCGCGATCATGGCCGCCCTCACCCACCGCGACCGCACCGGCGTGGGTCAGTACATCGACATGGCGCTGCTCGACACGCAGGTCGCCATGCTCGCGAACATGAACACCAACTATCTGGCCAGCGACAAAGCGCCGGTGCGCTGGGGCAACGCGCATCCGAACATCGTGCCGTATCAGACCTTCCAGACGGGCGACGACGGCTGGATCATCGTCGCGGTCGGCAACGACGGGCAATTCCGCAAGTTCGTGGAAGCCGGTGGCGAGCCCGCGCTGGCCGACGACGAGCGCTTCGCCACCAACCCGTCACGGGTCCGTCATCGAGAGGTGCTGGTGCCGTTGCTCGCGCAAATGGTGCGCAAGTTCGGCAAGGACATCTGGATCGACAAGCTCGAAGCGTCCGGTGTGCCGTGCGGCCCGATCAACACGTTGCCGGAGGTCTTCGCGCACCCACAGGTCAAGGCACGCGGCATGGAAGTCGCGTTGCCGCACGCCTCCGGTGGCGTGTCGCGACTGGTCGCGAGCCCCATGAAGATGAGCGAGACGCCGCCGCTCGCGCGCACCGCCCCGCCAACGCTCGGCCAGCATAGCGACGAGATCCTGCGCGAACGGCTCGGCTTTGACGACGCGAAGATCGCGGGTCTGCGTACCGATGGCGTGGTGTGAGACTGACTGAAGCGCCATCCGGGCAGTCTGCCTGATGTAAAAAGGGCCTGTCGCGAATCTCATCGCGACAGGCCCCGTGTTCCGGCGCTACCCACGTTCCACGCCGAGACCCTGCCAGACGTCACACAGTCATCGTAGACGTCCCTATTCTTTCCCTCGCACCACGAGTCACTCGTACTGCTTGCCCTCGGCCAGCAGTTCAGGGGTGCCGATCACAGCGTTCAGACCGTCGAAATCGAGCATCTGCTCGCGCCACGCCGCCGTCGTGCCCTGTGCGTGCAAATTGGCGTAATAGCCCTGCAACGTATGCGCCACCGCGCGCGCCGTGCCACCGGGGAAGATAACGATGCGAAAGCCGATATCCGCGAGTGCCTGCGCGCTTTGCACGGGCGTCTTGCCGCCTTCGACCATGTTCGCCAGCAACGGCACGCGATGCGCAAAGCGCTCGCAGGCCGCCGTCATCTGCTCGGTCGTGCGTAGCGCCTCGATGAAAAGCGCGTCGGCCCCGGCTTCGAGATACAGCTCCGCGCGGTCTAGCGCGGCATCAAGCCCTTCGACGGCAATCGCGTCGGTGCGCGCGAGGATCAGCGTCTCGACGTCGTGCCGTGCATCGACGGCCGCCCGCACCTTGCCCGCCATTTCCTGAGCTGGCACCACGCCTTTCCCATCGAGATGGCCGCAACGTTTCGGAAATGTCTGGTCTTCCAACTGGATCATGGCCGCACCCGCCCGCTCGAAACCACGGACAGTGCGCTTCACGTTAAGCGCGTTACCGAAGCCGGTATCGGCATCGACGATCACCGGCACCGACACACGCTCGGCAATGCGCGCGACCGTGTCCTCGACTTCCGGGAACGTGGTCAGACCGATGTCGGAGCGGCCAAGCCGCGTGTAGGCAATCGACGCCCCCGAGAGATACAAGGCGTCGAAGCCCGACTGTGCGGCGATGAGGGCCGACAAGGCGTCGTAGACGCCGGGTGCCAGCAGCACACCTTGCGAGAGGCGCTGCCGGAGCGACGGTTGGACAGACGACAAAGCCGTCATGAGGAAATCTCCTGAGTGTTCTTGATGAGGGCGAGTGAGCCAATCACCGTATTCGCCGCGATGTAGCCGCCCGCGACGGCCGAGAGCAGGCCATTGCCGGACAGATAGCCCCACACCGCGTTGCCCGACACGCCACGTGCCGCGCCGCCTGCCGCAAGCAGGTTCGGCATCGGCGCCCCGTCGGGACGCAGCACCCGGCAGGCGGCGTCGATATCGAGTCCGCCCTGCGTGTGAAACAGCGCGCCCGTGACCCGAATTGCGTAATACGGCGCGACGAGCGAGCGTGTGAACCGGCGGCCATCGGCGGTATTCACGCCGGGCGCGACGCCGTCCAACGTTTCGCGCAGTGCCGCCACGTCGCAGCCGATGACACTGGCAAGCGCGTGGACGTCGGGACAAGTCTTGAGCGCACCGGCGGCTTCGGCTTCCTGAAAGTCTGGAAACGTGCGGGCCAGCGCGAGCGTCTGAGCATCGAACACATTCCAGGCGATGCCATCCGTTTGCGCGAGCACGTGCACGGCCGCTTCCGAGTAGCCGTGCGTTTCGTCGTGAAAGCGCCGACCTTCCCGGTTGATCTGCACCCCGCCGTCCATGATGACGGCCCACGAGATCAGCACGCCGTGCGGACTCGCCCACGAACCGTGTCCCTGGTAGCCGCCCAGATCAGCCGTTGCCACGCCGAGCGCCCGGCCCCAGAGCAAAGCGCTGCCGTCGTTGCCTTCATGTCCGCCGTACACAGCGTCTGCCATTTCGGGCAGCAATTCGGTGCGCAACCCGGCATTGCCGCCGAAGCCGTTGCAGGCAAGCAGCAGCGTGTCGCAGCCGAGGTATTCCATCGCGCCATCCGGGCGCACGCAACCCACCGCCTGCACCTTGCCCGACGCATCCACCCACAGCTCGCGCACCAGCGTCTTCGTCATGACGTGGGCGTCCGTCGCCTGCACCGCGCGCTCCAGCGCCGCCATCAACGCCGCACCAGTCCGCTCCGGCAGGCTGTGCATGCGCCGCACGCTGTGTCCGGGGTAAAGGAAGCCATCGAGAATGTCGAACGTCAGTCCGTGGCGCGCGAGCGCATCCATCGCCGGACCGGACGCCTCTGAATACGCCCGCACCAGATGCGCCGCCGCCGTGCCTTCCGTCTTCCCCATGATGTCGGACGCAAACTGCGCAGCGCTGTCATCAATGCTGGCGGCGCGCTGCACCGCGCTACCCGCCGCCGGAATGAACCCCGACGACAGGGCCGTCGAGCCGCTGGGAATGGCGTCGCGTTCAAGCAGTACGCAGTCGATGCCCGCGTCTTGCAGCACCAGCGCGGCAGTCAGGCCGCATGCGCCCGCCCCCACGACCACCACGCTGATCTGAGGCAGATCGTCCACCAGCGGCCGTCCCTGACGAACGACCGGTGTCATGGGAGCGCTCATGACGCGATGCGGCCCGCAAAGGCCTCACAGGTCACGATCTCGCCAACGGTACGGAGGTCGGCCAACGCGGCGTCGTGCGCTGCGATGGTGGGTGCGGCACATCCGTCGGAGAGCACCAGCACACGGTAGTCGCGCATGTGGGCATCGCGCGCCGTACTCGCCACGCCACCGTTGGTCACGATGCCGCACACCGCCACCGTCTCGATACCGGCACGTCGCAGCACCCAGTCCAGTTGCGTGTTGAAGAAGGCGGAGTAAGCGACCTTCCAGACCGACACGTCGACGTGCTTCGCCAGCGCCGCCACGGTGGCATGACCGTCCGTGCCCGCGACGAAATCGCCACGGCGCAGGAACGGCCGCAACTGCTTCAGATGCGGCGAAATCATGGGCTCGCCGCTCGCGTCCGGCCACAACGTGAACTGGCTTGCCGCGACGAAACCACCCGCAGCCTTGAGCGATTGCGCGATGGGTGCGACACGTGCGGGCAACGCCTGCGCTTCAGGGGTCGCAGCACCTCCCCGGTCATAAGCACCGCCGGGCGTGATGAAGTCGTTTTGCAAATCGACGATGACGAGTGCCGTGCGCGCCGGGTCCAGCAAAGAGGTTTGACTCATGTCGTGGCTCCTGTCGCGTGCATCAGGCGTCGCGCGTGATGAGCAGGTTGCCCAGCGCATCGACGCGTCCGGAGAATCCCGGTTCGAGCCAGATCGTCGTGTCCGACTGTTCGAGGATCGCGGGACCGGCAACGCTCGCATCCACCGGCAGATCGAGACGCGCATAACGCACCGCATCCCACCACTGCCCGGCGTGGTACACCCGCTGGCTACCGAGCGACTCGGGCATGGCGCTCGCCTGCGGCGCGAGCACCGCCAGGTCGAACTTCGGACGCACACCGATGCGCGCGTAACGCAGGTTCATGATACGCACCGGAATGCCGTCGAGCGCACGGCCGAAGGCGTCGCGATAGGCGGTCTCGAAGGCGGCGGCAATGCCGTCCCGATCCAGTCGTTCGCGCGCGACCGGCACACGCACGGTGTGGCTCTGCCCCACATAGAGCATGTCGAGTTCGATGATTTCACGCACCGATTCGAAGCGCACACCCGCTGAATCCAGACGCGCCTGACAGGCTTGCGCCAGCCCATCCACACGCTCGGCGAGGTCATCCGTATCGAGCGCGGCGAGCGGCTGATTGAGTGTCTGCACGCTGTCGTGACGCATGTCCGCAATCACGCAACCGAGCGCCGACGTCACGCCCGGATAACGCGGCACGATGCCGGTGGTCGTACCGACTTCGCGCATCATCGCGCAGACGTGCAGCGCACCGCCGCCGCCGAACGGCATGTAAGCGAACTGACGCGGATCGTGCCCGCGTTCGATGGACACCAGACGGATCGCACCCGCCATCTTGGCGTTGGCCACGGTCAGAATCGCTTCCGCCGCAGCATAAGCGTCGAGTCCCAGCGGCTTGGCCACGTGCGTGTCGATGGCTTGTAACGCGAGGTTACCGTCGAGCTTGGCGAGCAATCCGCCTCCCAGCGGACGATCCGCTGCAATCCGGCCGAGCAGCACGTTGGCATCGGTCACGGTCGGGCGCGTGTTGCCGCGTCCGTAGCACGCCGGTCCCGGCACGCTGCCCGCCGACTCCGGTCCGACTTGCAACAGCCCACCCGCGTCGACGGAGGCAATCGAGCCGCCGCCTGCGCCGATGGTCTCGATCTGGATCATCGGCGAGCGCACCACCATCCCGAATTCGATGGACGTCTGCGCCGCTAGCGAGGCCTCACCGTTCGCGACCAGCGAGACGTCGAACGACGTGCCGCCCATGTCACCCGTGACCACGTTGGCGAAGCCCGCCGAACGCGCAATGGCCGCGCACGCGATCACACCCGCTGCCGGGCCGGAGAGCGCCGTGCGCACTGGCACGTCGCAGGCCGTCTGGCGCGACATGATGCCGCCGTTGCTTTGCACGACGAGCAACTCCCCGCCGAAGCCACGCGCCTTTAGATCGCTCTCCAGACGCGTCAAATAGCTGCCCACCACGGGTTGCAGCGACGCGTTGAGCGTGGCCGTCGAGCAACGCTCGAACTCGCGAATCTCCGGCAGCACTTCGGTGGCGGCCGTCACGTTGCCGTTCGGCCAGAGCGCGCGCACCGCTGCGACCGCGCGTTGTTCGTTGGCGGGATTGGCGTAGGCGTTGACGAAGAAGACACACACGGCGTCGCAGCCCGCTTCGAGCAAGACGCGTGCCGCCGCTTCAACCTGCGCGATGTCGACGTCGGTGTGTACGGTGCCATCGGCCAGCACGCGCTCATCGACCTCAAGGCGCAGATTTCGCGGCACAATCGGCGTGAAGTTGCCGCGCAGTCCCCAGGTGGCAGGACGGTCGCGGCGACGCATTTCCAGCACGTCGCGAAAGCCTGTCGTCGTGATGATCCCGGTGCGCGCCACCTTGCGCTCCAGCAGCGCATTCGTCCCGACGGTCGTGCCGTGCACGATGGTCGCGATAGCCGCAGCCCCACGCCCTTGTGTATCGACACGCTCGATGCCGTTCATGAAGCCGCGTGCTTCTTCGCCGCGCGTGGAGGGCACCTTGACGATGCGCGCCACACCGGCTGCTTCGTCGAGGACGAACAAGTCGGTGAAAGTGCCGCCCACGTCGACGCCGACAATCGTTGCTGCTTCGCTCATGCCTGTTGCTCCTTCTTGGTCGTGCCGCGCGCACCGCTCACGGTGTCTTGCGTCGTCACGTAGCCCATCTCACGGTCGTGTGCGCGGGCTGCTTCGTCGCGCTGCGCCGGTGCCCCATATCCCCCGCCACCCGGCGTCTCCAGTCGCACCCGCTCACCCTTGGTCAGCTTGATGCCGAGCATCTTCGAAGCCATGGGCGGCGTGTGCCATTGCCCTTCGTTCTGGTAGCGGAAGACGTTCGGCACCGAGGCCTCACCGCCCGCGATCCCTTGCGGCGCGGAGCGACCGCGCTCGCCAAACACGAACGCTTCCGCGCCGTCTTCGAGCAACTCGATCTCGTAGATGGCGCCCAGACCGCCGCGATGCGCGCCGTCGCCCGCCGAATCGGGACGCAGCGCCCATTGCGTAAAGCGCACGGGATAGGCCGCTTCGAGAATCTCCACGGGCGGAATCGTCGCCGTCGAGATCGGTGCGTTGCCATGCGACAGGCCATCGCCATCGATATGCCCGCCGTGACCGCCCCCGAAGAAGCTGAACATCACCCAGCGCTGGCCACGTCGTGCTTCGTCGGTGCGGTAGCCTGCAATCGACAACGCGTTGATCGTGCCGTAGGCCTGCCCCATCGCGCGCTCGGGCGCGGCCTTCGCCATCGCGCAGAAGATCACGTCGATCATGCGCAGAATGGTTTCCGTGTAGCCACCGACCGGACGCGGACGTTGCGCCGAGATCAACAGCCCCTCGGGCAGTTCGAAGCGCACCGCGTCGAGCACACCGGCGTTGGCCGGGACATCCGGAAACAGGTGCTTGAGCGCGACGTAGCAAGCGGCAATGGCCGTGGCGCGCGAGATGTTGACCGGTCCCATGCACGCGGGGGACGTGCCGGTGAAGTCGAGCGTGAGCAGGTCGCCTTCGACGCGCATGCGCAGCGCAATCGTGAGCGGCTCATCGCGCACGCCGTCGTTATCCAGCGTGTCCTGATAGACGTACTCGCCGTCGGGCAGCGCCGCCACGTGGGTGCGCATCAGCTTGACGGCGCGCTCGCGCAACTGACCGAGCGCGTCCTGCACCGTGCCGTCGCCGTACTCGTCGAGCAGATCCGACAGACGGCGTCCACCGAGTTCGAGCGCCGCCAGTTGACCGTTCAGATCGCCCCACAGGCTGTCGGGCAGACGCGTGTTGGCCTTGAGGATGGCGAGCACGTCGAGATCGAGTTCGCCGCGTCGCACGATGCGCACCGGCGGGATCTGCACCGCTTCCTGCCAGCATTCGGTCGCCGCCGGGTTGTAGTTGCCGGGCACCGCACCGCCCACGTCGTGCCAGTGCGCCGCCGAGGCAAGGAAACAGTACAGCTTGCCGTTGCGGAACACCGGACGCACGAGCTTAAAGTCGTTGGCGTGCGTGCCGCCTTCGTACGGGTCGTTGAAGAGCCACACATCGCCTTCGACCATGCCGCCGCGCTCGGACGCGGCGCGTGCGGCCGCCTGCACCGCGAACGCCATCGCGCCGACGAAGACGGGCAGGCCCGACTTGCCTTGCACGAGGGTTGCGCCGGTGGTGGCGTCGTAGATGCCGTGGCAGGCGTCGTGCGCCTCGGCAATGATCGGGTTGAAGGCGCTGCGGTAGAGCGTCGCGTCCATTTCGTCGGCGATCTGCTCCAGCCGTCCTTTCAGGACCGCCAGCGTGACGGGATCTAGCATGAAGAAACTCCGTGAGATGTCGATGGGGATGCCACACTGCGCTGCTTGAGCAGATTGAGCAGGCCACCGGCGTCGACCATGTCGAGGAGGAACCCCGGCACGGTCTCGCAGGTCAGCCGGCTGCCATCGGCCAGTTCGACGTATCCGTCGCGCGGCGCGAGCGTGAGGGTTGAGCCCTCGGCAATGCGCTGTGCGTCGGCACAGGTCAGCAGCAGCAACCCCACGTTGAAGGCGTTGCGAAAATAAAGGCCATTGAACGACGGCGCGATCACCGCGCGCACGCCGAGATGCACGAGCGCGGCAGCCGCCTGTTCGCGCGACGACCCGATGCCGAAGTTGGGACCGGCGACGAGGACGTCGCCCGGACGCACGTCGGCCGCGAACTCGGGACGCACGCGATGCAGGCAATGGCGGGCGATTTCGTCGATGCCGAACTTCATGTAGGCACCGGGCGCCAGCGCGTCGGTGTCGATGTCGGCACCAACGCACCACGCTCGGCCGGAAGAAGACGTTGGCGTTGTCATGTCAGAAGTGATGAAGTCGAGGAATCGTCGATGAGTCGGTCCGGCGCTCAGGCGAGCAACCCACGCGGGTCGGCGATACGGCCGGTGAGCGCTGCGGCCGCCACGGCGTATGGCGAACCGAGGTAGACCTGCGCCGTCTCTGCGCCCATGCGTCCGCGGAAATTGCGAGCGGTGCTCGACAGCACCGTCGCGCCTTCGGGGATCGAACCGCCATAGCCCGCGCATGCGCCGCAGGTGTTGGCGAGCACTTGCGCGCCAGCGTCGACCAGCACATCCATCACGCCCTCACGCGCGGCCTGCGCCTGATCGCGCGCCGAGGCCGGAGCCACGACGAAGCGCATGCCGTCGGCGACGCGACGTCCCTTGAGCACACGCGCCGCCGCGCGCAAGTCCTCGAGCTTCGCACCCGTGCATGCGCCGAGATAGGCGACGTCCACCGTCACATCGGCAAATTCGCCGATGGCGCGCGTATTGGCCGGGCTGTGCGGTGCGGCGACCTGCGGGGCAAGCGTGCTCGCGTCGAAGGTTTGCACTTCGGCATGCGCACCGGCGTCGCTCTGCCAGCGGTCGATGTCGATGGGATCGGTCACGCCTACCGCGCGCAGATAGTCGACGGTCGTGGCGTCCGGTGCAATCAGGCCGACTTGCGAGCCGAGTTCGGCGCTCATGTTCGAGAGCGTCATGCGCTCCTGCATCGACAGGGCGCGCACGGCTTCGCCGCAGAACTCGATGGCTTGATAGCGTCCGCCGTTCATGCCGAAGCGACCGATCATGTGCAGCATCATGTCCTTGGCGGTCACACCGTCGGCGAGCTTGCCGTCCCAGCGCATCTGAATCGTGTCGGGCACCTTCACCCAGATTTCACCGGACACCGCCACGCCCAGCATCTCCGTGCTGCCGATGCCGAACATGTACGCGCCGAACGCACCGCCCGTGGGCGAATGCGAATCGCCGCCGACGCAGAACATGCCCGGGCGCAGATGACCGTGTTCGGGCACGACCACGTGACAAATGCCCACGGAGTCGTAGACGTTGGGCAGTTGTTGCGCGCTCGCCCAATCGCGTGCGATGCGCACGATACGGCGCGATTCGTCGTCGGTTTCCGGCACGTAGTGATCGATCACGAGCACGACTTTGGACTTGTCCCACAGTTGTGCACCGAGCGATTCGAGCATCGGCTGCAAGCGGCGGGGGCCGCTGGAGTCGTGAAACATGGCGAGGTCGACGCCGCACGTGACGATCTCGCCCACGGCGACTTCGTCACGGCCACACGCCGCTGCCAGCAGCTTTTGCGTCAGAGTTTGAGGCACAGTCATTCCCTTACATTCCGAGGTAGGCTCGGCGCAGATCGCTGCTGGCGAGCAATTCTGCGCAGGTGCCGCGATGGCGGATCGCACCGTTTTCGAGGACGTAGCCGCGCTGACCGGTCTCCAGCGACTGCCCGACGTTCTGCTCCACCAGCAGGATCGACAGGCCTTCGCGTTGCAGACGCGAGATCAGCGAAAACAGCTCTTCCACCATGAGCGGCGAGAGACCGAGCGACGGCTCGTCAAGGATCAGCAGACGGGGTTCGGCCATCAGACCGCGCCCGATAGCGAGCATCTGCTGTTCGCCGCCGGACATCGTCCCCGCTGCCTGATCGATGCGCTCGCGAAGACGCGGAAACAGGTCGAGCATGCGCTCCATCCCCTGCTCGCGCGACGCGCGACCACGGGCGAACGCCCCCAACGCCAGGTTCTCCCGCACGCTGAGGTTCGGGAAGATGCGACGCCCTTCCGGCACCTGAATCAGCCCGGCTTTGACGACATCGCGGTAATGACGGCCGGTGAGATCGTGACCGTCGAAGCGCACGCGTCCCGACCACACGGGATTGATGCCGGAGAGCGTGTTGTTCAGCGTGGACTTGCCCGCGCCGTTGCTGCCGAGCAGCACCACGATCTCGCCTTCGCCGACCGTCAGATCGACGCCGCGCAGCACTTCCACGCGGCCATAGCCGGTATGCAAGCCCTCGACTTCGAGCAGATGGCTCATTGCGCACCTCCCATCGTCATCGGCGTGCCTGACTGCGCAGCGAGTCGCGCGGCGGTACCGTGCCCCAGATAGGCTTCGATCACGGCCGGGTCGGACGTCACTTCGCGCGGCGTGCCCGCCGCGATCAACTTGCCCTGCGCCAGCACCCACACGTGTTCGGCCAGGCTCATGACGGCGCGCATCACGTGCTCGATCATCAGGACCGTCACGCCGCTGTCCGCGATCTCCCGCACGACCGGGATGACTTCGTCGATCTCGCTCGGATTCAGACCCGCGAGCACTTCGTCGAGCAACAAAAGACGGGGTTTGGTTGCAAGTGCGCGAGCCAGTTCGAGACGTTTGCGCCCGCACACGGTCAGGTCGGCCGCGGGCTTGTCGAGCTGCGCTTGCAGATTGGTGCGCAGCGCCACTTCCTCGGCCTCACGCAAGGCGGCACGACGGTCGCGCTGGAGCAGATGCGCGCCGACGGCGATGTTCTCGCGCACCGTCTGCGCACCGAACGGCTGCACGATCTGGAACGTGCGCGTCAGCCCCTGACGCGCCGTGTCGTACGGTGCCTGACCGGTAATGTCGCGCCCATGAAATTCGACGCGGCCAGCCGTCGGCGTAAGAAAGCCGGAGAGCAGACCGAAGAGTGTGGTCTTGCCTGCGCCGTTCGGACCGACGAGCGCCGTGAGCGTACCGGCCTTGACGTCGAGACTGACGTCCTGCACAGCCTTGAGACCGCCAAACGTAATGGACAGGCCATCGGCCCTCAACAAGATGTCAGACACGGGCCTTCTCCTCGCGCGACGCCGTCGGCTGCGCGCCATGCGCCGCGCGCGTCTTTCCGTCCATGCCCAACAAGCGACGCACCGACGCCCCTGCGCCCGTGATGCCGCGCGGCAGGAACATGACAATCAGAATCAGCACCGCGCCGTAGATCACCATCGACAGTCCGGGCAATTCGCCGAACAGGTTGCGGGTGAACTCGCCGAGCGTATACAACACGGCTGCCCCGAAGACCGGGCCCCAGAGCGTGCCCATGCCCCCGACGATCACGCCGACCAGCGCCTCGACCGAAATCGTCGAACCGAAGGCGATGCCAGCATCGATGTACTGGAACATCTGCACGTAGCACATGCCTGCCGCGCTCATGAACGCGCCCGAGAGCGCAATCGCGCCGAGCTTCACTCGCAGCGGATTCACGCCGACGGCGCGCGCCGCGTTCTCGTTGTCGCGCACCGCTTGCAACCATGCGCCAAAGCGCGAATGACGCAGCCAGGCGGTGACCAGCAATGCCGCTATCACGAACACGAGCAGCAGCGCTGCATAGCCGCGCGGCGAGGCGAACTGAAGATTGCCCACGCTCTGGTGCAGCGGCACCATCAGACCGACGCCCGCACCGGTGAATGGCAGCGACACGGCCAGAATGCGGAACACCTCGGCGAACGCCAGCGTCACAAGCGCGAAGTACGATCCCTTCAGGCCATAGCGGAACGTCACGGCCCCGAGCAACACGGCGACCACCGTGCCCGCTGCAATCGCGAATGGCATGGCGAGCCACGGGTTCCAGCCCCATTGCAATTGCGCAATCGCCTGCGCGTAGGCACCGACGCCGAAGAACAGCGCGTGGCCGAACGACAACTGCCCGCCGAACCCGCCGAGAATGTTCCACGATTGCGAAAGCAGCACGGTGTAGAACGTCATCATCAGGAACGACAGCCACACGCCGGACTGGAGCGTGAACAGCAACGCTGTCATCACGACACCGAACAGCACAATCATCCGAAGATCTTTCATTGTTTTTCTCCCGCCGTCTTCCATCAGGCGCGTGCGCCGAAGAGCCCTTGCGGGCGCACCAGCACGACGACGATGAAAATGGCGAAGATGCCCATCTGGCCGAGCGAATCGCCCAGCCACAGACCACCCAGCGACTCGACCACGCCGATGAGCAGACCGCCCACGAGCGCGCCGACGAAACTGCCCATGCCACCGAGCACGACGATCGTGAACGCCACCAGCACGAAGCCGCCGCCGACCTGCGGATTGACGTAATACGTCGGCAACAGGAAGCACGCGGCAGCGCCGACACAGGCCATGCCGATGCCGAACGAGAGCGCGTACACGCGTTCCACATCAATGCCCATGAGCTTCGCGCCGTGCTTCTCCTTCGCGACCGCGCGAATCGCGCGTCCCAGATCCGTCGAGCGCATGATCCAGAACAGCACGGCGGCAGCGGCCAGCGCTCCGCCGAACGCGATCAGCTTGGGCAGCGCGAGCATGACGGGACCAATGTCGACGGTGGCCAGCGTGTACGGCGTATCGATCGTGTGCGTGTCCGACTTGAACACCACCAGCGCGAGGTTCTCCAGCACGATGGCCAGCCCCAGTGTGACGAGCAGAATGTTCTCGTCCTTGCCGTGGCTGGCGCGCTCGATCACCACGCGTTGCAGGGCGTAGCCGAGCGCGAACATGCCCAGCGTGACGAACGGCAGCGCGACGTACGGGTCGATGCCGAGTTTCTCGCGCAGCAGCCAGACGGCGTAGAGGGCCACCATCAACGCCGCGCCGTGCGCGAAGTTGATGATGTGCAGCACACCGTAGACCAGCGTGAGGCCGAGCGCGATGAGCGCGTAGACCGCGCCCGTCGTGAGCCCGTTTAGCACGGCGGAAAGCAGAATGACCGGATCTAGCATTGCGTCAGGCCTTGAGCGGGAAGACCGGTGCAACCTGGCGATAGGTGTCCGGCAGAATCACTTTGATGTCGCCGCCCGAGACTTGGGTGAGCAGCGGCTGCGCGCCCGTGTTCTGTCCGTTCACGAACTTGGTCGGTCCGTACGGCATGATGTGATCCTTAAACGTGCTCGACGCAAGCGCCGCCGTGATCGCTGCGCGGTCGACCGATTTGGCACGCTCGATGGCGTCGGCCAGCAGCATCATGGCCGTGTACGTCATGAACACTTCATAGCTGAAGTAAGCGCCCTTCGCTTCCACACGCTTCTTGAGCGATGCCACGCGCGGGTCTTTCGGGTTGAACCAATGATTGCAGTCGATGATGCCGTCGGCGATATCCGGGAATTCCTTCAGGAATTTATAGCTCGACGCCGCGCCGCCCAGCACCGAGTAGATCGCCTTCGGTCGCACCTTCTGTTGCTTCATCGCACGCAGCAGCAACGCATATTCGTTGTAGTAGTTCGCCGGAATCACGATGTCCGGATTGACCGAGCGCATGCGCAGTACGATGTTGTTGAAGTCGCGCGTCGGGTTCGCGTGCTTGATGACTTCCTTGATTTCGAAGCCTCGTGCGGGCAATTCCTTTTGCAGCAGCGCCGCGGTGCCGGTGCCGAAGAGCGACTCCTCGTGCACGATCATGACGGTCTTCGCGGGCTTGCCTGCGGCGTTGTTCAGCGCGGCAAGATCGTCGACGGCGCGCAGCGAGCACATGCGGTAGCCGGGACCGAAGCGGAACGTGTTGGTCAGGCCGCGCTCGACGATCTGGTCGGCCACACCGACGTCCACCACGTGCGGCAGGCCATACTTCGCGGCGGTTTGCGTCGTTGCCAGACAGATGGCCGAGGCGTAGGCACCGAGAATCGCCGACACACCGGCTTCGTTCATCTTTTCGACTTCGGCCGAACCGGCTTCGGGGCGCGATTGTGCGTCGCCGAGCATCGCTTCGATGGGTGCGCCGCCGAGCGACTTGATGCCGCCTGCTGCGTTGATGTCGTCGATGGCGAGCAGCGCGCCCAGACGGCATTGCTGTCCCGAATAGGCCAGCGCACCGGTGACGGGGTGAAGCACGCCGATCTTGACCGGCTTACCGGCTGCACGCGCGAGCCACGGGGTGCTGGTGGAGGCAGCGGCGAGCGCGGCCATGGCGGTGGACTGACGCAGGAACGTGCGACGCGAACTCATGAAAGATTCTCCGGACGTGTTCAGTGGAATTGGGCGGACAGTTCTTCGCTGACCCAGACCTTGGCGTCGATGTCGCCGACGCGCGAGAGTTGAAGCTGGTATTGGTAGCGATCTGGGCGATACAGGCCTTGCAGCAGTTGCACCGGACGGTCGGCAACGTCGCGCACGAGACGCGTGACCGCGAGCAGTGCGGAGCCGACGGCAATGTCAAGATGGCGCGCCACGACGGCATCGGCCAGACGCGCGGAAATGGTTTGCGTCGCCCCGCCCAGCTCGACGCCCGCTTCTTCGAGCAGCATCAGCAGCGGTTTGCGTTCGAGTTCTTCGCGTCGGATTTGCGCGATGTCCTGCGGCACGTGCGTGGTGATGTACGACAGCGGCCCGGCTTGCGTGCTACGCACACGAATGCTCTTGTAGACGGGGGCACCGGGCGCGAGGGTCAGCGCATCGGCGACCGCGTCGCTTGCACCGACGACCGACGATTCGAGCACAGCGACACTCGTGCGCAGGCCCATGTTGACGATGTTTTCGAGCAAGCCCGTGAGGTGCGCCTTTTCCCGGGAAATGCCGGGCATCTTGCCACCACCGGTGCGCTGACCCGCATGCAACGGCCATGTACCGAGTCCCGGGCGACGCACGACGAGACCATCGGCGACGAGCATTTCCATCGCCTTGCGGATCGTGATGCGCGCGACGCTGAACTGATCGGCCAGCAGATGCTCGCCAGGCACGCCGTCCTGATCGAAGCGCCCCTCCTGCAATTGCTCACGCAGCACGAGGTAGATCTGGTGGTATTTCGAAAGCGGAAGTGGGGTATCCATGCGGCGATTCTGGAAGTGTCATAATGTCCGGTCAATAGAACAAAGGCATAGACAAAATGTCCTATCGGGAAAACACCTAAGCGATTCGGGATATTTGTTCGACGGCCTGAAAACGCAGGTACAGCAAGGGTTCCAAGGTTGCGGCGCAGCATTTTCGGATGCTGCGCCGCTTCCGTTTTTGAGCGTCGCCCCGATGTGTCAGGAAGCCGTCATCTTCGTGTCATCCGACGACGGCGAACGACGGACTCGATTGTTCCGATCGTTTAGAAGCGGTGACGCAGACCGATGTAGTAGCTCATCTGGTTATCGAAGCCGTTGAGCTTCACACCGTTGCCGCCAGTCCAGTTGGTGGTCGTGGTGCCGAACAGACCGCCCCAGCCGCCATCGACGCGCTCGTAGGCGGTGGCGAAGTAGACGTCGGTTCGCTTCGAGAGGAAGTAATCGATCACGCCGTAGAGCGTCTGGCGCTTGCCACTGAAATTGACCGCTGTGGTGTTGTTATACATATAGGCGGCGATGAATTGCCACGACGGGCTGAGCAGATAGGTCGCACCGAGGGTGAAGAACTGATCGCGTCGTGCGGCGGAGAACACTGAGCCGATGGCGGCAACGGTCGTTGGCGTGGCGGCCGTGCTCATGTTGGTGATCGACGCGTAGTCGACGCCGCCGTTGGTCACGTCGAAGCCGGGATCGCGCTGGCTTTGCAGGTAGTCCGCATGGAACTTCCACTGGCCGTAGCTGACTTTGCCGCCGAGCGACCACGTCTTCGCGGTGCGGCTCTGTGAGTCGTGCGTCTGTTGCAACTGGCCGGTGAAGACGTTGCCGTTCTGCTCCCACGACACGCCGCCCGACGCCGACGAGCGCGCGGAACCCTGCCCCGCGATACCGCCGAACGCGTATTGCAGGTTCACGCCGAAGGGGCCGAACTTCTTTGTCCAGGTGAGTGCGTTGTTGTAGCGCTGGCCCGTCAGGAAGACGAGCCACGAGTTCGTGGGCGGTGCGCCGATGAAGATCGGATCGACCATTGAAATGGCGACGACGGCCCCGGTGTATTGACGCCCGAACGCCAGTTCCCCCCATCCGCCTTGCAGTGCGACAAACGCCTGACGTCCGAAGAGTTGTCCTTGCTGGTCGAAGGTACCGGCTTGCGAGTTGAAGCCGTTTTCAAGCACGAAGCGGGCTTTCATCCCGCTGCCGAGATCTTCGATGCCTTGCAGACCGAAACGGCTGGCGGAGAGGAAGCCCTCGCCTGCCTGATTGACGGAGTAGACGCGCCCGCCAGTAGGGCTGGCGTGGTTTTGCGAGACGATGGCCGATTCGATCAGGCCATAGAGCGTGACGCTTGACTGGGCGTGCGCGGGTGTGGCGACGCTTGCGAGGAGTAGAGCGGCACTGGCGACACTAGCGGCACCGGTCGAACCGGTGAAGGGCAGCAGTTTTGACGTTTTGCGCGAGGAGTGCGTCATGAGGTTGGGCGTCTTTCTTGTTGTTGAGGAAAACAGCACCCCACGACGCCGTGCGTCGACCGTTGCGGCGAGTCCGGTGTTGCTTTGGACTCGCTCGCGTCACGTATCGAATCGCGAGGGCGCACGACGCCGCGGCGCGCTCACGAGTGGCGCGTCGTCCGGCATGGGGCGAATGGGGTGAGCGCGGCGGCGTCGGATGCGACTTGTCACAAAGGGTGACCGTGACAAATGCAGAGAACGCACAGATGCGCTGAGTGGCGGCGAGTTACTCGCGCAGCACGCGATGCGTCGCTCGCATACGGGCGGACGTCAGCATAGGCAGGAAGGAACGAGTCATCATGGCGACGACTCTAGGAGGGCCAATTTGTAGCGTCAATGGAACAAATGCCAATCCCGGTTGTTCTATCGGGAAATTCCTGAGGTACGAACTGCGGAGGGTTTTGATGGATGGAAACACGCTTCATGGGGCCGCCAGGAACAACTGAGACACCAACTCGCAGTGCAGAGTGGCCTCGCCTAGCTCAAGTTTTCGTTCCAACGGACGTTATGCCGAAGTGTTGCTTTGTGTCGACGTCGCGTCTCCGCTTTCGTGTTTGCCTCGGACCCTGATTAAAAGCCAGCCCTCCATGCACGGCATTGCTGACTTGGGACATTTGGCGACGCGCTCACGCACCTTAGCGCAATCCCCTTCCGAGTCAAACCTGTCATGCGCAACCTACTCTTGCTCTTCATTCTATCGACCATCATCAATTGCCTGAGCACGTCTGCGGCTGTTGCGCAAGGCACCGCCACGACTGAAGACGAGTTGAAGCGGATGACGGGCGTCGATCCACTCTGGGCGCACATCACTCCGTGTCTCGCGAGATCAACGATTGAGCAGAGTTTGGCGAAACAGCGTTCGGACGGTGTGACTCTGGATCAAATGCGTGACCAGTTTGCCGATCAATTGGCGAGTAATCCCGATTTCGCTCGATTCCTAACCAATTTCTATAAGCTCGATCCGGGCGAAATTCGCGACGAAATTCGACGATCGCACGTTGCCTGTGTCGCACAAATACTCGAAGCCAAGGCGGACCGTGTTGACGCGTGTTATGTGCAAAACTACGCCCCGTTTCTTCAAACGCTGTTTGGACCGAATCCACGAGCAGCTAATCAAATCACCACAAGAGCGGCATATGTCGAGTGTCTGAAAGCCGCACAAGCGGGCGAACGATGATAGAAAAGTCCGACGGCCACGAGATGACGAAGCACGATGGCAAGGCATCGATTTATTTGAAGGGCGTGGACACGGATCGCGCATTCGCATTCACTTCAGTCGAAGCTTCCCAGATTTGCGCAACATCTCGTGATCACGCTTCGTTCGCTCCAATACCGGCGATGAATGACCGTGATCCTCATCAGTCATTCCTGTCCCCAGCCAAAACGCGTATTTCGGCCAGTTGTTGCAAAGTGCGAGAATCGCCTGCTCCGTCGCACGTTGACGTCCCTCATAAATGCTGCGCCAGGTCTGCGCTTGCAGTCCACTCAGTTCCTCTAGCGCCTTGAACCTGCGATGGCGAGGCACGACCGTGTCGATGATTTCTTTGATTCTGTCGCGAATATCAACCTCCTTTAAAAGCCACGAGATTGGGATGCCTGGCGCAATGACCGCACTCGCGTATGTCGCAAAGCAAGCGAACGCTCCATGGCGACTCGGAATCTGCGGGAGAAGTATGACTTCCGGGGAGATCTGGATGAAAAAAGGCCCCGGCAGAAATACACCGGGGCCAAGACTTTCTTCGCAATGACGCATGACAGAGGAGGATCTGCCATGCAGGAACCGAGTGTAGTGAACGATGCCGCCTTTGGGAGGGAGTGGGTCGTTCTGGGGCGGGTCAGGTGGAGGGCACCGTCACGCGATTCGACCGCCACATGGGCGCTCCGGCGCTTCACGCGATGCCGAATGCGGAGCGCGGCGAATTCGAAAATTCGGAAAATAACCAAATGGCGGCGGCCCAACGAGCCAAGCGGCAGTATTCACCGTAGCCGCCCCGCCCCCGGTAGTGCACGAGGATCGCCGGCAGCGGTGCCTTGACCGACACCATATCCAGACCCCGCCTACTTCAGCCGGCACCTCAATTTCGCGTGCCCATGTGGATGCCTGCGCCTTCGCCCGAAACGATTTTGCTATACTCTTGCCCTCACGTCGTGCCTGCAAGAACGAAGCTATTGCGTCCCGCTGGATAACATCCAGTCTCTCCCTGTAGTTCAATGGATAGAACGAGTGCCTCCTAAGCGCTAGATACAGGTTCGATTCCTGTCGGGGGGACCAATTAAGCTCCCAACGTTTCACAAGTTCTACCAAAAAGCCCCGCGCAGCATTGCCTGTCGGGGCTTTTTGCTGCCATCATTGCCCAACGACTCCCAGTAGCGCACAGATTTTTTTGGGGTATCAGTGGGGAGATCGAGTGATACCCCCTTGTTCGATACCCCCAAATGCCAAAAGTCATCGCCCCGCTCACCGACCTACAGGTCAAAAAAGCAAAACCGACTGAAAAGCCGTACCGCCTCGCCGACGGCAAGGGGCTTTATTTGCAGGTAATGCCAAACGGATCTAAGTATTGGCGGATGAAGTATCGCTTCGACGGCAAAGAGAAGGTCGCCTCGTTTGGGATCTACCCAGAGACATCGCTCGCGGAAGCGCGTGAAGCTTGTCTTTCAACCCGACGAGAGCTTTCTACGGGGAGCGACCCGTCGATGCAGAAGAAGGAAGTACGGCGCGCCCGAGCTGTTGCTGCGACCTCGACCTTCGAATCAGTTGCCCGTGAATGGTATGAGAATCAGCAAGTGGGTTGGACTACGGTGTATGCCGAAAAAGTTCTGAAGTCTCTGGAGATCGATGTATTCCCACGTATCGGCGAACGTCAGATCTCATCGATTGAGGCGCTCGACATGCTGGAAATCGTTCGCACAATCGAGTCACGCGGGGTGAGGGAAACCGCGATTCGGGTACTCCAACGTTCGCGCGCGGTCTTTCAGTATGGGATCATGACGGGCCGTTGCGCCAGAAATCCCGCGGCTGACATAGATCCGGAAACAGTGTTGAAAAGAAGTCCCGGCGTAAAGCATATGGCACGAGTTCCCGCGTCCGAAATCCCCAAGCTGCTGCGCGACATCGACGCTTATCAAGGCGATATGGTGACTAAGCTCGCGCTCAAATTCATGGCCCTCACCTTTGCGCGAACAACCGAAATGATTCGTGCAGAGTGGTCGGAATTTACACTCAACGGCAATCCCGAATGGCGCATCCCGCCGGAGCGCATGAAAATGCGCGAACCACATATCGTGCCTCTATCCGAGCAGGCAGTTGCAATTCTCGACGAACTAAGGGCAATTAATGGGCACCGGGCGCATATTTTTTACAGCGTTCAAGGCAGGGGGCCCATCTCGAACAACACGATGCTGTTCGCCCTCTATCGCATGGGTTACAAAGGGAAGATGACGGGGCACGGGTTTAGAGGTCTCGCCGCAACGGTACTGCGGGAGAATGGATTTTCGCGAGATGTGGTGGATAGACAGCTCGCACATGCGGAGCGAAATCAAGTTACGGCCGCATACGTGCACGCTGAATACCTGAGAGAGCGTCGCGAGATGATGCAGTGGTGGGCGAACTACTTGCAGAAACGGTAAGCGGCCACGCCAATGGAGTCGGCACATTGCCGGATAGCAAAGGCTCTGAGGTTCCTAAACGCTTCCTATTCGGCGGCACGACGCCGATCGTAACCGGCGCCATAGCACCGCCGCACAGGTCGGCGAGCGTCTACGGGACGCTTTCCTATCTAGCCCAACTCGATGCGACGAGGCGGCAATCGGTCGCCGCCATACTGGGCATCCGCTTGGCCTAGTAAATGTTCACGCATGGCTGCCTTGAGGATAAGGGATACGGGACGCGAACCTCGGCCCAATCCTTATAGGTTACGGCGTTCCAAAGGAACGCTGGCACAATGCTGGCATTCTGTGTCCAAGTGCGGCCGACACGGGTAGCTTTCGACCAGAACAACACAATCCGCAACGTCCGCCTAGAGCGTGGGCAACGTTGACGTGTGGCGAAGGGGACCAGTAAGAACACCATGATAGAAAAGACCGCGTGGGAAAAGGCAGCATCGTCAGACGGAACGACGGCGTCAGAGCGGGCACTTACCAGCCTCGCACGCAGAGCGTTTCTGAGCCTATGGAGCTATCCGAACGTTTACACGGACGAGGGTCGAGTCAATGGTAAAGGCGATGGAAAGGAACTCTGCGACCTGTTAGTCGTTTTCGGAAACGATGTGCTGCTGTTCTCAGATAAAGATTGCGCATACCAGAGCAAGGTGGACGTGACGGTCGCTTGGCCTCGGTGGTACCGAAGCGCAATCGACAAGTCGGCGAAGCAACTCGCGGGAGCTGAGAAATTCATCAAAGCGTTCCCATGCCGAATTTTTCTAGACAAAGCCCGTCAGTCACCCTCGCCTATCGAACTCCCCGACGCCAGCGTAGCGCGATACTACCTGATCGCTGTGACGCGAGGATCCTACTTCCCGGCAAGACGATTCTTCGGTGGCGGAAGTTCGGGGAGCCTCATGTTGCTCAGCGAATTAGTGGGCAAGACTGCTCACACAAATACACCATTTCATATTGGCTTCCCCCTTGAGAGCCGCCGCTTTGTTCACGTGCTTGACGAGATGACGGTTGATCTGCTGCTTGAGGAGCTCGATACGGTTCCAGACTTGGTTGGATACCTGAAAAAGAAAGAGGCGTTCATGCAACAGCCCGGGGTCATCGTCTCAGTACCCGGCGAGGAGGAGCTACTCGCTCGGTATATGTCCACGATACGCGACGAGGAGCATGCATTCCCAAAAACGCCTAAGGACGTCGACTTCGTCGCTCTTCCGGAGGGCGACTGGAAAACGTACCGAGCAAGCCCCCAATGGCAGGCGAAACAACAGGCGAACGAAATTAGCTACACGTGGGATGCGCTCATCGAACAACAGAGCGGGTTCATCCGCTCTGGCAAAGCTATCACTGTGCCCTGGCAACCGAATATGGGCGACGCAAATCACGAGCGAATCGTTCGAGCTCTCGCCAGCCAAACGCGTCTCGCCCGTCGCAGTCTGTCCGCAGACCTCCTAGTTGCATTGCACCGCAGCGACCCAGGCCACATGTTCGCACGTGTCAAGTTGACCGGCCGCCCTCCCGACAAAGCCTTTGTTTTCCTCACCATTCCTAGGACGGAAGGTGAAGATTACGACACGACTTACCGGCACAGGCGGATGCACAGCCTCATGGTGTACTGCCACGCCGTCAAACACGGAATGCCAACACTGAAAGAAGCTATCGGGGTAGCCAGTGAGCCACTATCGGAGGGGACGTCGTCACAAGATTTCATGTACGTCGACCTGGCCGGGGTTTCGGACGAAGAAATCCAGGACTGGCGGAAGCAAGCGGATGAACTCGACATTCTCCGACCAAAAACCGAAGCAAAACTATTTCGGAACACCGAGTCCGAATTTCCTGCCCCGTTCCGGTTCGTCGCCCCCCCACCGATCTACATTGGCGAAGGAGGAGTTCCAATGAACAGGGCCGCACGACGTCAAGCAGATAAAGCAGCAAAGCGAGAACGGAAAAAGCAACACCAGTCGTAGTCTTGAAAAGGGCAATTTGACCGCAGTGAGCCGGATATCCCTCTTTCCACGGTTGCGTACCCGCCGGGGCAGAGGTCGCCGGAAGCACAAATCCTCTCGCCCCGACCAGAATTGAACCCGCACAGTCATTGGCTGTGCGGGTTTTTTCGTTGGAGTCAATCTGTTGATTCGTACAGCGGAATATTAGGCGATTGCCTAATATCATTTGCGAACGCATGCCCTCACGCTGCGACTTTCGGAGCCGGAGCAGCGCTCATCGTTTTAGCATCCGGCAGCGTCACGAACGACCGCACTTCGTCGATCGAGCGCGCGCCCAGCCAGTCGTCGTAATCGTCTGGCCGGATGATGATCACAGAACGCTTCTCACTGCCGGGTTTGTGGAAGCGCTTCGTCAGCGGGTGATGATCTGCGCTCAATGTGAGCATCGCGAACGCATCGCGAACGACAGCCTCTCCCCGCCATAACGAGCGGGCCGCTGGAGCCGCCCCTTTCCGTTCCAATGATTGACCGAATATCCAGACGCAAAATTGCACAAACCATGAGTTTGCGCAAAAACGCAAACTGGCATATCATCGCCACACCATGAAGAAGATTGCCCCTACCGACTACAAGACCCCCGGTCAGCTGATCGATGCCCTCCTCGCGGAGCGAGGTTGGCACAAGCGTGTGCTGGCCATTATCTTGGGAATCGATGATAGCGGCGTCAATCGTATCGTTTCCGACAAGCGTGCCGTCGACGCCCCGCTCGCCATAGCACTCGAAGAAGTCTTCGATGTGCCTGCCGAGACGTTTCTTGACCTGCAAAAATCATATGACTTGGCTCGTGCTCGCATCACTGCACGCCCAGACCCCAAACGAGCAGCGCGAGCTCAATTGTTTGGCGGTCTGCCTGTAGCGGAGATGATTAAGCGCGGGTGGTTAGAAGCCGAGAATCCTCGCGATGTTGCAGAAGTTGAAAGTGCGATATCCAAGTTCTTTAAGGTAGACACGGACAGTGAAGTGGAGATTCTGCCCCACGCCGCAAAGAAAACTGAGGTACTCGGCTCGGCAACGTTTGTTCAACTCGCGTGGCTCTATCGCGTCCGTGAGATTGCCAGCGAAATGTTGGTGCCCAAATTCACCCAACAAGCCGGTCGGAAGGCCGTAGAGCGCCTCTCCTCGTTGCTCGCCGCTGCGGAGGAAGCGCGACACGTGCCACGAATTCTCGCCGAGAGCGGGATCCGTTTCGTAGTCGTTGAGTCGCTTACCGGCGCAAAAATCGACGGCGCCTGCATGTGGCTGAATGAGCATTCCCCGGTAATTGGGATGTCGATCCGACACGATCGAATCGACAATTTCTGGTTCGTTCTACGCCATGAACTGGAGCATGTCCTACAAGGTCATGGCAGAGAGACGCGTCAAACCATTCTTGATGCAGAGCTGGAGGGCGAGAACGCGGGAACCGGTGCCAATGTTTCCGACGAAGAACGTGTCGCCAACGCTGCTGCTGCAGATTTCTGCGTGCCGCAGAAAAAGCTCGATGCATTCATCGCTCGCAAGGCCCCCTTTTTTGCGGAACGCGATCTTCTTGGGTTCGCGAAGACGATAAACGTACATCCGGGTCTGATTGCGGGGCAGCTGCAACACAGAACGGGAAGGTATGACAGGTTCCGTGCGCACCTGTCCAAGATTCGCTCCATAGTGGCACCTTCCGCTATGGTCGATGGTTGGGGTGATATAGCCCCAGTTGGCTTGTAATCATTACGGGAGCAAGTGGTGACGAAGCACGAAGAAATGCTGCGCCTTATTCGGCTGTACAAGGAGACGACGGGCGAGGCAGAAGTCGACATGCACAAAGTGGCGAAGTTTGCCAACGAGCGCGGGTGGCCGGTACCTCAGCCCAAAGATCCGATGGCTCTCTTGGCGCGAGAGTTCACGCAAGCTGCTCGTCAGGAAATCCGGAAAAATGCAAAGACCGGAAGACCCTATCGAGCGAACCATGCGCTGTATCAGATGCACGGGACTCAGCAAATGGTCTTGTGGGTTGATATCGATGAGGCAACGCGCCCACAGATGCACAAATCCCTTATCAACCGACGGGAACAGATGATCGGTGACGGGCTGCAGCTTACGCTCGACAGTGATCACTGGAATAGCATCCACCCCGAGGAGGAGCCCATTCAGATCCCGATGGACTTTACCGACGACATTGAGTGGAGAAAGAACGCGCCGGACGACGACAAAGAAGCCGCATAAAAAAGGCCCACAACGTTAGCAGCGTTGCAGGCCTTCGGGAAAATGTGAAGCTCAAAGACTCCATGAGCTGCACATCTTGATACTACGGTGCATTGGAAGTGCAACCGAATGATAGGTGGTGCGGTTTACGACCGTCAAGTGCCAAGTTTCATGTTGGAGTCGCATTTTGGAGAATGATTCCAAATGCGAGACGAAGGCGAACAAGTCATCTATCGGATGACCATTACCGTGAAGGGACGGAAAATCCGTCGCCCGAACGGTCAGCCGTTTCGGATTGTGATTCGAAACAAGCGCAGGAAGTAACCACCTCGTCCGGCAATGCCGACGTGCCCGCCTCAACTCTATCTGAGGCGGGCATTTGCGGTGTCAGCCCCCCCCTCCCCCACACCAGCATCGCCGCACCACGTACTTGCTACTGAACAAACGCCGATCAGTACGCGGTAGTTCGTGCACATAGTCACACCACTATCAGTCAGTTCATGAAATGGCGTGAGCCTGTAAGCTCACGAACGCGGCGGGGCCTCAATTTTTGGCGGCTCACGTCGAATTTCCTTCGGCGCATTCTTCAAAATGTCCTCGACTTTCCCGCTCTCAAACGCATTGTCGGCAGCGATCATGATTTTGGCTGCCCTCTGAATCTGTTGCTCGTCATCCACTTTGCCATCCAACATTTGGTGAATCTCTGCGAGCACGCCCTGCTCAAGCTCATCCAACATATAGAAGGACGCCTGCCACCCGATCTGATCAAACAGTGGCTTCTGGTGCGGCAATGCAATCAACGTAGCCGCTTGCATCTGATCGAAATCGATATAAGAGGACGGCATGCCATTTGCCTTGAAATGGATATACATGAGTGCAACAGTGGATATCGAATTGTAGGCGGAAAAATACGCCCATGCCCTCGCTGAGACGTATGGCTGTGCCTGAAACACCGGCACCAGCCCTTCAGAGTATCCTTTGAAATCGTTGTCGAACGCTCTAAAGAACTCCCGGAGGTTGCCTTCGGCGCCCCGCTTCTCCACCTCGTCCAGTTTCAGTCTACAAAGAATTTGCGTCGCGAAACGCCCCCGTTTGCGATAGTGAAGCGCCGCCCAGACTTCATCGACAGCCTTGAGCTTGCGTTCCAGTAGCACACCATTTCGCTTCGTCAGTGCATCGAGTCCGACCCCTCTTATGCCGACAATTTCCCCCTCGCTAATTCGAAGCTTTTGCTTCAATCCTTCTATCTCGACCTCATTTTGGCTGCGCAACTTCTGCATTTTTTCGTCGAACTCGTGACGAACCGCTGCTGTAAGCCTAGTGATGATCAGATTCTTCGCCAACCAAACGCCGGCCAGCACCGCTAGGGTAGTCAGTGGAAGAGTCAAGTATTGGGTCATTGTGGCCCGGCAGAGTTGATGATGACCAAGCAGCATAGCTGCGTAGAGCGCGCCAAAATACTGCGTTTTCATACAGTATTGCGTGCTAGTTTACGTCCCTCACCAGCACCACGAGGGAGGCCACCATGCGAGATTCACACGTCACCCAGTTCATTGTCATCCCCTTCCGGCAAGGGAGTAGCGGCGATCTGCTACCCGTCGAAGTCCGGCCAGCTGGTACCGACGTCGGGGCGATTCGCGTGGCGCACGCGATGCGCGAGCGGCATGTAGGGGTGGCCGCCTACGAAGTCCTGTTCGATCCCGACACGGGCGCGATGGACGCACCGAAGATCCTCTTTCAGCACGGCCGCGTGCCCGTGCTCGACGATCATGCGACGGCATAGCGGCGACGCCCTAGACGTTCAGCTTGCAGGGAATAGTTTGAATGTGAGCGGGTCACAAAACACGCCGTGAACCCGAGAATAGGCGGCCCCGCTCTGCAGAAGCAGGCACCGAAGATGAGTGATGTCCGGTACAAGTCGGGGAGAGGAATCCGTGGAGTCAATCTAGACTAGATTGGGGACAACCCGGCAAGACAGCCGACCACAATTAATCGGTTTTGCTATGCAGATTAGCAACCTCAACGACATGGCGACAAGCCGCGAGAGAGTCGCTCACCTGTAGCTGTGTAATGGGCCGGTGCAGATGGTAATCGGCAGTCACGCGCAAGCTGTAGGTTGGCCGGAGACTCTTTGAAAGAGCCACAGAGATTGTGTGCTTCCTGTTGTTCTTCGATATGCCCGGATTCGCCAATTGCGCAAGAAGCTGCTCGTGCCGACCGCGCGCCTGCATGACGCTTCCGGGTGTGGCAAGCGCTTCATGAAACCCTTTGGCCGCATGATACCCAGCGTAATAGGCTCGACTGGCAACAGCTCGCAACGTCGCCTCACCTTCGTCAGCTTTAAAAATGCGCTCGGCGCACTCCAACAATTTCAGTGCGTCGATAGTCATGCCACGGAAAATACTACATCGAAGAATGGATGCCTTTTGATATCTTGAGCAGACTCTGCCTCTGCCAGTTCACAATTCAATTCGAATATATCGGCAGCGGATCCTGAAATAGGAAATACGTATGTGATTCCCGAAAATACGCCTTCTTCGTGTTGTACGAGGACAACCTGCTCTCCAACGAACAACTGACGTCGCGTCCGCATAACGCCGCCAGCCAAATCGAGGTGAGCAGCGAGATCCTCATCGGTCAGTTCGGCTTGACGTAATAGCTCGGTAGCAATCGAAATTTCATCGATGGACATCACCGCTTGAGGCAGAACAACATCCATATTCATGTCTTTCGCTCGCTTTAGATAGCAATCTGCAGTATTGATACCACCAGTCAAGAGGAGGAAAGGCAAACGATCTGAAGTCATGCCCAGCTCAGGCACACTTGCCTCCTTTGCCAAGCTATACGCTGCCGTGAAATACCCTAGGTTGACTCTGCTTGCAACCCAGTTATTCATAAAAATCGCACCTTTGCCAAGTTGCAATGAAGTGCGAAACCCACGCTCTGCCTCGTCATGGTCGCCAACAATCGACATCAGAGAGCCATACAGTCCCCATCCGAGAGCGGCATCCTGCGCCTTCAACTTTTCCACATCTCGCCCGAGTATCCGCCATTCCAAATCAGTACGCTCAACGTATGCCCCCCCTTTGTGGGTCAGTTGGTTGAGACGCTCGATAATTCGGTTCGTGTCTGGCAAGGCTTGTGCTTTCATGGGTGCAACTATAACACTATCGCACTTGACAAAAGCTCCTAGGGCGTTTCGCAGTTTTCCAACAACGCGTAGGCCACGCGACATCCCCCTCCAGCCCGACGCCAGGCTTGCGTGATGTCCGAACTGGGACGAGTGGTGGGAAAGGCCAAGAGCCTCGACCCGATAAATAGCCAGCGATAGCGTACTCTTACTTATATTTGATTGCTATTGCCGCCTTTTCGCGTCAACGCATCGTAGCTGCGCTCGCAGGCGAGTCCTGCGATGTGGGCAGCGTCAGCGAATCTCGCGAAGTCTCCCGCAGCTTGGTCAGTCCGGCTGAGCAGCCCTGAGAGCAGATCGAGGGGATCTCCGCCGCCGCCGGCTGTCGAGCCTCCACCGGCAGTGGTGGAATGTCGCGCGGCAGTGATGTACTGACCGAGTTGCTTGCGCAGCCCATCAGCAGCGACGTCAGAAGCATGAGCGGCAGCATTTGCGGCGTCAGAGGACTTTTTTGCATCGATCGATATCCCGGCCAGCGTTTGCGTCGTCTGGCGATAGAGGTTGTTGGCGGCGGTCAGATCGTTGATCTGCTTTGCCTGACTGGCTACTGTGGCCGACTGGTCGGCATCATGATGCCCCTTCCAATAACCGCCACCAGCGGCCAGCACCACGGCTAGCAACAAGCCACCCCACACACGAGGATCAAGCAACGTCATACGGCCTCCGCTGCCTTGTAGTGGTTCATGCCCCATTCCGCTGGGCGGGGCTTCCCTGGCTTCCATACGCGCAGGTACAGCGCCCACGAACCCTGAACGTCGTCGACGGCGGGGAGTGGCTTGGGGTCTGTGTAGAGCAACAGGCGTGCACACCCGGCCGCGAGGATGTCGTCGCGCTCGATAGCGCTGTAGATCTCCACCGGGTCATGCGAGACGTTGCGCGCGGCGCACAGGCTTACCAGCGCATCGGCGGTGGTCGGGAACAGGTACAGCCCCCAGATTCCGCCGCGCGACGTGCGCGTGCCCTGCTCGCACTGCCACAGCCCACGCGCCGGGCCAGTTGGCATCTGGCGTCGATAGGTCAGGTGGGATTCCTGTAGGCCGATGGACAGCAGCATGACGCGAGCCTGCGGCGTGTCCATTTTCCCGGGGAGAAGTGAGAGCGCCGGGACGATAGCAGTAGTAAGCGCTTCAGTTGGTGTCATGGCTGAATCCCTTCAGGACGTGCCTCTTGATCTGCACGTGCCAGAACGCCCACAGTGCGGCAAGTGCGATGGCTGCATTCAGCATGACCTCCGGTGCGCTGTGACACGCTGTCGTCGACCCCATGTTTCCGAGGGCGGCAGAGTTCACCAGAAACAGGACGACCGCGCCAGCACTCTTCGTTGGCACGCGATGAGTCAGAACGGCCCACAGTGACAGCGAGAAAATCACAGCGTTGGCCGCGAAATTGATGATCGTGAGCATCGCTTAGCTCCCAAGGAATTTCCGGCGTGCGGCTGCCAGCCATTCAGGGATTTGTTGCATCAGATTGCTGACCATCGATAGACCGAACACGGCGGCGGCTGCGATGGCAAGCATGTGCGTGATGCTTCCCGGAATGACTGAATACTTCTCAGCCACAAATCCACCAACGAGGCAGCCGATTCCCAGACTCGCCCCGAAGGAGAGTCCTCGCTGCCACCAATTCCCCGGAATGAACTTCAGCGAAACTGCGGCCCCAAAAGCGGCAGATCCCCCGATCTTCACCAGCAGTGTCGTTTGATCATCCATAGTCTCTAGTCTGGTGTCTGGTCGTGTGGGTTATGTCTTCGTGATGTATGACGCGTCGAGCGTGATGGTGTATTGATGACCTGGCGTCAAAGCCGGAAACACCGGATCAACTCCGCTTATCGTAGACGTGGTGTTCGTGATCACTTCGGTGCGGCCATTGTTCACAACAGCGGTAGCACCGGACCCAGCCAATACAAGGATCCGTCCGACGAGCATTCCGGAATTTTCAGCCCCTTGAGGAAGGCCACCGGCAAGATAAAGGGTCTGTTGTGAGGCGGTCGAAGCGTTCACCTGTAAAACTGCCCGACATTGGATCTTCACAAGCCGCCCAATCTTCGTGAAGTAGCTTGTCTCACTGACCACGTTGAACGGGTTCGCACCATCCGTTCGCCATTGCCCAGGAAACAAGGTCTCGAAATAGTCATCGAGCATGCGCGCGTCCCCGTTCCTCGGGTCACCGTCCACCTGGCCGAGGAAATGGATCGGCCCCCCGTACGCTCCCAACTGCGGATAAATCGCGCCAAGTTCCCCCGGGCGGAATGTGGTTCCGGAACGAAGGTAGACGCTATTGCTTCCTGTGGAGGCACCGAAGGCGTTGGTAAGAGACGGCACGAGTCCGTATGGATTATTTGCGGCAAGCGGGTCAATCCAGTGGACGGCCTGCGCCGTATAGTCAATGTAGATGAAGTTGTCGATATCCCCGCCGACTAACCACGCGCGGTTGAAATCGAATTTGAATCCAGAGAGGATTCGTACGCCCTTCTGTGCAGCGGTATCACCTGCAATCTGACAGAAATCGAACAGGAATGTGTCGGCCCCGCCTCCGTAGTGCGTCTGCGAGTCGATTACGATTTGGTAGCCGGCCTGGTTTGCGGAGGTCCACGCGATGTACGTTGAGTCTCCACCAATTAGAAACATCCGATTGCCGGTCACCGAAAATTCCGTAGACCCGGTGGTGTACTCCTGATAGTTGTTTTCGAACCAACAGTTGCGAAATGTCAACTGACGCACGGTTGAATTATCGGGACGGTAGATATAGAGCCCGGCCTGATCATTCGACTCAATCACACATCCATCGAAAACGCCGCCAAGCGCCGAACGAATCACAATTCCGAAGTTGTTTTGACGGAAGTTACAGCCCTCCATCGAGAATTTTGTATTCGTTACAGAAGTGACGGTAATACCCGGATACAGATACGGTGCAGCCTGCCATTCAGTAACGGCGAACCCCACGTGAGTGTTAAGAACGAATGAGCAATTTCTAAACTTGTTGGAGTTCACCTGATCGGCCATCACACAACCATAAGGGAACCCCTGAAAGGAAACGTTCTCACAGACCGTGTTATCACTGTCGATAAACAAGCCGTACTGGCAAGTCCCTTCGGCAAATTGGAACTGAACATTCTTGAAGCCGCTATATGCCGACGCACTAATCGTGACACCGGTCGCCGTTCCCTTCAGTCGGGCCACAAATGTAGCGCTCGGCCCGGGAACAAGTTTCACGCTCAGATCCGTACTGGCATATCCGTACCCAGGTGCAGTACCTTCGAATGAGACGTTCTGTGTATCGATTACAAAATCCGTAAGAACGTACGTCCCAGGCGGTATTTCAATCCTCGCCCCTTTGACGGACCCTGCCCACGATTGAGCTCGGATGAATGCTTCCGTATCGTCGACGGTTCCATTACCCCTCGCGCCGAAATCCATAACGGACATGCGCTCGGCATTTACGTCATGTTGCGTTCGAGCAACAGCCCCGGTTGCGGGAGCACGAACACCGACTAGTGCATCGCCAAGTGTAGTGTCAGCCGTATTCGCAAGCAGGCCCATCACAACGTCGCCAGCGCCATCCACGAGAAGATCAGCCATTGCCTTTTGCATGGTTCGGAGGTTGACCACATCCTGTGAATTTTCGGGATCAGCAACGTCGCTGATACGGTTCTGTTGAGCCCGGTATGCACCAGAGCCATTGACGTCCCCCAAGCCGAGCAAGAGCGCGCGGCTTGAAGCATTACTACCAGTGCCGATGATTGACACGAGCATCTGTGCAATCATCGTGAGCTTGTCTAGCGCACGTTCACTGGTCTTGGCGGGGAAAGGATCGTTGGCTTGCCACTCTGTTTCTTGAGTGACCGGAGGAGTGCGGTCAATATGCAGTTCGAAACCGACTGCGATTACCGTTCCGCTAATGAGCTGGAGCGCGCCGCCGGTCTGAACACCCGCACCGGTCACCAGATAGTTCGTCCCAAGAACGAGGGGAGCAGAAATCCCACTGCTGACCTCATACGTATAGACGGTGAGGTCCGTGTCTTTCAGGAAATAGTACGGAATAGGGAATAGCGTAGTTACGCCATCCCCGTCGTACGTCACGCTGGAAATCTGGCTGGATACGGTCATGGCGCGGCCTCATATAGACTGCGCTAATCCTCCTAGTACCAAGGTGCAGATTTCTGCGATTTACCCGGAAGCAGCGACACGCGAAAGATCAGGTCCACGTTGGGGTGCTGCGTCTCCCGGCCGCCAGAAATAATCAGATCCCGTCTCGCGCTTCTGTCGATTGATATTCCGTTGTGTTACGCCAGGCGACAGGTTCTCCGCAATGTTGTCCCACAGCAGCCGGTTCCAGATCGTCTTCCAGTACCAGAGATTCACGATGGGAAGATTGCTCTGTGCAACCTTTGCCAGATCGGCAGAAAGGTGTGTTTCCTTCCCCTGCCCTGCATCCTGCGCAGCGCGAGAGAGCGCACGAACGGGTTGAAACAGAGAGGACAGGACGGGCCCACCGACTACGCTCGAAAGCAGAGAGCCGTAATCCGTGCTGGTCAGGGATGCATTCAGCATGTCCCCGGCGAAGCCTGCACCGCCCCCTGTCGTGAAAGCCCTTGTCCAGAATCGTGCCGCATGTGTAGGGTTGTCGAACGGGGCTTCAGGATCTTGCCCGGCCAGCATGTTTTTCAACTGTACCGTCATCGCACCGATGAGCGTTGTGGACAGCACGAGCGCGGAGCCATAGGCCATCGGGTTCGCAAGCATTGGCGCGCCATCAGGCAGGTTCTGTCCACGCCATCCATAATCGCGCCCCATTTCCGCGATGCGCCCCCAATGTCTCGAAATCATGGCGATTGGGAACGACTTGAACTGGAGGAATGTCTTTTTCAGTTCACCGCCGATGGTGCCGGGCGTCGCTGCTGAAATGACCTTCGTCCGCAGATCAGGATTCAGTACCGCAAACTCGCCCTCTTCGCGCACGAGTGCAAGCAGTTTCGGAACCACATCGTTCGCCCGCGTATCGCCCGTGGCGAAGATGGAATCGGGCGTCAGGTACTTCTCGCCGTTGTAGTCTGCCGGTGTGGCCTTGTTCACCGTCGCCCAATCGTCCGCAGAGAATCCGCCGCGATCTAGCAAAGTGCGGTCCCATGCGTCGAGATCGCCCCACTTGGTGCCCATGATCTTGCCGTAACCTCGCATCATGTTCGCCTGGAAGGCAGTGCGAGTCGCATCGGTCCAACCGGTGACGCCGCCAAACTTCATCGTGGCAGCCGACAGGTTGCGTGCCCAACCCGTCGCGAGGTTATCCGTGCCCCACCGGTTCAGGCCATGTTCCAGCGTCTCGGCAATTAAACCTTGTCCAGTCAGCCATTCGCGGAAGTCCTTAGAGCCTGGTGACATCAATCGCCCGGCGTCGGCCAACGTACGGAAGAATGGCACGCGGTTATAGCCAGCGGATACGAACATCGTACCTACGTCACCAAAGGCCGCGAGAAGCGTGCCCTGCAGCTTGATCGCGCTCGTCGCAGTACGCGTGGTCTCGGCGATCTTAGCGAGCTTCGGATTGACCGGCGCGTTTGTCGCCCCAGTGACGTAATTCCAATACGCCCCGATGGACGTCATGCCACCTTCCAGCGTGCGCAGTTCCGTGTTGTCGTGCACGGCGGTGAGTTGCATCTGCGTCTGCATGTTCCGCGTCGGGTTCGGCCCATAGCGTTCGACCAGAGCGATATTCTTCGCCATGCCGTCGACGTGAGAGATCATCGAGTCGAGCATCGAGCCTTCGCCATACGCAGCGTTGTACGCGATGTGAGCGTCGGCGTCCTTGAAGTGCAGCACGCGGTGCTTGCTCCCTGAGTTGGCACGCGCGGCGTAGCCGGTGCTTTCGCCCGGCACGATCTTGCTGATGCCGCCGTATGCGATGGTGTCCCAGACACCCTGCTGACGCGGCTCGACCTGCCCCTTCGCCGCTGCGCTCCGACGCTCCCACGGCGTACGGTCTTCGCCCACCAGCATGCGGCGCACGGCGGCGTCATCCAGCGGATTGCCAGCGTCGTCCAGATAGCGGGCACGGTCGAGCAGTGGCATTACGAAGTCTGCCCATGCTGCGCGCTGCGTGTCGCTACCGTTGCCCATAACCTTCAGCGCCGAATGGCGGATCGGCACATAACCATAGTCGAGCTGACCGACGTCGCCACCAGCCGCGTTGAAGCGCTTGCGCATCGCATCCGTCGTCGCATTGATCTGCTGCGCAGCAGCTTTCGCCACATCGTTACCGGTGCTGCCGTCGGCGTTGCGGTAAATTTCGCGGATGATGTCTCGTTCCATCGCCGGGTTATCGACGTCGAATGCACGCGAAAGCCAGTTCTGCCCTTCCTTCATCGCGTCGATGGCCCCCATCATGTTGCGCATGTACGACGCCTTGATGCCTCCGGAGATGGCATATGTGTCCTCGATGTCGCCCTTCACGGCCTTCTCGCGAGCGCGCTTCGCGTAGGCACGGTCGGGATTCTCGAAGACGGCTTCACTGATACGGTTCGTGGTCTCGATCTGCTTGGCTACCTGCAACTGCTTACGGGCCTTCGCCAGTTCGGCTTCGTGAACAAGTTGATCACGCGCCCACTCGGCACCGGCACGAATGCGATCTGCCGTTGGGGTAGCGTCCCATGCGGCCGGGTCTTCCAGACGCTTCGCACGCATACCAGCGCGCACGCGGTTTTCAATAGCGTCAGTCTCTGCTTTCGTCAGCGTGCGGCCAGCGGCAGCTTGTACCGCGTCTATGCATTTATCGTGCATCTCAGATCCCTCGGGAGATAAAGCAGTTGGCGGCGACCTCGAACAGTTTCGAGTCTTCCAGCGTGGCAGCATGCTCGTCGTCGATCACTTTCATGACGTCGGCTAGGCGACCCTCGACCTGTCCCTGATTGGCGTCGACGTGGACTCGCGTGTCTGGTTCAAGCTCTTGGAGCGCTCGCAGATTGGCTTCCGTAGATGCGGCGGTCTCAGGCAGAGTAGGCGCGGCATCTACACCTCCCTGACGGATGAGGTCAACTCGCGGCGCTACGTGGATCGGCGCGGCGGCTTCTACGCCCCACACGTCTTGCACAGCACGTGACGCGCGCGGCGCGACGTCATCCGCCCGATATGCCTCCGCTACCTGACGGACGTAATCAGCGATGGGCGCGCGCTTCGTGGCTGGGACGTCCAATTGTGCGCGCTGGTCGCGCATCGCGGAAAGGTTCGACTCGGCGGCAGGCAACTGATTCGCGGCGCGCTGCGCCTCGGCGTTCTGGGCAATCGCACCCTGTAGTCGCTCGAGCCGAGCATCGAAGTCGGCCTGCATCTGCTCGACATGCTTCGTCGCCTCTTTCCGTGCCGCCTTGAACTTCTGGCCCTGCTGCTGGATCTGGTCCGTCAGCGCACGCACCTCGACGTCGCCTGGGCGTGTTCCCATCGAAGCAATCTCGTTGCGCGCCGCTGTTACAACGCCGGGGTCTCCCAGTTGCGCCGCCTGTCCGGCCAGCGTCTGGTAACCGTTCTCAGCGTCAGCGATCATGCCATCGAGCGCCTGAGCACGCAGAGAGTCGGTTTCGGTGATGTACCGAGCGACGTCGGGGAATGCTCCGGCGTTCATCTGCCGGGCGGCGAAGTCAGTCAGAGCCTGATGGGTGTTGTACGCGTCGACGTCGGAGATGCCGAACGGGTGCGCGTCGTCGAGCATGCGTCGCCCGTACATCGTGAGTGCGGCGTCGACCTGCTCGCCGCTCGGCGTAAAGCGCATCTGATCAGGGTTGACGCTGTAGTTGTCGAGGCGTTTGACGTAAGCAGCGGTCTCCGGCTTATTCGGCTCCAGACCGGCCATGACGCGTTTTGCCTGCAAGACGCCGCCGTTGTACTCAGCAGCAGCGGCGCGCACATTGCCGTTATACCGGTTGAGCAGATCACGCGCGTACAGGCCAGCAGCATTGATCGAGGCGACAGGATCGGTCGGGTCCGCGCCCTTGCCGTAAGCGGTCCAAGTGTCGTCGATGAACTGCATGACGCCCTTCGCGCCCTTCGGACTGACCTGATCACTATTCGAACGCTCGCCTGCATTTTTTATGAACAGAAGGAACGCAGGCGGCACACCGTTTTGCTGGGCAACCTGTGTGGTATACGCATCAAGTGATGCATGGTTGTACGGCAGCGCCTTTCGTTCAGCGACCGGCATCGCCGTCAGATCAGGGGGCGGCGCGAGGGAGCCAGCCGGGCGATCCCTGATAGCACGAATACCGTGTGCACCAGCGCCCATCGCGCCAGCCATCAAGGTCGCCGCACCGATGTTCACAGGGTCCAGCGGGTCAATCTGATCGGCAAGCGACTTGTAGTCGGCATTACGCAGAATGGCTTTCTCTGCCACACCCTGCCCAATTGCCATGCCCGGTCCGCCAACAGCGACGAGCCCTGCTGTCCGTGCCACGGTGCCGCCCGCCACCGGTAGCACAGCACCGGCGGCACCGAATGCGCCAGACACCGCGCCAACGGCGGTACGTGTGCCGATGTCAACGCCTTCACGCTTCAATTCCTCGGCGCGGCCCAGACCGAACGACGCACCGCCAACTGCCGCCCCAGCTAGAGGTCCAGCCAGAACGGCTGCAGGAAGGATCTGCGTTAGACCAGAGACTGCCCCCTGCACGACTTGATCAACCCGAGACGAATCAGTCGGGTTCGCCTTGAATGTGTCCGCGAGATCATATGCAGCAGAACCAAGCCGCGATTCGAACAGGTGGCCACCCCGCGCCTTTGCCACCGACTCATTGACGTGCTTGTCCACGAGTTCGGCTGAACCGGGATTCAGGGCGGCCCCGGCTGAAAGCGTTGGATCGACATATGCCTGCGTTGCTCCAGCCGCAAGATCGGATGCTGCGCCGAACAGCGTCGTGACACCCTGCCCCAACCCTCGACCGACTGCGCGCGTCAGAGAACCGATAGAGGTGCCGACGTCAGGACGAGTCACTGGCAATGGTAGTTGATCGGACGTACGGAGGAATTGGCCTGTTGAATCGGCGTAAAGATCATCGATTGGCACATCAACCTCCGAACGGGTTATCTACTTGCGCGGCTGGTGCCACAGCGGTCGGCGTAGCTTGCTGCCCGAGGTTCAGATGCACCGTGACAGGTCGCCCCATCACGTCATTTACGAAATGCTGCCCGGCCTGCACCGCATACGTGCCGCGCACGCCGACGCGCACGAGCTTGTAGCTGGCGAATTTCTTCATGAAGTCCGCTGCCGGTATCTCGTCGCGCCCCACGTACACGGCACCAATGGGGGCACCGTTCACCGTGTTCTCGATGTTGCCGGTGCCCGCAGCTTTCACGCTGTCGGAGAACTGTGATTCCGTCCAGCCATAAGGCATCGCAACTCGGTTCGGCTCACCGTTGAAGCGCGTTCCACCGGTATTCGTAATGCCACCGGTTGCCGCGTTGATACCGTTCTCAATATCGGTGGAGTTCGGCGCGGTACGACCATTGCGCGCGGCGCTACCGATGGCGATGTAATACGCCATACGTTTCGAATCTGCTTCTTGCTCTGCGGGCAGCACTCCGTTGATCTTCGTGGCGATCTGGCTGTTCAGGCCACTTCCGGCGATATCCTCCACCTTCACAGTCTTGTCCTTGATGGCCTGTTGACCAGAAAGAATGAATGCCGACACAGGCGTGCCACTGGTGGTGACAAGCGGATTGCCGTTGCCGCCGCCAGCACCAGCTTTCAAAGCGAGGGACATAGACTCGTCTTTCTCCTTCCATTGCTTGGCCAGATCACCAATTCGGCCAGCACCACCAAACGCACCACCGATCTGATTCACCAACTGTGCACGCTGATCGATAGGCAAGGCGTTGACAGTTCTAAGCACAGAATCTGCCTCGTCATTTGTCAGGAGAGAAACAGGGCGTCCGGCAGCAGAGTCGACCAGCGGGGCTATCGATGCGCGCCCCGCAAGTGACGAAACCAGATTCTGTGGAGAAGTCGTATCGACCGGCGGCAACGTTCCAATTCGGCCCCGATCCAGCGCGGCATTCCACGGGTCCTTCGTGTACGCCTCTACGCTAGCCGTGTAGATCTGCTGACGTTGCTTAATGGCAGCCATCGTCGCCGGGTCTGTCCCTTGTCCCGGAGTATTGGCCGTAGCCTGATATCCATGAAGCTCACCACGCATTTCTGCCAATGACTTCGATGCGAAGCCAGACATGCTGGATGCTTCATAAATCAATTTCTGCGCATCCGCCGAAGACGAGGTGCCAGCCGTTTCCGTAAGTAGCTGGTTCTGAAATTCCGGCGAAAACTGCTTCCCCTGCGTGAACAGATCGAGTGCGGAGTTGTACGTCTTTACGCCCTGCGTCTCACGCGCGTTCTGCTCGGCAACAGCACGATTCTGTATCTGGTTCACCAGCGTATTTGCATGGTTTTGCAAAACGAGCGCGCGCTGAGGCTGCAGGTTGTTAACCCACTCGTAGCCCGCAGGCGGCTTCTGATCAGGAGAAAGAGTCAGGGCCGAGAGTGCGGCCTGCGGATCGTCGTTTACCATGCGAAGGCCCGCAGCATACGCAATCGTGTGCTTGGAGTCCGTCATAAGCTTCTGACGGACGTCGGGCGGCAACTTGGACGTGCTCAAGGTCGCCTGGGCCGATGCTGCGCGATCCAAATAATGACTCGGATCACGGGACACGGCTAAGGCGTCCGCTTCGTTTGCCGACTGATACTGAGACACACGCTGGTCTTGTCGCTGGCCAGCTTCCCAACGAACTGCACTCGCGCCTAGCGTCTGTCGCAGATTGCCGAGTTGCGCTTGATAGTAGCGCTTACTCGCTGCGTCAGGGGCGTTACCAATGGCCTCTTTCGCATAATTGTCGAACTCCGTCAGGAGCGTTGGCGTGAAATCAGGGGCACCGGGACGGGCATTGTTCTGCAGCTCCGTCATGCGGTTCTGCCACTTGACGTAGTCCGTACTGCTAGCCTGCGATACCCATGCGCGAGCATCCTCCTGATTCTGCTGCTCAAGAACGTCTGCCCCGAGTTTCAATGCGCCACCAACCTGCGCAAGTGCTTGCCCGGTGTTGTCCTGAACAGCAACGCCAGGCGCTCTGGAAACCGGGGCATTAAGCGCCGGACCATTCTGCTGCTGGTACTGAGGAATTGGAATCTTCGGCATATCAGGTCAAGTAGGGAATTTTCGCCATGCCATACGGGCCATACAGGGTGGAAAGCCCACTTGACGCCCCAGCACCAGCAGTCGCGGCAGGTGCCGCCATCAGTTTTGCGGCACCTGCACCACCAGCTAATGCGCTAGCGGCCGCACTGACATACGACGCTGTTCTGGCACGAGACGCGGACTGGCGCAACGTATCAGCCTGATACCGGTACATGCGGCCTTCTTGCTCGTAGTTCTGCCCGGTAAGAATCCCCTCATACCTGGTCTGCAAAGCGTCAAGTTCCGCATTTCGTGTGCTTTGAAGTTGGACATCCAGCGCAGAACCACTGCTAGGGTCAACACCAGACTCAGCCGAAGAAGCGCGTTGCTGCCCCAATGCTTGAGCAGCACTACGACGTTGAGCACCCTCTCGCTGCACGCCAGCGGCATAAGCACCGCGTGCTGCAATATCGCTCGAAGTAGCGTTGTAGTCTGCGGCGTCAGCTTGCTGATTAAGACTTTGGGCTTGGTTGGCTCCATTCACAAGGGAACCAACTGTCTGAAATGCGGCGGCGCCGATAAGAAGCGGAATGGCCATTATTTGACCCTCGCAAACAGGAAAATGTCACGACCATCAGTCGTGTACTTGCGCATCAGTCCTTCGCACTCAAAGCCAAGGCGCTTGGCCCAGCGGACGCCTGCATCATGTCTCGCGTCAACCTTCATCTCGATCCTGTTCCACGGCGCTTCAGCAATTACGCCCTGAGCTACACGATGGACATGCCTGAACGTACGAAGCGCGTCGTCCGACAACAACGTCCATGCCTCCGCTCTCCCCGGCCATTGCTCAGCAACTCCACCACACGCGACAGGCTTGCCGTCCTTCAAGACCGTCCAACCAACGCCAGTCTGTCCTGCGATGGTCTCTGCGTACTCTCGAGTCAGCAGCGCTTGCGCGAACGCCTGGGCAGGCTGCAACTCTATGAACAACAAGTGTTCAGCTCGAAGACGCTCAACGATCATCATCGGTCGTCACTCGTCTGAACGATTGGCATAAGCGCAACCAGCGTTGCTGGCAACGGCTGATCGTTGACATACCAAAGTCGTTGGGTTCCGCTGTAATCGCTATCCAGTTCAATTGGGTCAGTATCACCAGTGAACAGTGGCGGGGCTTGATCCATAGCGTTTGAAGGTCGGCGAAACTGCAACTCTTGCAAATTGCTTTCATCCGTTCCAACCTTGCCTCCGAGCGTCCGATGCATCCGAATCACCATATCGGATACACGTTGAGTCTTACCTTGAGCTGTGCCATCCGCCGCACCTGCATTTAGTCGCATCGTGGCCACTCTTGCCGGTGCAGGAATCCCGACGTGGACTACCGACCCTGCTTCCTGCAATTCAATGGTGCCCCCAACGACGACACGCTTCGGATGCGTGGCTCCGTCAACCAATACGTCAACGTTTTGCCCTTCGAGGTGTGACAACCCGGAAATCGTTTCGGTTGGCTCGCCTCGGTAGCTAAGCCCTGAATCCACATAAAAGGCATTGGCCTGCGGTGAGTCATCGTCAAGCGGTGGCTCAAGCCACTCGACGTACCGGACGTCAACGCCGTTGATTCGGCGTCGAATGATTGCCCACAGGTCATCGCTCGTGCCATCGGGCGACGGCATCGTCTCCAATGCCTCAACTTGACCATTGGTAGACGGGCTCCTTGCCCAACCGTACACGTCGCTTCGACCAACTTCCTGGTCATACGTCAATCCGATCAGAACACCATCGGCGCGGCATGCCCAGATGATCGAATACGGTTCCTGCTGGAACGCGATATCGACCACGCCTGTGCTCGTAATGTGGTCAGCCAACTTCGCTGTATCGCTGGAAATGAAGTTGTCACTGCTGTAGTCGTACTGGTAGTCACGCAGCTTTTTGCCGCTTGCCTGAATGAACAGCACGCGGCCGCTCGCCTCGACAGGCTGAATGAGACGAGAGCCGTATGCAGTGCGCTTCACGGCCTGCACATTCCCCGGGCCGAGCGCCTGATTTGCCTGAATCGGTTGGACTACCCATTCGTCGCCGTCGGTGCCGACGAGCAACTGCTCAGACTCAACGAGCCAGACGATTTTGTTGATCTGCTTCGCGTTGAGCGTAAGGCGGATTGCGGCGTCAGCCGCAACCTCACCGTCGATCTTCGAAGAAAAGTTCTCGAAGTCGCCAGACACGGAAATAGCAATGTCTCGACGTCGAGCAAGCACTAGACGCTCGCGCCAGAACGCTCCATGCTCTGGCCAGCCCTCAACGCTGGAGAACAGCGAGTGCGCCCACTTCCACGTTCCGGTACCGGTAGCCACATCGCTAGGGAGTTCGCTCACCACGTTTCCACTCGCATGAGTGGAGTCGGTAACCGTGTTGAGGATTACCATGCCGTAACCAGCATGCAGGAATAGCCACTCGACACCGATAGGACCACGCTGATCGTTATCGATGTCTACACCATCGCCATCCCAAGCCATACCCTGCGTGTGAATTGGCGTACTTGTCCCGGTTACAGGATTCCCACCCGATCCCGTCCCAACGGCAACGCATTTGTAGACCCGTGCGTCTACACGTCGAATATCCCCGACATTCACCTCTTGGTATACCGCCCACGGCTTTGCCGCAGAAAGGTCAGCCGATTCGAGATAGAACAATGTCCCGACGTGACCGGCTTGGAAAATACCTTGTGACGCTACAAGCGTGACGGCACCGAGCGTTGAACTCGCCACGACTGTTGTGCCTTTTGCCGTGTTCACATCCTTGAACGGGCCATTCGCAAACGTGATCTTCTCGAACGTGAACGATGTCGCCGTGACGCGCAAGAGCTTCTGAACCGGATACTTCGGATGGAACACATACATCGTGTCGGCCGACTGAACCGTATGAATCTGGCACATTCCGTTTGCATCAGTCAGATCGGCCCACGAATACGGCGTAACCACTTCAACCGGCGTCGTACCGTCGACAAGAATCCCGCGATCAACATAGAACCGGATGTAGTTACCACCAAACTCCAGCATGTATGAGATGGTCTCGGACACCTGGAATCGGACGAGCCACGCGCGTCCAGTTGAGTCTTTGATGGGATTGACGAAGCGGAACCCACCGCGACGGATCGCCGGACCTTGGACAGTAGGGATGAAATTCTCCAGCCGATAGCACCCGTTCGGGTACTTGGCGATGTCTACTCGGCCTTCCAGTCGAGGGGACAGTTCACCGGCGTCGAAGCTGGTCGTGATCGGGGCGGCCTTTGCCACGCGTTCCTCCTAGCGCCAGCGGCGTTCGTAATCGTAGGTCGAGCCAGCACCACGCGACTCAAGCCATGTGTCATCTGAGAGAGGTTGCGACGGCCGCTCAATGGCATTCATACGAATCGCAGTGCGTACAGCCGCGTCATACTCGCCTGCAGCCAACTGGCGCTTGGTAGCGCTTTGCGTGAGCGCTTCGCATGACTCGACCGCAAGGCGACAAGCAAACGCCTCGATAAAGAGCGCATCGAACAGGTTTGGATCGGTAATCCGCTTGATATAGCGAATGTTCAGCGGAGCGCCAAGGTTCGTGAGGATCTGGCCACCCTCGATGCTGAAGAGGCCACGCGTATCGGTCTTGGGATAGACGATCAGCGCGCCAACCTGAATGAGCGATAGATAATCGGCCGGGAGTTGGAACGCGCTTTCGAAGTCGAACAGCGGAGGCGTAGCCAGCGCGGCAAGCTTGGCGCGAGCCTTGGCGAAATGCCAACGATGCGCACGAAGCTCCGCATCACGCACAGTCTCGAACATGGACGCGATTGTCGTCGCTGACTTCGATGTATCGTCAAGCGAAGTGATGCGCGCTGCACCAATTTTGGTGAGCGCGCGGTTTGCGATGAGGACGTCGGACGCCACGGGATTCCTAGCCGGTTACAGCGACTCGCCTACGCCCTGATCGCCGGGCGTATCGGTCGAGGTCGATTTCTTCACGCGACGCCCACCGGACTCCCCCTGCGCAGTACCGGGAGAGCCAGGAATCTCGGTCGAGGTCTCGTCGTCATCTACTGGGACCATCCATTTCCCGGGCTTTCCCGAGTAGTTGAAGATCTCACCTTCTTCGACGATCTTTACAACCCGACGCTCACCAAGCGCAGAATCCCCACGCTTGGTCGGCTGTACTTCGTCGACGTGGATCTGGCCACGCTGCAGTGCACGGTAGAGTCCCATATCACGCCACCACGAAGCCGGACTTGTACGTCTTGCGGCCTTGCGCGTCCTTCACGATGAACGCCGAAAACTTGCCAGCCGTGAGGGGACCGGTTGCCACCGTGTAGCGAACGCCAAGGTAGCGTTCATAGTCACCGCCCGGGAGCTTCACGCGAACCAGTTCTTTACCGGCCGTCATAGCGGCAAGAGCCAGCGCTGGCGTTTGGTAGTGGACCGTGGGCGATGTCGCGAGGTTTGCCGTACTGTCAGACTCCAGCGAAATCGCTACCGTAGCGGCACCGGCTGCTGCGGCTGCTTCGTCGCACTGAACAACCAGCCATACATCCGGCTCGCCATCGCCCAGATCGACAATCGGGTTTTTGTTAGACGGGTTCGTGTCGATCACGTTCGTCGAAACGGCGGTAGCCGTAACCGCTTGGCTATCCGAGAATTCTTCGGTCTTGTCGAGAATCATTTTTCTCTCCTAGGGAGTGCCGCCGGTAGGCACGCGCCCACCGGCTGGAGCATCGCTTACGAAACGACAGCTTCCGTGTTGAGGATCTGATCGACAGTGCCAATCGGAATGTCAAGGAACGTCGTCTGGAACTGACCGGCTGCTTCGCGAATCGACAGCGCATTGCTCGACTTGTTCAGGGCCATCTTGTCCAGAGCGGCGCGCACCGTACGGTTGCCGTAAAGGCGCGGCATCACGCCATCGAGCGTAGGGAAACGGTGCTTGGCGTCGATCAGAAGGTCGATGAGCTTCTGATTCGCCATCGTGCCCGTACCGGACGACAGATCCGAAACGTCGATGTTTGCGATACGCACGACGTAGCGCCAGTCCTTAACGACCAGCCCACAGTCCCACTGGTACAAATCCATGTAGGCGCGGAACCGATTGTTCGAACCGTCGAATGCGTCACCTTCGCCGAGATCGCGATGCGAAAGGCCCGCCTTCGAATTCTTCGGATAGATACCGAAAACGGTGCGCTTGCCCCAGCCCACCATCCAGATCGACGTATTGTCAGCCCCGCTGCCGCCTGCATTGATGATGTTTTGAGACGTTCCGCCGCCCGCAATCGTCGAGTAACGCGGCGTAAAGCCGTAGAACTGCTCCGGGTTGATCGAGGTGTCGCCGTACAGCAACGCCGTGCAGAAGTCCTGCCCCATCTTCTCGATGAAGGCGTGCGACTCGTCCAGGCGGAACGTAGCCGGATCGTTAGCCATATTCACGGCCTTCACATCGGCTTCGCTGCGGGCTTCGAGCATGCGGCATGTGTCCGTGACTTGAGCCGTGGTGCTCTTCGACGGCGGCGTGCCCTGATACAGCTTGCGCCACACGGTCGCCGGGTAGCCGGTGCGAATGGTGCTCTGATTGCCGGTCGGCAGGTTGCCCTCGACAAACGGAATGTCGAGGACAATCTGATTGCTTTGCGAAAGCATCTCGGCCACATCGGCGGTATCGCCGTTCGGGTCGAGGCGCTTGGCGATGTCGATGATGCCAAGGTTATTGGCGCCGATGATGGCCATGACGTTCTCCTTTAGGACTTAGCCTGCATGCTCGGGAACATTCGGGCAGCTCGTGCAGCATCCGGATCTACCGAACCCGCCTCACTCCCGCCACTACTGCCCGGATTAAGCGTTCCCTCACTCAATCCTTGACCGATCCGCTGAAACACGCGGATGGTCTCCACGTCTCCCAACTGGCCGGAAATCTTGTCGATCGACTCGGGGTTGATGCCAAAGGCTCTCATCGTCCTACGCCCGAGCTCTAGATTCGTTTCGTACTGACCGCCCCATTCACTTTTGAGTGCGGTCATTTCCTGCTGAACCTTCTGTTGGTGCGCGGCTACCTGCGCCGCCTGTGCTGAGTTCCATTCAGCCGTTAGAGCCTTCGCCTGCTCTACAGGAATACCGGCCTTATGAAACCAGCCAGCTGCCTGTTTTGCGAACGCTCCATCTTGTCCATTCGGCACCGGCAACTGATATGCATCTGCCGACTCCGGAATCGTGTATTTGGCCTCGACGTCACGCAGCGCTTTCACTGCTTCGCCAGCATCTTTGAACCCCTTCTGCTCGGCAAACGTCTTAACATCGGCATCGGTGAGAGATTGCAGCCATGAAGTCGCAGATTCCTGCGAACTTGCAGCACCGGCCGCTGCTGCGGAAGCCACGCCACCAGATTCGCCAGAGGCACCAGTTGCAGCCGCGCCAGCAGCTGCGGCGTCGCCTCCACCACCTGCCGCGCCGCCTGCGGACCCTGCATCGCCACCTGCGCCAGATGCCTCGTCCATGAGTACCATTCGTAGAAATCGCTTAATCATCGCTTCGGTCCTTGATTTGGTTGAGTTGCTCTTCGGTGAGATTGAGGTAATAACGAAGTCGATTGAAGACTTCTCGCCGACCCTCGGCCAGCATGGTTGCGTGCGTATCGATCACACGCGAAACAGGAGAGACAACGACCGTCGTCTGATTGACGCGACAGAACCGCTCCAAGTCGCCCATTACGATTGCGGCAGCGGTGGTGAGCTTTCCATCACGGTCGAGGAAGCAGGATCGATACGAGGATCGGCGTGCGGCCATCCGTCGAACGAGGTCAAATATCTTTGTCATATGCGTGCGTTTTGAACGGTGGCATTGGCGTCAGCGAGATCCTTCGCCGCGCCTGCGGCAACAGGAGCAGCCTGCAGCAACGCAGCGGCTTGAGCCTGCTGCTGCGCGGCTTCGTCTTCCTGCTGAACGATTTCTTCGGTATTAACGAACTTCGATGGGACGCTATAGATGTCAGCGAGACCGCGAACGATCTGCTCGCTGTTCATCACGCGTGCTGCGCGAGGATCGGCCTGGATGAACGGGGCCGATGCCTGTTGCCAGCGAAGAACTGATATCCCTTCCTCCGCGCGCATCGCCCGATTCAACGGGCTGTCGTACTCGACCGATACACCGCCGCCAGCCTCGATCAACTCATCCGGCATTTCCGGCAGCAGTCCGGCGTGATAAGCGATGTCAATCTCACGCTCGATCATCGAGCCGAGCATGTCGGACTGAACGCGGCCCATGCTCGGCGCGAGCAAGATGCCTTTCTCTTGGGCGCGCTGCAGGACCTCTGTCGCGGTCATCTGCGGACTGTCTACGAGGATCTGGAACAGGTTCACGTAGAACGCCAGGTTGATCACCTCGCGCTTCTGATTCGTGTAGTCGATGCCGATGTCGACCCGCTGTCCGGTCAGCAATGGCTTGACCAGTTCGTTACCCTTATCGTCCATGCCTCCCCAGTTGAGGGAGCCAGAGCGAAGGTCGAACCCTTCAAGCGCGCCGTCCTCCGGGAGAAGCAACGGTGGGTCAACGGCCTTCTGCGCGCCCTTGATATTGGTGCGCTCCATCTCGTTGACCATGTTGATATCAGGTAGCGCATCCATTGCAGGACTAGCGCCATACTGGCTATCGTCGTCAGCGTAGAAACGAGCAATCGGCACCGGGAATGTCCGGAAACCGCCTCGATTGACGATCTTGCCGCCCTCAATCGCGATCCATAGCGATTCAAACGGCATGTTCTGCGGATCGACCTTCGTCACGTCCCTGTCGAACCGAGGCTGAACGACGTGCAGAAAGTCGAATACCTTCTCCGGCTCGCGCTCAAGAAGGTTGGCCATGCCGACAGGAAGATTCTGTTTCCCGAACTTCCGAGCAGCTTGGCGCACCGTCAGCGGCCAGCACATGTAAGCCTTATCGACAACGCCCTGATCATTCTCGGCGAAGTACAGACGCTGAATAGGCACGCGTCGATAGAGCGCCCCGTTGCTCGATACAGAGTCCTCAATCATCAGACCGCCGGACCCAAATGCCCCCAGCGAGGTATAGACCTCGCCCATGTTCTGCTGGAACGCTGCACGCCACCGATACCGCATCGTGAACAGGACGTTAGTGACCTGTTCCAGATACGCCTTGACGTTCGGGTTGTCGGCAAGCGCCTCGTTCTCAGCCTTCAGCCCATGCCACTTCTGAGTTCGCGGCGTGATCATGGAATCCATCGCCGCCGAGAAATGGCGAAGGCCAAGCGATGCCGTGGCGTCGTACATCTTCGACGTACGCACCGTGCCAGGCTGTCGCTTGCCTCGATTGAACCCAGGGTGACGCGGCAGGACGCGATCAACGACCTGATTCCATTGCTCTTCGAACGCCCATCGGTCGTTCTTGAGTTGGGTTAGCTGGGCGAGCGCCCGACTGACGACGAGCGAATCGTCATTCGTCATGTCGTCACGCCCCCAACAGCGTCTTGGTTGCGACGGACGACGTCGGCACCGTAGCTGTGTCGCCTGCGAGAATGGTGGAAGCAGTGCCGCGTCGACGGCGCAGACGGTCGGCCTCTTGGTCAACCTGCGTCTGAGTGTCCGTCACTGCGGGCGGGGCGGCAGGCTTGGGCGGGTCTGGGAGTGAAGGGCTTCCGCCCCCGAACAGGTTCATGATGCGCGCCTATGTGCTTTGTACCCGCACAATCTAGGCGCGACATCACGCAGAGTTCTGCGATTCAATCAGTGGTAGCGCGTGACGAGCGGTTCACGGATACACGCTTTCTGCCGAGGACTTCTCGATGCTCGCCACCACCGAGCAGCAAATATTGCAGCGACTCGGCAACGTGGGAAAAGGTGTTCTTGTCGGGCTTATCGGCAAACCGCTCCCCCGAAACCTGCAGACGCTTGTAGCAATACCCACCGCTCATTGCCTTGCGCAGCACCTTGCAATCTGGATGCACAAGTAGCCCGGGCTCGCCGTCTATCAACCGCCCGAGAGCACCATCAACTGCCTCGACCCGGATCAAGAAATCATTCGTCGGCGCAGGCTTTGCAACGAGGTCTGCAGCCTTGAGCATCTGGAACGGCGTGCTCTCGTCCGACTGCGCGCGGGAGTCTCCAGCAGGGTCGCCCGTCAGCGTGCCGATGTCGAAGCCCGGATACATCTGGGCCACGTGGCTCTTGATCTCACGGGCAAAAGACTTCGCGCCCATGTTGGTTGCCACCAGCTCAGAACGAACCTTCCATGCCCCCATGAGCGTGCGCTGCCCAAATGTGGCGGCAGGCGTCAGTCCAAAGTCCATGCCGATGAGGATAGGCTGCGACTTGTTCAACTCGAACGCACGGCAGTGAATCGAATCGACGTAGCCTGAATAGATCGGCTTACCGTCCATGACGAAGCCGTATTCATTGGCAAGGTTGACCTTGATCCACTCCTGCTTTTTACCCTGCATGCCGCGCTCGTAATATCTGGGCGGCAGGTTCTTCAGATTCTCTGCGTCCGGATTGACCATCCATCCGTCGCCGTCGCGGATTACCCCTCCTGGCTGGCTTAGGAACAGATACCCCTCTGGCTTTTCTTCTTCGGCTGCCTTGTAGTACCAGTGGTCATTGTCCGGGGCGTTCGTGTCACCGAAGATCCCAAACCACGTAGGACGGACGTTCTTTGGATACCGGCCGACACGCAAGTCCAGCATGTCGATAATCGCCTTCGCCAGTTCCTTGACTTCGTTGACCCATGCGAACGTTGCCTGCAAGCCTCGCAGCTTCCGCTCATGCTCGGGCCTGTCCAGTGCGATGAACACCATCTCAGACTCAACGCGAGTGCCGTCGTCAAGATCGAACGAAAGGTAATGCGTCGGTGGCTCGAGACCACCACCGACAAATCGGCCGAGATCATCGAACATGTCGCGCCAGTCCTTGACCGTGGTCGACAACAGGTCAGGATAGGTATTGCGAACAGCAATCCCTCGACTTCGCCTCACGCCCTCAGAGTCCGGCTCCTGCTCGATCATCGCCGTGAACGCCTTCCAGCAACTGGCGTTCGTCTTCCCCGAACCGAGCGGCCCCTTGATGAATACCCGGGGATCGCGCGACATGATGTAGCGCTCCAAGGTTTCGCCTTGAGGCTTGTAGTGAAACTGAATCTCTTCCTGGCTCATTTGTCCTTGCGTCCCGTCAGATCCTTCACAGTCACCTTCGGACGAAGCGTCAATTGCAACTTGTCGTTGAGCATGCCGAGGTGGCGCATTGCCAGCGCGAGAGCAGATCCCTTGTCGAATACCTTGGCCTTTTTCGTGTATCCAACGTGTTCCCGAGACTCCCCGCTACCGGCGAACTCCTCAGTGACGTCAACGCCAGAGAGAACGGCAGCCGCCTCATCATCCAGTTCATGCGGGGCCTTCATAGATCCGTCTTCGCGATACAGCTTGCGAATGTCGAAGAATGCGATTCGCGCCAATTCTTGCAGTACTCGATCTTGAGTAATCTCCGTCCGGCGTTCACGATCCTTCATCCTTTCGGCTACAGCCTCCGAAATCTGAGGTTTGCTCAGGTTCTCTGCACCAATGGCATATGCCGTCTTTTCGCTGTACCCAGCCCGAATCGCCGCTTGCGTAGCGTTCAGGTCAATCAGGTACTCATCGACGAATCGTTGCTGTTTCTTTGTAAGCTTTGCCACGATTCCCCCGTTAGATCCTTGCCCCGGCTTGATTGCGCAACGGCGCCGGACGCGTCGGCGCTTGCGCCCGCTGCTTCCCGGTCTTGTTTGACCAAAGAGTTAGAAGCATCTCCCCTCTCCAGTGCCCGGGCTGCGCACCGGCGATATAAGTGCGGAGCGCGCTTTCGCTAACGCAGCCGTTCAAAGCACCACAGATCTCCCCGTGATCCATGCCAGTTCGCTTTAGATCGAAGATCAGTTCGGACCAATCGAAGTCTCGTGGCGTGAGCATTCATCTCTCCCAGTCAAAACGTCATCCAATACGTCGGCCAACTATCAGCCCCTATAACCGGGCATTACAGTCGGCGAAGAATGCATTGAGCGGTATCGAAGACTGAATTCTCATCATTCATCTGCCGTTGCGTTCGTCTCGGCGCGGGGGCTCGGGTAGCTCAGATAGGTAAAAGCCGCGCGGCTTGAATTTCTGCTGAACTGTTGAGCCTCGCGATTGAAGAACAGCCATAGGCTACGATGTTGCATGTCCCCGTTACGCTGCTTCCACAGTGTCAACGTCGCATCAGGCTGATCAGTACTCAAGTCGTCCGCCTCTTTCTGGGCAGACCAAACAGCGAAAACGTTGTCGGCCGCATCGGTAATCTTGCTGCTGCCGGACACGTCCATCTTTCCGGGCGAGCGCTTTTCGTCCTGCCCCTTGCGCGGATGGGCGACCAGATGCACATGAACACCCATTTGTCGGGCAAACGCAGTGATCTTCCGCATGGCCTCTTTTTGCGAGCTCATTGCGCCGTGGCCGTCCTCCAGCACGTCAGTCATCATCAGACTGTCGATCACGAACTGCCTAATTCCGTAGCGCTTGAACCCATAAGTGAATACGCTGATCAAGCGGTCAATCGAGGCCGTACCGAGCAGGTCAAACAGCCACATGCGGTCACCCAACCACGCCGCCATATGGTCAAGATATTCGAGCGTGGGACGTTTCAATCCGCCCAACTGCTTCGCGACCCGCTGCCCTTGACGGTCTGGCTTCATTTCTCCCGAGAACACACAGACGCGTTCGCCTTGGAACATCAGGCCAACGAGAACTTGATTGAGCAGGAGCGACTTACCGTGGCCGTTGTAGCCAGTCCAGACAGTAACTTCGCCGGGGCGCAATTCAAACCAGAACTCGTGTTGGCCGCAAAATGAAAGGTAAGGGCCTGCCTGAGCGCCATGGGCCGGATGAAATAACGCCTTCACTCCGCCCCAGAACTGGTCGATAGTTTTGAGTTCGTCGGGATCAAAGGTTCTGCCCGCTTCGAGGCACTGGCAAAAATCCTCAGCTACCGCCCCGGCCAAGAGGAAATCGTTCGCGTCCTTCGCCTCGCCGAACTTAACGATGCGGCACCGCTCGAGCCCGAGCCGGTTAGCAACTTCTCGTGCGCCTTTCTGCCCAGGTTCGTCCGCGTCGTAGCAAAGGTAAATCTCGCTGAATCGCTCCAGACGATCCCAATCGGAATCAATCCATTGGTGGTTCCCCGCGCCAGCGTTGACCGACAGGGCCGGGATCCCCATCTGGTGCAGCGACATTGCGTCGATCTCACCTTCGGCAATCGCGATAGCTCTGCATTTCGGGTCGATCAGATGCCATCCGAACAGGCACGGTTCAGCTCCTCCCTCCTGGCGCATGTCTTTTTTGTCGACGATGTTTCTGGCCTTCGCATTGATCAGTTCACCGTCGCGCATGTACGGGAAAATCACGAAAGTCTTCTCACCGCGCACTTGCTCGGCAACTTTGAAGTCGGCAATCGTCACGTCGTTCAGGCCACGAGCACTGAGCCAATCGCCAACGAGGGACGTGGGCTTGTGGCATAGCGGCTTTGCCGGCCGCTTGTAGCTCGGCATTGGACGCTGGGGCATGTCATCCCGGATACCGAGAAAACGCTTGGCTTCTCGCATCGCATCCGCGATCGACAGGGCACGGCACTCCATCCACAGGTCGAGCAGATCGCCGCCGACACCGGCGTTGAAGTCCTTCCATACGCCGCGCTTTGCTCCGGAGATGCACACGGACAGGCTGCCACCGGATTCGCCCCCGGTACTGCCAGCCTTCCATTCCTTCCCGGCCCTCTTGCCCTGAGGCAGGAGGTGTTCGACGATCTGCGTGACGCTCTCAGCCATCGCTTGGGCGAGCTCTTTCGCGTTCATACCCCGCCCTCCGGCCACGGCTCGACGTAGACACCCGGCAGTTTTCTCATTGGTCGGCGGTCGCGCCAGAGATGCGCGTTACCCGGGACACAGTAGTCGTTGCGGGCCTCCCATTCGCTGGCAAAACCGGCTGTCACCCACCACGCTCCAGGGGAGCCAGCGTCAGTCTCCGACCTACCGGTTGAGGCGAGGCCGCCGAGCTGGCCGAGGTACTGCTCGAATCGCGTGGCGTTGAACAGCGTGCTCGGCCGGAGATACTTCACCATCTCGTGGTCATCGCGCCACTCCGCCACCTTGGCATCAACGACGGCCTTCACCTGATCAACCGTCGCTCCTTCGGCTAGGCGAGCACGGATGAGCTTCGCGTTCACCTCGACCGTGCGAAATGCCTTGCCGGTCTTGGCGTTCAGGTGTGCAATGACTTCGGCGACATCGCCGCCAGCCATGGCGCTTGAATCAACCTCATCGGATTCGGAGTCAGCTTCGTCGTCGAGACGAGAATCGTCGGGTGAGCCCGACAAGGGTTTTGTATTTATTAAATCCTCTCCTCTCCGTTCTATTCCCTCTCCCTTAAGAGCATTTTCCGGCGGAATTCCGGCGGAACCGCCCGGTGCATCATCCATATTTCCAGCGGAAGCTCTTCCGGTTCCGGAGGAAGCTCCACCGAATTCCTCAGGAAAAAGATCAGATTCCAGCGGACACCCACGAGCCACCCATGGGTCTAGCTCTGGGATTTCCAGCGGAAGCATGTGATTTTCCTGACGCCCTCGATTGCGTTTCCGGAGTCGCTCACACAGCTTTGCATGTGCGTGACGATGCTTTGCGTGCCAGGCGTGATTCACCTTTTCAGCGACGACAGAGTGATACAACCGCCCATCGCTGCACTTCACCCATCCGTGAAGCGCGCCATCGCGCACACTATTCCAAGTCTCGTCGAGCTTTCCCTTGTGCCAATAGCCCGTGCGCTTCGCGAGCCATTCATCGTTGTCGGGGAGAGAGCCTGCGGGCACTTCATGCCAAGAGACGCACCACAACAAGACCGCAGACCAACAGGCCTCTGGAGACTCGTCATGTGCGAGGTCGGACCGGAGAAGTCGCGGCACGTCGATTGGCATTTCCCGGAAGTTGCGCAAATCGCAACCAGCGGGAGTCATTGGCGTTGGGGATTCAGACATGGCGGTGCTGTCCATCTCGCTGACTTGAATTGGGTCGGGGCGTACCACGTGCACAGCGAACACATGGCTCGGCTGTACATCCGCTGCCCCGGTTGAAGAAGGTCGGTCAGTGCCGAGAGAGGCCGAATGCGTCATACAACTTCGCGACGATGAGCGGCGGCAAGATGCCGCGGCAGTAGCAGGCCATGAGCAAGCGCTTGAGGGCTGTCTTCATCAGAGCAGCCCCAGATCGACTTCCATGCGGCGAACCTGCCCTGCGCTTCGCTGATGAATCTCGAAACGAATCCGGCGCCAGCAAAGGGATCGAAGAACGCGGTTGGGCGTGCTGATCATCAAGGCGCCGAGCAGCGTGATGCGCCGCTCGCGGGCCTCATCGTTTGCTCGGACCAGATTAGGCATACGTTCACGGTCTTCGACAGACGGACCGAGCACTGAAAATGGAGGTTGAAGGGCGAACGCCGCCCCGCAGCGGCCAACACGGCGCAGCGAAGTTTGAATAGCCATGACGTCCCCGCTTAGGCTGTGGGTTGCGTGTAGCCGAGGGGATCAGCGAAGTACCGGTGACACTCTTCGTTGCTATAGACGGTGCAGCGCGGAGTAAGCCGGATCGCTTTGGGGGCCCGACCTTCGGCGGACATGGCACGCCATGTCTCGCGACAAACGGGGAGAAAGGGCTTGATCTGCGACCAGCGCGAAAAGCCAGTCAGAGGAAGGTCTTTGGGCACAGAAGTGCCAGAATTAGCAGCTTTCGACATACATCATCCCCAAAAATGGGATGCCGAAATCGCCCAAGATTGCAAACGAATAGCCACAACTGCCCATAAAATGCTAGATGCGAGTTGGAAAGTCGTTTACATTCTTCGTAGGTACACGTGCCTACGGATGCTACTCCGTACCATGGGTGCCTACCAGACGCTTCGGCGAATGGTGAAAGGGTTGCGTGCCGTACCCTGAGAAAGTCACACGCTTCCCGCCTTGAAGCCCCGTTCACTGCTACGTGTCCGGGGCTTCGTCTCTTTTTACGGCCCAACTTCTGCCGCCAAATCAAATTTACTGGGCCCATCTGGGCACGCGCCACATTTATTTTGCGTGGCCCGACAACCTTGGCTAAATCTTACACTGGCTTAATGCCCCAGCTGCGCAAGCCAAGAAGATTGCGTTTTGACCGTAGTGGGTCATCAAAAAAACCCCCTAGTGCCCTACCGCAGAAAAGTCCGGGTACTTGCGTCGTGTTGTACACCCCGACAGCCTAGCCCCTTGCATCGTGCTGTCGAAACCGAATGTTGTGCGCAATCTGGAGACCCGTTCTTGCCGCCTCAAGCGGCGAAATTGATGTCGGCACGAATTCCATATTAGGCAACTCGACGTTCCCCAATCAGGTGTATTGGGCAACAATGTGAAACGATGGTATTCCGTTAGGGACCAGATGTGAACGACAACAATCCGTATATTTTTTGCGTTTAATTGACGGCTGATTCATTGACGTCGTTAGCAACCACTCCATGTCGTGGCGCGTCTCGCCCTTCAATCTCTCTTCGCCTGTATTCGCCGCGCAAATCACTGCGTTTCGCGGACGCCGCCGAAATGCGCTCGACGGTTCTTGCGTCTAATCGATTGACAACTCCCTCAACATCCAGCAGTTTCAAAGTGACGTTGGCACGACGCCGCAACCAAAGCCCCATGTTTGCCGCTGTCAAACGAACCACGAGCAAGCGTTCCGGCGATGTTTGGTCACGTCGAAGCACTGGATAAGTGTTGGCCGTGACGTTGGCCTGTGTCACAGCCAGCGCATTTGCGAACGCGACCATTTCGGTCGCCATGTCCGAAAGGTCTTGCATATTCCTATCGGGACGATCAAGAGCGACAATGCGCAGAGCAGTCAAATCCGTATACAACCTCGTGAAATACGGATCCGCCAAGAGTTTGACCATGGCCGAGGCACCGTCATTAATCATTGATATTCTTGATTCTAACTGTCGCCTGTCGTCAAGGATCTTGTCTATGGCATCGTTATGATGGAAATATTCATGGAATGCGCTGAGAACGCGACGGATCCACCGAAGAGCGCTGCCAAACCCGGTGTCTAAGAACCAACTCAGCGTATGATCAAACTTGCGCAACCGACGCCTCTCCGCGTAAGGCGACTCCTCTTCTTCGCCGTCATAGCAAGCCAGCTCAGAGAGATCGCGGAGCCACCACTCAATCATCTCAACCGTCTGCTCTGGGCTTCTCGAAACCAAAAGGGTTGAGAGATTCACCTTAGGCCACAGCCACAGGTTTTGAATCGATGGTTGATCAAGCAGCCAAATAACTGCCGGCTCTTGCGCCACCCTGCTTGCCCGCCGCGCATTGGCCCAAACGACGTCTTCAATGAGCATCCGCACGCGACGCTTGTCGTCCGACATGAACGCTTCAGGCTTTATTGTGGCTCGCATGTGCCCCAAATCGGACGCATCAATTAGAGTGATCGCCGACAGAAAGTCTTCATTCGAAGGAATTGCCAAGATGTTGCTCCTGGAATTTTCTTTGGAAATTCACATGAGGTAGCCCCTTACAGGGGCCACCGTAAGCATGCGAATTAGGATCCAGCGACCTCTCGTTGCGGACGCGCCAGCCAAGGAATCTCCTCTCCTAGCAAATTTGCGGAAGTCTTCGCATCGTCATATATGTGCTCGCAAACCTCATGAAGATGAGCGCCGACAATTTCGAGGGCATTGAGCAAACCCAGATGGGCCCCGGCTCCCAAGGGCTCCGCCCCCGACATCGAAGGCTCAGAGATACTATTGTGCACAAGGCGAGATATTGTTACCACAGCGTTCGAAGCCCGCCGAATATCGGCAACGTTGGCCGTACGAACTAGATAATGTTCTGGCTCGCCGTCAGTCCACCAGTCTTGCGTCAATGCCCCACGAAACGAAGGCTTGAGGTATTCAGCTTCGTTCGTCTTCGGTGGTTCGAATTTCTGCGCGCTCATTGCTCCCCCCCTGCATCGGCTGCTTGATCCATCAGAACATCGGCTACGTCCTCAATTCGCCGGACGAGCGAGTCTGAGGCGTACTTAGCAAGATTAACGAGAGATTCCACCGTTGTGGGCAAGAGCGGCACACCGTCGGCATCGCTGGCGTCGTTTCCAACGAATGAAGTTTCGGTGATGTTGTTGCTCGTGATTGTGAGGACTGTCGATACCCCCGAAGCGACTGTTCTGGCGTCTTCGAGTAGATCGGTGATCCGCTCCAAGCAGACTACGCCAGAGGGAACAGACTGCATCTTCTGAGCGGGAAATAGCCGAAAATCGGCATCGAGAGGATTTTGATTGGCGCACATACGGCCTCCTACGTTTGGTAGAAAGCTCGCCACTCTTTTCCAGGAGGGTGGGCGAGCACATGACAGGGCTGGAAAACCGGAACGTAGGCACCGGCGTGCGCGAACGCACCCCCACCAAGGCCCGCCCATTGATAGGACGTGCAAAGGCTACGGACGTAAAAAAACCGCTCCACGGCGGCTGTCCGCCCACGTTTCCCCGGTTTCCAGGCCGGACCGCTGTTGTTTCAGCGGTAAGTCGAAGATAGTGCATGGGGTAAACGGTTGTCAAGCATCTAAACTAGGCTTCCGATCTCCCAGGAGAATTCATGGCAACAAAAGTGCGTGTGATCACTCGAGCCGAACTATACGTAAAGGTCTGGGCGTCGCCTGTCTCAAAGGTGGCGGAAGAGTTCGGCATGTCGGGCAATGGGCTTCGGAAGCTATGCACTCGAAATAAGGTCCCTTGCCCACAGCGTGGCTACTGGGCAAAACTGCAGGCAGGGAAGGACGTCTCGCGTATCGAACTTCCCCCTCGTCCGGGCAAAGAGATAATTACGCTGGATGAAGTAGCAACCGAATCTCACCGACGCCGCGGCAAGGACATTGTGCAGACCAAAGCGCACTCTTTCGACGTGATCATCACACGAGATCCCGCAGCGCCCCCCCACCCTCTCGTAACAGAGACACAAACATCGCTTCAAAAGACAGACGGCACGATTAGTCGAGAGGCAGTTCACGGCAAGCGGAGAAAGGAACGTCAGGCTCGGGGCGAACTGCGGCAGATCGACGTGGAAGTCGTTAATCGACCACCGCTAATCGACCATGGAAGGGTAATCGGATCAGGAGAACTAAGGCACTGCCTAGTATCGTCGCAGTTGCGCTCGCGTGCACTCGCACTGCTTGAGACATTGATACTGACCGGAGAGTCGGGTGGTCTGTCGTTTGACCTGAGCGGCTCCGCCATGTTCGTCAGCCACAACAGCGAAAAAGCCGAAATTCGGATATTCGAAGTATTGGAAGAACGAAAAAACCCCTCACGCGATAAGCTTGACCAAATACTGAGTCCCATGATCAAAGTGCCGTCGGGTCAATTGCGATTGACGATCCAGGCACCCAGTTTCTTCACACTGATTCGAGTTTCCGATCAACCTAAAAACCCTCTAGAAAATCAGATCGTCGCGGCGCTTAGCAAAACACTTCGAGGTCTCAGTAGGATACCGGCAAGACGAGAAGCCGAAGGAATTAGACTAGAGGAGCTGGCACTGAAATGGGAGGCTGCTAAGCGACGAGAAGATGAGGCCGCGGCACGTCGCGAAATTGAACAGGAGCAGCGGCACCAGGAGAGCGATCGCCAAGCGCAATTTTTTAAGGATGCAGCCCTTTGGGCCGAATGCGAGCGCGCAAGACAATACATCACCGAAGTACTCAGACTAGCTAAACAACGAGGACCAGAGGCCATCATAAAAGCGAATCATTGGGCTGAGTGGGCGACGGGCGTTGTAGATGCAAGAGACCCAGTGCAGAAGGCACTCAGTGATTTCGCCGACGGAGCCGCTACCTAGCGAATACAGCAAACGGCGCACCGAACACACTCGGTTGCCGAGGTAAGAAATTTTCGCAAAAGACTCTGAAGGGTGAGCACCGGAATTGACGTCTAACGCTCCCTGGAGCAGCGACAAAATCGGTGGCAACCTGTTCAATTCCGTCGAACATCGACGGCTGCCTCCCCTCTAAAGCCATCGCTCGTCGCAATCTCACGTCCAGCGTCCGAGGGCGAATTGCAAGGTAACTTGCAAGTTCAGATTTACCGCCATGAAAGTTCTGGAATGTCCGCAGGTACGCCACGGCCTCCGAAAACCGCCCGGAAACAACCTCTTCTTGCTCCCTCTCTCGCTGTTCTCGCTCAAGTATTTCGGCCGGCTCTGTTGATGCGTCGGCAGTCAGGCGTGCAGAGACAGAATTCTCGGCGAACTCGCCATCATCAGCAATCAACTCTTGATCGAGCCTGTATGCGCCTCGGTCCTTGTAATTGGCGTAGAAACCGAATCGCCTCATCAACCGCGTCAGCACGCCCTCCTGAAGCCCTTCATCGTCTGGAGGCACGTAGCCGTTTTCGCCAACGTAAGCGACGGCTTCCAGATATGCCTCAGACTCCAAGTCCTCAGTCTCATATTCGTTTTTCGAGGCTCTAGCGATGCGCCGAAGCGCATCTCGCATCGGGGCTAACAGGTTCGCCAAGAAGGTTCCATCAAGCCTAATTGCCATTCGCAAGCGCACACGCGTCCGTTTGATTGTGGCAATACGCTATGCGAAAACTGATGTGCCGTCTTTAGGAAAATGCTCATTTTGGCCTAGCCAGCGAAGTGACGGGATCGAGCGTCCCAGCGTCCGTCGACCAAAGGCTACCCTACTGAATCGGTGTAGATGGAACAGTTGCATATGCTCCGCACCCCTTCGAAGCACGCAAATCATCCAACGCTACACGCCGTCGATTGGCGCTCTCCATCGCCGAATCCTTTTCCATCATGTTGCCAACGCCAAAATCCCCGAGAAAAGAAAGCACTGACCTCCCATCGAACTGGCTTTCCCGATTTACGTGCTCGATAAAGCCGTTGACCTTGGCCGTTTCGAGATCAATTTCACGGCAGGTCATCGCGCCCTTTTCGTAACCGGTGAGTTCACCCTGGCGTCCATAGTTTTTTGTCGCGCAGCCGGAAACGGCCACGACGGCAAACACAACAAACAGAACGTGCTTCAGCTTCATATTCCCTCAGTCTGAATTGATTTTTTGTATGAACGGCCGAATGTAAACGCTGACAACATCCGACACAACACGCTAAACCAATTCGAGTCCATCGACTTTGGGATAAAGCTTGATTTTCGTGGCGCGCGAGATCAACAACCGACCAAGCGACGGTCAATCGCCAGTTGTATCTCATCGATCAGCGCTGCCTGGATCATGCCCAGCGAGTCCCCCTTAGCCAACTTCAGTTCTCTAGTGCCGAACGGCTCAACGAGCTCTACGCCATCAAACGGCGCGACTCGGATCGTGATTTCCCAAATCGCGGAGCGATCCACGATCTGAATGTCGACAGTGCAACCGCGATACACGAAGTTAAGGGAAGGCATTGGCGGCACTCGTTGAGAGGTAATCCCAGTGCAATGATAGTGTCAACAGCAGCCCACCGGAGCCTTCCGACAATCGCCCCTCCGCCTTAAAATTACTCACGAAGCCGCCCCACACTGGGTTGCGGTTGAGCAACATCGGTGCAGGGGAATACTGTTAGGGGTATTTTTGGGGGTATTTCGCAAAATCCCTACCGGATAAATCCCATCGAATCTAAATATTCGATTCCTGTCGGGGGACCAATTTTGCGTCCCACGTTTCATCAGATTTAGTAAAAAGCCCCGTCCGGCGTTCGTCGGACGGGGCTTTTTTGCATTCACAAGAATTGCAGTGCCAAGGCGTCAATAAGGGGCCCCCGACTTCTTTTCCAGCGATGGCCACTGAACGAAGGCGAACACCCAAATCATCACGAAATTGAGAAGCGGTACAAAAGCGACCAGCACCCACCAGGGCGAGAACCCGGCGCGGCGAATAATGCGCGCATAGGGATACAGGAAAAATATCGAGAACAGCAACACAATCAACCAATGCCAGATGCTTAGGCTACCCATATCTCTCCTCGTTTTTTAGCGTCGTGGAACTACGGTTAATGCTGCACATTGTCTCGCACAACATTGGCAGCGCGGAGCCATTTTTGCGTCCATTTCGCTCACAACATCCGACGTTAGTTCGGCTATCGAATTGTCACGATTCCATACGAAATCATGCCCCGACGCGCCCATAGCTCGCCAGCAACGCATCATCTCGTGGTTTTCCCTTAATCCTTACCTAAGACCTACGAAAGCGGTGCCTTAATCCATTCGTAATCCCCACTATTTTTGATAGGGCATACGCACTTTACGCCCGTGCTAGCATGCGGCGCGGAATGTTCTTACGGAGCATTTCAGCATAGGAGTCCTACCGTAAATCGATTTCACTCCTGCTTTTTTGGACTCCTGGCATTAGGCGGCGTCACCGACTGGGCCAAATCCGTTGCAAAAGCGGGTGCGGCAGCGCCGCCAATTTCCAGAACAACATTCTAAAGAACTAGGAAAATGGCACACCATCTCGTAAAAATCACCGGCCTGCTGCTTGCAGCCGGCATCATGGCGGGTTGCTCGACCATGAACCAGGGGAGCAGCAGCGCCAAAACGGCCGCCACCGGATCCGCCGGCGGCGCGAACTCCGAAAACGCTAACCAAACGCTTGAAAAGTGCGATCGCCCGCTGGGTACCATGGCGGTGATTGAAGACACGTCCGCCCCCTGGTACGGCGTGCTGACCGGCCAGTACAAGCTCGGCTCGACCGTGCCGGTGCTCAAGTTGCTCGTCCAGCAGTCGAACTGCTTCGTGATCGTCGATCGCGGTCGCGGCATGAACACGATCATGGGCGAACGCGCCCTGCAAGAGTCCGGCGAACTGCGCAACAAGTCGAACTTCGGCAAGGGCAAGATGGTCTCCGCCGACTACGCGCTGAGCCCGTCGATCACCTTCACGAACAATAACGCCGGCGGTGCCGGTGCCAGCATCGCCGGCCTTCTTCCGGGCGGCATCGGTGCAGCCATCGGCGCGCTCGCCGGCAGCATGAACTCGAAAGAAGCCAGCACCATGCTGACCGTCATCGACAACCGCTCCAGCGTGCAGATCGCCGCCGCTGAAGGCAGCGCCACCGCCATGGACTTCGGCGCCCTCGGCCGTATCGTTGGCAGCTCGGCCGGCGGCTCGCTCGGCGGCTACTCGAACACCGCCGAAGGCAAGGTCATCGTGGCCGCGTTCACCGACTCGTATAACAACGTCGTGCGCGCCGTGAAGAACTACAAGCAACAAACTGTCGCCGGTGGCCTCGGCACGGGCGGTCAACTCACCGTCCAGGACGACGACGCACCCGCACCGACCAAAAAGGCCGTCCGCAAGAAGAAGTAATCTCGTTTCTGCGATTGGCCGTCCCTCAAACCTGTCTTTTCTGCAGGTTTGGGGGACAGTCTTATGTTCTCCAGCCCGCGCCTCCGGACTCCCCCCCTCGACGCTTGCCACCTCGGCGCTCGCTAACACCCTATCGCATCGCCACACTCAGGCTGGCGCGCCCTACCCCCTCCGAATCGCCCCGCCCAGTCCCACCCGCTTCAATCCTCAAATATTTTGCCGTCCAGCAAACGGATTGGCCCCGTCGGCAAAGGCAACCGCCTAGCCACCAATCTCCGCTCCACTATCATTGCGCACGTGCCCTCCCCCCAAAGTGCCTAAGTTGCTGCCTACGTTTGTGCCTAAGCCATCGCTTGCGCATCACCCAAGCCGTTTGCCTAGCCTTTACCTGAGCAATACCTAAGCACTCATTCGCACGACCCAGGTGTTTCGTAGGTGTTGCGTCGCCGCGCTCGCCGCCCGACCGCGCAATCCCGCTATTCCTTGTCCTCTCTCGATGCCAGGATTCGTATGACGAAGCCTTCGCAGCGCGCTGTCCCGCTTACGACACCCAACGCCGACGACGCCCCCGCCGCCAGCGCCGTCGCTCACGCCTGGGCCCAGGTCGGCGCAGCGCTCAGCCCGCATCCGGACTGCCCGCTCCCCAACTGGACCGGGGGCGGCGATACGCTCCATCAACATCTTCTGGTCATCGGCAACGAGCACGACAGCGATCTGGTCAGCCAGCTCAGGCATCTCGAAGTCGCGTCCGCGCGCTTCGGCAAGGTCGGCTTTGTCGGCCCGGCGAACACGCGACGTCTGGTCGAATGGTCGATGGGGGAGCGCGTCGTCGTGCTTTCGCGCATGCCGCGCGACGTCTCGGACTGGGATCTACGCTGCCCGCTCGCCTCGCTCGCGCGCACGCTGGGCCCGCAAGCCGCACATGCACACGCCGGACGCCCCTTCCTGCACGTAGCCGCCGTCCCCGCGCGACATTGGCGCGACCGGCTGGCAGCCGCGGCACGGCACGGCTTGTGCGTAGGGCTTGCTGGACTGGATGCGCTCGACAGCGTGGGATTGACGGGTACGTCAGCGAACGCCTCACGCCTGATGTCTCTGGCACCGCTGCTGCGCGTGCCAGGCGTTTCCTGGGTGCCGCTGGGTCAGCAGGGAGATGAGGTATCGGATACCGTGCCGCCGGAATCGGTCGACTGGATCGACTGGCGCACGGACTGCGACGATCTGGCCGATGAAGCATCGCTTATCGACAATCTCGATCTGGTAATCGCACTTGATGCCGGACACGCCCATCTGGCCGAAGGCCTCGGGGTCCCGGTGTGGTATTTGGGTGCACCGCGAACGGCACTATCGGCAGTGCGTCATGACGATCGTTACGACACGCACTTCAGCCCGGAGCGCCTAAGTCATCGCGCCGACCTGGACGATTTCCGACCGCCGCCCGTCTCGCAAGACTGGCTCGGCACGGTGGACACCGCTGCAAAAGCACTTCTCGCGATGGCGACTGAGTTTCAGGGCTGGACCCGCTAACTCATCAACGGGGCGACGAGGCCGTTTGCACGCACCACGCCGCCCAGCCGTCAACAAACGTCATGGACGCAGGACGTTAAGCCGCCCAGCGGTCGCCGACCTGCGCCGTCTTGACCCACTCCATGAACGCTGCGGCTTCCGGCGTATCGGCAGGTGCAGACCAGTCGGCGTAGTCCGCCTCGACGAACGGACGATACGGGCCGTGCTTCACCTCGAAGATCACAGCTCCCGGATCGAGCGACAGCACCGTGTGATGCGTCTTGACCGGGCTTTCGATGACGCTCGTGTCTTCGCCGAGCACCTTGCGGTCAATCACAACGCCAGCCTCGTCGAACGTCAACACGACAAAGCGGCCGCGCAGCGCCGTCAGCAACTCCCACGTATGGTGATGCAGGTGCGGACGAATGTACGTCGACGGCTCCATCGCAATCGCCAGGCGCTGGATCGAATCGTCGAGCGACTCATGCAGGTTCTGATTCATGCGCGCGCGGGGCGATTGCGTAGCTTGTTCGGTCAGCGCGTCGAGCGCGGCAAAGGTCAACGTTTTCATCAGCTTATGTGGGGAATGAGGGGTGTTCGCGGCACGAGGCGGCCATTCGCTATGCACGGAAGTGTAGCAAACCGGCTCGCTTCGCCAGCCCATAAAAAAACCCGCCGTGTGGCGGGTTTTTCGACTTCGCACTGCATTGCGCCTGAGCGGCGCAACAGCGTGCTTAGTACATCTTCTTCTTCAGGGTCTGGCTGCGCAGACGCTTACGCAGACGGGCCACGGCAGCAGCCTTCTTGCGCTTGCGTTCAGCCGTCGGCTTTTCGTAAGCAGCGCGTGCCTTGACTTCCTTGATCAGGCCCGTGCCGTCGATAGCGCGGCGGAAACGACGCAGTGCAACTTCAACGGGTTCACCGTCTTTGATAAGAATCTTAGTCATGCAATATCTCGAATAATGTTTCGGCCCCGAAGAGCCGTAAATTTGATTTACCGCGCAAAGACACCATTCCCCGCCCCGCCGGAGATTCCTCCTGCCAGGCGCGACGAACGGACTTGCTACGGACTGCACTGCACCACATCCGGCGGGACCGCGAATCACCTCCTCTGCGATCTCCCGATTGGCAATCGATACCTGGTATCGCGCCTTCCAGACTGGCTGAACGGTTGATTGATGGCGAAGCGGCCGCTAATCGTTCGTCAGTAAGCGCCACTTCCCGCAATGCCCATAATTTGGACAAGGTCGTGATTATACACAGAAAGGACATCAGACGCACACATTTTTGACGTCCCTCCATGTACGACGGGCCCCGCCAGCACGCTGGAGGAGCCCGCCACCGGCAGGAGACGGCATTCGATGCCCTCCCCCGCCAGTCAGGTTTGCACTGCCAGGCGGCGTCGAACACCGCCCTGACGCAGGTAAGAACCGGCTTAGAACTTGTGACGCACGCCTGCGATCACGGCGATCTGCGACTGCGCGCCGGTGCCCGTCGGGCCACCCACGTTGTCGATCGCGGCGACGACAGCGTCACCCGTAGCGCGTTGGTACACGCCGTTCAGGTACGTCTCGGTGCGCTTGCTGAACGAGTAGGTCGTGCCAGCATTGACCTGGAACCAGCGCGGCTTCGTGCCCTTGCTGATACCCGACAGTGCCGTCGCGCCGCTCACGCTGCCATCGCTGTAGACGAAGGCCAGACCCGCCAGCAGACGCGGCGTGAACTGGTACTTGCCGTTCAGTTCGAAGGTGTTCACGCGAATCGACGATTGATTGACGTAGTTCACCTTGGCGTAGCTGTACACGAAGCCGACCGTTGCCGCCTGGATGGCGTACGAAACACCTGCCGCAGCGATGTCGTGCTTGTCGACGGCGCTCGTGTAGAAGATGTCCGTGGCGCTCGAATAGTCGTTCGAGACCGCGCCGTTGGCATTGGTCGTGCCCGGGCTGGACAGGTGCATGTAGCCGAGGGCTGCCGTCAGCGGGCCGTTGGCATAGCCAGCGCCGATGCTGAACGCGTTGTTGTTCGAGAAGCCCGTGCCGCCGCCAGTGTTCGCCTGGTTGCTGAAGCCGTACAGTGCGCCGAACGAGAAGCCGCTGTAGTTCGCGCTCGTGTACTTGACCGAGTTGTTGACGCGGAACGAGTTGTACAGGTTGTCGATGTCGCCGATGTGCGCGCCGTATTGCGTTGCCCACTGCTTGGCCGACGTGATCGGGCTCACGAAGTCGACCACGGAGTCGTACTGGCGACCGATCGAGACCGTGCCTGCCTGTGCGCTTTGCAGACCGACATACGCCTGACGACCGAACATGCGGCTGTTTTGCAGCATCGTGCCGTTCATCAGATTAAAGCCGTTCTCCAGCACAAACACGGCCTTCAGGCCGCCGCCCAGATCTTCCGTGCCCTTCAGGCCCCAACGGTTGCCCTGACCAATGCCGCTCACGGCTTGGAAGTTGTGTGCACCCTTGGCGTTCAGACCGGTGGCGACGTTGTTGACGTAAGCAACGCCTGCGTCGATCACGCCGTACAGCGTGACGTTCGTGCTGCTCTGGGCCATTGCCGGAGCGGCAACGGCGAAGCTGGCAGCAGCCAGGGCCGTGAGTTGGAAGCGCTTCATCTTTATCCTCTTTGATAGTGGTCTTATATTTTTGTCCCGCAGGTGCGGGCGTCCACTGTCAATGTCGGCTGCCTCGATCTGTGCGACGAGGATGCTGCAACCGCATATGCAATGGAGTACTCACCAAATGACACGCGGTGCTTTCCATATGAAGGAAAAGCACCGCGGGTCGTTTGCAAGCGGGTGCATTCTGACACGCTAGCGACACAATTCGCACGCAAGTGGTGCAATTGCAACACATGAAATAACGGACATATGCGACGTGTGCCACGAGGGTTTCGGACACCGTGATAAGTCACATCATGGTCCGGCGATGTCGAGGGCACGCGACAAAGCGCATCGACTATTTCCACGCCGCCCGCACCCAACCGCGATTCAACGATGCAATGAAAAACGGCGCATCACCCGTAGGTATGCGCCGTTTTTCGGCATCGCCTTCGCCGCGCTTGCGGCGTGAATTTAGCGAGCGGGGGCTTTGGATGCTGCCGTCGCCGCGCGCTTGCGCGCCGCTGCCGCAACACCGCCGACCACCGGCTTCGCGACACCGTTCGCCGCCGTTGCGGCACCATTCACCGGCTTCGCTGCGACGGCCGATTTCGCGGGCGCTTTGGCTTTCGTCGGTGCTGCCTTGGCAGGTTTAGCCGCCTTCGGTGCGCCCTTCTCCGCCTTGGCGGGCTTCACCGGCTTAGCCGGTTTTGCAGGCTTCGCGGCCTTGGGTGCCTTGGCGGTTTTATCAACCTTCGCGACCTTTCCGGCATTCGCGCCAGCGGCAGCGCTCGCGGGCTTCGCGGCCGTCTTCGGCGCAGCCTTTGCCGCCGCAGCCAGCTCAAGATCGATGGTGTGTTTGAGGCCTGCGATGACCGGGGCGGCCAGATCGTCGGCAAAGTGATCGAACCAGCGCTTGGCCTGCAACAGCTTCTTTCCGCCAAGACGCCGCTTATGATCTTCGTCGCTGGCGAGCACCTTCGCCGAGAGCCGTGCGCGGCCCTTCGAGAGGCGTTCGAGAACGGTGATGATGGTGAACCCGCGATGCGACGTCTTTTGCTCTGCAGACATACTGGCCTCCTGAAGTTCTCGCCGCGCGGCGAGCCCGGATTGGATCGAAGCCACGATCTGAATCACGTGGATGCGCTCGATCCTACCACGCCGCAATCTCCGTGCCAGCAGGCATGCGGCTTCGAAGCCCTTTGGTGTGTGGTCGGCGCAACCTCGGGCGGCTCCGGTGCCTGTGCGAAATACTGGACGCTGGCCGGTATTGCAAAGCGAATGTCCTCCTCCACGAATGCCCGCATCAACGCGAGATTGATGCCCTGCTGCAAATCCATTAGAGGTTGTAGTCGGGACTGAGCACGAAATAGACGACCTCGAAGTCAAGCGAACTCGCGCCGAATTGCTTATCCAGCCCGATGGCGAGCGACGCAAACAGATCGCTCATCCACACTGCCCCACGCTCAACCACGCGCGCCCTTAAGTCGTTGAAGCGCGTCGCCAAATTCATGAATCAGGAAATCGACCAGTAGTCGAATCCGGGGTGGCACGGGGTTTCCGGGCGCAAATACGACGTAGAGATCGATACTCTGCATCGGGTGAGACGGGAGCAAGCGGACAAGCCGCCCCGACGCGACATCCTCCTCGACATCCCACGCCGCTTCGCAGGAAATACCCTCGCCCGCCAGCGCCCATTCGCGCAACATCGCCCCATCCGCACTGGCCAGCGTGCCGGTGACCTCGACGTCCGACAGCCCCCCGTCCTGCATAAAGCGCCACACCCGCGGGACGCGATTACGTCGGAACAATCGCAGGCAATTGTGAGCGCTCAGTGCGTCCGGGGTTGCCGGGACACCCTGCCGATCCAGGTAAGAAGGCGCAGCAACCAGCAGCATCTCCGACGATGCGACTTTACGGGCGACCATTCCCTCATCGCCCGGCAAGCCAAAACGCAGCACGACGTCGCAGCCGTCGAGCATGTTTTCAACCCCTGCGTCAGACAGGAACAGCGTGATCTCAAGGCCGGGATGGAGGCGTGCAAATTGCGCCAGCAACGTCGATAGCCGACGACGCCCCAAATCGGACGGAGCGCTGACGCGCAACAGACCCCGAGCGACCGTGCCTCGCGAAGACACCTCGGACTCTACGTCCCGAACCGACTCCAGAATCGCCACCGCGCGCTCGTACAGCAACAACCCTTCGTCGGTGAGACTGAATCGTCGCGTGCTGCGATTCGCCAGACAAACGCCCAGACGCGTTTCCAGCTGCCGTAGACGTCGGCTCACCGCAGCCGGAGAGGAACGCAAGGCGACCGCAGCGCGCGAAATGCCTCCGTTATCGACAATCGCCTGAAAAAGCGCCAGTTCAGAAATCGAGTCCAAGGCCGTCTCCCGCCGCGTGATTTAACCGCGAATTTATCGGAAAGGATGCTAGCACCGAAGGCTCCATATTTCCACTTATCGGAAATATGCCATGCAATTCCATAGGTTTCGGCGCTATCCCGAGCGATTCAATATAACGCCTCGGCTTAGCTATTTCCGAATTTCACAAATATGGTGTCACTTTCCCCTCCCCGATCCGGTGCAGTCGACGCGATATCGACGCCCACTCCACCTGCGCCGCTCGCCGACGGGAAACAGACCGGACTTCTCGCCGGTCTCGGACTCGCAGCATGGATGGAGTTCTACACGTTCGACGCCGTCAATCTCGTGCTGCCCGACATGGCCGGCGCGTTCGGCGTATCGCACGATGAAGCCAGTTGGCTCCTGATCGCGTTCAGTGCATCGTTGTTCTGGGGGATGGCCGTTTCCGTCTGGCTCGCAGGCTATATCGGCCACTTGCGATACATCCTCGGCAGCATCGTCGTGTTCGCAATCGCGTCGCTGGGATGCGCGTTCGCCACTGATTTCGGAACGATGCTGGTGTGGCGTACCGTCTCAGGGATTGCCGGGGCAGGCCTGGCGATGTGGTGGCGAGGCAGCGTCTATCTGTTGATTCCCCGGACTCGACGCAGCGTGTCGATGATGCGCATCTCCATCATGATCTATCTGTCGACGGCGGCGGGCTTGCTATTCAGCGGATACGTGACCGACCGATACAGCTGGCGATGGCTTTTCGCGCCAAATATCGTCGTCGCTGTCGCGGCCATTTGGCTACTCGTTCGCCACTATCCCAAGGTTGTCCGCCCAACCGATGTACGCGCCCGCGGCATCGACACGCCCGGACTTCTTCTCCTTGCAGTAGCGCTTGTTTGCACGCAAGTCGTCATGAGCCGAGGACAGGCGAAGGACTGGTTCGGCTCATCGGAAATTCGCGTGTTGGCCTGGGCCGCGATCTCAGCACTCGTCTTGTTCGTCGGATGGCAATTGCATCACCGCAACAACGTCCGCCTGCATCGTCTCGATCTGCTTCGACACCGCGATGTCGCCGCCTCCGTCGTACTGGGCGTGCTGGCTGGCATCATCGTGTCCGGCAGCACATACGCACTGCCCGAGTTCCTGAGAACCGTTTATTCGCCCGGACTCGACGCGACCCACACGGGACGAATTCTGTGTGTGTATGCATTGACGGCTGCGGCCATTCGCCCACTGGTTACGCGGTCAGTCGGCAAATTCGGGCCGCGAAAGGTACTCGCATTCGCCTTTATCCTGTTGACGGTATCCATGTCGCTGATGTCCTATCTGATGACGACGACCACGCCGTATGGATATTTCGCGCTACCGCTCATCCTCTATGCCTTCTGTCTTTCGCCGGTATTGTCCGCGCTCGCCAGCGGGACGGTCGCCCGATTGCCGCAAGATGTACAACTGGACGCGGTCGCCGTGTACATGACGTTCCGCCAGTTCGGCATGTCACTGGGCGTGACCCTCGTGACCGTCGTCTTGGCATGGCGCGAGCAATTGCATTCGAGCCGGTTGTTCGACTTCCTTTATTCGGCGTCCGTGCAAGTCAACGAATGGATGACTTCCGCAACCACCATGCTGATGCAGCGCGGAATGTCTTCGACACAAGCGCGCAGCGCAGCCGAAGCGCTACTCGCCGAAACCGCGATAAGGCAAGCGAGAACCCTCGCCTATGCAGACGCTTTCGTCTTCATGGCGTCTGTCGGGCTGTTAGCTTTGTGCTTCGTCCCCCTGATGTCGCCCACACCGCCCAAAGGATGAACGATGAGAGAAACAAGATTGGTGCTCCTTATCATGGGAAGCACGCGCGCAGGCCGAAACTGCCCCGCGATCGCGCAATGGATTGCCGACATCGGCCAGACGTGTACGGATCTGACTTACGAGATCGTGGATCTCAAAGCCTGGCACCTTCCGCTTGACGACGAGCCTGCACTGCCTGCCACGGGGGCACCCTATGTTCAACCGCACACACGCGCGTGGAGCGAGAAGATCTCTGCCTGCGACGCCGTGGTTTTCGTCACACCGCAGTACAACTGGGGCTATCCCGCAGCCTTGAAGAACGCGATCGATCACCTGTATTTCGAATGGCGGGAGAAGCCCACCGTGATCGTGACCTACGGCGGACATGGCGGCACCAAGTGCGCCAGCCAACTGCGACAGGTCGCTCAAGCACTGAAAATGCGCGTCATGGCGGCGGCCCCCTCCCTCACCCTGTCCGACGATGTCATCCGTCACGGCGGCGTCTTGCATCCGGCTACGGACTTCGCCGAATTTGCTTCGAGTGTCGAACAGGCCATGACAGAGTTGGCCGCCAGTGTCATGTGAAAAACCGTATCGGCGCGCCCTCCGGATGGCCAACGAGCGCCTCGTCGCGCACAACGCACTTCCCTCTGATGACGGTATGAATCGGCCAGCCGGTGACTGACTTGCCGTCATAAGGTGTCCATCCACAGACGCTTGCGATCCACGCATTGCGAACGACACGACGCTCACTCAGATCGACGATGCTGAAATCTGCGTCATAGCCGAGCGCGATCCGGCCCTTCCCTTCAATGCCGAAGATGCGTGCAGGTCCCGCGCTGGTGAGATCGACCAGCCGCTGCAAACTCAGTCGTCCTGCGTTGACGTGGTCGAGCATCGTCGGCAATAAGGTCTGCACCCCAGTCATACCACTCGGAGATTGCGGATACGGCTTCGCTTTCTCGTCGAGCGTATGCGGAGCATGGTCGCTCCCGATCACGTCCACGACGCCCTCGCGGATGCCCTCCCACAATGCCCTCTGGTGTCGTCGCTCGCGTACGGGGGGATTCATTTGCGCCAGACTGCCCAGTGCCTCGTAGCACTCGGGCGCATGCATCGTCAGATGATGCGGCGTGACTTCCACCGAGACCCTGCGTTTGTGCTCAGCCAGATAAGCGATCTCCTCCGCCGTGGAGACATGCAGCACATGAATTCGTCGCCCGGTTTCTGCCGCGATATCCACGATGCGTCGCGTTGCGATCAGCGCGCTCTCGACATCTCGCCAAACGTGGTGGTCCGTCACGTCGCCACTCTGCTCGACAATCGATCTTCGTTCGCGCAGACGGCGGTCGTCCTCGGCGTGAATGGCCATTCGGCGGCGACCATGACGAACGATCCTGCGCAACGCACTTTCGTCATCCACAAGGAGATCGCCGAACGAGCTTCCCATGAACACCTTGACGCCAGCGCATCCGGGCAGATTCTCCAGCGTACTGAGTTGCTCTGCGTTCGATGCAGAACCGCCGATATAGAAAGCGTAGTCGCACCACGCGCGGCCTGATGCCGCGTCGAGCTTGGCTTGCAGTTGGGTAGCGCCCAACGTGAGCGGGTGAGTGTTGGGCATCTCGAACACAGCCGTGACGCCGCCGAGCACCGCCCCACGGGTGCCCGCTTCGAGGTTCTCCTTGTGCTCCAGGCCGGGCTCTCGAAAATGCACCTGACTGTCGATGACGCCCGGGAGCACATGCAATCCCCGCGCATCCAGAACGGTTTGCGCGCCCCACGTGCCCGCGAGTTCTCCAATCGCGACAACTCGGCCGTCACGACATGCAACGTCGACACGCTCCGCGCCGTTGGGCGTCATGACGGTTGCGCCGGTAATCAGCAGATCGGCATAGCTGCGAGAACTTGTGGTTTGCATTCGACAGATCCTTTATGAAACAATATGCAACTCAGTTGCATTTAAGATCATATCGATATTGCGCCTTCCCGTCACGACCGACGAATGTCGCGGTGTCTTTCCCGGAGGAAGTTGAAATGCGTTTTGGTAGGTTTGCCGCATGGCGGCTGATGGTAGGGCTGGCGGCTCTCGTCGGACTCGCCACCCCCGTTTCGTCGTACGCGGCACCGGAGAAGTTAAACGTCGTGGCCTCATTCTCAGTACTCGCCGACATCGTGCAAAGCGTGGGCGGGGATCGCATTAACACCACCTCGCTGATTCCACGCAATCGCGATGCCCATCACTTCGAACCCTCCCCAGCGGACGTCGCCGAAGTGCGCAAGGCTGACCTCGTGTTTGTGCACGGCGTCGCTGGCTTTGAGGGGTATCTGCCGCGCCTGATTGCGGCGTCCGGCTACACCGGTCCGGTAGTGACGGTTTCGGAGGGAGTGAAGTTGCGAACCCGTGTTCGCAAAGGCGTGGCGGGCGACGATCCGCACACATGGAACAATCCGATGAATGCGGTCATCTACGTGGGCCACATCAAGGACGCCCTGGAAGCGAGGGATCCGTCGGGCCGCGCCGAGTATGAAGCCAATGCGGCGCGCTACATTGCTGCGCTAAAGGCCATCGACGCCGACGCGCGCCAACGCCTGGGCAAGATTCCCGAGGCGCAACGCGTGGTGATCTCGTCGCACGCGGCGTTTGGCTATCTCGGCGACGCGTATGGCATCACGTTCCTCTCGCCGATGAGCATCTCAACGGCCGACGAACCGTCTGCGAAGCACATCGCCGCGCTGATCGATCAGATTCGCAAGGAGCGCGTGTCGGCCTATTTCGTCGAGAATTCGAACAATCCGCGCCTCGTGGAATTGGTCGCCAAGGCGACCAACGTGAAGCCCGGCGGCGAACTGTATGCAGAAGCGCTGTCGGCCCCGGGCGGCCCCGCATCGACGTATCTCGACATGCTTCGCCACAACGTCAACACGCTCGCCACGGCGCTGGAGAAAGCGCCTGCGCAGGCCAGCGCAAAGTAGTAGCAATAGCGCGCCGCGTGTCTTAACGCGGCGCGGCTGCGCTCATTTCGGAAGGTTATCGAGATAGTATTGCGCCGCGCGCGTGACGTGGCGCTCGGCAAGCAACGCCGCGAAGGCGGCGTCGCCCATTTGCACGGCGCGCAATATCGCAGCGTGCTCTTCCCACGTAACGCGGACTTCCTCGTCATCTGTCTTGACGAAGACAATGCGCGTCCGATCACGTAGCGAGCGCATCAGATCGGCCAGCATCGCGTTAGCGCCAGCGGCATACAAAAGATCGTGAAAGCGCGCGTTCAGCTCCAGCAGCCCGGACGTTTCACCCGCCGCGACCTTGGCATTGCCTTCCTGCAGGACGGCCTCGATTCGCTGGACAAGCTCCGGCGAACGGCGCTCTGCGGCCAGCCGGGCGTTGAGGCCTTCGAGCGTGGCGCGAATCTGCACAAGTTCACGTGTCGACGCCGGATCGATCGAAGCAACCACCGCCCCATGCCTCGGACGCACCTCCACCAGCCCTTCGACGGCCAGCGCCCGCAGGGCCTCTCGCACCGGGACACGAGAGACATCCAGCTCCTCGGCGATGCGTCCTTCGACAAGCCGGTCGCCGGGTTTGTATTCGCCCTTGGTGATCGACTCGCGCAGACGATCGAATACCAGATCAGACAATTGCTGATGCATGATCGGCGCGCGCCCATTTGCCGCCTTGGCTCCCCGCACCATATTTCCAGTCTCCCCTAACCGCCAATTGCGCAATTCTAGCAGCGCGCGGCATTTCGTAGACTGTACACAATATGAATTTGGGTGCGACATCTATCAGCCCCGGTCCGGGATCGAGGCCATGAACGCGAGCATTTCCCGCCCGAGCCAGTCCTCGCCGGAATTGAAGTGCGCCACGATGGACGTGTGATTGTGCCCGCGTGCCTGCACGAAGCGCGGCGGCGCCCCCCGATGCCGCAGCAAACGCAGGAAGAACTCCGCGCCGTAGTCGTCGAGAAACCGATTCTCATACTCGGCGACCGCGATCATGGTCGGCAGGACGCTTCGGGTGGCGTGCGTCAGCGGTGAGCGCTCGGTATACGTCGATTCATCGGGACCGAAATACGTCCGCACTGGCCCGGCGTTCGGATTTCGAGGATCGGTGTCGGCAAACAGTCTCGCGCTGATGAGCACCAGTCCCGCGATGATCCTGCGCATGTCGTCACCCCGCGCGTGAGCAGGATCGAACAGGCTGCTTGCGGCATGGGTGCCCCCGGCGGAGTGCCCGATCAGGAAGATCCTCTGCGGATCGATGCCCCACTCCCGGGCGTGTTCGTGCACCCACAAGACGGCATCGGCGACGTCGTCCGTGCCACCCGGCCACGGCGCAACATCAGCCAGTCGATATTCGACGTTGACGGCCACGACGCCCTGCCTCGCGAACCAGTGGCAAACGTTGTCGTAAATCTCGCCGTTCACGCTCTTGCTGCCTCGTACGAACGCCCCGCCGTGGACGAAGATCACGGCATCGTGAAAGGCGTCGGGCGAGTCGCCCGCGTTGCGCACAGGGCTGAACACATCGAGTACCTGACGCGCATTCGTGCCGTACGGCAGGTCGCGCGTCACACGCGGACTCTTGGGTGCGGCTGCCACCACCGGCGTGTAGCAATCGATCACGATCTTGCGATTGCCGACGATATCGTCATTCCAGCGCGGGCCGATCTCCCGCATCTGCTGGCGCTGCGCCTCCGGCAATGCGCCGAACGGCTCCATCGCGACGTTGCCCCCATTCACCATGACACGCTCACATCGCCGTTGACGAACGTCTGGCAGGCCATCCGGTAGCCTTCTGAAATCGCTTCATCCGTCAGATGACGGCGTTCTTTGGCCTTGACCGCGTCGGTATGCTCGATACCTGCTTCGACCTTGCATCGACAGGTGCCGCACAGTCCGCCCCCACACTTGAACGGTATACCGCCCTTCTCCCGCAGCGAAACCCGCAACAGATTGCTGTTCGGTGCGGCCTCGACGGTCTTGCCGCCATTCGTCAGAAAGGTGATCTGGACTGTCGTCGCGGCACGCACAGCGTCGTCGCGCCGGGTCAGCCGCGCGGCCGCTGGATCGCCACCGACTAACGACTGTAGTGACGCGAGTGCATCGGGAACGCTCTCGAACTGCTCGAAGAATTTTGTCGGCACGAGGTTGGCGTCACCGCCCGCCTCGTCGACGATGCGCACGCGCGTCGGCGCGTCGAGTCTAGCAACCACGAAGGCTGCGACGTGGCGTTTACCGTAAAAATAGTCGTGCGTTTCCAGCGCGGTGATGCCGGGTGTCGGCTCGCTGCGGTATTGGCCCGGGCGACTCGTCAATACAATGAACATGCGAACTCCTTGTCGCGATGGCGCTACTTCTGCTTCTACTTCGCGCAGACTTCCGGAGCGGCGACGACGACCTCGGCCCCTTGCTCCAGTTCAATATCGTGCTCGATCCACAACTGACACACGAGCCTGTAGCCCTCGGACAGCCGCTCGCCCAGTTGCTTCTTCTCTTTCCAGTTAGGTGCGGGCAAATGCTCGCCGCCCGCCAGCACCCGGCAGGCACACCGCGCACACTTGCCCATCCCACATTCGTAGCGCAGATGCGGGTACGGGAACTGCTTGATCCCCGCGCGCACCACGAGATTGGCGTTCGGCTTCACCTCTTCCTGAAAGGTCTGCCCGTTCTTGTGAAATACGACGACTGGCATGAAGCCTCCTGTCAGATCTGGTGTTTCACGCGGCCGCATCGACCGGCGGCGCGTGGTGAAAGGTGAAGCTGTCGGCGTACAGGTACCGCACGCTTGCCCCGTTCGCGACGAACGATCGGGTCGCGTCGGCAATCATCACCGGCGAACCACACAGATAGATGGCGTGCTCCGACAGATCGGGCTGATCGGAAAGCACCGCGTCTTGCACGTAGCCCCGCACGCCCTGCCAGCCCGAGTCCGCACGCGAGAGCACCGGCACAAAACGGAAGTCCTCGTGCGTGGCTGCGAGCGCTTCGAGTTCTTCGTGCAAATACAGAGCGTCGGCGGTACGCGCGCCCCAATACAACGTGATGGGTGGCGTATCGCCGTCGGCCAGCATCTCGGACAGCATGCTGCGAAGCGGCGCGATGCCCGTGCCGGTCGCGACCATCACGATCGGACGATAGTCGTCCGCGTGATAGCCGAACGCACCGAGCGGCGCCTCGACGTCCAGCGTATCGCCAGCGCGCAGCGTGCCGAGTCGCCGATGCGTGAAATGGCCACCGTCGATGCGCCGGATGTGGAACTCCGCCATCGCGGAATCGTCTGCCAACGGCACTCGCGACGCCATCGAGAAACTACGTGCCCCCAGGTCACCCAGCAGTACGTTCAGGTATTGCCCCGGACGAAACGCGAAGGGTTGCCCATCGTCGAACGTCAGCACGAGACGCGTAACGTCGCCGCTCAGGGGTTCCACACGCAACACCTTCGCCTGACGGCGCTGTGCAGCCGGTGCGTCCAGCAATCGCTCGGTGCTCACGACCAGATCGGAACAGGCACGCGCCTGACAGAGCAACGCGAAGCCAGCATCGGCCTCCTCTTGCGACAACGCGAGGGGCATTTCTTCGTATTGCACATGTCCTTCGCGCAACGTCACGCGGCATGTCCCGCAGCCGCCGAACTCGCATTCCGACGGCAGCACGACGCCCGCCCGGCGCGCCGCCGACAGCACCGTCTCGTTGGGCGACGCATCGAAGCTGCGCTGTGCTTCGATCCAGGTGATTCGATGGGCCACGATTTCCCTCGCCGTCAGAGTTTGATGTCGGCCTGCACCAGCACTTCGCGACCGCTGGCGCCAAGCAACGATTGCAGCGCGGCGAGGCCCTCCAGACCTACTTGCGTGTCCTGCTCGCCGTTCCCCCCGGACAAGCCGATGCCGCCCACGACCTGACCATCGACCACAATGGGGAAGCCACCGACGAACGCGGCAAACCGGCCCTCGAAGCTCCACTGAATACCGAATGCCTCGTTGCCCGGCAGTGCGGGACCGTTCGGCGGTGTGGTGAACAAGTGGGTCGAGCGCTTGTGCCCGGCGGCGGTGAACGCCTTGTTCCAGGCAATCTGCGGGCCTGTGATGCGGCCGCCGTCCATGCGTTCGAGCGCGAGCGGAAAGCCGCCTTCGTCGACCACGCAAATCGATTCGAGCACGCCGATTTCGTGCGAGCGTGCAATGGCCGCCGCGATCATGTGACGCGCTTCGGCCAGTTCAAGTTTGAAAAAAGGTTTCATGTCGAAGTGAAAATCCTGTGTTGATCGGACGTGTGAGCTCGGTCTCAGACGCCGCGATAGATCGTCTTGACCTGCAAATAGAAGTCGAGGCCGTCGCGCCCCGATTCGCGGAACGTCGCCGTGCTCGAACGCTTGAGGCCACCGAACGGGGCATTGATCAGATTGCCGGTCGTCGTGCGATTGATCTTGACGGTGCCGACCTCGATGTCGTCGACGAAGCGATGCATAAGGCGCGCGTCCTGCGTGACCAGCGAAGCGGCCAGCCCGTAGTCGCTGTCGTTGGCCACCGCGATGGCATCCTCATAGCTATCGACATCGATGACGGCGATCACCGGTCCGAAAATCTCTTCGCGGGCGATGCGCGCGCTGCGGGGCACATCGGTGAAGATCGCCGGTGTTACGAAATAGCCGTGCGCAAAGGCACCGTCCACGATCTGTGTTCCGCCGCAAACCAGTTTGGCTTCACCACGACCGATCTCGACGTACTCAAGTACCGTCCGAAGTTGCCCTTCTGTGGCGAGCGGCCCGATATCGTTGCCCGGCTCAAGCCCCGGGCCGATCTTGAGCGCCGCTGTGCGCGCCACCAGCTTTTCGACGAACGCCGCACGAATCTCACGCGCCACCAACACACGGCTCGTCCCCGTGCATGCCTGCCCCGTCAGCGAGAATCCGCCCTTCACCGTGAGATCGACAGCACGGTCGATGTCGCGAGACTCCAGCACGATCAGCGCGTTCTTGCCGCCGAGTTCCATTTGTGTGCGCGTCGACATCGATGCCGCGCGGTGAATCTGCTCGCCTGCCGACGTCGACCCCGTGAAGGAAATCGCTCGGATCTCCTTTGCGCCGACCAGCACCGGCCCGACAGCGCTGGCGCTGCCCGTGACGAAATTCAGCACGCCGCGCGGGATGCCCGCTTCGACGAACGCCTCGACCAGCCGCAGGCCGCTCAAGGGCGCATCCGTGGCGGGCTTGAATACGACCGTGTTTCCGCAGATCAAAGCAGGCGCGATCTTGCGCGCCGGAATCGAGACGGGGAAATTCCACGGGGAAATGACGGTCACGACACCGAGCGGTTCGCGAACGGTATACACCGCCATGTCGGCGTCGTCGTTCGGGAAGGTCTCGCCGCCGAACGACTGGGCTTCGATGGCGTAGTAGCGCAAGGTCTGGGACGCGCGCAGAAACTCGTCCTTAGCGAGCGATTTCTGCTTGCCCTCCTCACGGGCAAGCTCGTCGCCGAATCGCTCTGCGTGACGCTCCAGATACGCAGCAGCGCTCAGCAAGACTTTGGCGCGCGCGCCGGGCGCGGCACGCTTCCACGCGCCGAAAGCCGAGGCGGCTGCCTGAACCGCCGCTGTCGCGTCCGCTTCGCCAGATGCCTGAAAGACGCCGACGACATCGCGTGTGTCGGCGGGGTTACGATTCTCGAAGGTGCGTCCGGTCTGGCTCGCGCACCATTCGCCGTCGATGTAGTTGAAGAACGTGGGCACAGTTGTCATCACTGCAACAGTCCTGCAAAGAAGCCGAGGGGCCGCGCTCCCCTGCCTGTCATGCGTGGCACAGGAGCGCGGTACTACGTCCGTCAGGCCGCCAGCCCAAGTTCCGGCAGCGGCAGCTCCTTCTCCACGTAGTCGTAGTAAAGCGCCGTGGTATACAACAGGCGCATTTGCGCACCGATCTCGCAGATCTTCAGGCAGCGCGCCTGAAGCTCCGGCGTGTTCGCGTTCTCCAGCACGATCTGGTAGCCGCGCTCGCCGTGAATCTCGTCGGACACGATGTGCAGATCGAAGAACTCGACTTCCTCGTCGGTGAACTTGTAGGTGTCGCGCAGCGTAGGCGTCTGCTTGCGGTAGATCGACGGCACCTGCGACTCAAGCCCCACCACCAGCCCCGCCACGGCGACCACAGGGTCTTCGCGCATGGCCACGGCGTAGCACCAGCTTTGCAGTCCGCGCGTTGTCGGCGACATGTTATCCGGATCGACGACACGTTCACGCGTCGTGCCGCAGGCTTCTGCGAAGCGGATCAGCAGATCGGTGTGGCGATCACCGCCAATCTCCTCCTCGTACATGTTCGCGAGCAGGAAGTCCTTCGCCTCCGTCATGTGATCCGGCGTACGCGCATACAGATAGCCGAGATAGTCGGCAAACGGCCCGACGTAGTGGTAGTGGTTCTCGGCCCAGCGGGCGAGATGCGCGCGAGAGAGCTTGCCGCTCGCCCACGCCACGCTAAACGGCGCCTTGTTCGCGCTCTTGCCCTTGATTGCCTCTTCGAGTGCCGCGCGGAAGGTTTCGCGGTCCATCAGCTCTGCCATGTCCAACTCCTTTGATTGCCAGGTGAACGATCCCTAAGCGCTGGATCGGATGATTTTTGTATACGGTATACTGTTTTGCAAAAAATGCCAATACGACGAAACGAGTGAATCAGTAGTCTTTCCGGGAAAGGTCAGTCGGCCGAACGGCCAACGGTGGCGGCCTGCGGTGCGGCATGGGTGCCGATGTGCGCGGCCGGTACTGCAGATGCGTTGTCGCTACCGACGGGTTCAATGGCGTCGAGCGCGATACCGTTGGTCTCGGGCAGCATGATCGCCGCGATGACGACAAGTCCGTAACCGACAGCCGCCACGACGGGAATCGCGAGCGTCAGCGTGGTGTGACCGCTGGCGAGCCAACCTGCCATGAAGGGAAACACGGAGCCGATCACACGTCCGGCGTTATAGGCCACGCCGTAGCCCGTCGCCCGAATCTCATGCGGATACGTCTCGGAGATGGTGGCGGCGACCCCGGCAAACGTCCCCTGCATCAGGACGCCCATCAGGAAACCCAACACCATCATGACCGGCATAGGCGCGGGGATCAGCATGTACGCGATGCTCATCACGAAGGCCCCGATCGCGAACAGGATGTAGGTCGGGCGTCTGCCCAGCTTGTCGGTGCACCATGCGCCCACGGCATAACCCACGATGGAGCCAATGATGGTGATCGCCAGCCACAGTCCAGTGCCCGTCACCGAGAGACCACGCTCGGTCTTGAGCCACGTGGGCATCCACGTTGCGATGGCGTAATACGAGCCGAGCATGCCTCCGGAGAGCAGACTGCACCAGAGCGTGCGGGCTGCGAGTCGCCCCTTGAACACGCCACGAATCGTCGTCAATGGGCTCGTCTGACTGCGCTCGGCCAGCGTGCGCGTGAAGGCTTCCGGCTCTTCGAGATTGCGACGCAGCCAGAACACCAGCAATGCGGGTGCCACGCCGATGAACAAGCACACGCGCCACGCCCATTCCGGCGGAAGCCAGTTGAAAATCGCGCTGTAAGCCAGTGCCGCCAGCGCCCAGCCGAAGGAATAGCTGCTGGCCGTGAATCCCGAGAACTTGCCGCGGTGCGCCGGATTACGGATCGTCTCCATGACCAGCACCATGCACAGCGACGACTCGCCGCCGAAGCCCAGCCCCTGGATGATGCGCAGCACGGCCAGTTGCGTAGGCGAATTGGCCAGCCCGCATGCGAAGCATGCCAGCGCAAAGAGCGCGATCGTCCATCGCAGAATCCTGACCCGGCCGTAGCGGTCTGCCAGCAGGCCTGCGCCGATCGCGCCGACGAGCGAAGCGATCAGTGTGTAAGTGACGATACTGCCCGCCGTTGCCTTGCTCATGTTCCAGGTGGTGAGCAACACCGGAATGAGGAAGGAATAAATCATGAAGTCGTAGACGTCGACCGTATGGCCGATGAACGTGCCCGCAAAGGCGCGCTTCTCGTTTCTCGATAGTGAACTGAGCCAGGACATGGTGGTGTCCTCCTTGAGTTGTCTTGGTTCTGTGGGATCGTCGGTAATGAAAAGGGTGTTGCCTCAGGCCGGTGGAACAAAAGCGTAACCGGCCGCTTCAAGCAGTTCGGCGACGCGGATGGCGCGCAAGTCGTGGTACAGCGGTGCCACGATTTGTACGCCGACAGGCAGACCCTGCGCGGTGCGCCCGGCCGGTGCGACCGTCGAGGGCAAACCGCACAGGCCTGAATGGCCTGCCCAGAAAAGCTGTGTGGTGAGCGGCTGCGCGCGACCGTTCACGTCGAGGGTGCGTTGCCACGGCGCACCGGCCTCGTTCAACGGAAATGCTGGCGTCGCGGCCACCGGACAGAGCAGAACATCCACCTGCTCGAACAGCGTGCGCCACGCAGCGGCATACCCCTCACGCAGCGGTTGCAGACGCAGCCAGTCGCGATGACTCAGCGCCGCGCCGGTGTGCTGGAGCGAGGCGTAGCGCAAATCGTCGTGCGCGACATCCCGCGCCGCCGTCTGTGCGGACGCATAAGCCTCGTCGGACAAATACCCGCAAGTCGCCGCACGCAGCAGCAGCGTGTACACCCGCAGGAGTTCAGCTGCGTCCAGTGCCGGACGCGCGTCCCAAACGACTTGAGCGCCTTCACGCTCAAGCGTCTTGCCCAGATCCACGAGGCATTGCTCGACCGTGGCATCGACCTCCGCAACGGGATGATTCGGGAGAATGCCGAAGCGAACCTGACGCAGGTCGTCGACGTCGCATGACGGAAGCTCGATGCGTACTGCGCAGGCCGCATCGACCGACGGGCCGACGAGCGCACCGAGCACATGGCGCAAGTCGGCCGCACTGCGGGCGAGCGGGCCCGCGACATTGATGTCGGGGAACGTCACCCCGCCGGGCAACCCGTGACCGTCGAGCGGTATGAGACCGTGGGTGCTCTTATGGGAAAAGATGCCGCAATAGTGCGCGGGATTGCGAATCGAGGAACCGATATCGGAGCCCACGTCGAAGAACGCCATCCCGGAACAGACGGCGGCCGCGCTCCCGCCCGACGACCCTCCCGGGGTGCGCGACAGATCGTGCGGATTGCGCGTGGTGCCGTACACGGCGTTGTAGCTCTGCCAGTCGCGCAACCAAAGCGGCACATTGGTCTTGCCGAGCAGGATGGCACCCGCATCGACCAGACGCTGTACGACAGTGGCATGTCGCGTTGCCGTGTTGTCTGCGAACGCGGGATCGCCAACGGTCGTGGGCCAGCCGAGCACGTCGAACGATTCTTTAATGGTGAACGGCACCCCGTGCAGCGGCCCTCGCGCAAGCCCTGCCCGTCGCTGCGCATCACGCTCCCGGGCAGTCAGGTACGCTTGCTCGAAATCGCTCACGACGACGGCGTTGAGTCGAGGGTTGGCCTCACGCCAGACGCTTTCGCACGCTTGCACGAGTTCGACCGAGGTCATGTCGCCGCGATGGAGCGCCGCTTGCACGGCCTCCATTGAGGCGTGGTGCCAGGGGAAACCTGTGCTGGCGGGCCTTGCTGCGGGTTCAGCCAGCGTCGTTCCCAGGGGATGATCGAAAGCGTCAATCGTGAAGTTTGTCATGATGGGGTACGCATTTCAGTATTCTGTATACCATCTGCCGACAAATTACGACTGTCAAGGGACTGGTATATCAGGGTTTGTGCGGAGAGGGCCGCCGGAAGACGGCATTTGAACCGGTCGTTTGCTCATCGAAACGACTCAGGAGAACGGCAGGTCTTGAGGTGACGCGCCCCGCCGACCGGCGGGTGCACAAGGGATGACGGGGTTGGAGGGACTGAAGGGGTCGATGCGCACGGGCTCGCGCGCATCGTCAAACATTAGTGCCAACCGCGATGCCAGCCGTAGCGCGGGTGCCACCACCCCCAACCATAGTGCGGGTGATAGCGCCACGAATAGCCGGGGCCCGGTATCACGCCGACCGGCGCCACATACACGACACCAGCCGGGGCCACCTCTGCCGGTTCAACCGGTGCGACGACGCAACCGGACAATGAGGCCGCCAGCAGCAGCGGCACGACCAGGACGTAACAGGATTTGGTTTTCATGATGGTTCATCCCAACGTTTGCGTCAGAATTCCAGGCAGCAGTTACTGCCAGCCGGGATGCCGTGCTCGATAGTATTCGAGCGCTGCGACACGTTCACGCTCTGCCTGGCGGGCCAGTTCCTCTGCACGCGCCATGTGGCCACCGAACTCGCCACCGTGCTCCATCTGGATGACGTGCATTTCTTCGATGGATCGCTGAAGGTCATGCGTGGCGGCCATCGCCTTGTCGTGAAGCTCGTCTGCGAACGCGGCATTCGCCACCAACGCTGCGCACAGTGCCATGAGAATAGTTGTGGGTTTCATGAGTCGCTCTTCCGTAGTGAGTTGAAATGAGGGGGCGCCTGCTCAAATAAACGCCCGCTCTGCGACTCATGTTGACGCAATGCCTTCGCGAATTTGTAAGCCTGTATTACGCGGAGTTACGTCTCGGCGAGTGCCGATGCATTTCCCATCAGGATGGCATGTCGACGCGACTCGTCGAGTCCGGACAAGTCGTCGTGCGGCTTGAGCAAACCCATCGGGAACGGCCAGTCGGAGCCGAACACGACCTTGTCCGAGCCGAAGACGGACTCACTCAGCGCTAACGCGCCGTCATCGTGCGTAATGGAGTCGACGTAAAAGCGGGAGAAGATGCCACGCGGGGAAGGTAGCGTCACATCGACACCCGGTCGGGACGTTCGATAGCCGCGCTCGTATCGCCCGGCAAGCATCGCCGTAGCGCCACCGCCGTGCGCGAGACAAAAGCGAATGGCCGGATACCGGACCGCCACGCCTCCGAAAGCGAGATGCGACGCCGCGACGGTCGTCTCTATCGGGTTACCCATCAAGTTCTCCAGATAGAACTTGCTCAGGCGGGTGTCGCAGCACTGCCCCGGGTGAAGGAACAGAAAGGCAGATTGCGCATTCAACGACGCCCAGAGTGGCTCGTAAGCGGCGTCAGAGAGCGTTCCCTCGTAGCCCCCCGCCGCCGCCGCGTAGCGAAACGTCCCTTTGTTTTCCAGCACTAGCCGAGTGGCGAGTTCGGGATGTTCGAGCGGCAGGTGCAGCAATGCGGACAGACGCGACGGGAAGCGCTCGCAAACCTCTCGCAACCCGTCATTGACATACGCGCACCACATCGACGACGCGGCTTGATCCAGCGATTGTCGATACATCGGCGGCGGTATCGATACCCATGTTTGCGCGACGCCCTGTTGATCCATCCACTCGATCAGCGCTGCGGGCGAGAACAATGCACTCAGCCCGATCGTGTGACCGTCGAGCGTGAGCCGTCGTGCTGCGCTGTCCCATTGGACGTTCGCCATCGTGGACAGCCGGGCCTCATCGATCGGGGCCAGGTGCGCATGAACATCCAGCGCAATGCGTGTGGTTTCCATGTCGACTCCGAACTCACTACGTCTACCCATCAACTGGGTTCGAGATTGGCGTTCATTTCCTTGCCCCAAAACTCCGGCGACCAACGCGGTCCCCATGTGTAGGGCAAATCGTTCCAGTCGCGGCAAAGCCACCGGTCGGTGATCTTGTCCATGTCCGCGTAGAACTCCACCCAGCTCCCCCACGGATCGCGCACATAGTGAAACAGATTGGAGGCGATCGCATGCCGCCCCGGACCGAAGCCGTCACCGTATCCCGCTTCGCGCATTCGCCACGCACCGTAGCCGATGTCGTCAAAGCTCGGCACCTGGAAGCTCGCGTGTTGGAAGCCCCGGTGAGAGCTGTTGATCAGCCCGAAACAATGATGATCGATGACGCCCTGCCCCGCCGCCATGAACGCGACCTTGCCAGCGGCGCGGTCCGTCGTTCGCAAGCCCAGTACGTCCGAGTAGAACCGCTCGGCACGCGCCCATTCGGGTGTGAAGATGAGCAGGTGCCCGATCCGCAATGGCGGCCTGTCTTTCTCAAGGGTTTGCCACAAATTGATGTCGACGCGATCGGCAGCACCACCGAAATTGAAGGCGGGGACCTCCACACGCGGCAATGCAGCGGCGTTCTCCGGATTCAGGTGAATCCATGTTCCCCACGGATCCTCGAACCAGAGCCCCTCGCGCTGCCATCCGTCCGGGGCGCAGGGATAGCCCTTGATCCCTGCCGCCTCGACACGCTGGGTCATGCCCGCGACCGATGTCGGCGCGATGCGAAAGGAGAGGTGATGCAGCCGCTTCTTCTCACCTTGCATCAACACGATTTCGTTGCTGGATCGTCCCGGGGAATTACACAGAAGCGCCCTGCCATCGTCGGAGCGGCGCACATCCAATCCGAACGTTGTGTAAAAACGTTGGGCGACATCCAGATCGGGTACGGTCATGCCGAAGCCGTTCAGGCCCTCTACAGCAGACGTTGTCATAAGGAACCTCGAAAGGGAAATGCGGTAAATCAGGCACCGATCCGGATGCCGGATTTGCCGTGCAGATCAACGGACGTCATCCGATTTTTGAGTTCGCCGAGGCCGCTCCCACGCACGATCACCTCATCGCCTTCGTGGAGAAATACTTGCGGCTCGCGCGCGTTGCCTACGCCGCTGGGCGTCCCCGTGAGCAAGACGTCACCGGCACGAAGCGTCATACCAAACGACAACTCCGCGATCAGTTCGGGAATCGAGAAGGCCATGAGTCGCGTGCTCGCCGACTGAAGCACCGTGCCATTGACGACGCACTCTAGATGGACGTTCGCGGGATCGACTTCGTCTGCTGGCGTGAGCCACGGCCCCAACGGCATGGTTCCGTCGATACTCTTGCCCTTCAACCATTGCCCGCCATGACGTCGCTGAAGATCGCGCTGAGAGATGTCGTTGGCCAGACAATAGCCCCACACGTAGTCCATCGCATCCTCAACCGGGATGCTCCGTCCGGTCTTGCCGATGATGACCACCATCTCGGCTTCGTAGTCCCATTTGGCGGACAGCGATGCGTCGTACGCGATGCCATCGACCGGCCCGATCACCGTATCCGGCGCCTTAGTGAAGAACGTCGGGGCCGTGGGCGGGGGAACGTCCTGTCCCTCGCGCTTTCCCTTGCCCTCTTCGAAGTGATCCCAGTAGTTCCAACCGGTGCAGAGCACGTCGCGAGAGAAGCGCTGAATCGGCGCGAGAAGATGCGCTTCTCTGTCCGCCACGCGAGGGGCATCGGGTGACGTCGCATAGCGCCGAGCTTGCGCCAGAGCGTCCTTGCCGCCGCCGATCAGTGCCACCATGTCGCCCATCGACGCGGGCAGAACGACCCAATCGTCATCTCGTTTGACGGCGATGCGCTTCTCGCCGTTGTATTGCAGTGTTGCGAAAGCCATGATGCTCCTCAGTGGGTAGTCACGATCTATCGATGCGATGTCTCAGACTTCAGCCATCAGGCCTGCGGCAAGACCGCGATGGCGTTGATCTCGATGAGATAGTCGGGCGAGACCATCTTGGTCACCTCGACCATCGTGGAAGCGGGCAGCGGCGGGTGGAAATACTCGCGTCGCACCTTGTGGATGGCCTCGAAGTGCTCCATGTTGCGCACGTAGACATCGACGCGGCAAACGTCCGCAAGCGTGCCGCCAGCGGCCGTGACAGCACTCTTGATGTTCTCGCAGACCTGACGGGTCTGCGCTTCGATGTCGCCGACGCCCGCGATCGTGCCGTCGGGACGTCGAGCAGTCATCCCGGAGATGAACACGAGCTTTCCCTTCGCTTCGATGGTCGTCGCTTGCGAGAAGTGCCCATTGGGCGTGCGCAGTGCGTCGGTGCTGATTTGCTCTTTCGCCATGATGAAAGTCCTGTCGTTAGCCTGCTGTCGTTAACGTGATGAGGCGGTAGGTTGCTTCAGAGATCTGTCCACGCCGCCGGTGCTTGCACACCCGCGACGCTCGCCAGTCCGGCAAGTTGTCGTGCAACGTCGACGGCGACCGGGCATGTCTGCCCATTTGCCTGAGCGATCTGCCAGCTGATCTCTCCCGGGCTGTAAAGCCGTTCCGTACCGGCCGCGGGGGTCGACGTGCGGACCTTGGCGGCCAAGTCGGATGCGCGCTGTTCGAGCGGCCGTTGCAAACCGAATTGCGAGGCATCGATTGCCAGAAATGCCTGCGCGCTGTTGTACGGGGTAGCGTTGGCGCCGTAGAGCGGTTGCACTTCGTCGGCCACACCACCGTCCGACAGGCCGCCACAAAGCAGATCGATCATGAAAGCCAGACCGAAGCCTTTCGGTCCTGCTGCGGGGAGCAGCATCCCGGCGATGGCCTTGGTTGCGTCGCGAGTCGGCATGCCCTGCGCGTCGACGGCCCAGCCCTCGGGTATCTCTTGCCCTGCCCCTTGCGCGAGACGGATCTTGCCCATGGCGCTTGCGCTCATGGCCATGTCGAGTTCCACCGGAATCTCGTCGGCGTGCGGCATCGCAATCGCCAGTGGGTTGTTGCCTATCACCCGTTGCGCTCCGCCGGGTGCGGGCATCAACGGGCGGGTGTTCGCCATCGCAATGCCGACGCATCCCGCATCGGCCATTTTTCTTGCCCAGAATCCGGCTTCACCGAAATGGAATGCGTTTCGTACGGTGACCATCGCCAGCCCGTAACGTCGGGCGCGTTCTATCGCGAGCGTGATGGCTTGTTTCGCGCTCACCTGGCCAAAGACATTTGCGGCATCGAGTACGACGACAGCCTTAGCGTCATGCGCCACCTGTGCGAATTCCCCCTTGCTGACAGCGCCTGCGCGAATCCGCTCGATGTACATGGGCAGCAGCATGACGCCGTGTGACGCTTTCCCCCCCAGATCTGCGGCAATCAGCGGATCGGCGACCGACCTCGCCACATCCACCGAGACCCCTTCGGCAACCAGCAGACTCACGACCAGTTCACGTAGCGTGTCGGTCGGTACACGGATCGACGAGTTGTCAGTGAGCATCGCGTTCATCCGTGTACCAATCGGGCTTCTGCGGATAGTGCGGACCGTCGTAAATCTCGACAACGACGGTCTCCTCGTGCGCAATCGTCGGGCCGTGAACATTGCCTTTCGGGTTGCAATAGAAGCTGCCGGGCAACAGCGTGACGCCCGTGGACGTGTATTCGTACTTGCCGCTCAGGCAGTACATAAACTGATTGGACGCGTGTGAATGCGGCGCTGGAATGCCCGCGCCCTTCGAAAACTTGATCAGCGCAATCGACGCACCGGTTTCGTCGTCGCGCCAGAACATTTTCTCCGCCACACCGGCAAGCGATTTGTCCCGCCAGGGCATCTTTTCGCTGTGCAGCAGTATCTCGGCCATCGAAGGCATCGGCGCACCGGCCGTCTTTGTCTGCTTGTCGTTACCGCTCATGAAAGTGACTCCCGTTATGTATCGACATCACAAAGGAACGTGTACTCAGACAGCGCCCGCCATCTCTGCCGTATGCGGCAACCACGGACGAAGCGCGAATTCGATGGCGGCAATCGCCAGATAAAGCAGCAGACCGAGCAAAGCCAACGAAATCAGCGCGGCAAACGCGAGCGGCGTATTCAGTTGCGAATTGGCAACCAGCAGCAGATTGCCGAGACCTTCGGTACTGCCCACAAACTCGCCGATCACTGCGCCGATCACTGCAAGCGTCACTGCGATTTTTGCGCCGGAGATTACGTGCGGAAGCGCGGCAGGCATCTGGATCTTGAGAAAGATCTGCATGCGTGTCGCCCTCAGCGACGTGGCCAGTTCGATCAGGTTGACCGGCGTGGTTCGTAACCCTGTGGCGGTATCCACGACGATCGGAAAGAACGCGACCAGCCACACCAGTGCGAGCTTCGATTCGATGCCCGTGCCCAGCCAGACCAGCACGATAGGGGCGAGCGCCACCTTAGGCACCGACTGCATTGCGATGAGGAGCGGATAGAACATCCGGTTCAATATCGGTGAATTCGCAATGGCAAAGGCGATGGGGACGCCAACGATGAACGCCAGCGCAAATCCGTAGACGCACTCCTGAAGCGTGACCCATCCTTGCGACAAGAGCGCCGCCCGGTCGTCGACGAATGACTGCGCGATCTGAACGGGCGTCGGAAGCACTGCAATAGACACGTGGAACATCACCACGTACAGCTGCCAGACGACCAGAAGCAGCACGATGCCGAACGTGGGATACCCGATCACACGAAGGTTCAGTGTCTTCATTTCACGACTCCGAGTGCAGTGCTGGCCTGATGTTCGTAAGCCGTAAATTTCGGCGTGAACCGGAGTGCCTGCGATCTGGGATAGGGGAAGTCGATCGTGATGCGTTCCGCGATTTTTGCCGGACGCTTACTGAACACGAGGACTTCGTCGGACAAATAGACGGCTTCGGAAATGCTGTGCGTGACGAACATGACGGCAGCGCGCGTGTGTTCCCGAACGGACAGCAGGAGATCGTGCATCTCCATGCGCGTGAAATCGTCCAGCGCACCGAACGGCTCATCCATCAATAGCAGCCGTGGCGCATGGATCAACGCGCGACACAACGCCACCCGTTGCTGCATGCCTCCGGAAAGCTCGTGCGGTCGCGCACTGGTGAAGGCGTCCAACCCCACCAGCGTGAGCAACTCGTGCGCTCGGGTCTTGGCGGCTTTGTCGGCCTTCCCGAGGATCTCCATCGGGAACATCACGTTGGCCAGTACATTGCGCCAGGGCATGAGATTAGCGCTCTGAAACACGAAGCCGAAGTCACGCTGGGGGCCGCTGATCGCTTTTCCACGGATCTTGACCACACCCGTCGTCGACTTGGTCAATCCGGCCACGATCCGCAGCAATGTCGTTTTTCCGCAGCCGCTTGGCCCAAGGAGCGAAACCAGTTGTCCGGCGTCGAACGCGCAGCTCACCGCTTCGAGCGCGACCGTCTCGCCGTTCTTGCCACGCGGCGGATAGATCTTGCTGACGTCTTCGATGGAGGCAAACACGGCTTCAGTTGGCGTTACATCGCTCTTGCCGCCTATGCCGGTCGTGTCGAGCCGCGCGTTCATGCCGTCCCCTTGGGCAGGAAGTCGGTCGTGAATAGTGACGCCGCAGAAAGTGGTGCGCCCGGAATGCCGATGTTCTGCGCGATGAAATCGACGCTTCGTTGCATGCGCCCCGCATCGATCCATCCCATACCGAATCGGCGGGTATCGGCACTCTGTGCGAGCACGCTCAGCAGCTTGATCTCGCCGACGACGACTTCGCGATTAATGCCTGGCACGTAGTTCGCCATGATCTCGCTGGCCGCTTGCGGATCCGCAATCGTGTCACGCCAGCCTTGCATGGCAGCCTTGACGAAGGCACGGACGGTGTCGGACCGGGACTTGAGCATGTCCTCTTTGACCAGCAAACCGTTCGCGTAAAGTTCGAGCCCGTGATCGGCAAGCAGCAACGTGCTCAGTTGCCCGCCAGGGAGCACCTTTTCCAACCCGACTTGCGTAAAGATGAAGTTTTCGATGGAGGGCACTTTCTTGCTGAGCAGCATGCCCACGCGCGCTGCGCCATCGACGTTGACGAACTTGACCGAGCCCGGATCCAGCCGGTGCTGCTTCATGAAGCCCTGAATGACCTTGGGCGAAAAACTTCCCGCGCCGCTGGCGATTTCCAGCCCGTTGAGTTGCTCGGGCTTGGTGACGTTCGCCCCTTGAGCGAGCGAGAACACTGCGTAGGGAGCGCTCTGATAGTTCATCGCGACGAACTTCGCGCTGCTCGCGCCGCGCGCTTTCGCCAGCGCGACGGACACCACATCTGAAAACGCGAACTGCGCGATGCCGGATTCAAGTGCCTGGATGGCTTGCGCTGTGCCCTGCCCCGGCACGATCTTTACGTTGAGTCCGGCCTGTTTGAAGTAGCCCTTGCCCAACGCGACATACCACGGTGTGTGACGGCCCAGCGCGGTGAAATCGAGCGACAACGTCAGCTCGCCCTGACTCCGGTCTTGCGCCCCGGCCATCTGCCACCCGCCGGTAGCCCACCCTGCGGCGACAGCACCGAGACTTCTTACGACCTGCCGACGCTTGCTGTTCGTTGCCATTTCCGACCCCTAAGTAGAAATCCATGGATGACGCGGTCAAGCCAACATCCCCCGGAGCCCTCATCGCGGGACGTTGTGTTTGTTCATAAGGCGTAATATAGTTTGTGACATACTGTGTGATATGTTACAGATTCGCAAGTGAAAAAATATTCGGAGCGGAGCCTGTCGATGGATGTGCTGAAGTGGCAGAGGTGGCATCGCTTTTTCACCGAGATGGTGATGCGTCGCTGTATGGCGGCTGCCGTTTATGGAGCGCTATCAGGTCGGGAGCACGTTGGCGCTCGGGTAGAATGCGAGGCCCATCGCGGCCGTGCGCCCGGCGCGCGGGGGTTGATGCGAGGTTTTACTGTGTGCGCTCACCTTCTTGCCCCGATTCGACGCGCAGGCACCGACATCCAGCGCGCGCATTTTCTGTCTCGCGTTGCGCCGACGACGATGCTCAGTGATGAGCCCCCCACACCCGCACCACACGATGCACGCCCGGGTGGCGTGAAACCGCGTGAGGATGCTGAACATGCATAAGATGCAGAAGTTGCGGAAGGAGATACCGTCAGAAATGCCCAAGCCGAGTCCTATCGATCTCGAAGCACCGAACGCAGTCCCGACGCCGTCACCACTTCGACGGATCGCTAAGGGCGCGTCACTCGCGGAACAGGCGTACGTCGAGATCAAGCGGCGCATTCTTTCGCTGGAGTTCGGTCCAGGCCAGTTTTTTAACGAACTGATGATTTGCGAGCTGATCGGCTTCAGCCGCTCTCCCGTGCATCACGCGATCCAGCGGTTGAAGCTTGAGGGACTGATCGACATAATCCCGCGCAAGGGGCTTCAGATTCGTCGCGAGTCGATGGACGAGATACTGGATTTGCTCGAAGCGAGATGGGCGGTGGAAGCCAATGTTGCGGCCTTGGCTGCGCAGCGACGCACAGAGGCGCAGTTGAGCCGGATGCGGGAGCTAATAGAAGCGTCGCGAGACTTGAGTCGAGCGGATGACCGCGACCGGTTCATGCAGATCGATCACGATTTCCACGCGATCATTGCCGAAGCGGCCGGGAACAGCGCGTTGACGGAAATCATGCGTTCGTTGCACGAGCGATCGGCGCGGCTTTGGAAGCTTCGCTTGCTCGCCCCGGGCGATCTCACGCACACACAGGACGAACACACGGCAGTGCTCGAAGCCATTGCGGCTGGCGACGCTCAGGCGGCTGCGAGCGCAATGGGGGCTCACCTGGCGTCGCTTCGTCGTCGGCGCGTCGCCCCTACGTCGTTTAGCGAACCGCTGCCGTTGCATCCGATTGCGGATTAACGTGATGCGTCACCAAAAGAAAAAAGGGGTTAGCCGAAGCTAACCCCTTATTCCTTCTGTCCTGCTGGTCGGAGCGATAGGATTCGAACCTACGACCCTCTGATCCCAAATCAGATGCGCTACCAGGCTGCGCTACGCTCCGACGAAAGAGGACGCATATTAGAGGATTCCTTGCGCCACGTCAAATCTCCGCGCAGACTTTCGGCGTCTTCTGGGCATTTTCCCGATATCGGCTGCACAATCATTACGCAATCATCGCGCCGATGACAGTCACGCGGCCGCCACGAAAACCCGCCATAGTGGGAGGTTCACCATGTCAGAACCCGTGTCGATGAACCTGATTCTCTGGCGTCACGCCGACGCCGAAAACCTGCCCGCCTCCCTCGCGCTCAGCGCTCAAGCCGATCTCGCCCGCGAACTCACCGACCGGGGTCGCAAACAGGCCGAAAAGGCCGCCCAGTGGCTCCGCCCCCGCCTGCCCGACGACGCCCTTATCCTCACCAGCCCGGCCGTACGCGCCGTCCAGACCGCTCAGGCACTCTCGCCCACCCCGCGCATCGTGCGCGACCTCGCGCCCGGCGCAAACGCCGTCACGCTGCTCGGCGCCATCGACTGGCCCGGCACCGCGCAGACCATCGTGCTCGTCGGCCATCAACCCGCCCTCGGCCAGCTCGCCGCACTCCTGCTGAGCGGCCAGGAAGCCTACTGGACCATCAAGAAAGGCGGCATCTGGTGGCTCGCCTCCCGTCGTCGTGAAGACGAGAGCCAGGTTGTTGTCCGTGCTGTGGTCAATCCCGACCTCATCTGACGCTTGATTTGACATTTATCGACGGGCGACGAAATCGCCCTCTCTTGTCCCTCAATGCCCGGAAATGCCCGTGAATCGGACGATGTAAGGCGTCGGTTAGGGAACCTGACTCATGACAACGGACGTTTTGTCATAGAATTGTCGCCTACCGTTCACGGAATCGACATTGATGCTTTTTAAAGTACGTCGCAACGCGACCGTCACAAAAAGGGCTTTTATGCGCGACCTGCCGAACCCCACTATGCCGCTCTCTTCGCTGACCCCTACGTCGCGGAGGCGTCTTCCTCGCCCTGAAACGCCTGTCAAACCGAATCTGGCTGTGGCGTGGGCACGCGACGAAAGCGAGCTTCGTGAAGCGCAGCACCTGAGATATCAGGTCTTCGCCGAAGAAATGGGCGCGTCGGTCAAGGGTCCCGCAGGCCTCGACGTCGACGAATACGACCAATATTGCGACCACCTGATCGTGCGCGATCAGGATTCGCTCAAGGTCGTCGGCACCTATCGCGTATTGCCCCCCTCGCAAGCCAAACGCCTCGGCCGTCTGTACTCCGAAGGAGAGTTCGATCTCTCCCGCCTGGATCACCTGCGCCCGAAGATGCTCGAAACCGGCCGCTCGTGCGTGCACAAGGACTACCGCAACGGTGCCGTCATCATGGCGCTGTGGAGCGGTCTGGCCGAGTACATGCTGCGCAACGGCCTCGAGACGATGCTCGGCTGCGCCAGCGTGCCGATGGCCGACGGCGGTCACTATGCCGCCAGCCTCTATCGCAAGCTGCAAGACACCTCGATGGCCCCGGCCGAGTACCACGCCGTACCCCGTATCGCCCTGCCGGTGGACGAGCTGCAATCGACCCTCGACGTCGAGCCGCCCGCCCTCGTCAAAGGCTACCTGCGCCTCGGCGCCCGCATCTGCGGCGCACCGGCCTGGGATCCTGACTTCAACACCGCAGACTTTCTCACGCTGTTCCGCCTGTCCGACATGAACCCGCGTTACGCGCGTCACTTCCTCGGACCGGAACTCGTCAGCAAACTCCAACAAGCCTGACCGGCAACGATCTCCCCCCCACTGAAATCTCCCGTCTCGGGATGACAACGTTCTGGTAGCAGTTCTCCGGCGTCGGTTAGCAAGACAAACACCGATGCCGCCAGAACGACAAGCGCGCAGCTCATCGCTGCGCGTTTTTCATTTCAGACGTCGAAAGTGCTATCCCGACGGACCTATCGTCAGAAGTCCATCGACGCCGACAACATGAACGTGCGAGGTGCACCCAACGCCAGCGTCGTGAAGTACGGCTTCGCCCAATAGGCTTTGTTGGTCACGTTGGTCACGGCAGCACGCACGGTCACCGCCCGGCCTGTGACCTTCGTGGCGTAACGCGCCCCCACGTCGAACACCGTACGCCCCGGAATCGACAGCGAGTTGTCCGAGCTGATGTACTGCTTGGACGCCGTCGTCGCATTGCCCGTGAGCGTGAAGCCCGGCCCCCACGGGATATCCCACTCCGCGCCGAGCTTGCCCTGCCACTTCGGCAACCCCGTAGCCTGCTTGCCCTGATCGCTCGCGACCGCCGCCTTCGTCACTTCGGCATCCGAATAGGCCACACCGCCCATCAGACGAACGCCGTTAATCGGCGAGCCGAAGAATCCCCATTCCACACCACGGTTGCGCTGCTCGCCACCGAACGAGAAGACGTTGGTGACGGGATCGGTATAGCTGTTCGGACGCGTAATCTCGTAGACGCTGACCGTGTGGGTAAAGTCGCCGAGATCGAGTTTCACGCCCGCCTCCTTCTGCTTGGTCTTGTACGGCGCAAAGACCTCGCCAGCGTTCGTTGCCGTGTTCGGCGCCATCGCGCCCTGACTCAACCCTTCGATGTAGTTGGCGTAGAGCGAGACCTGCTGCGTCGCTCTGACCAGAATCGCGACGGCAGGCGACGTAGCACTCTCGTCGTAACGCGAACCGATGCGTGCCCCGGTCATGCTGTTGAAGCTGTCGTTGACCACGCTCTGACGTCGCACACCGAGCGTCAGTTGAACGCGCCCCTTCGCGAACGACAACGTGTCGGCCAGCCCGAAGCTACTCAGTCGCGTCTGCGTGTTGCTGATCGCCGGGATGTTGGCGGGACGCCCCGGGTCCGGTCCCCAGACCGGGTTGTAGATGTTCGTGATCCAGTCGCGCGACAGCGTATTCCGGAAGCCGTTGAGGTCGTAGTCCTCGTTGTAGTAAGTCGCATTGACCGAGAACTGGTGATCGATGAACCCGGTCGTTGCGCGCCCGGTCACCCCGGCCTCTACCGACTTGCGCAGCACCCGATCCGATACCCCGCTGAAGTTGATACGGAAGTCCCCGGCCTGATTGAAGATCTGCCCCGGCCCCATGTTGGAATCGAATTCCGTCTTGCTGATCCCCGCCGTGGCATAAGCCATCAGCTTGTCGGTCACATCGAACTCGCCACGCACCATCGCGCCTTTGTCGCTGCTGTTGTAGTACGCCCACGGCGGGTTCCACGAGATGTCCGGCTTCGGCGGCGCGGGCACCGCCACGCCCGGCGCGAGCGTCATGCCCCGCGTCAGCCCGTTCGCGTGGTCCTTGCTCTGGTACAGATCGGCGGACAAGCGCACTCGCGAGCCGCGCCAATCCAGCCCGAGCGCCGCCAGCCCCACCTCTTTGTCCTGCTGTTTCACCGACGTCTCACCGTCGCGATAAACGCCATTGAAGCGGATGCCGAACTGCTGGTTCTCGCCAAACCGACGACCCAGATCGATATGCCCGCCGAATTGCGAGTTGGACATGTACGTCGCCGTCAGCCGCGCGAGCGGGTCGCTGCCTGCGCGTTTGGTCACGAGGTTGATCGCACCGCCCGCCGATCCCTTCGGCGGCATGCCGTTAAGCAACGCCGACGGTCCCTTGAGCACTTCCACGCGCTCGAACATCTCCGGCGAGTTGCGGTAGTAGGCGGCCATGCCCGCCAGACCGTTGATCGTCACGTCACCCACATTGGATGGCAATCCGCGAATCGAATAGCTCTCGTTGCTCTCCCCCGGAATCCCGCTGGTGAAGACCGACGGGTCCGTTTTCGAGATCACTTCGCTGATGTCCTTGGCCTGAAGGTCTTCGATGTACTTCTCCGTATAGGAGATGGTGGAGAACGGCGTCTCCATGAAGTCCTTCTCGCCGAGGAACCCGACACGCGAGCCTGTCGCCACCTGATCGCCCGCATAGGGGGCCAGAATCGCGTCAGCCTTGACGTTCACCGCCGGGAGGGCGACTTCTTGCCCATGCGTGGACGTGGATGGCTTAGGCGCCTCGGACGACACCTCTTCACGCGTGCGCACCTCGGCCTCGACCGCCTGCGCCATCACGGGCAGCGCTGTGACGTCTAGCACGCCGAACACCAGCCCGAGCCATAGCGCACGACGCGCCGAGCGCGGCCCACGGCGCGACGCCGCGGCAAGCGTCGATGATGGCGTAGACGAAGACGCGGACGAAACCGCTGAGCGCCGCTCAAAACGCGCGGCAAGTGGGTCGGCACGACGCTGGGTCATGTAATGCTCCTTTCGGTAGACGGCTGGACGCAGAGGCACCCCCGTGCCCCTGCACCAAGACAAGAAACGAAGAAATAAAAAGAATGAGAATCATTCATGAACGAATGCCCGACGAGCGCGCACGGCGCCTCGAACCGTTCAGTTCCGATAGCCCTTGAGGATGTCGTCGATGACGAGCGAGATCGAACTCACGCTCGCGGCGGTCGTGTACCAGGCATCCGGGTCGGCGAAGATCACGCGCGCGTGCTTCCACGCGTTCGTCTGCTTCAGCAGAGGGTTAGCGAGGGTGTCCGCGTTGAGCACCGGCCGACGCTCCATCACGGCCGTGCGATCGACCACATAGATGATGTCGGGGTTGGCTTGCTGGATGAATTCGCTGGAAATCGGCTGACCGTGGAGGCCGGTCTCGTCCGTCGCGGTCGCGGGCTTCACGCCGAGATCGCGGAACACGAATCCGTAACGCGACTGCACGCCGAAGACGCTGAACGCGCCGTTGTTATGCAACACGATCAATGCCCGCTCGGGGCGGTTCTGCGTCACCTGTCGGAGCGCATCGACTTTCGCGTCCAGCTCGTCGGCCTTGCGACGTGCGAGGTCTTCCTTCTCGAAAATCCGTCCGAGCGTGATGAGATGCTCCTTGATTACCTCGATGTGTTCGACGTGACTATCCCGGTAGTCGACGTCGAAATGAATCGTCGGCGCGATCTCGCTCAGTTCCTTGTAATGACTCGCATGCAGCGGCGTGATGAGGATCAGGTCCGGCTTAGCGGCATGCACCTGCTCAAGGTTCGGCTGGACGATGGCCCCCGTGTCCAGCACCTGTGGATCGTCCTTGTAACGTGACAGAAAGCGCGGGACGAAGTCCTTCGGCATACCGGCGACAGGCACGTCCAGTTGATCGAGGAAGTCGACCTCGTTCATGTCGAGCGCCACCACGCGCTGCGGGCGCTTCTCGATCACGGTCGTCCCCAGCTTGTGATGCACCGTCACCGGCGTGTAGGCCTGCTGCGCAGCCTGCGATGCTGCGGCAGACCCGTCTGCGGCCGCCGTCGATCCGCCCGCCTTTTCCCCGCATCCCTGCACCGCGATGGTCGCGGCGAACAACAAAGCGAGCGCGCTTGCCCGGCGCTTTCGATTGGCCATCATTCCAGTTCTCCCGATGGATTGAAGTAGTTGCACATGTATCCCCGTGTTCCGCGTGTGATTTCGAAGTCCAGTCCGTACAGCGCTCGCAACCGGTCCTCGGTCACAATCTCTGCCACAGGCCCGGCGCAATGCACCGCGCCCCCTTTCATCGCGACGATGTGGTCGGAGTAGTTGGCCGCGAAGTTGATGTCGTGCACGACCAGAATCACGGTGCGTCCCTTCTCGTCGCACAGACGACGCAACGCGCGCATGATCTGCACGGCGTGCCGGATGTCGAGGTTGTTCAGCGGTTCGTCGAGCAACAGACACGGGGTCTGCTGCGCAATCGTCATCGCCAGAAATGCCATCTGACGCTGCCCGCCGCTGAGTTCGTCGAGATAAGCGCTGCGAATCGGCGCGAGCGTGAGAAACGCGATGGCGTCGTCGATGGCTCGATGATCCTCGTCCGTCAGCACGCCCCGGCTGTAGGGGAAACGGCCGAAGGCGACCAGTTCATCCACCGTCAGACGCAAATTGAAGTCCGGCGACTGGCGCAGCGTCGCGACTCGTTTGGCGTAATCGCCGATGCGAATGTCGGACGTCTTCACGCCATCGATCAGAATGTCGCCCCGCGTGGGCGACAACAGCCGTGCGATGGTCATGAGCAACGTGGTCTTGCCCGCCCCGTTGGGGCCGATGAGCGACGTCACTTGCCCTGCGGGAAACTGCACGCTGACATCGGACAGCACGGTGCGCTCGCCGTAGGTTTTCGAGAGGTTGTCGACGGTAATCATGCGTTGCCTCGTGCGCGCACCATCAGCATGAGGAACCAGACGCCGCAGACGAGGTTGACCAGAATGCCGACGGTGGTTCGGTAGTTAAAGACGTGCTCGACCGCGAGTTGCGCCAGCAAAAAGAGGCCGATGGCGACGACACACCCCATCGGCAGCGTGACGCGGTGCCTGAACGTGCCCGTGAGCGCATAAGCGATGTTGGCGACGAAGATGCCCATGAAGGCGGTCGGCCCGAGCAACGCGGTCGACACGGCCACCAGCACGGCGACGAGCGCGAGATGAACCCGCACGGTGCGCTCGTAGTCGACGCCGAGGGACACCGCCTGCTCTCGGCCAAGCGAGAGGACGTCGAGTGTCGGCACGGCCTTGAGACCCGCAAGACAGACAACCACCACGAGTACTGTCGACACGATCAGTTGCCCGAACGCCGCCTTGCCGAACGACGCCTGACTCAGGCCCAGCAGCACCGAGAACTCGCCCGGGCTGACCTTGAGCTGCACAAACTGAGTGAACGTGCCGATCACCATCGTCAGGACTAGCCCCAACAGCAGCAGGAAGTACACGTTGCTTCTGCCGTCGCGACTGTCGCCACCCTTGCGGAACAACCAGCGATGCACCGCCCACGAGTAGCCGAGCATCAACACCACCGACAGCAGGAAGTTGCCGTTCGCGCCCAGCACGACAAGGCTCTTCGTGCCCATCGCCAGAATCAACAGCGATTGCAGGAGCAGATAGACGGCCTCGTATCCCATGATCGCGGGCGTCAGAATCCGGTTGCCGGTGAGCGTCTGAAAGACGATGGACGACCACGCGACGCAGACACCGCCGATCAGCATCGCCACCAGACGGCCGAAGCGTTTAGGCACCACGTAATCGAAGTCGAAGCCGGAGCGATAGAACAGGAACGTCAGCGCCAACGCCGTCACCCCGATCCAGACTGCATGCCGGATTGCCATGCGCTTCATCGCTGCCTCCTGACGATCAGCATCAGGAACAGCACGCCACCCACGCAGCCCGCGCTCAGTCCTACCGGGACTTCGAACGGGTAGATCAGCACACGTCCGAGAATGTCGCAGGCAAGCAGCAACGTCGCGCCACCCAGCGCGACCACCGGCAGCGTGCGGCCAAGGTGATCGCCGTAATACAGCGCGACGAGATTGGGAACGACCAGCCCCACGAAAGGAATCGCGCCCACGGTAATCGTCGTGGCCGACACCGTCACTGCGACGAGAACTAGCCCGAGCGTCACCGTAGCGCGGTAGTTCAGCCCGAGGCTCATCGCCATCCCCTCGCCCATGCCCAGCACGGTGAAGCGATGGGCGTACAGATAGGTCAGCACGACGATCGGCAGGATCAGATAGACGATCTCGTAGTGCCCCTGAACGATCTTGGAGAAGTCACCGAGCAGCCAGCCCTGCATGCTTTGCAGGATGTTGTGGCGATAGGCGTAGAACTCGGCGACAGCGCTCAGCACGCCGCCGTACATCAGACCGATCACCGGCACCAGCATCGCGCTCTTGAACGGAATGCGTCGCACGATGGCGACGAAGACGAGACTCGACGCCAGACAGAACACCATCGCGAACAGCATGCGACTGAGCGTGCCCGCAGCAGGCACGGCCGTCATCGCGACGAGAATGCCCAGCTTGGCGGCGTCAAGCCCGCCCGTGGTGGCTGGCTCGACGAACCGGTTGCGCACGATGTGCTGAAGAATCACGCCACACACCGCCAGCCCGGCCCCGGTAAGCACCAGCGCCGCCAGTCTCGGCAGACGGCTCGCCGTCAGCGTCAGCCAGGCGTCGCCGGATAGCCCGAGCACGTCCGACCACGCCACTTGCTGCGCGCCGACGAACAGCGAAGCAACACACAGCGCGGCGAACACGCCGAAAAGTCCCGCATGCATCCCACGCATCGTCAGTGCACTCCACCCGATGCGCCGGACGCCTTCTGCCCCATTCTCCAGCCCTTGGCCACACGGCGCTGATTCAGGAATGCGGCGTAGCGGCCGTCACGCGCGAGCAACTGCGCCGGGGTGCCCGCCTCGACAATCTCGCCTGCCTCCAGCACGACGATCTTGTCAGCCATCGCAACCGTCGACAGCTGATGCGCAATCACCACCAGCGTGCAGCGTCCGCGCAGACGCGCCAGCGCCTCGGCGATCACGGTCTGGTTTTCCGCGTCGAGTGCGGCTGTGGCTTCGTCCACCAGCAGGATCGGCGCATCCTTGATCAGCGCACGCGCGATGGCGATACGCTGACGCTCGCCGCCCGACAGCCGCGCCCCGCCCTCGCCAACCGGCGCGTTCAGCCCTTGCGGCAGGCGTTCGACGATCTCCATGACACCGGCCTCACGCGCGGCGTCCATCACCTCGGCATCGCTGGCCTCCGGCTTACCAATGCGGATGTTCTCGGCGATGCTGCCTGCAAAGAGATAGGTCTCCTGGAAGATCTGACTGATCTGTCCCGCCAGTTGTGCGCCGGACATCTGCCGCACGTCCACGCCACCGATCTGCACGCTGCCGTGCGACACGTCGAAGAAGCGCGCAACCAGCCGCGTCAACGTGCTTTTGCCGGAGCCGGACTCACCGATCAGTGCCGTCATGCTGCCCGGTTCGATGCGCAATGTGACGCCGCGCAGCACATCGGACTCGTCCGGCGCGTAGCGGAAACGCACCTCGTGCAGATCGATGGCGCTATCGCGCGGCGCTTGCAATGCCTGTGACGCTGCGGGAACGGGCAACGGTTCGACGGCGAAGAGCTTACGGATGGCGTCGAGCTGACCGCGAGCGCTGCTCAGCACTTCGCTGTAACCCGCCACTTCCAGCAGTGAATCAATGAAGCGGCTGACCAGCAGCAACGAGACGATGAGCGCGATGACTGCAACCGTCTGCACGCCGCCTTGCAGCGCGTCGTTCGCCCAAAGCGCCGCCGCGATCAGCATGGCAGCAAACACCGCGTGGACGGCCCACGCGTTAAGCACCGCCGCGCTCGTCGACAACCAGATCAACTTCGACGCCGATTGACGTTGCTGCTCCAGCGATTGCTCCAGCAGACGCATCGCGCCACCCCTGCCGTTGAAGGCGCGCAGCACCGACTGTGCCTGTGCGAACTCGACCACGCGCTGACTTGCGTCGGCAAAGCGCTGTTGGAAAGCCTCGTCCGCAGCACGCGAGAGTTTGGCGGAAAGGGCAAGCACTCCGGCCAGCAACGGCAGCGAAACCAGTGCAATCAGCCCGAGTGGCCAGTGCAGCGCGAACAGCGCCACGATGAGCACCAGCGGCGTGACCACGCCCGCGATGACCGGGGTGAACACATGCGCTGGCAACTGCGCGACGGACATCATGCCCTGCGTGACGATGTGACTCAGACGCGCCGTATGCGCCGCCGTAAACCATCCGACGGGCAAGCCCGCCACGTGGTCGCCAAGCCGGTGACGCGCGCCCTGCAAGATCGCAACGCCCACGCGAACGCCCGCGCGCTCCACGTACCTGCGCAAGATCCAGCAGACGACGAGTCCGATCAGCAGTGCCGCGAGCCACGGGGCGACTAATTGCACTTCACCGAGCAACAAGTGAGTGAGGACGGGGACGAGTGTGGTGATCGTCAGGCCGCATAGCACGCCATAGACGACGGTCATCCGCACATAGCGACGCAAGAGGCCGACATCATCCCCCAGCAACTGGACAAAGGTCTTCAGCATGTTCAGCACGATGCGACCTCCGAAACATCCGCCCCGGGAAGCGCTTCGTAACCGCCCTTCTCCCACAATCGCGCGTAACTGCCGCGACGCGCCAGCAGTTGCGCATGCGTGCCCTGCTCCGTGATCACGCCGCCTTCGAGCACGACGATGCGATCGGCGTGCATCACCGTATCGAGCCGGTGAGCGATGACCATCACCGTGCGTCCCTTCACCATGCGCGACAGTGCGCTCTGGATCCCGATTTCGTGCCCCGCGTCGACCGCCGCCGTGGCTTCGTCGAGCACCAGTACGGGAGCGTCGAGCAGCACGGCGCGCGCGATGCTCACCCGCTGCGCTTCGCCGCCCGAGAGTTGCGCATCGACGCCTACGACCGAATCGTAGCCACGTGGCAGCGTCAGAATGCGCTCGTGGATGCTGGCGGCCCGCGCGGCATCCTCGATCTCCTGACGGCTCGCGGACGGTCGGCCCAGCGCGATGTTCTCGCTCACGCTCGCCCGAATCAGGCGGACGTCCTGCAACACGAAACCGATGCTGCGATAGAGATGAGACGTCGGGATCTGGCGCAGATCGACACCGCCGAGCGTCACGCGTCCCTGAGACGGATCGAAGAAGCGCAGCAACGTGCGGGCGAGCGTCGATTTGCCCGATCCGGAGGGGCCGACGACTGCCGTGACCGTACCGGGAGCCAGCGTCAGATCGATGTTCGACAGCGCTTCATATCCATCGCCATAGGCATAGCCGACGTTCTCGAAGCGCACTTCGTGATGTCCGGGAAATTGCGGTTGTCCGGCGTACGGTTCCAGCACAGGCGTTTTCAGCAACGCCGATACGCGCTGCGCCGCGCCCGTGGCACTGCCCAGATCGTGCAACAGCGTGTGCAACAGCAGCAGCGGCGCGCAGATGCCCGGCGCAACCAGCGCGAACGGCAACACCTCCACCGGCGTCATCCAGCCGACGCTCACGAACAACGCACCGAAGGCCAGCACCACGCCAAGCACCGTTACCGGCGCAATCATCGCGTGCGCGTGGGACATGGCTGAAACGAGCGGGCGGGTGAAGCGCACGAACGCCTCGGCGAAACCGTCGACGGCGTCGCGATAACTGTCGTGCGCCCGACCCGACGTCCCGAACGCCTTGAGGATGGGAATGCCGTTCACGAACTCGACGGTGGCGCTATTGATGCGTCCAAGCCGCGTCACGAAATCCTGCATGTTCGCGCCGCCCGCCTTCATGGCGTGGCGCAGGAACACGAAAAACCCGGGGAATGGCAGCAGCGCGACGATGGCCATGCGCCAGTCCATCGCGAACAGGTAGACAACCGAAATCAGAATCGCGCCCGCAGCGCGGCCGACCGACGGGTAGAAGTGCGCGCTCAGGCTGTGCAGTGTGGCGACGTCGTCTTGCATCGCCTGCTTGACCTCGCCCGCCGCACGGTCAGTGAACCAGCCCAGCGGCACCTGAGACAGCCGCTGTGCGGCCGACATGCGCAGGTCCAGCGTGAGACGGTTGTCAGCCAGATGCGCGGTCAGCTCACCCGCCGAGATCAATGCCATACCGACGAACACGCTCGCGAGGCTGACGACTACCGTCCACGCGATGTCAGTGCGCATCGTCGCGGTCGAGGACATCGAACCGCCTGCTCGCCCCACGGCGTCGAGCACGATCCCGGCAATATGCGCAATCCCGGCCAGCGGCACCAGCGTCAGCATGCTGCCAAGCGCCGCCAGCATGGCAGCGGCGATCAGGCGACCGCGAATCGGGGCCAACACCTGACGAAGCGGACCTGGCGCTTTCGCTTCCTCTACCGCCTTGTTAGTAGTACTCATCAAAGAAGACATCCGAATACGCAAAAGGGCCGATGCATCGGGTCGTCGACCCTCGCTTGCCCGTCCTGCCATGCCACACGCCACCCCGCTCGTCGCACTTTTCTAAATGCAGACGAGAATTAATTGCATCACTATAAACTAAATCGGGAATTAGTTGCACCCCCTAAACTAAAACATGGGAACGGGGTAAAGTGACGGCTAGCCGCCGCCATATCCCCTGGAGCAGACATGAAATCGCCAGCGCAGCCCGCCACGCGGGGACGTCCCCGCACCATCACCCGAGAGCGGATTGCCGACGCCGGTATTGAAATCGGATTGCCGAACATTACGTTCGTCGGGGTGGCGACGGCGCTCGGCGTCAGCCATATGGCGCTTTACAAGCACGTGCCGAGTCTGAGCGAGCTCAAGCGGATGGTCGCGGCGGAAATCTTCAGCCGGTGGCAGATTCCGCAGTCTTCCGGTGGACCACGGGAAGGACTGAAGGAATACCTCGTCGTGTTTGCGACGTCGGTGCGCGACTTCGTGAAAGCGCATCCCGGCGTGACGCCCTACGTCATTCGCCGACTGGCTGCGACGGAGCCGATGATCGCGAAGATCGTCGGGCACCAGCGACACATCGCCGAGGCTTACGGCATTTCAACGGAACAGGCGAGATGGTTGCTGGCGACCGTGGCGTTTCACTGCATGGCGGTCGCCGATACGGTGTACTCGGTCGCCGGGCAAGAGCCGGTGGTCGGTGCCGAGCGAGCGGCAGAAGAGGCGGAAATGGAGATAGAACTGGACCAGGGCATCCAGGCGCTGATCGTCGGCGTGCTGGCCATGATGGACGACGGGACGCACCTTTGCGCGGCAGCGCCCCCGTCCGCTTGACCGCTCAGGCGTAGACCACCTTGTAACGCATCCCGATCTTCTCCCACTCCTGCGCTTCGCGTTGCAGGCTGTAATCGGTCAGCGGATTGGACTCGATCCACGCGCGCGGCACAGAAACCTGGAAACCGTCGTCGAGACGCTCGACATCGATACTCTCCGGCAGCGCATCGGTACGGCGGCGACAGAACAGCACCGCGAGACGCAGGCAGAACAGCAACTGCCAGTCGACCTGCTGCGCCTGCGAGGCCAGCTTGCCCAGCTTGCCGACGTGCCCCAGCAGCAGCTCGGCGAGCCGCGCCTGATCCGGGCGGGAGAAGCCGGGCATGTCGGCGTTGCTGCCGATGTAGGCCGAATGCTTGTGATAGGCGCTGTGCGAGATCGACAGCCCCATCTCGTGCAGCGACGACGCCCAGTTGAGCAGCGCTTCGCCTTCCTCCCGGCCTTCGTCCTGCGCATCATCGGACGCGTCGTCATCGACGACATCGAAATCGACCGGCAACTGACGATACAGCGACACGGCCAGACGCCCCACCCGCTCCGCCTGCGCACGGTCCACGCCGTAACGGCGCACGAACTGCTCGACGGTCACGGCGCGCATGTCCTGATGCTGCGTACGGCCCAGCAAGTCGTACATCACGCCCAGACGCAGCGCGGCGTCCGTCGTCTCCATATGGTCGACTTCGAGTTCGTTGAAAACGGACAGCATGATGGACAGGCCGCCCGGCAGCACCGGAATGCGATCCTGCTTGAGGCCCGCCAGCTTGAGACGGTTGGCGTTCTCGGCCTTGATCAGCGCGCGTTTGAGCCGTTCGAGACCGCCCCGCGTGAGGCCATGCACACCGCCGTCGTTAAAGCCATTGGCTTCGAGCAACTCGGCCAGCGCCCGCGCCGTGCCCGACGATCCGATGGCCTGCGACCAGCCAGCTTCGCGGAAAGCCGACGAAATGATCTGGATTTCGCGACGAGCGGCCAGTTCGGCCTGCTTCATCGCATACTCGTCGACGTTGCCGCTGGGGAAGAACTGACGGCTGTGGCTCACACAACCGATATAGAGACTCTCCATAATCAGCGGCTCGTAATCCTGGCCGATGATGAATTCGGTCGAGCCACCGCCAATATCCACCACGAGACGATTGCCCGGGCACGTCGGCACCGAGTGCGCCGCGCCCGCGTAGATCAGACGCGCTTCTTCGCGTCCGGCAATCACTTCGATGGGGAATCCGAGCGCGCGCTGCGCTTCGCCCAGAAAGTCCTGCGCGTTCTTGGCGACGCGCAACGTGTTGGTGGCAACCGCACGCACCTGATCGGGATGAAAACCCCGCAGGCGCTCGCCAAAGCGCTTGAGCACGTCCCAGCCGCGTTGCTGCGACGGGTGATCGAGATACTTTTCAGCGTTCAGGCCAGCGGCGAGTCGCACCGGCTCGCGCAGCGCATCGACCTGATAGATCTGGGTGCCGGCGGAAGTCTCCTCCACGCGGCCGATGATCAGGCGAAAACTGTTCGAGCCGAGATCGACGGCCGCTAACAAGGGCGATGGGGTACTCATGTGGGGGTGCGCCTGAGCGAAGGATGTCGTAATGTTCGATGCTTAACTTTAAAAGCATGACGAGCACTCGACAAAAAAATGACGAATAAGTTACAAATCGAATATGACACGTCGTTGACAAATGTGAATGTCATATAACTGTAACAATACGGATGAAGAATTCACGCCAATCCCATGTCTTTCGCACGTTCAATATGAATTACCCGCTGCTCAACCGAGAGCTGGGCATTCTCGCGTTCAACGAACGCGTGCTTGCCCAGGCGGCCGATCCGGCCACGCCACTGCTCGAGCGCCTGCGCTTTGTCTGTATCGTGAGTAGCAATCTGGATGAATTCTTCGAAATCCGCGTCGCCGGACTGAAGGAGCAGATGCGCGAGAATCCGGGCATGCTCACGCCGGACGGCATGACGTTTCAGCAAGTTTACACGCAAGTCTGCGCCCGGGCACAGGCACTCGTCGAAAAGCAGTACGCCATGTTCGACAGCATCCTGCCCCTGCTCGAAGCCGAAGGCGTCGCGTTCCACCCGTCCGGCCAGTGGAACGATGCGCAGGTCGAATGGGCCCGCGACTACTTCATGCGTGAACTCGTGCCGGTGCTCACGCCCATCGGACTGGACCCGGCCCACCCGTTCCCGCGTGTACTGAATAAGAGCCTGAACTTCGCCGTCGAACTCGAAGGCAAGGACGCCTTCGGTCGCGACGCCGAGCTCGCCATCGTCCAGGCCCCGCGCGCCTTGCCGCGTCTCGTGCCGATGCCGCCCGCGCTCGCTCCGCTGCCCAACAGCTTCGTGCTGCTCAGCTCGCTCATGCTGCGCTTCGCCAGCGAACTGTTCCCGGGCCTTACCGCCAAAGGCTGCCACCAGTTCCGGGTCACGCGTAACAGCGACCTGTTCGTCGACGAAGACGAAATTACCAACCTGCGCACCGCGCTTCAGGGCGAACTCCCGGCCCGTCACCTCGGCGACGCCGTTCGCCTTGAAGTCGACGCTGGCGCCCCTGCCCGCCTCGTGCGCCGTCTTCAGACGGAATGCGGGCTGGCCGATTCGGATTGCTACCGCGTGAAGGGCCCCGTCAATCTCGTGCGGCTGATGCCGCTACCCGAGATGGTCGACCGCCCGGATCTGAAGTTCGTGCCGTTCGTGCCTGCCCTGCCCAAGCGCATGAGCAGCTCGCCCGCCATGTTCGATCTCATCGATCAGGGCGATCTGCTGCTGCATCATCCGTACGACAGCTTCCAGCCCGTGCTCGAACTGCTGCTGCAAGCCGCACGCGATCCCGACGTGGTCGCCATCAAGCAGACGATCTATCGCACCGGCAACGAATCGTCGCTGATGGACGCGCTCATGGAAGCGGCCCGCAACGGCAAGGAAGTGACGGTCGTCGTGGAACTGCTGGCGCGCTTCGACGAAGAGACGAACATCAACTGGGCCGCACGGCTCGAAGCGGTGGGCGCGCACGTCGTCTACGGCGTGGTCGGCCACAAGTGCCACGCGAAGATGCTGCTCGTGGTGCGTCGCACGCGTCAGGGCAAGAAGACGTTCCTCAAGCGCTACGTCCACCTCGGGACCGGCAACTATCACCCGCGTACCGCGCGTCTGTACACGGACTTCGGTCTGATGACGGCTGACGAAGCGCTGTGCGCCGACGTGCACGTCGTCTTCCAGCAACTGACCGGCATCGGCCGTCAAACGCAGCTGAACGGACTCTGGCAATCACCGTTCACCATGCACACGCATTTGCTCGAAGCGATCCGTCGCGAGACGGAAGCAGCCGCTGCAGGCAAGAAGGCACGCATCATCGCGAAGATGAACGCGTTGCTGGAACCGACCATCATCGCCGAGCTTTACAAGGCGTCTCGTGCAGGCGTGAAGATCGATCTGATCGTGCGTGGTGTGTGTTCGCTGCGCGCCGGTGTGAAGGGGTTGTCCGAGAACATCACCGTACGCTCGATTGTCGGACGCTTCCTCGAACACCATCGCATCTATTACTTCTATGCGAACGGCGACGAACACGTCATGCTGTCCAGCGCCGACTGGATGGAGCGCAACTTCTTCCGTCGCGTGGAAGTAGCGTTCCCGGTGCGCGACAAGCGCCTGAAGGCCCGCGTAATTCGCGAGGGGCTGATGGTGCATCTTCGCGACAACGTACTGTCGTGGCTGATGCGTCCGGACGGCAGCTACCTGCGCCGCCGTGCGGGCAAGACGCCGTACAACAGCCAGATGGTGCTGATGCAGGAGATCGCACAGCACGTGCAGACGGGTAACTAAGCCGACGGGCTTTGCGCTCGCCATTGAAAAAGGGGCTGACAAAGCCCCTTTTTCATTTCAGCGACAGGTCACACGTCAACCATTCACCGACACATCCGACGGCGTATCGACTGGCGCGCGATGCACCACACGCGTCGGCGGGAAATGGATGGCGAACGTACTGCCGCGCCCTTCCTCGCTCGTCACGCGCAGATCGGCCTGATGGCGTGTGAGCACGTGCTTGACGATGGCCAGCCCGAGACCGGTGCCGCCGGTATCGCGCGAACGGCTGCGGTCGATACGATAGAAACGCTCGGTCAGACGCGGAATGTGCTCGGCCGGAATGCCCAGCCCGGAGTCGATCACCGTGAAGCGAGCGCCGCCGTCGTCCGTCGCCCCCCATTCGATGCGGATCTTGCCGCCCTGCGGCGTATATCGCACAGCATTGCTCACGAGGTTACTGAACGCGCTGTGCAACTCGCCTTCCGCACCGCGCAGATCGAGGCCTTCGGCCCCCGTCACTTCGATCACGTGCTGACCTTGCGACAGTCCTTCGGCGTCGCCACGCAGCGACCGCATCTGCATGCCCATGTCGATGCGGTCGTCCGACGGCGGCTTGCCGCTGCCTTCGAGCTTCGCCAGCGTGAGCAGATCGTTCACGATGTTCTGCATGCGACCGGCCTGCTGACGCATGATTTCCACGTACCGCTGGATCTCGTCCGGGGACAGCGGCAGTTCGCCCACCGTCTCGAGAAAGCCGGAGAGCACCGTGAGCGGCGTCTTCAGTTCGTGTGAGACGTTGGCCACGAAGTCGCGGCGCATCGCGTCGGTACGCTCAAGGTCGGTGACGTCGAGCGAGATGATCAGCTTGCGGTTGTCGCCGTACGGAAACACCTGCATCGAGAGCACGTTGCTGCGCTTCTCGCCCATGTGATGCATGAGCAGCGCTTCGTCGTAGCGTTCGGACGACAGGTAATGCACAAAGGCCGGGGTGCGCAGGAGATGGGTGATCTGTTGACGCAGATCGCGCTTGGCGTCGATGCCGAAGTGCATCTCGGCAATCGCATTGCACCACTCGATCTGATTGTGCTCGTCGAGCATGATCACGCCGTTGGGCGATGCCTGGATCGCCTGAATGAAGCGTGCGTGCTGTTGTTCCACCTGCTTGACCTGGTTATGCCAGCGCTTGGCCAGCTTGTGCAGCCGGTAATAGATTTCGCCCCACAACCCGAGAGCGCTCGGCACTTCCCCGTAGACCGGGGCATCGAGCAGACGCCAGAGGCGCTGGGCGTGATAGACGTTGAAGAAGAGCTGAATCACCAGCAGGGCGATTGCGGTGACGTAGCCCGCGCTTGCGCCAAAGAGCCAGCCGACGGCCACCGAAATGGCCGCTTGCAGGATCAGGAACGCCAGCGCACGGGCCCAGATGATATTCATAGACGATGCACAGGAATTTTGCCGCCCTCACCCTGAGGAGTGGCATGGGCACGGCAGCTTTCGACAAGGTCGACCGGGAGGCCCGGTCCACCCATCGCGTCAGACCGACTTCGTAAGTCGGTAGCCGCTGCCGCGTACGGTCTCGATCATAGCATCGTGGCCGGCCGGCTTGAGTGCAGCGCGAAGGCGCTTGATATGCACGTCCACCGTACGTTCTTCGACGAACACGTGATCGCCCCACACCTGGTCGAGCAACTGCGAGCGGCTGTGCACGCGCTCCGGATGCGTCATGAAGAAGTGCAGCAGACGGAATTCCGTCGGGCCGAGGTCCAGCTTGATGTCGCCGCTCGACTGGTGGCTCGTCACGCGATGCGTGGCCGGGTCCAGCTTCAGGCCGTTCACGCTCACCACGTCTTCGGTCAGCTGCGGCGCACGGCGACGCAGCACCGCCTTGATACGGGCCATCAGTTCCTTCGGCGAGAACGGCTTGGTGACGTAGTCGTCCGCACCGATCTCAAGCCCCATCACCTTGTCCTGCTCTTCGCTGCGCGCGGTGAGCATGATGATCGGCACGTGCTTGGTGCGCTCGTTCGCACGCAGCTCACGCGCGAACGTCACGCCCGACTTGCCAGGCAGCATCCAGTCGAGCAGAACGAGATCCGGCAGGACGTCACTGATCAACGTGAGCGCCTGCTCAGCGTTGTACGCCCGAATCGGATAGTGACCCGCGTGTTGCAAGTTAACGGAGATCAGCTCGGAAATTGCCGGCTCGTCTTCCACGATCAGAATGCTGCTAGGCATCGGTTCCTCTCAAACCTTCAGTAATGTCGGGCGGTCTTATTCGCCTCAATCGCCTTATTCGCCTTGCACTTTGCGCTGCAAATCTTCGCGCGAAATGTGGCGGACGTCGGTGCCCTTGACAATGTAAATGATGAATTCGGCGATATTCTTCGCGTGATCGCCGATACGCTCGATTGCCTTGGCGATGAACAGGAAGTCCAGACCGGCGGAGATGGTCCGCGGATCTTCCATCATGTACGTCACCAATTTTCGCACGAAGCCACGGAATTCATTGTCGATGGCTTTGTCGTCGCGCACGATCTCGGCGGCCGCCACGATGTCCAGACGAGCGAACGCGTCCAGCGTGCGACGCAGCAGTTGCGCGGCCATCTCGCCCGAGAGCTTGATTTCGGCGAAATTCACGCTTTGCGCCGCGCCGTCTTCCAGGAGATGACGGGTGCGCTTGGCGATCTTCTCGGCCTCGTCGCCTGCGCGCTCGAGGTTGGTGATCGTCTTCGAAATCGACAGCAGCAGACGCAGGTCACGCGCGGTCGGCTGACGACGGGCGATGATCTTGCTGCACTCTTCGTCGATCTCGACTTCCAGAGTGTTCAGACGATGCTCGTTCGAGATCACTTCGTCGACCAGCGTGCGGTCGAACGTGTTCAGGCCCTGCATCGCCGTGACGATCTGGGATTCGACCAGGCCGCCCATTTCGAGGACGCGCGAGCAAACCTGATTCAGGTCGGTATCGAACTGGCTGGAAAGGTGTTTATCGTTCATGTCGCGGGTTTCCTCGTGGCATCAACCGAAACGGCCGGTGATGTAGTCTTCGGTCTCTTTGCGGTCCGGCTTGATGAAGATCTTCTCGGTCTCGCCGAATTCGATCAGCTCGCCCAGGTACATATACGCCGTGAAGTCCGAGCAACGTGCAGCCTGCTGCATGTTGTGGGTCACGATCACGACCGTGTAGTCGTCCTTGAGCTCAGCGATCAGTTCTTCGATGCGGCCCGTGGAAATCGGGTCGAGTGCCGAGCACGGTTCGTCGAGCAGCAGCACTTCCGGACGAATCGCGATACCGCGTGCGATACACAGACGCTGTTGCTGACCACCCGACAGGCCGTAGCCCGACTGCTGCAGCTTGTCCTTCACTTCGCTCCACAGCGCGGCCTTCGTCAGCGCCCACTCCACGCGGTCGTCCATTTCCGAGCGCGAGAGCTTTTCGAACAGACGCACACCGAACGCGATGTTGTCGTAGATCGACATCGGGAACGGCGTCGGCTTCTGGAACACCATGCCGACCTTGGCGCGCAGCAGCGCGATGTCTTGCTTGGCGGTCAGCAGGTTCTCGCCGTCCATGTTGATTTCGCCCTCGGCGCGTTGCTCCGGGTACAGGGCGTACATCTTGTTGAACGTGCGCAGCAGCGTCGACTTGCCGCAACCCGACGGGCCGATGAAGGCCGTCACCTTACGGTCGGGAATGCGCAGGTTGATGTTCTTGAGCGCGTGGTACTTGTCGTAGAAGAAGTTCAGGTTCTTGACTTCGATCTTCGAGGGCAGCTTGATTTCTTGGGTCGGGTTCGTCATGGTCTGTCTCAACCGTCAGGTATGCGTTGGTCGTCGCGTTATGGTCGCGTGATGTCGTTCGAAGTTGCCGATTACTTCTTGGCGAACAACGTACGCGCCAGAATGTTCAGGAACAGCACCCCAAGGGTGATGATGAATACGCCCGCCCAGGCAAGCGATTGCCACTCGGCAAACGGGCTCATGGCAAATTTGAAGATGGTGACCGGCAGGTTCGCCATCGGCTGGTTCAGGTTCAGCGACCAGAACTGGTTCGACAGGGCCGTGAACAGCAGCGGTGCCGTCTCGCCAGCGATACGCGCCACGGCCAGTAACACGCCCGTCACGATACCGGCGATGGACGCCTTCAGCGTGATCTTCACGATGATTCGCCACTTCGGCGTGCCCAGTGCGAAGGCCGCTTCACGCAGGTTGTTCGGCACCAGCTTGAGCATGTTCTCCGTGGTACGGATCACGATCGGAATCTGCAACAGCGCGAGCGAGATGATGCCTGCCCAGGCCGAGAAGTGGCCCATCTGCGCGACCACCAGTGCGTAGACGAACAGACCGATCACGATCGACGGGGCCGACAGCAGAATGTCGTTGATGAAGCGCGTGATGCTCGCGAGCCACGACTTCTGACCGTACTCCGCCAGATACACACCGGCGAGAATGCCCAGCGGCGTGCCGACCAGCGTTGCAACCCCGACCATCACCAGACTACCGGCGATGGCGTTGGCGAGACCGCCACCGGCCGTGTTCGGCGGGGGCGTCATTTCGGTGAACAACGACAGCGACAGGCCGCCGATGCCGAGCGAGAGCGTGGTGTAGAGGATCCACAGCAGCCAGATCAGACCGAAGGCCATGGCCGCGAGCGACATGGCGATCGCGAACATGTTCTTGCGGCGGCGATAGGCTTGCAGACGCACGCGGGTAAAGGCGTCGGTGGGCTTCACGGCTGGCGTTTCCAATTCGAGCGCTTGTTGGGTCATCATTATTTACCTTCGCCTTTCTCGAGGCGCAGCAGCATCAGCTTGGACAGCGCCAGCACCACAAAGGTGATGAAGAACAGGATCAGACCGAGTTCCATCAGCGCGGACGTGTGCAGGCCCGGGCCAGCTTCGGCGAACTCGTTGGCGAGCGCCGAAGTAATACTGTTACCCGGCGAGAACAGCGAAATGTTGTCGAGCAGGTTCGTGTTACCGATCACGAACGTGACCGCCATCGTCTCGCCGAGCGCGCGGCCGAGACCCAGCATCACGCCACCGATCACACCCGTCTTCGTGAAGGGCAGCACGACGCGCCACATCACTTCCCAGGTCGTGCAACCGATACCGTAAGCCGATTCCTTGAGCAGCACGGGCGTGACTTCGAACACGTCGCGCATGACCGAGGCGATGTACGGAATGATCATGATCGCGAGAATCACGCCGGCGGGCAGAATACCGATACCGAGCGGCGGGCCCTGGAACAGTGCGCCGATGATCGGCACACCGCCGAGCAGCGCGCCCAGCGGCTTCTGGAAGTACTGGCTGAAGATCGGGGCGAAGACCAGCAGGCCCCACATCCCGTAGACGATACTCGGGATCGCAGCCAGCAGCTCGATGGCGGTGCCCAGCGGGCGACGCAGCCACACGGGCGAGAGTTCAGTCAAAAACAGGGCAATGCCGAAGCTGACCGGCACCGCAATAATCAGGGCGATGACCGACGTGATGATCGTGCCGTAGATGGGCACGAGCGCGCCGAATTGTTCTGCGGGAGGATCCCATTCCTTCGTCCACAGAAAGGCGAAGCCAAATTTCTCGATCGACGGCAGTGCGCTGACGATCAGCGACACGATGATGCCACCGAGCAGGAGCAGCGTAATGAGGGCGGCGGCGCGGGTGAGCAGCGCGAAGAGAAAGTCGCCCAGGGAAGACGGAGCGCGCTGCGCGCCCGATGATGCGAGGGGGCTGGTGGCTTCTGCCATGATGTCGTCTCAGCGTGAGCGCGCCGCCAGCCGTTGCCAGATATCGATTCGGGCTTCGGAACAGGCGGCGCGGATATTGCCGGTTTCGAGGTGCCGGGCAACGCTACAGTGCATCGCCCGGTGCCTCATGCAAAGCGTTTTAGACGCCAGCCTTGGAGGCCGACTCGGCAACCTTCGCCTTCCAGCCAGCACGGATTTGCTTCAGGACGTCTTCCGGCAGCGAGATGTAGTCGAGTTCCTGAGCCGTCTGGGCGCCGTTCTTGAATGCCCAGTCGAAGAACTTCAGCACGTCGGCGCTTTGCACTTCCTTGCCAGCGTCAGCCTTCTGGTGAACCAGCACGAACGTAGCAGCCACGATCGGCCACGAATCCGCACCCTTTTCGTTCGTCAGGATCTGGTAGAACGTCTTCGACCATTCGGCCTTGCCAGCGGCAGCGGCGAACGTCTTGGCGGTCGGCTCGACCGTCTTGCCGTCGGCGTTCGTCAGCGCCGTGTACGTCAGCTTGTTCTGCTTGGCGTAGGCCGATTCCACGTAGCCGATAGCGCCCGGCAGACGTTGCACGAAGGCAGCGACGCCGTCGTTACCCTTGCCGCCCGTACCCGTCGGCCAGTTGACCGTGGTGCCTTCGCCGACCTTGCTCTTCCACTCGGCGTTGACCTTCGACAGGTAGTTCGTGAACACGAAGCTGGTGCCCGAACCGTCGGCGCGGCGAACCACGGCGATGTCGGTATCCGGCAGCTTGGCCTTCGGGTTCAGCTTGGCGATGGCCGGATCGTTCCACTTCTTGATCTTGCCCAGGTAGATGTCGCCCAGCACTTCGCCCGACAGGACGAGTTCGCCCGGCTTCACGCCCGGAACGTTGATCACCGGCACGATGCCGCCGACAACCGTCGGGAACTGGAACAGGCCTTGCTTGGCGAGATCTTCATCGGACAGCGGGGCGTCCGAACCGGCGAAATCGACGGTCTTGGCCTGGATCTGCTTGATGCCGCCCGACGAACCGATGCCCTGGTAGTTGACCTTGTTCTGGGTCGACTTCTGATAGGCGTCAGCCCACTTGGTGTAGATCGGTGCGGCAAACGTGCTGCCTGCGCCCGTAATCTCGCCCGCAATCGCGCCTGCGGCGAACAGAACGCCAGCGAGGCCGGCAATCGCAGTCTTCATCAGCTTCATGGATCTCTCCGAGTTGGTGTGGTACAGCGTGTGGATGGCTCGAAGAATAGATTCCGAATGTGACAGTAATGTGTCATTTTCGAAAGCTCACAATACCAATGTCACGGAGTCGCCTCGGAACCGTCATATTGCATGCGGATTCCGGCGTTCGTGACATTTTTACGAAGATCGTGGATTGGCGCGGGTTTCGGAGGATTCCCAATGAAAATCAAGGGATCGGCATCCCTCATTTTCAGCCTGTGTCAGCACCGTGACAGTGACGGATCAGTGTCGGAAATGGTCTGACGAATCTCAGGCAGTTGTCACAAATGTGAACGTCAACCGCTCAGATTGCCATGATGGGAAGGGGCTGCGGAGGGAGTCTGGGGGAGGTGCGCAGTACGTTCACGCGGGGGGACTTCGGAAGGTTGGCGACGCCGCAGGGGGCGTCGCCTGAGGGCAATTACGGCACTTAAATCAATTACGCGGCCGCTTTGACCACGTTCGCCAGTTGCTGAGCGAAGCCGGACGCCTGCGACTCGTCGCGTGCTTCGACCATCACCCGCAGCACCGGTTCGGTACCCGAGGCGCGGATAAGCACACGCCCCGCATCGCCCAGCGTTGCCTCGATGGCCTCACGCTCGGCGGTTAGACGGGCATCGGCCTGCCAGTCGTAACCGGCCGACGTACGCACGTTGATCATGTGCTGCGGGAATAGACGCACGCCTTCGAGCAACTTGGCCAGCGGCTTGTTGTCCGCGCGGCGAATCGCAGCGAGCACCTGAAGCGCCGAGACGATGCCGTCGCCCGTGGTGTGCTTATCCAGACACAGAATGTGTCCCGAGCCCTCTGCGCCGATCTGCCAGCCGTGCTTGTACAACTGCTCCAGCACGTAGCGGTCACCCACCTTCGCGCGCACGAACGGCACACCCAGCCCCTTGAGCGCCACTTCGACCGCCATATTGGTCATGAGCGTGCCGACCGCACCGGCGACGCCGCCGTTCTCCAGCCGGTCCTTGACGAGCAGATACAGCAGTTCGTCGCCGTTGAAAAGACGCCCTGCACTGTCGACGATCTGAAGACGGTCCGCGTCACCGTCGAGCGCCACACCAAGATCGGCGTGATTGGCCCGCACGGCGCGCATGAGCGCATCCGGCGCGGTCGCACCGCAGTCTTCGTTGATGTTGAAGCCGTTCGGCTGATTGCCGATGGCAATGACCTCCGCGCCCAGTTCGTGGAACACGTGCGGGGCGATGTGATACGCCGCGCCATTGGCGCAGTCGACCACGATCTTCATGCCACGCAGGTCGAAGTCGTTCGGGAACGTGCTCTTGCAGAACTCGATGTAGCGGCCTGCAGCGTCATCCAGACGGCGCGCCTTGCCGAGCTGTTCGGAGCGCACGCAGGTCATCGGATTATCGAGTTCGGCTTCGATGGACAGTTCGGTCTGATCCGGCAGCTTGTTGCCGTCTGCGGAGAAGAACTTGATGCCGTTGTCGTGATACGGATTGTGCGACGCGCTGATCACCACGCCCGCGGCCAGACGCAGCGCGCGCGTGAGATAAGCGACGGCAGGCGTGGGCATCGGCCCGGCCAGCATGGTGTCGACGCCTGCAGCGGCAAAACCGGCTTCAAGCGCCGCTTCGAGCATGTAACCCGAGACACGCGTGTCCTTGCCGATCAATACCGTGGGGCGGCCTGTGGACTGATTTCCGGCGAGCACGCGTCCGGCGGCATAGCCCAGGCGCAGCACGAACTCCGGCGTAATCGGGCTCTCACCTACCGTGCCGCGAATCCCATCGGTCCCAAAATAGCGTCGTTTCATCGTTGCATCGTTCCCAGTTGACGCGTCGCGCCGGTTGACTGTTCCGGCGTGCGCGTCATTCGTTATTTGTAGCGGCCTTTTTGCTGCTTATACGGTTTGCAGACTTACTCGGCGTCGCGTACGGCCTGCCAGACCTTGAGGGCATCGACCGTCTCGGCGACGTCGTGCACGCGCACGATCGCTGCCCCCCGCTGCGCCGCGCAGATCGCCGCCGCAACGCTCGCTATGCGGCGTTCCTGCGGTGTCTGACGTCCCGTGATTTCACCCAGCATCCGCTTGCGCGACATCCCGACGAGCAAGGGCAAACCGTCGCGCGACAGTACGCGCAAGTGTTTGAGCAAGGCGAGATTATGGGCGAGATTCTTGCCAAAACCGAATCCCGGATCCAGATACAGACGCGTCGGCGCAACACCGGCCGCGAGCATCGCATCGACACGCCCGTCCAGGAAGGCCGCAACCTCGGTCACCACGTCCGTATAGATCGGGGCGTCCTGCATGGTCTTCGGGTCGTGCAGCATGTGCATGATGCACAGGGCGGCGTCGCTGTCGCGCACGGCCTCGACCGCGCCCGGCTGCTGGAAACCCCAGATATCGTTGATCATGTCCGCCCCGGCAGCCAGGACCGCGCGCATCACGCCGGGCTTGTAGGTGTCGATGGACAGCGGCACACCACAGTCGCGCAACGCTTCGACGATCGGCACCACGCGCTCAAGCTCTGCGTCTTCCGGCAACGCTTCTGCGCCCGGACGGGTGGATTCGCCACCGATATCGATAATGTCGACGCCGTCGGCAATCAGTTGCTCAGCGTGGCGCAGTGCGGCGTCGCGCGCCACGAACTTGCCCCCATCGGAGAACGAGTCGGGCGTGACGTTCAGGATGCCCATGACGTGAACGCGGCGCGCGTCGAGCCGGAAGCGCGGCCCCAACGCCAGCGTGTCGGGCTTGACGGGCGCGTCGGACGCGCTCGCCGGAAGGACGATGTCGTCGGTGACGCCTTGGGTCTCAGGAGCGCCCGTGTGCGCTGCCTGCGCGGACGAAGAAAGGGATTGCGACTGCTCGGTGGACATTCGGAAGCTCGTAGCTCAATAAAACCCATATCGCGGCCCGTACTACTGAGGTGCGGGTCGGGCCGAAGCGCCCGGTGTACCGGACGCTCCTTATGGCCGTAATGTTACCGGATTCAACTGTCACATCGACGACGGAAACACTCGGTAACAACGAAATCCATCTTCGTGAAAATCTTGAGAAATGCCGCCCGAGACGTTGCTCGTCGCCCAACGCCTGCGGTTTTCGCGCCACAAATGCAAAAAGGCCGGCGAAGTGCCGGCCTTTCTGGGAGACAGTCTTTCGACTGTCGGGGCGTCCGTCAGACGGTCGCCGGGGTGTTGCTAGGCTTGAGCGGCGGGTTGCCACCCGAAGCACCGCCGTTCGACTGACCACCCTTCGGCGGACGCGGCGGACGGTCTTCCATGATGTCGCCGATCTGCTCGCCGTCGATCGTTTCCCATTCCATCAGGGCTTCGGTCATCGCTTCGACCTTCGAGCGGTTGTCTTCCAGCAGCTTCTTCGCCAGCGCGTATTGCTCGTCCAGAATGCGGCGAACTTCCGTGTCGACCTTCTGTTGCGTCGCTTCGGACACCGACTTGGCGGACATCCGGCCGAACATCGAATCCTGTTCGGTATCGACATAGACCATCGGGCCCAGGGCGTCCGACATACCGTAGCGGGTCACCATGTCACGCGCCAGCTTGGTCGCACGCTCGAAGTCGTTCGAAGCGCCCGTCGACATCTTGTTGATGAACACTTCTTCCGCTGCACGGCCACCAAACAGAATGGCGATCTGCGTCAGCATCGTGTCGCGGTACTCCGAATACTTGTCGTGCTCCGGCAACTGCATCGTCAGGCCCAGCGCCCAGCCACGCGGAATGATCGTGACCTTGTGCACCGGATCGGCGCCCGGCAGCAGCATGGCGACCACAGCGTGACCCGACTCATGGTAAGCCGTGGCACGGCGCTCTTCGTCGCGCATCACAGCCGACTTGCGCTCCGGACCCATGAAGATCTTGTCCTTCGCGTCTTCGAAGTCCAGCATCTCGACGATGCGCTTGTTACGGCGCGCGGCGAACAGTGCGGCTTCGTTCACGAGGTTGGCCAGATCGGCACCCGACATACCCGGCGTACCGCGGGCGATCACCGATGCGTCGACGTCGTTCGCGATCGGCACCTTGCGCAGGTGCACCTTCAGGATCTGCTCGCGGCCGCGGATATCCGGCAGACCGACGTAGACCTGACGGTCGAAACGGCCTGGACGCAGCAGCGCCTTGTCCAGCACGTCCGAACGGTTCGTCGCAGCGATCACGATCACGCCCGAATTCGCTTCGAAGCCGTCCATCTCGACCAGCATCTGGTTCAGCGTCTGTTCGCGTTCGTCGTTACCGCCGCCCATACCGGCGCCACGATGGCGACCGACCGCGTCGATTTCGTCGATGAACACGATACAGGGCGATTGCTTCTTCGCGTTTTCGAACATGTCACGGACACGGGCAGCGCCCACGCCGACAAACATTTCCACGAAGTCCGAGCCCGAGATGCTGAAGAACGGCACCTTGGCTTCGCCAGCGATAGCACGAGCCAACAGCGTCTTACCGGTTCCCGGCGGGCCGACCAGCAGCACACCGCGCGGAATACGGCCGCCTAGTTTCTGGAACTTTTGGGGATCTTTCAGGAAGTCGACCAGTTCGCCGACTTCGTACTTGGCTTCGTCGCAGCCTGCGACGTCGGCAAAGGTGACCGGATTGGCATTCTCGTCGATGAGGCGCGCGCGGGATTTGCCGAAGGAGAAGGCACCGCCCTTACCCCCGCCCTGCATCTGTCGCATCATGTAGAACCAGAAGCCGATGATCAGCAAGGTCGGTCCGAGGTAGTACAGCGCGGACATGAGCACGTTCGGTTCGTCGTCGGCCTTACCCGAGACCTGAACGCCGTACTTCATGAGATCGCCGACCATCCAGATGTCGCCGGGCGACACGATGGTGTACTTCTGGCCGTCGCTAGGCGTGACCTGAAGGCTGCGCCCCTGCACCACCACGTTCTTGATCTTGCCATTCTTGGCATCGTCCATGAACTGGGAGTACGTCACGCCCTCCTGGACGTGCGGCTTGTCGAACTGTTTAAAAACAGTAAACAAGACCAGCGCGATGACTAACCACACCGCCGCTTTGGAAAACATATTATTGTTCAAAGCGTTGCTCCTTCATGAAATCGCTTCGCGCCAGGAATTCATTCTAATCCACTCGCAGGCGCACCGCTATAGTGATTCTCTACCGCCACCATAGCGCCAGTGCGCTGTTTTGACGGGCATCAAGCCGGATTTTTCAAACCCCGACCCAGAATGAACGTTTCGGAAGATTTGTCTCGCGACGCCTTTGGCTTGCGCGGCGCCACGGTTTTGAACTGGTGTTTGAATTTTTCGACAATCTGGCTATAGCCGCTGCCGTGAAAACATTTGACCAGTAACGCCCCTTCCGGTTTCAGGTGTCGCTGTGCAAAATCCAGCGCCAGATCGCACAAATGCTCGATCCGCGCTGCATCGGCCGACGCCACACCGGACAAGTTGGGGGCCATATCGGAAACTACAAGGTCGACTTTGCGTCCGGCGACGATTTCTTCGAGCTGCGCCAGCACGCTGTCCTCGCGGAAGTCGCCCTGCAGGAAGTGGACGTCGGCGATCGGGTCCATCGGCAGGATGTCGAGCGCAATGATCGTCCCGTCGATGCCGCCTTCGACGCGCTTGCCGCCCGCCAGCTTGTTACGGGCGTACTGACTCCAGCTGCCCGGCGTCGAGCCGAGGTCGACGATGACCTGGCCCGGCTTGATCAGCCGGTCCTGCTCGTCGATTTCCTTGAGTTTGTAGGCGGCACGGGCACGGTAACCCTCGCGCTGCGCCATTTTGACGTAGGGATCGTTGATGTGATCGTGCAACCACGCGTGGTTGAAACGGTTTTTTGCCATATTTCTTCAAAAACACTGCGAATTTGCAGGATAATACGCCCTTGCGCGCCCAAAATCTTTTAGCCCGCCGGCAGCCTTCATCGGCCGCTAACGGTGTTCAGGCCACGATTTGCGGGCGCATCCTAACTCGTTGTCTCGTCTGTCTTCAGTCTTTTATGCCCGCTTTGACCCTCACCCCGGCGCAACGCGCCGACATGCGCTCTGCCGCTCACGCGCTGAATCCCGTCGTTCTGATCGGCGCCGATGGCTTGACGCCTGCGGTGCTCAAGGAAATCGACGGCGCACTGAAAGCCCACGAACTGATCAAGGTGCGTGTGTTCGGTGACGAACGCGACACGCGCGTGGCCATTTACGAATCCATCTGCGACCAGTTGGGCGCAGCGCCGGTGCAACACATCGGCAAGCTGCTCGTTCTGTATCGCCCGACGCCGGACGAAACGGCCATGCCCATGCCGACTCGCGGCAAGTCCGGCGGCACCGGTACCACGGTCAAGGGTCGCGCACCGCGCACCGTGACCGTCGTCAAGTCCAGCACCAACGCGGGTCGTCGCCCGACCGTCAAGAAAGTGACGGTTGCAGGTAACGAACGCATGACTGCCGGTGGTATCGTCAAGCGCGCCAAGAAGCGCCAGACTAGCGTCAAGCGCCAGCGCAACGACTAAGTCCCCGACGGCGGCGGACGCTGCAACCTGCAACTTCCGCCAGCCCTCAAAAGAACGCGCCCTGACATTGTCGGGCGCGTTTTTTATGCGTGACACCATTGGACGGGACTGAAGACGATTTCCGTCTCACCCGGCCCTGCGGCAATTAGCCGCGCACCGGCTGACGCCAGATCAGCGCAATTGCCAGCAAGCTTTGCAGCAGATAAAGGCCGCTCGAAATTCCGTGAAGCATGCCAAAGCGCGAGGCAAAGGCCGATTGGCCAATGTCGACGCCCGACGCTTCTGCCTGTGCGCGCAAATCGGCCATCAACGGTTGCAGGCCGAACGAGCTGATCAGCACACATACCATCATCGCCACCGCGAGCCAGCGAAGGCCACGATAGCTGCGCGCTGCCTGTGCATCGGCCGTACGCGCAATCAGCGCGGTGGCCAGCCAGACCAGCAACACGCCGCACACCAGACTGAGCCAGGCTTGCGTGTGAAACAGTCGACCGGCAACCGTTCCGGCCACCATGCGCGACTCCAGCACAGCGAACAGCGTGGGGGCGACGATATAGCCGATCGCCCACTGGCTGCCGCACCAGACGGTGGCGATCAGGCAGAACAGTCGTTCCAGCCGTGGCGCACCGTTGGCAAATGTCACATCAGACGTAGCGGACATCGATGATCTCGTACTCGCGCACGCCGCTCGGGGCCTGCACTTCGGCCACATCGCCTGCGTACTTACCGATCAATGCACGGGCAATCGGCGAGCTCACCGAAATCTTGCCGTGCTCCAAGTCAGCTTCGTCGTCGCCGACGATCTGATACAGCACCGTGCCGCCGCTCTCGAGGTCTTCGAGTTCGACGGTGGCGGCGAAGACCACACGACCTTCGGCATCCAGCACCGACGGGTCGATGATCTGCGCAGCCGAAAGCTTCGATTCGAGATCGGCAATGCGACCTTCGATGAAGCCCTGCTTTTCTTTAGCAGCGTCGTATTCCGCGTTTTCCGACAGATCGCCCTGCGCACGGGCTTCAGCAATCGCGGTGATCACTTGCGGACGTTCGACGGTCTTCAGGCGGTGCAGCTCGTCCTTGAGCAGTTCAGCGCCCCGCTTGGTCAGAGGAATGGTACTCATGCGCGTTGTTCCGAAAGACAAAAAAATTGCCGCAGCGAAGCCGCATTCGCACTTTTTGCGAACGCCGCTCGACCGCGGCTGTGACACCTATGTTGCATTAGTGTAGCAGAGTTGCCGACGCTGCCAACCGGAGGACCGGTCGCGCAGCACGTCGCCACACTGCAAGCACATCTAAAGCATTTGGCGCGTCCGGCGGAGATCAGTTCCCCAACGAACGCGCCATTGTTTTGCGACTTTGCCCGACGCGGTCGACTCACCCTACCAAGCCGACCACCCCGGACGTACCCGCGTCACCTGCCAGACACTCAGGCCGGCAGTTGCGCGTGCAAGCCCTGGAGATCATAGACCTCAAGGTTTTGCAGATACTTCAGGCCTTCCACCGCAGCACGGGCACCCGAGATCGTCGTGTAATACGTGACCTTGTGTGCCTGCGCCGACATACGGATCGAGCGCGAATCGGCAATCGCCGTGCGGGTTTCGTCCACCGTGGTGAACACCAGTGCGATCTCGCCGTTCTTGATCATGTCGACAATGTGCGGACGGCCGTCCTTCACCTTGTTGACCACGCGCACCGGAATCCCGGCGGCTTCGATGGCCGCCGCCGTGCCACGCGTGGCGACGATCGGGTAGCCCAGCGAGTGCAGCATGCGCGCCACTTCGACCGCGCGCGGCTTGTCGGCGTCCTTCACCGTCAGCAGCACCGTGCCCGAAGCAGGCAGACGCGAACCGGCCGCCAGTTGCGACTTGAAGAGTGCTTCACCGAACGTGCGACCCACACCCATCACTTCACCCGTCGAGCGCATTTCCGGTCCGAGCACCGGGTCGACGCCCGGGAACTTCACAAACGGGAACACGGCTTCCTTGACGCTGTAATACGGCGGCACGACTTCGCTCGTGATGCCTTGCGACGTGAGCGACTGACCGGCCATCGCACGGGCGGCGATCTTGGCCAGTTGGCGGCCCGTGGCCTTCGAGACGTACGGCACCGTACGCGACGCACGCGGGTTCACTTCCAGCACGTAGATCGTATCGACGCCGTTGCCCTGCTGAATCGCGAACTGCACGTTCATCAGGCCGATCACGTTCAGCGCCTTGGCCATTTCAGCCGTCTGACGCTTGAGTTCGGCAATCGTTTCGGCCGACAGCGAGTACGGCGGCAGCGAGCAAGCCGAGTCGCCCGAGTGGACGCCTGCCTGTTCGATGTGTTCCATCACGCCGCCGATGTAGACGTCCTTACCGTCCGAGATGCAATCGACGTCGCACTCGATGGCGTCGTCGAGGAAGCGGTCGAGCAGCACCGGGCTGTCGTGGCTCACCTTGACGGCTTCGCGCATGTAGCGTTCGAGGTCACGCGGCTCGTGGACGATTTCCATCGCACGACCACCCAGCACGTACGACGGACGCACCACCAGCGGGTAGCCGATTTCGGCAGCCAGCTTGAGCGCTTCGTCTTCTGCGCGAGCCGTACGGTTCGGCGGCTGACGCAGGCCGAGCTTATGCAGCAGCTTCTGGAAACGCTCGCGGTCTTCGGCGGCATCGATCATGTCCGGACTCGTGCCGATGATGGGCACGCCGTTCGCTTCGAGATCCAGTGCGAGCTTGAGCGGGGTTTGACCGCCATACTGCACGATCACGCCGACCGGCTTTTCGAGGTCGACGATTTCCAGCACGTCTTCCAGCGTCACCGGCTCGAAGTACAGACGATCCGACGTGTCATAGTCCGTCGACACCGTTTCCGGGTTGCAGTTGACCATGATGGTCTCGTAGCCGTCTTCGCGCATGGCGAGCGCGGCGTGCACGCAGCAGTAGTCGAACTCGATACCCTGACCGATACGGTTCGGGCCGCCGCCGAGCACCATGATCTTCTTCTTGTCGGTCGGCTGGGCTTCGCACTCTTCCTCGTACGTCGAGTACATATAAGCCGTGTTGGTCGAGAATTCGGCAGCGCAGGTGTCCACGCGCTTGTAGACCGGGCGCACCTTCTGCGCGATACGGGCTTTACGCACAGCGGTCTGATCGGTGCCGAGCAGCTTGGCCAGACGGCGATCCGAGAAGCCGCTTTGCTTCAGGAAGCGCAGTTCTTCGGTCGTGAGGCTTGCCAGCGTGCGGCCCGAAAGCGCCTTTTCCTTCTTGACGATGGCTTCGAGCTGGGCGAGGAACCACGGGTCGATCGCGGTCTCGGCGTACACCTCTTCGAGGCTCATGCCCAGACGGAACGCGTCGCCCACATACCAGATACGGTCCGGGCCCGGCTCGCCGATCTCGGCCACGATCTCGTCGCGGTCGGTCGACTTTTCGTCCAGACCGTCCACACCGACTTCCAGACCGCGCATGGCCTTCTGGAACGATTCCTGGAACGTGCGGCCCATGGCCATCACTTCACCGACCGACTTCATCTGCGTGGTCAGGCGGGCGTCGGCTTCGCGGAACTTCTCGAAGGCGAAACGCGGCACCTTGGTGACGACGTAGTCGATGGTCGGCTCGAACGAAGCCGGCGTTGCGCCGCCGGTGATTTCGTTGCGCAGCTCGTCGAGCGTGTAACCGACGGCCAGCTTCGCGGCGACCTTGGCGATCGGGAAGCCGGTGGCCTTCGAGGCCAGCGCCGACGAGCGCGACACGCGCGGGTTCATTTCGATGACGACCATGCGGCCGTCCTTCGGGTTGATCGAGAACTGGACGTTCGAGCCGCCCGTCTCCACACCGATCTCGCGCAGCACGGCGAGCGATGCGTTACGCAGCAGTTGGTATTCCTTGTCGGTCAGCGTCTGTGCGGGTGCCACCGTGATCGAGTCGCCGGTGTGCACGCCCATCGGGTCGAGGTTTTCGATCGAGCAGACGATGATGCAGTTATCGGCGCGGTCGCGCACGACTTCCATCTCGAATTCCTTCCAGCCGAGCAGCGACTCTTCGATGAGCAGTTCGCGCGTGGGCGAGAGGTCGAGACCGCGCTTGCAGATCTCTTCGAACTCTTCGCGGTTGTAGGCGATACCACCGCCCGATCCGCCGAGCGTGAACGACGGGCGGATCACCATCGGGTAACCGCTGCCGCCGATCTCGGCCATGATCTGCGCCTGCACGACGAGGGCTTCTTCCATCGAGTGGGCGATGCCCGACTTGGCCGAACCGAGACCGATCTTGGTCATCGCGTCCTTGAACTTCTGACGGTCTTCGGCCTTATCGATGGCTTCCGGCGATGCGCCGATCAGCTCTACCTTGTACTTGTCGAGCACGCCGTGACGATGCAGGTCGAGCGCGCAGTTCAGCGCGGTCTGGCCGCCCATCGTCGGGAGAATCGCATCCGGGCGTTCCTTGGCGATGATGCGCTCGACGACTTCCCAGGTGATCGGTTCGATGTAGGTGACATCGGCCGTGTCCGGGTCGGTCATGATCGTGGCAGGGTTGCTGTTGATCAGGATGACCTTATAGCCTTCCTCGCGCAGTGCCTTGCAGGCCTGTGCGCCGGAATAATCGAACTCGCATGCCTGACCGATGATGATCGGGCCGGCGCCGATGATGAGGATGCTCTTGATGTCTGTGCGCTTTGGCATAACGTTCTCAACAAAAATTTAACTCAGCGTCGCGGTCGCGAGCTTCACACCGAAGCCGACGAACAACGCGCCCACGCCGCCGGTTGCCCCGGCGCTCAACCGGCGACGTTGCCGGAAGTGCTCGGCCAGGCGGTAACCGGCCAGGATCAGCGTGCTCAGATACAGGAAACTGCAGGTCTGTACGATGACGCCCAGCACCGCAAACGACACGGCCGGGTAGGCGTAGCCCGGATCGACGAACTGGATGAAAAACGACACGCAGAACAGGATCGCTTTCGGATTCAGCAGGCTGATGAACAGCGCACGCTTGAACGGGTGATCGGCGTCGACCTGTTTCGGTGCGACGACCGTCGTGTCCGCCGCCGTTGCCGATTTCTGACGTGCCGCCCGCGCATTGGCGATGGCCCCGCGCAGCATGTTCAGGCCCATCCAGCAGAGATACGCCGCGCCGAGGTACTTCACCACGAAGAACAGTGCCGGTTGCGTGTGCAGCAGCGACGCTACACCGGCGGCTGCCAGCGTCATGAGTACCGTGTCGCCCAGAAACACGCCGCAAGCGGCTGCATACCCCTGGCGAACCCCACGCTGTGCGGCCACGGCCAGCACGTAGAGCGAGTTCGGCCCCGGCAGCAGAATGACGACCACGACCCCGGCGAGATACGTCCAGAGGTTGAGGATGCCGATCGAGTTTCCGAGCATGGTGCGTGTTTCCCTATCTTGCTTATTTCGCTTACGCGGGCTGCTTGGCGTCGGCCATCGACTGCACGAAGCGGTCGAACAGGTAGCCGATGTCATGCGGGCCGGGCGACGCTTCCGGGTGGCCCTGGAAGCAGAATGCCGGGCGGTCCGTCAGCTCGAAGCCTTGCAGCGTGCCGTCGAACAGCGACACGTGCGTGACACGTGCATTGTCCGGGAGGCTGTTCGCGTCCACGGCGAAACCGTGGTTTTGCGACGTGATGACGACGCGGCCCGTATCCAGATCCTTCACCGGGTGGTTGGCACCGTGGTGACCGGTCTTCATCTTGAGCGTCTTCGCACCGACGGCCAGCCCCATGATCTGGTGGCCGAGGCAGATGCCGAAGGTCGGGAAGCGGCGTTCCAGGAACGTCTTCGTCGCAGCGATAGCGTAGTCGCACGGTTCCGGGTCGCCGGGGCCGTTCGAGAGGAACACGCCGTCCGGGTTCAAAGCGAACACGTCGTCGGCCGAGCTTTGGGCGGGCAGCACCGTGACCTTGCAGCCGCGCTGGGCGAGCATGCGCAGGATGTTGCGCTTCACGCCGTAGTCGAGGGCGACCACGTGGAACTTCGGATCCTTCTGCTCGCCGTAGCCTTCCTCCAGCGTCCATTCCGTTTCCGTCCACGAATACTGCTCGGTGGTGGAGACGACCTTGGCGAGGTCCATACCGGCGAGACCGGGGAACGATTGTGCGAGGGCGATGGCCTTGGCTTCGTCGGCTTCTTCACCGGCGAGGATGCAGCCGTTCTGAGCGCCCTTGTCGCGCAGGATACGGGTCAGACGTCGCGTGTCGATACCGGCGATGGCGACCACACCTTCGTCCTTCAGGTACTGCGACAGCGTCTTGTTGGCGCGGAAATTCGAGTCGAGGATCGGCAGATCCTTGATGATCAGGCCGGCGGCATGGACTTTCGTGGCTTCTACGTCTTCACCGTTGACGCCCGTGTTGCCGATGTGCGGATACGTCAGCGTGACGATCTGGCGCGCATAGCTGGGGTCGGTGAGGATTTCCTGATAGCCGGTAATGGCCGTATTGAAGACCACTTCACCGATGGTGTGACCGGCAGCGCCGATGGCGTACCCACGAAAGACCGTGCCGTCAGCGAGCGCGAGGATGGCGGGTGAGAATGACGGCAGCACGGGAAACTCCTGGAGGGTTCACCCCTGCTGCCAGCCTCACCGTCCGCTAGCGATGACATCAGCGCGGGCACCGGAATTGCGCGGAATATGCGCACAGCGGATGCTCGGGCGGCGGACGAGATGTCGGGCGGGTAGGCGCTAGGGTGAGGGTTAAATGACTAAAACCTTCAAAGTATAGCGCAAATCCGGATCTTCTCAAAGCTGAACGTGTGATGCACCAGTACGCTCTGCGGACTCCCGGGAGGCAACCCCTTCGGGTGACGGATACGCAGAGGGGATAGGGAAGTGAATCCCGGCCCGCTGGGCCGCCAGCACGATATGGCGCTCCATCGAAGCGCCTGCGGCGGCGCCGTCACGGCGGCGCAGTGCGTCGAGGATCTCCAGATGTTCATGATAGGTGGAGAGCACCAGTTCTCGCTGATAAAACGGCAGACGCTGGCTTTCCATGACGATTTCCGTGCTGCCGCGCAGGATATCGGCGATGGCCGCGTTCCCTGCGAGGCCGACGATACGCAGATGGAAAGCGAAGTCCAGTTGCGCGGCGGTGTCGACGTCGCCCTCGATCAGCGCGCCCTTCATCGACTCGACGTTATCGGTGAGCCAATCGATCTCGGTCGCGCTCGCTGCGAGCGCGGCGAGCCGGGCGGAGAAGCCTTCCAGTGCGTAGCGCAGTTGATAAGTGTCGGCGAGTGAAATCTGGTCGGCGAAGCGCCACGCGACACCGAGACGGGCGGAGGCGTCGTTAACATAGACGCCCTTGCCCGGGCGGATAGCGACCATACCGAGCGCTTCGAGCGTGGAGAGGGCTTCGCGCAGCGAGGCGCGGCTGATGGCCAGTTCCTCGGCGAGTTGACGTTGCGAGGGCAGCATCGCACCGGCGGGATAGACCTGACGTTCGATGCGCTCGCGGATCGTGGCGACGGCGGCGTCGGTTACGGCATGCGCCGAATGCTTCATGGGTCCTCACAAGGCGTGTGGGTAAGCGTATGGCGCATTGTACGACGCCAAATTTCTCCTCACGCGAACCTCCCCCCACCGGCCGGGAAACCCCGACCACAGGGGCTTCCGGTTTGCGCCATCCCTGCCCTGCCCGCTGCCCCACTGCCCCGCTATGCGCTTACGCCGCCTTCACGTGATGCGCGTGATGTTCCGGGTGATCGCCGAGCAGACGCCGCACCACACCGTTCGTCCAGCCGAAGCCGTCCTGAAGCGGGTATTCGCCACCGCCACCGCCGCTGGCGCTCATGGCGTCGCTCGTGTGCAGCGAGTACTTTTCGACGAGTTTGCTCTCGCGTGCGTAGAGCGAGCCGACGGTGGAGAGCCAGCGATGGGCAATGTCCCCTGCAAGCCGGTTCTCCCCGTACTTGCGCAGGCCGTGAATGCCAATCCACTGGAGCGGTGCCCAGCCGTTGGGCGGGTCCCACTGCTGAAGACTCGACGTCTCCGTCGTTCGCAACCCTCCCGCTGCCAGCAGACGCTCAGCCATCGCGAGCGCCGAGCCGTGCGCCTGTTCGCGCGTGGCGAGGCCGACGAACATCGGTGCGGCGAGCGCCGCCGACAATTGCAGCCGTTGCTCGCCGAGTTGCCAGTCGTAGTCGACAAACGCGCCTTCGGTGTCCGACCACAGATGTCGCGTCATCGCATCCTGACGCGCCTGCGCCCGCTTCGCAAAGGCCAGCGCCGCATCGACATCTCCCGCCGCCTCGCTGAGACGAGCGATATGCCGCTCAGTAGCGAAGAGAAAGCTATTCAGGTCGACGGGCAGAATCGATGTGGTGCGAATCGACGAAAGGTCGTTCGCGTCGCCCAGCCAGCGGGAGCTGAAGTCCCAGCCCGAGGCCGCACCGGCGCGCAGGTCGCGGTACACCTCACCAGGGGGACGTTGCGGCGCATCGCGTGCGGTCGTCACGTCTTCCAGATAGCCCTCTTCACGCGGCGTGTCGCGTTCGTCCCAATAGCGGTTAAGGAGCGCGCCGTCGGATAGACGAACGAGATGCCGATAGGCTTCGCCCGGCCGCAGCGACGCTTCGCCGTCCATCCAATAGTCGTATTCGCGGCGCAGATGCGGCAGATACCGGATGGCGCGCGCCACGCCATGCGACTCGAACAGCTCCACCATCAGACCGTACATGGGCGGCTGCGAGCGGCTCAGGTAATAGGTACGGTTACCGTTCGGAATGTGGCCATACGTATCGATGAGAAATGAAAAATTATCGGCCATGCTCACGAGCAGATCGTGGCGACCGCTGTTAGCGAGGCCGAGCATCGTGAAATAGGAGTCCCAATAATAGAGCTCGTGAAAGCGTCCACCGGGCACGACGTACGCGCGCGGCAGCGGGAGCAGCGAGCTGTAGGCGGGGTGCGCTTCCGGCGCGCGCGTGAGTACGTCCCAGAGATCGTCGATATGCGCGACAAGCCCCTGCCCGGGATCGGACACATATTCACTGGGCGGCGTGCGCTCCAGCGTGAAATACGTCCCCACGAAGCGTGACAGATCGAAGCCGGGTTTGTCGGCGTCTTCGCGATAGCGGCGGAGAATCTCTTCGGGTGCGAGCGACGGCGCGCAGTCTACGAACGTCTTGCTGTCGGCAAAAATGCGTTGCGTCTGCACGGCAACGAAAAGCTCCTGATAGCGGTCGTCCGGCGTGAGGATGTCCGACGGTGCGCAGTGGGCGACGTCCGGCGTCATGCCACCCATCGCAAGCGTGCGTTGTGCGGTGTCTGTCATCGTTATTGCTCCGCGTAATTCCAGAGCAGGCCACCGTCGACGAACAGCGTCGTCCCCGTCACATAACTGGCTTCGGGCGAAGCGAGGAACAGCACGGCGTTCGCCACTTCGCTGGGGTTCGCGAGGCGGCCGAGCGGAATGTTCGCGACGAGCGCTTCGAGCTGCGCCTTGTTCGCGAGCAATTGCTGATTGATGGGCGTGCCGACGGCGCCGGGCGCGACATTGTTCACCGTGATGCCGAGCGGTGCGAGTTCGATGGCGAGATTGCGCATCATCATCTTCATGCCGCCCTTGCTTGCGCAATAGCTGGTGAAGTGAGGAAACGGCAACTCCTCGTGCACCGAGCTGACGTTCACGATGCGTCCGCCGCGTTGCGTATCACGCAGGTGCTTCACAAAGGTTTGCGTGAGAAAGAACGCCCCTTTGAGATTGACGTTCATGACGAGGTCGTAATCGGCTTCCGTCACGTCGAGAAATGGGGCGCGGCGTTCGACGCCCGCGTTGTTGACCAGCACATCGAGGCGTCCCATTTTGGCGACGGCTTGCTCGATGACGGCGCGGTCGTCCTCCACGCGCCCGACGTCTCCGGCGATCACACAGCCGTCGCTACCGGCGGCGCGAACCGAGTCGAGCGTCTGCTCGGCCATCGCGTTGTCCTGCCGGTCTTCCACCACGATGCGCGCGCCTTCCTGGGCGAGACGGATCGCGATGGCGCGTCCGATCCCCTGAGCACTGCCGGTGACAAGTACCACCGTGTCCTTCATTCGCATGTCGCCTCCCTGATGAGCAAGAAGTGGGATCTGTGCGCGCTGCCCGGCGTCCTCGCGGCGGAAGCCGAAACTGCGCACCAGATGCCAGTGCGACCGCAGGCCGGAAAGCGAAGTTCACACAAATTTTGCCCGATTCGACCAGTAAAACCAACGACTTACGAACGACTGCGAGCGATTCCCCCTACCCACACCGGCCAACGCCGCGGCATGCCGTCGTCCTAGGGAATCCCCTCAAACGACAGTCCTTGACCTCACTATATTGGTTTTCTAATATTCCCCATAACACCACTGGTCAGACCGGTATGACTTGTCGATTTACACTGACGAAATCTGGTGTTGGCGGCGAATGAAGACGTCGCGCGTGACCTGAATTGAGACGTACAGCGGTAAAGAATCAGCCCCCGAGAGCAGTCCGTTCAAGCCCGTTGAAATCGAGATTGCGAAATCCTAGAGAGTGATTTGCGCAGGCAGAGGAGACAAACCATGCCCAAGCTGTTTCGTTCGTTGTTTGGCCGAGTCTTTATTGCATTGATAGTGGGTGTGGCGTTAGGCATCTGGTTTCCGCAGTTGGGAGAGTCGTTGCGTCCGTTGGGCGATGGCTTTCTGAAGCTGATCAAGATGGTGATTGGCCCGATCGTTTTCTGCGTTGTCGTGAGCGGCATGGCGAGCGCGGGCGACTTGCGCAAGGTAGGCCGGGTGGGCGTCAAGGCCATCTTGTACTTCGAGATCATCACCACCTTCGCGTTGGTCATTGGCGCGGTGCTGGCGTGGGTAACGCGTCCTGGCGCGGGCATGAACATCGACATCCGCAGTCTGGACGCCGGTTCGATGGCGGCTTACACCGAGCATGCCAAGAGCCTGAAAGACACGGCGGGCTTCTTGCTGAAGATCATCCCCGACACCATTACCGACGCCTTTGCCAAGGGCGACATCCTGCAAATCCTCGTCTTCTCCGTCATGTTCGGTTGTGCGTTGGCGGCGTTGGGCGAGCGTGGGCGTCCGGTGGCGCGATTCATCGAAGATCTGAGCCACGTCTTCTTCCGCGTGATGGCGTTCATCATCCGGCTCGCGCCGCTGGGCGTGCTGGGCGCGGTGGCGTTCACCACGGGCAAGTACGGTGCATCGTCACTCAAGCAACTGGGTTTGCTCGTGCTCGTGTTCTATGCGAGCTGCTTCGTGTTCGTGACGGTGGTGCTGGGCGGCGTGTTGCGTCTGGCGGGCTTCAACATCTTCAAGTTCATCAAGTACTTCCGTGAAGAGTTGTCGATCGTGTTGGGCACGGCGTCGTCCGATGCGGTGTTGCCCGCGATCATGCGCAAGCTCGAATGGATGGGGATCAAGAAATCGACGGTGGGTCTGGTCGTACCGACGGGATACTCGTTCAACCTCGACGGCTTCTCCATCTACCTGACGTTGGCGGTCATCTTCATTGCGCAGGCGACGAATACACCGTTGTCGATGCACGACCTGATTCTGGTGGTGTTGGTATCGCTGCTGACGTCCAAGGGCGCGCATGGAATTCCGGGCTCGGCGATTGTGATTCTGGCGGCGACGCTGGCGGCCATTCCGGCCATCCCCGTGATTGGCCTTGTGCTGATTCTGCCGGTCGACTGGTTCGTGGGTATTGCGCGAGCCATCACCAACTTGTTGGGCAACTGCGTAGCAACGCTCGTTGTGGCCGCATGGGAAAAAGACGTCGACTTCGCGAGAGCGCACAGAGTACTCAATGGCGAGTTGCCGTACGAGCCGATTGCGACGTCTGAAGACGGCATTGAAGGCGCACCGGCAAATGCCGCACTGACACGCTGACGCACTGAGTAAGGCATGCGAGGGTCGCAGCGGATGCAGCGGCCCTCGGAGCAACCAAGCAATTTCTGCGGACGTCTGAAACAAAGGCGTCGGCATCATCATCTGGAGTAGATAGCAACATGGCCCTCGTCCCGCAAGACCCGAACGCACCGGACTTCGTGCGCCGTTATGTAAATTTGGCCGACCCGCGTCTGGGTGCCGAAGCGCTCGTCGCCACCGACGAATTCTTCGCGGCCAAAGAGCGCATGCTCAACCCGGAACCGGCTGTGTTCATCCCGGGCAAGTACGACGAGAACGGCAAGTGGATGGATGGTTGGGAGACGCGTCGTAAGCGTGTGAACGGTTATGACTGGTGCATCGTCAAGCTGGCGCGCCCGGGCGTGTTGTTCGGCGTCGATCTGGACACGAGCCACTTCACGGGTAACTTCCCCCCGGCGGCGTCGCTTGAGGGTTGCTACAGCCCGGACGGCGCACCGAACGAGTCGGCCGAATGGTTCGAACTACTGCCGTCGACCACATTGCAGGGCAACTCGCACCACTACCACGCCATCACACAGCAGCGAGCAGCGACGCACGTGCGCGTGAACCTGTACCCGGATGGCGGTCTCGCACGTCTGCGTCTGTATGGGTTGCCGCAGAGTGACTGGGCGGGCCGTTCGCGAGATGAGCTGATCGACCTGATCGCGATGGAAAACGGCGGTTACGTCGTGGCGGCAAACAACCAGCACTTTGGTTTGGCGTCGAACTTGTTGATGCCGGGCCGTGGCGTGAACATGGGGGATGGGTGGGAAACGCGTCGTCGTCGTGAGCCGGGTAATGACTGGGCGATTATTGCGTTGGCGCAGCCGGGTGAGATTGGCAAGATCGAAGTGGATACGGCGCACTTCAAGGGCAACTTCCCGGACCGCTGCTCCATCCAGGCGGCGTACGTTACGGGTGGCACCGAGCAGTCACTGATTACGCAATCGATGTTCTGGCCGGTGTTGTTGCCGGAGCAGAAGTTGGCGATGGACAAGCAGTTCTACTTCGAAGAGCAGGTGCAGAAATTGGGGGCTATCACGCACATCCGTTTCAACATCATTCCGGATGGTGGTGTGTCGCGTCTGCGCCTGTGGGGCCGGTTGAGTGAAAAAAAGGGGGCGTGATATGGCAGGACCGACGTTGAAGATCGAGCGGTTGACGCGAGAGGCGTTTGCGCCGTTTGGCGATGTGATCGAGTTGGAGGGTGCGAAGCATTTCGCGATCAACGGCGGGACGACCGAGCGTTTCCATGATTTGGCGACGGTGGATCTGGGCCCGGAGGGCGGACGCACGTTGGTGAACGTCTTCCGTGGTCAGCCGAGACAGTTGCCGTATGAAGTGAAGATGTTGGAGCGTCACCCGTTGGGCAGTCAGGCGTTCATCCCGTTGAAGACGACGCCGTACCTGGTGGTTGTGGCTCCGGCGGGCGAGTTGGACGTGAGCAAGATGCGTGCATTCGTCTCGGATGGCTGGCAGGGCGTGAACTATGCGAAGGGCGTGTGGCATCACCCGTTGTTGGCGTTGGATGAGGTGAGCGACTTTGTGGTGGTGGATCGTGGTGGAGACGGACACAACTGCGATGAGTTGGACTTGCCGGGTGTGTATCTGCTGACGCAGGCAGCGTTGGATGCGGCACAAGGTGCGCAGAAAGCTGCGTGAGTAGAGAGAAGGAAGCGGTAACAAGAGACGCCGGGCGATGCTCGGCGTTTTTTATTGGGCCAAAGAAAACGAAGTGAGGCGCTGAGGAAAGCGGTGAGGCGAGTAGAGGGACAGGAAACGTGAGGGCGACGACACGGCCGTCCCGCAGCAGTTGCGGAGCACGTGCGGGGCGGGTGTGGCGTCGCGATGGCGCTGGAGTAGAGCGGTGTCGACGGAACCGAGCGCTTCGGTCAAGGAAGCGGGAATGGGGAAAGCGGGCGGTGTCGGTTGAGGCACCGGGTGCTTCGAGGGAGACGGACCGGGGCCCCTTTCTGCAGCGAGTTGGGTTTATGTCTGAGAGGCGGAAAGGGGCCCCGGTCCGTTAGAGGGGAGGTTTTAAGAGATAGAAAATCAGCCAGCAGGCACAACAGCCGTCACTTCGATTTCGACCTTAGCTTCGTCTTCAACGAGATCGGCGACTTCCACGGCGGTCATCGCGGGGAAGTGGCGTCCGATGACGGCGCGATAGTGTTCCCCGATAGCCGGATAGTTGGCGACGTATTCGCGCTTGTTCTTCACGTACCAGGTCATACGGACGATGTGCTCGGGCTTAGCGTTACCTTGCGCGAGGATCGCGACGATGTTCTCGAGCGTTTGACGCACCTGAAGTGCGAAATCATCCGTCTCGAAGCGTTGCTGCCCATTCCAGCCGATCTGACCGCCGACGAAGATGATGCGGCTGCCTGCCGTCATTTCGAAGGCCATGCCGTTGGCGTAGCCGCGCGGTTTTGCCCATTCGGGCGGTTGGAGAACTTGCAGCATCAGGACACTCCTTCAATCACAGAATCGGGTGAAGCAAAGCGGACAATCGCGTCGCGTTGGGCTGGGGGTACAGCGATCGGGGCGGGTCTGCCGCCCTCGCCTTTTGCGACCCAGACCAGCACGAGCGTGGCTTGCAGGCGGGTCTCGTCGTTAGCGCCAGCGAAGCGGATACGCAGCGTCATCGACGAGCGACCGAGACGGGTCACTTCCAGCGAGCGTTGCAGCGTGTCGCCTAGAAAACTCGGGGCGCTGAAACGGCATTCGATGTTTGCCGTGGGCACGCCCATACCATCGCGCAGGTGCATATCGCCGAACGAGAGCCCGAGGCCTTCGGCGCACCAGTCTTCGACGAGATCGTTGATCATTTCGAAGTAGCGCGGATAAAACACGATGCCTGCCGGGTCGCAGTGTTTAAAGCGCACCAGAAGCGGTTTCACGAAAGCGTGTTCCGCGACATCGGTTTTCGTAGTCATTCCGTCCTCCCCTGCCAAAGTCAGTGGGCGCCCACTGGAGCACCCTGAGCTTTGTAGTTATCGTATTACTGCGCCATCTGACGCAGCTTGAAGCGTTGCAGCTTGCCGGTCTCCGTGCGTGGCAGCGCGTCGACAAACTCAATCGCTCGCGGGTACTTATACGGCGCGATGTTAGCCTTCACATACTCCTGAAGCGTCTTCACCATCGCGTCGTCGCGGGCCTGCCCGGACTTGAGCACCACGTAAGCCTTCACGATCTGACCGCGCGCCTCGTCGTCGGCACCGACCACCCCGCACTCCGCGACCTCCGGGTGCTGCAACAGCGCCGACTCCACTTCCGGACCCGCGATGTTATAGCCCGCCGAGACGATCATGTCGTCCGAGCGCGCCTGATAGTAGTAATTGCCCGCTTCGTCGCACATGAACGTGTCGCCCGGCAGATTCCAGCCGTTCTTCACGTAATTCGTCTGACGCGAGTCGGCGAGGTAACGGCACCCCGTCGGCCCCTTCACGGCGAGCTTGCCCACCTGCCCCGGGGGCAGCGGTTGCATGTTCTCGTCCACGATCATCGCGATGTAACCGGGCACCGGCTTACCGATTGCACCCGGCACCACATCGCCATTCGCTGCCGAGATAAAGATGTGGATCATCTCCGTGCCGCCGATGCCGTCGATCATCTCGATGCCCGACGCCTGCTTCCACAACTGACGCGTCGCATCCGGCAACGCCTCACCGGCGGACACCGTCTTCTTCAGACTCGAAAGTTCGTACTTACCCACAAGCCCCGCCATCTGACGATAAAACGTCGGTGCCGTAAAACAGATCGTCGCGCGGTAGTCGGCGATGGCTTGCAACAGACTGTCCGGCGTGAGCTTCTCCAGTAACACCGTTGCAGCGCCAACGCGCAACGGGAACGTCAGCAAGCCGCCCGTACCGAAAGTGAACGCTAACGGGGGAGTGCCGCAGAAGATGTCGTCCGGCCCCGGCTTCAGCACATGACGCGGAAACAGATCGCACATCGCAAGCACGTCACGATGGAAGTGCATCGTGCCCTTCGGCTGGCCCGTCGTACCGCTGGTGAAAGCGATCAGACAGACGTCGTCCACGGCCGTGTCGCAGGCGTCGAAGCTCGCTGGCTGACGGGCCATGCGGGCCTCCAGTGAGTCCTCACCAACGTCGTGGAAATACACCACCTTCGACAGCACCGGACAGAAGTACTCATGCCCCGCCTGACGATTGAATTCCAGCTCTTCCTTCAACCGACCGTCACACAACGCCGCCGTCACCTCAGCCTTGTCGACGATCTGCTTGAGTTCCTTCGCGCGCAGCAGCGGCATCGTCGGCACACCGACCAGCCCGGCCTTGATCACCGCGAGCCATGCCGCCGCCATGAACAGATTGTTCGGGCCGCGCAACAACACGCGATTGCCCGGCACCAGCGCCATATCGTTGCGCAACACATGGGCGATGCGGTCCACCATCTCGCGCAGGCCGAGATACGTCGTGACCGTCGGCTGACCATTCTCCACCGAGTAAATCGCAGGCGCGTCGCCTCGTCTCTGCGCAATCGTGCGGTCCAGCAAATCGGCAGCGCAGTTCAAGCGCGCCGGATACGCCACGTCCGGATTGTCCAGCAGAAAATCGGGCCACTGATCCGCGGGCGGCAGATTGTCGCGCGCGAAAGTGTCGAGATGTCCAGATCGTTCCATGTGCTTCTCCTTGCCCCCGGTAATCAAGCATGACGCCGACGCTTCGCGCCCGACGTAGTCCTAGTGCTTCCAAGTGTTATTGCAAGACGCCATGCCATCCCTGTCTCCGTGGGTTGCCACTGCGCACATCCCAAGTCCTGCCGTGTTACCGCCATGAACTTGTCAAAGCATGTCCCGCGCGTCGACTGCCGAATGCGGACGATCAACCGTCCTTGAGCAGTTCGCGCGCGATGATCAGTTTCTGTACTTCCGTCGCCCCTTCGTAAATCCGCAGCGACCGGATCTCGCGATACATACGTTCCACCACTGCGCCCGACACCACGCCCGCGCCGCCGAACATCTGCAACGCGCGATCGATCACTTGCTGCGCCGATTCCGTCGAGAACATCTTTGCCATCGCGGCCTCGCGCGTCGTGCGCTGCCCCAGAACGTCGCGCTGCCATGCGGCGCGGTACGTCAGTAGGGCCGCAGCGTCCACCGACGTCGCCATGTCACCCAGCGCAGCCTGCGTCAGTTGGAAGTCCGCGAGCGTCTGACCGAACATCTCGCGCGACTTCGCGCGCGCCAGCCCTTCATCCAATGCGCGACGCGCAAAACCCAACGCGGCAGCCGCCACAGATGCGCGGAAAATATCCAGCGTCATCATCGCGACCTTGAAGCCCTGCCCTGCATCGCCCAGACGCTGCGACGCCGGTACCCGGCAGTTCTCGAACTTCAGACGCGCCAGCGGATGCGGTGCGCTCACATCGATGCGCTCAGCAATCGTCAGGCCCGGCGTGTCGGCGTCCACCACGAATGCGCTGATGCCGCGTGCGCCCGGTGCTTCGCCCGTGCGAACGAACACGCAGTAAAAGTCTGCAATGCCGCCGTTGGAGATCCAGGTCTTCTCGCCGTTAAGCACATAGTGGTCGCCGTCCGGCGTGGCCGAGCAGGCCATCGCCGCCACATCCGAACCGGCATCCGGCTCCGACAGCGCGAATGCCGCAATCGCCTCGCCCGACGCCACGCGCGGCAGATAACGCTGCTTGAGCGCGTCGCTGCCCGCGAGCGTGATCGCACCGCTGCCGAGCCCCTGCATCGCAAAGGCGAAATCGGCGAGACCGTCGTGACGCGCCAACGTCTCGCGCAGCACACACAGCGCGCGCGAGTCCAACTGATCCAGCGCACCGCCGTGGCTCGCCGGGACGCAGTACTTCAACCACCCCGCGCGACCCAACTGACGCACCAGCGAGACACACGTCGCATCCGTATCCGCGTGATGGTCGACCTTCAGCTCGCGCGTGCACCAGTCGTCGAGTTCCGTCCCGAGACGGCGATGTGCGTCGTCGAAAAACGGCCAAGCCAGAAAGTCGGCATTACGCGCGTTGTGAGGCGTGATATCGCTCATAGGTCAGTCGCCCTTGAACACCGGCTTTTGCTTCGCGACGAAGGCGTCGTAAGCGCGGCGGAAATCCTTCGTCTGCATGCAGATGGCTTGCGCTTCGGCTTCGGCCTCGATGGCTTCGTCCACGCCCATATTCCATTCCTGATGCAGCAACTTCTTCGTCACACCGTGCGCGAAGGTCGGTCCGCAGGCGATCTGATCGGCCAGCGTCTGTGCTGCCGAGAGAACCGCACCGCCATCGTGCAACGCGTTGAAGAAGCCCCACTGCTGGCCCTCTTCCGCCGTCATCACGCGGCCGGTGTAAAGCAGTTCGGACGCCCGACCTTGCCCGATCATGCGCGGCAGCAGCGTGCAGGCGCCCATGTCGGCACCGGCCAGCCCCACACGCACGAACAGGAATGCCGTCTTCGTCTGCGGCGTACCCAGACGCATGTCCGAAGCCAGCGCCACCATCGCGCCTGCACCGGCACAGATGCCGTCAATCGCGCTGATGATCGGCTGCGGACAAGCACGCATTGCCTTGACCAGGTCCCCCGTCATGCGCGTGAAATCCAGCAGTTCCGGCATGCTCATCTGCGTGAGCGGGCCGATGATCTCGTGGACATCGCCACCCGAGCAGAAATTGCCGCCTGCGCCCGTCACGACAACCGTCTTGATGTCCGTTGCGTAGACCAATCCGCGAAACAAATCGCGAAGCTCGGCGTACGAGTCGAACGTCAGTGGATTCTTCTTGTCGGGACGGTTCAACGTGATCGTGCCGATGCTCGGACGCCCTTGCGCGTCGTTCGACACCGACCACAGAAAGTGCTTGGCTTCATAGTTCGCGAACGGGCGCTTGTGATGCGCCATCGTCAGTTTCACGTCACTCATTGGCCGATCTCCTTTGCCATCGTCGAGCCGCTTCGGGCCGATGTTCCCCGCCCATGAAGCCCGACGATCCTGCTAGTTGGAATGACGTTGCGCGGTCATCCGACTGCGCAACGCCCTGAGTATTTGTCACACCCACAACACCTAACCGACGGTCACTTCCCCGCCAGCTACCGCAATCGACTGCCCCGTCACCGCGCCCGCGCCCGGCTGGCACAGCCACAGCACCGTATCGGCGACCTCCTGCGGCTGCACGAGGCGTCCCTGCGGATTACGCTTCGACAGCTCGGCGCGCGCTTCGTCTTCGCTGCGCCCCGTCTTGGCGACGATGTTCGCGACCGCGTCGCGCACGATGTCCGTTTCGGTATAGCCCGGGCAGACGGCGTTCACCGTCACGCCCTTCTTCGCGACTTCCAGCGCCAGCGCACGCGTCAGACCGACCACGCCGTGCTTGGCGGCGCAATACGCGGTGACGTACGGATAGCCGATGAGACCGGCCGTGCTGGCGACATTGACGATGCGTCCCCAGCCAGCGCTCAGCATGCCGGGCAGCGCGGCCGAGATGCAGTGATACGTGCCCGTCAGGTTGACGTCGATCATCTGCTGCCAGAGCGCGGCGTCTGTCTTGCCGAAGGGCGCGCTCACGGCCTGACCTGCGTTGTTGACGAGCACCTGCACCGGACCGAAACGCTCTGCCGCGCGGGCGAAAGCGGCCTCGACGGCGGCGGCGTCAGAAATATCTGCCGCCACCCATGCCACCTCACCGAACGCGGCCAACGCCTGCACGCCTTGCGCGAGCTTCGCTTCGCTACGACCGAGCAGCGTCACGCGCGCGCCCTGCCCGAGTAGCGAGCGGGCCACCGCCTCGCCAATGCCGCGCGCGCCGCCCGTCACGAGCGCATGCACGCCCGCGAGCGACGTCGGTGTCGTACCGATGGCGTGGGTGGAGGTTGTCGTCGACGTCATGAACTGTCCTTATTTACCGATCTGTTGAGCGTAGGCGGCAGCACGCTCCAGATTGGTCTCGTACTGACGTTTGCCCGCATAGTACTGCGGCGGCCACGGCAGATCCTTGTAGCCGATCTTCGCGGCTTCGTGCAGCGTCCAGAACGGATCGGCCAGATGCGGACGGGCCAGTGCGCACAGATCGGCGCGACCCGACGCGATGATGCTGTTCACGTGATCCGCCTCGAAGATGGCACCGACAGCAATCGTCGGCACACCGGCCTCGTTGCGCACGCGATCGGCGAACGGCGTCTGGAACATGCGGCCGTAGACCGGCTTCTCTTCCTTGCTGACCTGACCCGACGAGCAATCGATGAGATCCGCCCCGGCGTCCTTGAAAGCAATGGCGATGGCGACCGCGTCGTCCGGCGTGATCCCGCCTTCGACCCAATCGTGCGCAGAGATACGCACCGACATCGGCTTGGCGGCGGGCCACACGTCGCGTACCGCGTGGAACACTTCCAGCGGATAGCGCAGACGGTTCTCCAGCGAACCGCCGTACTCATCCTGACGCTGGTTAGTCAGCGGCGAAATGAAGCTCGACAGCAGATAGCCGTGCGCACAGTGCAATTCGAGCCAGTCGAAACCGGCTTCGGCCGCACGACGGGCAGCTTGCACGAAGTCATCCTTGACGCGGTCCATGTCGGCGCGCGTCATTTCGCGCGGCGTCTGCGACACGCCGTCGATGTACGGCATCGGCGAGGCCGAGATCAGCGGCCAGTTGCCGTCGTTCAACGGCTGATCGATGCCGTCCCAGGCCAGACGCGTCGAGCCCTTGCGGCCTGCGTGCCCGATCTGCATGGCGATCTTGGCGTCGCTGCCCGAATGCACGAAGTCAACGATGCGCTTCCATGCGTCGCGTTGATCGTCGTTCCACAAACCGGGGCACCCCGGCGTGATGCGCGCATCCGGCGACACGCAGGTCATTTCCGCGACGATCATGCCCGCGCCGCCCAGCGCACGGCTGCCAAGGTGGACCATGTGGAAGTCGCCGGGCACGCCGTCGACCGCCGAGTACATCGCCATTGGCGACATCACGATGCGGTTCTTGAGCGTGAGCTCACGTGCGCGGAACGGCGTGAACATCGGCGGAATCGCATGCTGACCGGCAGCGCGCTTCACGCCCGCGTGTTCGGCAAGCCAGTCTTCATAGCCTTCGACATAACCGGCGTCGCGCACGCGCAGGTTCTCGTGCGAGATGCGCTGCGAACGCGTGAGCAACGAGTAAGCAAACTGTTCGGGGGCAAAACGGGCGTAACGATCGACGGTTTCGAACCACTCCGTCGAGTTGCGTGCCGCATTCTGAATCTTGAGCACTTCGATGCTGCGGGCGGCTTCGTAGTCGTTGAGCACGTGCGGCAAGGCGTCGATGCCCTGCGTGCCGAGACCGTCGGCCAGCGCGATGGAGTCTTCGAGTGCAAGCTTGGTGCCCGAGCCGATGGAGAAGTGCGCCGTGTGTGCGGCGTCGCCCATGAGCACGACCGGCACGCGCTTGCCGTCGACATCGGTCCAGTGCACCCAGCGTTCGCAGATTACGCGCGGGAACTGAATCCAGATGGCGGAGCCGCGCAGGTGCTTGGCGTTGCTCATCAGCTCGTGACCGCCGAGATACTTCGAAAAGAGGTTTTCGCAGAACTTCACGCCCTCTTCCTGACTCATCTGGTCGATGCCGTGGGCACGCCAGACCGATTCAGGCGTCTCGACGATGAACGTCGACGTGTCGGCGTCGAACTGATACGCGTGCGCCTGGAACCAGCCGTGTTCTGTCTTTTCGAAGGCGAACGTGAAGGCGTCGAAACGTTGATGCGTGCCGAGCCAGACGAAGCGGTTCTGACGCGTGTCGATGTCGGGGCGGTAGGTGTCGGCGTAGCGGGTACGGATGCGGCTGTTCAGGCCGTCGGAGGCGATCACCAGATCGGCGTTGTAACGGCGGGCGATTTCCTGATCGTCGCTCACGTCCGTCTCGAACACGAGTTCGACGCCGAGGGCTTCGCAGCGCGCTTGCAGAATGTTCAGCAGCTTCTTGCGGCCGATGCCGATGAAGCCGTGACCGCCCGAGGTGATCGTGCGGCCTTCGAAGTGGATGTCGATGTCGTCCCAGTGGTTGAACGCGGCATTGATCTCTGCCGCGCTGACCGGGTCGGCTTCCTGGAGGTTGTCCATGGTGGCGTCGGAGAACACCACGCCCCAGCCGAAGGTGTCGTAAGGCCGGTTGCGCTCAACCACCACGACACGATGGGAAGGATCGCGCAGCTTCATCAACAGCCCGAAATACAGACCTGCGGGACCGCCACCGATACAGACGATATTCATCTCCAGCCTCCGGATTCACAGATCGCGTCGCGCTAGCCGAGCGGTCGACCTTTGTTAAATCATAAATAGTTTATGCCTAAAATACTAGCGAAAAAAATTGACGGCGGCAAGACCGTCGAGGGGGTGAAAACCGGGGGGAGGGAAAGTCCTTAGACGAAGGCACTTCCCCAAGTTCCACTCAGACGATTCCGAAATTGCACAAGTTGGTTCAATTTCGAAATACGTGTCACCGCCCCTCTGCCAGAATCGCCTCCGTCTTGTCACTTTCGATCCATCCACTCTCTGGCTAGACGCCAGGGTGTAAGCCCCCCCGGCTATCGCACGTCGACCGTGCTCGCTGTTGCGCCCTTCTACGCACTCGTTATTGCGTTCGCGCCCGGAACCGCTCTTGTGGTGTTCGTCGTGAGCGCGTCGCGGTGCATTGATTCGACCAAAAGTAAGGGCAGCGTAATTCGTGGCATATCCAGATCTTCCGCATCACTCGGCAGTCGTCTCACACGGCACTTGCATTCGTTTTATCTCTCAAGCCTTGGCGATCGCCTGCTTCGGCGCGCTCATCGGTGGCCTGGCACTTCATTCCGAAACGGCGGTGGCGCAGACCCCGCCGCAGATCGTCCCGGACTCCGTTCGGCAAGGGATCCAGGACGAGCGACTGGAGCGACAACGAAGAGAGGCGCAGGAACGCCAACATAGAGCCGACGCACCCGACGTCCATTTGTCGGCCCCTGCCGACGGCACCGAATCCCCGATCGACACCACGCAACTGCCAACGGAAGCGCCCTGTGTTCCGCTAACCGACATCACGATTACCGGCCCGGATGGCGATGCCTTACCGAGTCGGTTCGCCCCCATCGCGACTGCCCTGAGTCGGTTTGTCGGCCAGTGCGCAGGCACGAAAGGCATTGCGTTGATTGCATCGCTGGCGACCGACGCGGTGTTGGCTAACGGCTGGGTCACAACCCGCGTTTCAGTCCCGGAACAGGACTTGGCCGGTGGTCGCCTGACACTGCACCTCATCGTCGGCCGGATTTCGAGCATCCGATTTGCCGATGACGGCGTGAGAGGCAGTTGGCGATCCGCCTTTCCCCTGGGCGAAAGCGACATCCTTTCGATACAGGGGCTCGAACAAGGATTGGAGCAGCTAAAGCGCATGCCCAGTCAGGACGCAGACATCCGTATCGAGCCCGGCAAGGGACTCGGGACCAGCGATGTTCTGATCGACGTGCAACGTCGACGTCCCTGGCGACTGCTGGCCTCCGTGGACAACAGTGGCACCCGCGACACAGGCCGCCTGCAGGGGCAACTGGCCATCGGCATCGACAACCCGCTAGGACTAAACGATCTTCTCGACCTTTCCGCGCAGCACGACTTGTCGACCGGCGACGATCGCTTCGGCACGAAAGGCGGCACCGTCAGCTATTCAGCACCTTGGGGTTACAGCACGGTTTCGGTCTTTGGGAGCACGCGCACCTACTTCCAGCGTATCGCGGGTGCTAATGAAACCTTCGTGTCCAGTGGACGAAACCAGACAGCCGAACTAAGGGTGGAACGCGTCGTGCATAGGGACAGCCGAAGCAAGACGACTGCGGAAGCGCGAATCGGCCGCCGGTTCGGCAAGAGCTTCATCGAAGACTTCGAGATTTCCCAGCAATACAGGAACAACACGTATCTCCAACTCGGGATTGCCCGAAGGCGGTATCTGGGTGCGGCGCAAGCGGACCTTGCATTGAGCTATCGGCAAGGCATGCCGTGGTTCGGCGCACAAGACGATCTGCGCGACCCGGTGACGCACCAGCCGACGCCACAAACGTATCGCTACCGCATGTTTCTCGCCGACGTGCAGTGGTCTGCCCCAATTCGACTCGGCGGCGTCCCGTTAAGACTCACCGGCACGTTTCACGGCCAGACCACGGCCAATGCACTCTGGGCCGTCGACCAGATGGCAATCGGCGGTCGATACAGCGTACGAGGCTTCACGGGCGATCAAACACTCAGCGCAGCACGCGGCTTCTTTCTCCGTCACGACATCCACGTGCCTCTCGCAATGAGCGCTCACGCCGTCTATGTGGGTATGGACTACGGGCGAGTGTTCGGCCCCGGTACCCGCCATCTTCCGGGCACGCAGTTGGCCGGCGTTGCACTTGGACTCAGCGGCCAGATCGGCGCATACGGCGGCCCCTGGGGCAACGCCAACTACGACGTTTTCGTCGCGAAGCCCATTCTCTATCCGTCCGGATTTCCTGTGAACACCGCCGTCGCAGGTCTCTCCCTCGCCGTTCGCTACTGAGCTCAGCCCATGAATACACATTGCTATCGACTGATATTCAGTCACGTTCAACATCAATGGGTCGCTGTCGGCGAAAACGTCAGGCGCGGCAGGACACCCGGAAGCGATCGGAGCGCTAAGCGCCGCACGGCCATTCACAGGCAATCGCCGTGCTCGCCGTCAGGCCTCGCGCATGTGCTGCGGATATCGTTAATCCCTGCACTGCTAGCCATGGCGCATCCGGTGACGACTTTTGCTCAAATCGTCGCGGCCCCGGGCCCGCATGCACCGGGCGTCAGCACGACGCCCAACGGCCTGCCGCTGGTGAATATCACATCGCCCACCGCGGCTGGCGTCTCTCAAAATCAATACCACCAGTTCGACGTCCCCACCCAAGGCGCCATTCTCAACAACTCGCGCACTATCGTGCAGACGCAAACCGGAGGGCTCGTTCCGGGCAACCCCAATCTCGCGGGCGATCCGGCGCGAATTATCGTCAACCAGGTCACGAGCACGTTGCCATCGAACGTTGCCGGCTATTTGGAGGTCGCAGGTCAACGGGCGGAAGTCATCATTAGCAACCCCAATGGCCTGACCTGCAACGGCTGCGGCTTCATCAACGTACCGCGTGGCGTCCTGACAACCGGGTTGCCTGTATTCGGCGGCAGTGGGTCGCTTGAGGCCTTTCGCGTCACCGGCGGTCTGCTAAAGATCACCGGGAACGGTTTGAATGGCAGCAACCTTGAGAACACCGCTTTGCTTGCACGTGCAGTGGAGATCAATGCCGCCGTTCACGCGCAGCGACTGGACGTGATCACCGGGCTGAACGACGTCGACGCGGCAACGTTCGAAGTTCGTCACTCGACACAAGCCGAAGGAGGACGGCCAACGTTCGCCCTGGACGTTTCGCGACTTGGTGGCATGTACGCGGGAAAAATCCGACTGATAGGCACGGAGGCCGGTGTCGGCGTCAATATGGACGGACACGTGGCCGCCAGTCGTGGCACCGTAGTGCTCAACAATGCTGGGCAAGTTCAGATTGCCGGTAAGTTGCACGCGAGCGAGGACATTCACGCTCGGGCAGATGGAAGTCTCTCCGTCAGCGGAGAGATGATCTCCGACGGAGCACTCGATCTGGCGTCAGCACGCGAGCTTATCAGCGCTGGCACCTTGCGCAGTCGTCACGACATGACGCTGGGTAGTGGCGGCACCTGGCGACATACGGGAGTCGCCTCGACCGGGGGACACTTCAGCGCACGAGCCGGTGCCCTCGCCTCGGCCGGCATGATCGCCTCAGGAGCCAATCCCGATGGAACAAGCGGCAGTCCGGGAGACGTATCGGTCTCGGCCTCAGGCTTACTGCAATCGAGCGGGACGTTCTCGTCGACGGGAAATCTCGAACTATCAGGCGACGCAATCGACCTGTCAGACGCGTCTCTGACGGCACTGCATGGCATGCGAGTCCATGCCCGCATCGGCGACATTTCGATGGTACGGGCTACGACGACCGTGGGTGACGCGATTCACATGGCGGCGGCAAAAACGATCGACCACGACTCGGCCACACTCAAGTCGGCCGCTCTGTTCATGGAGGCCGTTGCGTTGAGCAACCGCCGGGGCACTGTCTCTCAATGGGGCAAGTCTCCTGTCCAGATCAAACTCTCGGGGTTGCTGAACAATCGCGATGGTCGAATACAAATCAATGGCCTCGATCTCTCGCTGACGGCGGCACACGTCGACAACATCTCGGGGAGGATCGAACATGCCGGTACCGGTGAACTTCACGTGCGCGCCGCATCCATTGATAACGGGCAAGGCACCATTGCCACGAACGGCGACCTATCTGCGGTAACCGACGCCTGGCGAAACACGAGCGGCTCCATATCCGCCAAACGATCGTTGTCTGCGTCGATTCAAGAGGAATTTCGCAACGATGCAGGTCTGATCCAGTCCGGGTCGAAGTTCTCTCTGAGCGCCGACATCGTCGAGAATCGTGGCGGCCGAATGCTCGCCCTTGGTGACGACCTTCATCTTCGTGCGCGCGATCGAATTCATAACGCCGCGCTCAACGACACAAAGGGAGAGATTGCGGGGAACGCGAATGTCTTCATTACGACTGTCGACCTCTCCAATTCCGACGCACTCGCGGCGCAGAACTCACTCATCATCGACGTTGCGCGTCGCCTTCTGAACCTTGGCGGCACGATCACTGCACAGCACGACGTCACCCTTTCGGTCCGGAACGCGCTCGACAATAGCGACGGATCGATACTGGCTGGCGATAAGTTGGCCTTGCGCGCCGATCAGGTCGTCAACGCCCGTGGGCAACTGGAAGCACGCTCGCTGTTCGTCGATGCCCGGCAACTCGACAACCGGTCCGGCGCCGTTCGCCAAACAGCGAACCGTCCACATGACGCCTCATCGCTACGCGTCGGACAATCGCTCGACAATCGTGGGGGCACGATCCACTTCGGGGCGCACAACGCCAATATCGACGCAGTGGAGCTGGACACCAACGATGGCGACATTGCGCATGCCGGATCTGGAACGATCACCATCACAGGAGCGACGATAGCCAATCGCGGCGGACGTATTCGAACCAACGGCGATTTACAGCTGGATGGCGGCGAGATTGCGAACGGCCGGGGGCATCTCAGTTCACGTGGAAGCATGACAGTGAACACCGCTCACGGGCTGGATAACACCTCCGGTCTGATAGCGGGGAAACGTCTCTCGCTTAACGTCGGCGGGGCGCTCAACAATCACACCGGTCTCATCGAGGCCAACGACGCCCTTTCACTCGACGCACAAGCATTCGACAACACGGCAGGCAGACTCCAGAACGCGGGACAGGAACTGACGAAAATCACCGTTCGCAACGCGTTGAAAAATACCGATGGTGGACGAGTCGCCGCAAACGCAGACATTGAACTTGGCGTTGGTACGTTCGACAACCGCGGCGGCCGACTGAGCGGGAACACGCTCGTACTGAAAGCGTCATCCGACGTCATCAACGATGCCGGACACGTGATCGCGCTGAAGGGTCTGAGCGCGATGGCCGGTCGTGGATTTTTCAACCATTCGGGCCTGGTGAGCGTCCACGACATGTTGACGCTCGCCGTCGAAGGCGACATCGACAACGGCTCGGGGCGTTTTGAGATCGGAGCGCCCAACGGCCGCATGCTGATGTCGGGACGACGTCTGGATAACGAAAACGGTAGCCTTCTGAATGCCGGTAATGGTGCTATCGACATCGTGCTTCGCGAGCGGCTACGAAACGTCGCATCCGCCCGAAGCGCAGCGAATCGGGGAGGCAATATCGCCGGTAACGGCGCAGTCAACGTACATGCAGGTGGCGTCGACAATCTAGATGGGGCACGCATCGAGGCCGGGACCGCATTGACCATTGCGTCGACAAAGGACATCAACAATCAACGGGGACAGTTACACGCCAACGAGGCGATAACGGCGTCTGCGGAGGGTGACTTCGGGAACGTCTCCGGGGAGGTCCACTCCGGCACCGCGCTGAAATTGACGACGCGCGGTGCGCTGAACAATACCGACGGAAGCCTTGAGATCGGCTCCGCCGCGGCCGATGCCTCCACGACTGCGAACAGCGTCGTTTCGATTACCGCGGCTAGCATCGATAACACCGATGGCCGAATTGTGAATGGCGGGCAAGGAGATCTGACCCTCGTGTCCGACTCACTTGCCAACGCCAGGACAAGCGACGCCGCCCGATCCCATTCCACAGGACTGATCGGCGGCAACGGACGTCTTTCCATCACGACCTATGCCCTGACAAACGGGCCGTCCGCACAAATCACGTCCGGCACAGGTCTGGCGTTAGCGATCAGAGATACGTTGACCAACGATGGCACGATCTTTTCCAACGAAGACCTCACCCTGTCCCGGGAAAACGGAGAGCAAGCGGGAAGTTTCACCAATGGCGGTGTAGTGCAGGCACGACGTGACGCGTCTCTCGCGGTCGAGCGACTGGAGCATAAAAGCGGCGAGATTTCCGTGAATCGGACGCTGGACCTTCGGACGAACCAGTTGTCAGGCACCGCCGGATTACGGGCGGGCGGCGATATGAACATCGCACTGCCCGGCGACTTCGTCTACGGCCCGAACCATATCTGGAAAGTTGGCGGAAATCTGACCCTCGGCGTAGGGGGCGCGTTAGGGATCCACGGCTTGCTGGAAGCCAACAAGGTACTGAAGGTCACGGCGACGCGGGTATTGAATTCGCAGGGCGGTCGCCTCCGGGCCAGTTCGGTGATTGTCGACGCTTCCGGTGATTTCATCAACGAAACACGTGTCGACGGTGACGACATCCGACTGCGTAGCACCGCGTTGCGCAATAGGGGATCCATCCTCGGCCATCGCATTCGGTTCGACGGCGCACGCGTTGAAAACACGGGTGAACCAGCGGTGATCGCTGCCACGCAGCAGTTGGACATCTTCGCGAGCGGTGAAGTCGTCAACCAAACCGGCGCCACGCTGTTCAGCCTTGGGCAGCTACGCATCGCGGCCGGTGACTCTATCGATGCCGAGGGCCTTCTCACCGAGCAAACCGCACGGCTCGTTAACCGCTCCGCAACTATCGAAGCCGGTGGCGACATCGATATCGCCACGCGCGATTTCATCAATGATCGTAGTTACATCAACGTCACTGAAGGCGAACACGAAAGCACGGTGCAGACCATTCGCGACGTCTGGATTGCGGGTTACATCGCCCTGCCCGACCCGAATAGCCGCGAGAGGTGTGCCGCACATACCGGCAGCGCATGCGAAGAATTGCCCACCGTTCATACGAGCCACAGCCTGAGCGTAGACGGTGAGCCTCCATTGATCGGGACACCACACATCGAAATCGATATCAACGGGCGCACGATCGAGACGACGAAGCTCATCCCGAATCCGCGGAATCAAAGCTTCACCCAATGGCGTTGGGGTCGCGAGGCGCGCGCGGCGCATTCGGCAGAAAAACTTCGGGCGGTCGGCGCGCCGATAAGTGTCACCATTCCGAAGCGTGGGCTGACTGCACTCGATACCGCGGGGAAGACGTTCTCCCTTGAAAAGCCAATCATCGAGGTATCGCTCCGACGCGGATCGTTCTCCGAATACGACACCCGAAACATCACACGCAGCGCGGTCCAGCATTTCGAGTCGATAACGGATGACGGCCACGGAAACTGGATTATCCAATTCTGGCCTGACTACGACCCTGCCAGACATATCTTGCCGACGGTCGTTGACCAGTCGGGCCAGGCGATCTCGGGCGCTCCGGACGAGGGGGTGCGAATCTTCCGGCGAGGACACGGCATAAGCGATGGCCGCGATACCAATGAGTACCGCCGCAGTCTCACCGTCCATAGCCGAACCGACGTATTGGGCGATGTGGCTGCCCCGGGCGTTATCACATCGCAAGGCACGATCCGACTGAACGTCGATAACGGTACCGCACTGAATCACGCGTCGACGATAAGCGCGGGCGGGGACCTGAAGGTCCGCGGAAACGACGGGCAAATTACGAGTCGCAGTGTCGGATTGAAGCGCGTCGAACGGATCGAGCAGGTGTCAGACCTTTACTGGCACGAAAAGAGCGGAAACAGCGACTCATGGTTCACCTCGGTCAGTCTTCCTGGCTTCGAGCGAACGACCATCGTCGGCGGGCTTTCGAGTCTTATATCGTCGAATCAGGCGACCCGACTTCGTGGTCGCGACATTACGATCGAGACAGCCGCCATCGACGGGACGGTCATTGGAAGCCGAAACACCGACAGCGGCGTGAACGCGTCATCGAGAGTCTCCGTGAATTCCAATGTTGAGTCCGTCTCCGCTTCCACTCGGGCGTCCGTTGATACGCTGAACGAAACTGCGATGCACCCAAAGGCCGTGGGTGCGATTCAGACGCTCGACGCCATTTCCGGCGGTATTCCGGGGATCACCCTGCCAAGAAGTGCGCTCTTTCAGGTGATCTCTGCGCCCGACCATCCTTACCTGATCGAGACCGATCCACGATTTACGGAGCGCGGCACGCTAGTCTCCAGCAACTACATGCTCGATCTGCTTGGCATTGACCCGTCGGCCGTGGAGCGGCGCATCGGGGATGGCTTCTACGAGGCTAAGCTGATCCGGGAGCAAATTCTCAAGCTCACCGGGCAAGCCACCAGTGGGAAAGACGACACGTTAATTCGGAATCTGTTGGCGCAAGGGGCTCGGGCTGGACGCGATCTGGAGCTTCGTATTGGCATTCGATTGACCGCCGAGCAAATGAAGGCGCTCACGGACGACATCGTCTGGCTTGTGCGGCAGACCGTCACGCTGCCAGACGGGACAACACAAGAGGTCCTTGTTCCTACGGTTTATCTCGCCCATGGAAAGCGCGTCACCATGCAGCCCGGGGGCGCATTGGTCGCAGGTAGCGACGTCCACATTGAGGCAACAAATCTAATCGACAACGCGGGTCAGATAGCCGGGCGCGCCAGCACCCGATTAACGGCCGACGACGTTCGGAATCTCGGCACGATCGGCGGTGCAGGGAACAAAGGAAAGGTGGAGGTCGTCGCCGCGCGCGACATAACCAATATTGGCGGCGATATTTCGGGACGGGACGTTGACGTCATCGCTGGGCGTGACGTCGTCTTCGAGAACGCCTTCAACACCTTCGAGTGGCGCAAAGGGTCTCAAGGCGGTGCGACGACGTCCATCGAATCTCTGGGCAACGTGTCCGCGACCCGATCCGTATCCGTTTCCGCAGGTCGAGACCTGACCGTCGTCGGGGCGGCCATCGATGCGGGCGAGGATCTGAAGCTGACAGCCGGGCGCGACATCTCATTGGGCGCGAGCGCGTTGCAACGAGACTTCGGCGGTGGCACGCAAGACAACCACAATCAGACGCGGATCAAAGAGCACGTGGCGTCGCAGATTACTGCTGGTGAACATGCGACGCTGATCGCAGGGCGCGACTTGACTGCATCGGGTGCACGCGTTGGTGTGGATGGAAATATCGCTATCGTCGCGGGCCGAGACGTCAAGGTCGATGCCGTCCTGGACAGCATTCAGGACGCCGGGCGCGTTCGCAGCAGTTCGTACTCCACCGAGGTAGATAGTTACGAAGAGACCGCCCGAGGAACGCAATTGTTGGCTGGCAAGGGAATCGGCATAGCCGCCGGGCAAGCCGCGGCGTTGAGTCGACTGCTGGAGCAACGAGGCGTGAGCGCCTACGTGTCGACGGACAAATCCGGCACGGGTGACGTCACCATACTCGGCGCCTACCTCAGCGCCGGTGGCGACGCGCTTGATCGGTCCACGACGAAACCGGTTCCGGGCCGCGCAGGCAAATCCGATATTCAAATCACGGCTACTGGGGACATCACCGTCGGGGGCGTTGCCGCGCAATACGACGACGTCCGCTGGACGCAACGAACGAGCAACGGTCTTCTGTCATCGACGACGGAGACCACGCATCGGGAGCGTGACGGAACACGCACGACGGGGAGTACGTTGTCCGGGGACGCCGTTTCCTTGGTGTCGGGACGGGATATCGCGATTGCGGGTAGTCACGTCATCGCTGACAACAACGTCGTATTGGGCGCGCGACGGAATATCGACATCTCCTCCACGGAAGACCGCGGGACTTCACTGTCCTCCTCCGAAAAAACGACCACCGGTGTTTTCGGCGGTGGCACGAGTTTCACGATTGGCAGCCGAACTGAAAAAGACAAACAACAACGTGAGCAAGTGAATCAAACGGGAAGCCTCGTTGGGGCGGTCAATGGCGACGTCATGGTTCGTGCGGGCAAGGATTTCCGGCAGGAAGGCAGCACGGTTCTCGCGCGCGACGGAAGCATCGAAATCGCCGCCAAGCGCGTTGCCATCGTCGAAAGCCAGGATTCGGAAAAGTCCGTTCACGAGCGGGAAGTCAAGCAATCTGGCCTCACAGTCGCCGTATCGAACCCCCTCCTGAGCGCCGCTGAAACGCTCGGCCAGATGGGCAAGGCCGTTGGCAAGGTGAACGATTCCCGCATGAAGGCTCTCGGTGTCGCCGCCGGGGGGCTTGCGATCAAGAACGCCGCAGACAGCGTCAAGAATCTACAGGACGCGGCCAACGTCAATATCTCCGTCACCGTCGGAGGATCGAAGCAACAGAGCCGCGAAACGAACGACAGCACGACGTCCACCGGCTCGACGGTGCGAGCGGGACGCAACATTGCCATCCACGCCACGGGCGACGGTAATCAATCGTCGATGCAGATTCGCGGAAGCACGATCGAGGCGGGAGACAACGTGACACTCGCTTCGGACGGCGCGCTCGACATTCTCGCGTCGACCGATACGGCCGAGCACCATCGAACGTCCAGCGGGGTATCTGGCGGCATAGGACTGGGCATCGCCCTGGGGACAAAAGGCTCGACCATTGGTGTAACGGCCAACGCAAGCCTGTCGCGCGGCAAAGCCGACGGCTCGGACGTGACGCATCGATCGAGTCACATCAAGGCGGGCAACGTGGCCGAAATCTCATCGGGAGGCGATACCAATATCCGCGGCGGGACGGTGAGCGGCGAGCGAGTTATCGCGAGGGTCGATGGCGATCTGAACATCGAGAGCCTTCAGGACACCAGCCGTTACCAGTCGAAAGACCAGTCGAAAGACCAGTCGATCAGCGGGAGCGGAACGGTGGGTTTCGGCGGGGCGTCCGGCAGCATCAACGTCAGCCATCAGCAAATCAACAGTGACTTCGCCAGCGTCGTGGACCAGGCGGGAATCAAGGCGGGAGATGCGGGGTTCGACGTGACGGTCAAGGGCAACACCGACCTGACGGGAGCGGTCATTGCATCCACGGAAAAAGCGGTCGACGCGAATAGGAACCGTCTGAAAACTGGGTCGTTGACGACCCGTGACATCGAGAACCACGCAGAGTACGACGCCTTCGGTATCAGCTTGGGCGGCGGCATCAGTACGGGCGGTGGCGACAACGCAAAAGTCGGGACCGATCAGAAGGGGGATGCTCAGACCGGCGCTAACGCGACGCCGGGGACCGAACTACCGAAAACTGGGCCTGTCAGCGTCGCGCCACCGATAGTTGTAGCGGCTGGCGACAGCGCCTCCAGCGTCACCCGAAGCGGAGTAAGCGGGGCTGAGATCGAGATTACGGACGAGGCAAGGCAACTCGACCTGACGGGTAAGACGGCGGAGGAAGCAATAGCGGATGTCAATCGTGACGTGTCGTCGGATCGGGATGGGAGCAATGCCCTCGCCAACAAGTTCGACAAGGAGCAGATCGAAGCAGGCTTCGAGATCGTGCGGGCGCTGCAGCGCGAAGTCGGGACGTTTGTGACCAACCGGGCGAAGGAATTCGAGGCGCTGAAAGAGGCGCGCAAGAAGGAAACGGATCCGGTGAAGATCGCGGCGTTGGACGGACAGATTCAAGACGCGGCGAAGTGGGCACCGGGCGGACGCTACCGTCAGATAGTCACGGTGATGGCAGCGGCAGCGGGTGGAAACGTCACGGCAGGGACTGGCGAATTCCTGCAACGGGCGGCCGTCGGCTATTTGCAGACGTTAGCGGTGGAACAGGTGAAACAGATCGCCGACAGCCTCGGGAGCGAATCTGCCCGAACAGCCCTGCACGGCATCGTCGGCTGCGCCGGTGGAGTGGCGGCGGGAGGCAACTGCGGCGCGGGTGCAATGGGCGGTGCGGCAAGCGTAGTACTTGGCAACTTGCTCAATCAGATAGCCGACACGCGCAATGACGAATTACCGCAGCAGGACAAGGAGGCCCGGATGAATCTCATTGAAAGCGTTGTGGCAGGCATCACCGCCGGGACGGGCAATGACGCCACGACAGCGAGCATCGCGTCTCGTCTGGAGTTGGAGAACAACCAATTCACGCTTCCACAAGGCGTAGTAAAAGCGGGTGCCGCTGCGGCCTCGCTGGGGGAATTCATGAGCCAGAACGGCGCATCTGCCAAGGAGATTCAGAAGGCACAAACCGATCTGCTCGAATGGGTCGGCACTGACGTACCGCAGCCAGCAACGCTGCTTCTAAAGAATTGGGCAATTTTGATGGGCAGTGCGCCAGCACTCGCGCCGGGTGCTGCTACTGCAACCGGCATGGCCGTAGGCGGCACGATCGGTGGAACCGCAAACCTACTCGTTCAGAAAGCGCTCAACGGCGAGCAAGAAATGAGTAAGGTCGATGTGCTTATTGCTATTGCGAACGGGGCGTTAACACAGGGACGAGGAATTATTGCGACAACGTCGATCAGTACTGCCGGTGCCGCCATAGGGGCAACAATCAAAGGAGATGCCATAGGAAATGCCTCCATGGGAGCGACAGTTGGCGCGGCAGTTGGTGGTCGTGTCGGCTCAGCAGCAAGTGACGCCGCACGCTCTGTCGCAACTCCAGCGGTAACGGACGCATTCGGTGCCATTGTTGGTGCAGTAGTTTCGGAGGTGACAACGACAAAAGCTCAAGAAAAGCTAAATACCCCCAAAGAGAAAAAATGAAAAAAAATGACATATTTCAGATAGCAATTTTTACCACATACGCGTGCCTATCAATCTTCCTTACAGTTTTGCTACTTATCATTTCAATATGTGCTTACTCATTTTTCACCACAGGAAACTATCCCTTTTACATTGAAGATGTTATTTACTCAGCAAAGGCAGGACTCGCCGGAGGCATCCCACTTGGCATAGGATCTTGGGTTTTAACAAAAATCGAAGAACATAAAAACCATAAATAGCGAACAGTATTACAAGGCCCACTCAACGCCCAGCGACAATAGATATTCAGATTGACGACGTCGAAAAACGGACACCGGGTGAGCGCTATCGCCAGATTTTCACGGTCATCAGAGCAGCCGCTGGAGAAAACGTGACGCCGACAACCTGGAAAGCGAATCTGCTCATAACGCTTTGCACGGCATTGTCGGACGCGCCGGAGCCGCAACAACCGCGGTGCCCGTTCCATCGGCGGTGCCGCAAGTGTAGCGCTCGGTAACTTGCTCAACCGAATGGCCACGCTCGCACGCCCGAATCCGCCCGTATCGCCTGAGTTCGGCTTCACTGAGGGGCTCATGCTTTCTGCAACAAAGCCACGTGGAATCGCCTCGGTGGATTGGCCATGTATTTTTTCGGGTTTAGTGTTTTCTCGGGAACGCTTACCTGGCTATTTTTGAAGAAACCTCCAACCGCGCAAAACCAAACATGAAAAAGAATTTTTTTATTAAAAAATCTTCTATTTACGTAGCATTTGGATCGGCACTTGGAATTTCAATATTCCAATCATTTTTTACCCCAATATTCTACAATCCTGACGGCTTCAGCATCGCGGGACTCGCCATGTCTGCAATTGTCGGAATTCTTTCTGTCAATATCTCTGCAACTGTGGGAAGAAGATTAAATGCGCTTGATGATGAACCCGAATTCTGGAATTTCGAATTTAGACGATGGATATTCCCCTTCATCGTCGTAGCACTGGTAGTTCCGGCCATTGGCCATATCATAGGAATCGTCCTCCAAGGAAGCCCCTTATTAATTGTTGCGCTCACCATGTGCAACTTCCTTCTGAACCCATTAGCGTATTGCATACTCACAGCCCGCATCTTGAAAAATCGTCTTGCGCATGTTTTTTTCTCGGCGTTGCTCACCTGGTTGATTTCAGCCCCATTGCATCTAATTTACAAGCAACCGTTGCAGATCTGGTTCGCTGTGTTTCCCGTTTCCGCATTGCTAGCAATTACCGGATATCTTGCAGCTCAAGGCACTAAAGCCATTCGAAGCCGCGCCGTCGGAATCTAGACCTCGCGCGGCGTTGTTGCATAAATTCGGGTTTGGTTGGGCTGACGTTTAGGTGCAACGGTTGTGAGGGTAGTCGATCAGATCCCGACCGATAGCCAATCGATATCATCGGCGGCGACGGCGTTTACAACAGCATGCCGTGTCACGCGGCGATTGCTGCGCGAGGTGCGCGGCCCTTGATTCCACCACGCAATGGTGCGAAGCCTTGGTCCGAGCTTACGCCGGGTGCAGCCTGGCGTAACGAGGCCATCGATGTCATTGAGAAAAGCAGCCGGCGCGAATGGAAAGTCGCCAGCGGTTATCACCGGCGCTCGCTGGCTGAGACCCTGATACCGCCTCAAGACGCTCACGGGACACAGCCTGTGGGCGCGCGAAATTGGCTCGTAAGCTACCGAAGTGGCCATCCGGGCAGGCGTGCTCAACCGAATGACCATGGTCGCACGCCCGAAATCCGTCCGTATCGCCTGAATTCAGCTTCACTGAGGGGCTCATGTTTTCGATCTCAATTGATGCACCAACGCCCTGGCGATGCGACCTCGAAAACTCACGAGCTACTCATGGCCATTCACTGAGCATTTTTTGACGCACGACGAGTGGCCCTGGGCCATTGGAAAACTGAATTAGAGGTGATTGGCGGTTGCGCCGCTGGCTCGGCGTCGGGAGGCAACTGCGGCGCGGGTGCAATGGGCGGTGCCGCAAGCGTAGTGCTCGGCAACTTGCTCAATCAGATAGCCGACACGCGCAAGGACGAATTACCGCAGCAGGACAAGGAGGCCTGGATGAATCTCATTGAACGCGTTGTGGCAGGCATTACGGCAGGAGTCAGCAAGGACGCGACTACGATGAGCATCGCAGCCGCACTAGGCATCAAGAAGGATACGTATCACGGCCGAAGCTAATGATTTATCAGACAAATACCAAGGCAATCTACGGTCGTTACCCGATGGGTTTGAACGATTGGCCGCGTCATCATCGACGCCTGGTTTTGCCCGGTGCAAGACCCGTGCTTCAGGCCTTGGCCAGCACACCATCCGTTCAGAACCCACCGACGGCTCGCGTGAGCCGGTCAACGATCCAAGAGGTATTTGATGCACGCATGTCCCATCCCCGACGCCGTATTAGCCGACGATGACGCAGTCGAAATGCTGCGCGTCTGGACCGCAGAAAAGACGATGTACTGCTCGATGAAGGTCGGGATGTATCAGGAAACCCGGAAGGTTTCCGAGGAAGCGGTCTGGGGCGTCATTCTCGCGGACGTCGCCCGTCAGGTATCGGATGCCCTCCAACAGGCCTACCCAGACGCCGAAGCCGACTCGCTCGCCATGGTGCGGGATCACTTCCTCAATGAGTTGCGCATCCCGTCGCTCCTTTCGACCGAGGACGCGCCACCTCAACGTCACTAATTTCGCGACTTAACGACTCAACGACCTGACGACGTAACGACGTCGCGATGCAACGCCCTCAGCGAGCGCCCATCCGGGTTCTCGCGATCAACAGCGTCGTCAGACTGATCACGGCGCCCACCATCAGATACAACCCCGGGGCCAGCTTGTTGCCCGTCGTGGCAATCAGCCACGCGACCGCCAACGGCGTGAAGCCGCCGAAGATCGTCGTCCCCAGGTTGTAGCCGACGGCCATGCCCGTGGCGCGTGTGCGGGTCGGGAACAACGACGACATCAAGGCCGGGATCGGCGCGAAGTACACCGCCTTCAACGTGCCCACCCACAGCATCACGACCATCATCGTCGCCAGCGACGCATGCGCATTCATGAAGGCAAACGCCGGGTACACCGTACACAGGAACAGCACCCCGGCCACCAGCATGATGCGAATGCGTCCGACCTTATCCGACCAATGGCCCACGAACGGCGTGAGCGTCATGATCACAAACCCTGTCACCAGCGTCGCGATAAAGCCCTGCGCAGGCGGCAGGCCGAGTTGCTTCGTCGCATACGTCGGCATGTACAGGATCATGTAGTTCGCGGTCGTCGTCAGAATCAACGCGCCAATGGACACCAGAAGACGCGACTTCTGCGTCGCGAGCACCTCCCACACCGGAGACTTGCCTGCCTCGCCGCCCTCGGCACTTGCCGCCTTCTTGCGAGCCGCATCGTTCGCGAACGCTGGCGTTTCGTCGACGTACTTCCGGATGTACAAGCCGATCGGGCCGACCAGCATCCCGAACAGGAACGGAATTCGCCAGCCCCATGATTCGAGTTGCGGTTGTGTCAGCGCGCCGGTCAGCACCGCCCCGAACGCCGACGCCAGCAAGGTGCTCGCGCCCTGACTCGCGAACTGCCAGCTCGACATGAAGCCGGGACGGTTCGGCACGTGCTCGACCAGAAATGCTGTCGAACTTCCGAACTCACCGCCCGCCGAAAACCCCTGCATCAGGCGGGACAGGAAGATACCGATGGGCGCCCATACGCCGATGACCGAGTACGTCGGCATGAAGGCGATGATGCCTGTGCCGACCGTCATCATCGCAATCGAGAGCATCAGCGATGCGCGGCGTCCATGTCGATCGGCGTACGCGCCGAGCACGAACGCCCCCAACGGACGCGCCAGATACGACAGCGCGAATGTGCCGAGCGCCATCAGCAGCGACACGGTTTCATCATGCGCAGGAAAGAACAGCTTCGAGATCGTCACCGCAAAGTAGCCGTAGACGATCAGGTCGTACCACTCGAGCGCGTTGCCAATGGACGTCGCGACGATCAGTTTGTAGACAGGCACCTCCGAACGCGCGCCCGCCTTCACATTGACGTCGTTGCTCCCCTCGGCATGATCCGCCCCGGCGGCGGCAGCGGAACTGTTCATCGCGGTTTCCCCTCTTTCAGGTTGACGTCCCCCAGATCCCAGAACAGGCCCGCCATGATCTGCAACGCCTCACGCGCCACCGAACCCAGCAGATGCTCGTCCGGCGCGTGTTGCGAGCACGCCGGATAGGAGTGCGGCACCCACAGCGTGGGCAACCCCAGCACGTCAGCAAAAACATCGTTCGGCAACGTGCCGCCGAGGTTCGGCAGCAGTACCGGCGGCTTGCCGGTCGTCTCGCGCATCGACGCCAGCGCCCACAGCACCCACGGATCCTCAGGGTCGAGACGCGTCGCCATCACACCGCGCTCGACTTCGACGTCCACCATCGTGAAGCCATGCGCGTCGAGGTGCGCGCGCACGATGTCCCCCAGACGCTCCCAATCCGTCCCGACGACGAACCGGATCTGCATGTGCGCGTAGGCGTAAGGCGGAATGGCGTTGACGGGCTTCTCGGGATTGCCCGTCTTGAAGGCCAGCACTTCGATGTTGTTCCAGCCGATGACGCGCTCGGTCGGCGTCAGGCCCGGCTCGCCGTAGTCGGCATCGACCTCGGGATCGTTCGGGCCGCCACCGACTTCGAGTCCGGCCAGTGCACGTCGCACCGACGTCGGCAGTTCGGGGGGACGCAATCCCTCCACCAGAATCTTGCCGTTGCCGTCGACCATCGACGCAATCGCATTCGCCAGCACGACGCCCGGATTGCGCAGCAGACCGCCCCAGTTCCCGGAGTGATGGCCGCCGTCACGCAGATTCAGGCTGAGTTTGAAATTGACGAGACCGCGCGAGCCAAGAAAGACCGTCGGTCGCTGCGCCGCCAGACGCGGACCGTCTGAGGCGATCAGCACGTCCGCACGCAACTCGTCGCGCAGTTGTTCGCAGATGGCATGCAGCCCCGGCGAGCCCATTTCCTCGCCCATCTCCACGATCATCTTCACGTTGTAGCCGAGCTTGCCGCCGCGCGCGGCGAGCACCTCCGCGAGCGCCGCCAGATTGATCGTGTGCTGCCCCTTGTTGTCGGCGGTGCCGCGTCCGTACCAGCGGTCGCCCTCGACGACGATCTCCCACGGCTTGAGTCCGTCGCGCCATTGCGCGTCGTAACCGCGCACGACGTCACCGTGCCCATAGGTCAAGACGGTCGGGGCGTCGTCGCTTTCGTGACGCTCGGCAATCAGGAACGGTCCACCGCCCGCAATCGGATTGGGGACGATGCGCGACTTGAAACCCAGCGTCGCGAGCGCAGGCGTCATCTCGTCGGAAAGATAGGCGTGGAGAACGTCGCCGCTGTCGGGCTCCTGACTCTCGGTCTTGTAGGCGACGCGACGATTGAGGGTATCGAGGAAAGCGCCCGAATCGTATTGGGCGGTGGCTTGGGAAATCGCTGCGCTACGGGTCACTGCTTGTCTCCAGATGGCTTTATGGGCACGGCTGCCGGTCTCGCTCATTGGTACGACATCGATGCGACGCGTGTCGGTAGCACGCTGCGGCACAACCGTTCAGGCCATTCTAGGAGTCGGTATTTTTGACAAAAATGATAATATTTCGAAGGTTTCTTTGCCGTTTCGGCAAAGCAGAAATGACGCCTAAACGACGCCCTTCTACCCCGTTCACCCCATGCAAACACACGCACTGCGCTACTTTCTGGAAGTCGCCCGGACAGGCTCCCTGAGTCGGGCGTCGGAACGCTTGCATGTGGCGGTCTCGGCGTTGAGCCGTCAGATTGCCAAGCTGGAAGAGGATCTGGGGACGCCGCTATTCGAACGGCGTCCGCGCGGCATGGTGCTGAGTGAAGCTGGCGCGCTACTCGCAGATCATGCGCGCCGCGTGTTGCTCGATGCCGAGCGTGTCACGTCGGAGATTCGCGGTCTCACGGAAGTGGGACGCGCAACGATTCGCGTGGCCAGTTCAGAAGGTGTGGCGCGCGACTTCTTGCCGCAAGTCTTCGCGCGCTTTCGCGAGGCGTATCCGGGCGCTCACTTCCTACTGGATGTCGTCTCGCCGTTCGAAGCGACGGAGCGCGTACGCGACGGCGAAGCCGATATCGCGGTGTGTTTCAGCGTCGCCCCCGAAAAAGGCGTGCAGGTCGTTCACACGCAACCCGCGCCGATCTATGCGTTGATGGCGAAGAAGCACCCGCTCGCCAAGCGGCGCGACGTGGCCCTTGCCGACCTGCTGCCGTACCCGATGGCGCTATCGGAGGCCGGGGTGACGATCCGCCAGATGTTCGACTTGTGCTGCACCCTCGAAGGCCTGCTGTTCGAACCGGTCTTCATCAGCAACTACCACGCCGCACTGCACAGCTTCGTGCGCTCGGGCAACGCCGTCACGCTCACCGGGCTGCTGACGGTGCGCAGCCGTCTCGCGCCCGAAGGACTCGCCGCGATCCCCATTCGCAATCCGGCGCTGCATCAGCGCTCCCTTCAGGTGCAGACCATGGCCGGACGCACCCTGCCCGCGCCCGTCGAGGCGTTTCTCGGCCTGCTCATTGACGCCATCCGCGCCCCCGAAATTCTCGACAAGCCGTTTGCCTGACGTCACGAACTCAAGACGCAGCGCCGCTAGTTAGCAGGCGGTGGCGGCGTCGTTGCGACAGCCTGTGCCTGCGCAACGCCATCGTCGTTGGCCATCTGCTCGCGGTCGGTCAACTGCGCGAAGATCCATGCCGAGCAACACGTGATCAGGCCGACACACGCGAACGTCGCACGAAACGCCGGGAGTGCGCCTACGCCCGCCGCCTCGCCGAACGCGCCCGTGAACGTCACCAGCAGCGCACCGCCGACCGTCAGGCCGAAGCTCATCGCCAGCATCTGCACGAGCGAGAACAAGCTGTTACCGCCACTCGCATCGTCCGGATTCAGATCCTTGAGCGTCAACGTGTTCATCGCAGTGAACTGTATCGAGTTGATGCCGCCGAGAATCCCCAACTGAACGATGAGCAATGGCACTGGATAGTGAGGTGTGACCAGCGAGAAGCTTGCCATCACCGCACCGGCCAGTATCGTGTTCCATACAAGGACGGAGCGATAGCCGTAACGCACGACGAGATGCGTCGCCAGGCTCTTCGCGAAGATGCCCGTGATCGTGATCGGCAGCATCAGCAGCCCTGCCTCGAACGCCGTATAGCCGAGGCTGACCTGCAACAGCAGCGGGACAAGATACGGCACGGCCGCGATCCCGATTCGGGCGAAGAGATTGCCGAGCAACCCCACGCTGAACGTATGCACACGAAACATGGCGAGCGAGAACAACGGCTGGGGCGTGCGGTTCGCATAAAGCCCGTAAGCGACGAAGCCTGCGAACCCGACCACGAGCAACACCAGCATCAGCGCGTGCGCGCCCGCCATATCGGCGTGACGGTCGAGCGCAAGCGATGTCGCGACCATCCCCACCGACAGCAGCAAATAGCCTTTGACGTCGAACGATGTCTGGTGCGGGGCGCGCGCATTCGTGAGGAAGAAGTGGGCCGCCACGCATCCGGCGACACCCACCGGCACATTGATCAGAAACACCCAATGCCACGACGCCACTTTGACCAGCCAGCCGCCGAGCGTCGGTCCGATGAGGGGTCCGATCATGCCGGGCACGGCGACGAACGCCAGCGCCTGCAAATACTGCTCGCGCGGGAATGTGCGCAACACGGCCAGACGCCCTACCGGCAACAGCATCGCACCACCGAAACCCTGCACGACGCGCCATAAGACCAGTTCGTCGAGCGTGCTCGAATAGGCGCACATGGCCGAGCCGATGGAGAAGATCGTAAGCGCACTGGAGAAGACGACGCGCGTGCCGAACCGGTCGGCGAGCCACCCCGACAGCGGGATCGTCACGGCCATCGTCAGCGCGTAGGCGATGACGACCGCCTGCATGTGCAACGGCGACTGACCGAGGTCGCGCGCCATCGCAGGCAGCGCCGTGTTGACGATGGTCGAGTCCAGCGTCTGCATGAAGAAGCCGACGGAGACGACCAAAAGCATCGCTTTCTGCCGCCAGGCGGCCTGATCGGGTGAGGTCATATGTCGATGGACGATGGCAGTGAGGAGGCGCAATGCATCATACCGGCGTTGCGCGACAGTCTGTCGAAACGCAACACCGATTATCGATATCGAAACACATTCGCCGTCCAAATGCACTGCGGCGCAGTCCGAAAAATCGGATGCGCCGCAGCCTTCCCGCATCAATCGTCCATCGCCGCCGACGTTTCAGCCGACAGCCGACCTTGCCAGGCACCGCTTACTTTCCGGCGACCGCGTCCCTCACCTGCTCAAGCGCAGACGGGTCTTCGATGGTGATCAGATCGCCCGTCTCACGTCCCTCGCAAATGGCCTGAATGGCACGCCGCAACAGCTTGCCGGAACGCGTCTTGGGCAGCATCGAGACGAAGAACACGCGCGCCGGACGCGCCACCGCCCCCAGTTGCTTGTCGACGGTCTTCATGACATCGCCTTCGAGCGCGAGACGGGCGTCCGGCGTGTCCACCTGCTCCGGGCGGCGCAGCACCGCGAACGCCATCGCCACTTGTCCCTTGAGCGCATCCTGCACACCGATCACCGCGACTTCCGCCACCGCCGGATGGCTCGCAATGCTCTCCTCGATCTCACGCGAGCCGAGCCGGTGCCCCGCCACGTTGATCACGTCGTCGGTGCGCCCGAGAATGAAGTAATAGCCATCCTCGTCGCGCACGCCCCAGTCGAAGCTCGAATACAGCGTGCGGCCCGGCACCGTCTGCCAATACGTTTTGACGAAACGCGCGTCGTCGCCCCACAGCGTGCTGAGACACCCCGGCGGCATCGGGCCTTCGATGGCAAGCACGCCCTTCTCGTTCGGTCCGCAATCCTCGCCCGTCGCCTCGTTGACGAGCTTCACGTCGTAGCCGTACACCGGCTTGCCAGGCGATCCCAGCTTGCTCGGCAGAACTTCAACGCCGCGCGCCATGCCGAGAATCGGCCAGCCTGTCTCCGTCTGCCAATAGTTGTCGACGACCGGTTTGCCCACGCCTTCGGTGAGCCAACGCGCCGTAGGTTCGTCCAGCGGCTCGCCCGCAAGGAAGATCAGTCGCAGCGACGACAGGTCGTACTGCGTGAGATACGCCGGGTCCTGCTTCTTGAGCACACGAATCGCAGTCGGCGCGGTGAAGAGTTGCGTCACCTTGTGCTTCTCGACGATGCGCCACCAGATCCCGCCGTCGGGACGGATCGGCGTGCCCTCGTACATCACCGTCGCAATGCCCGCGAGCAACGGCGCGTAGACGATGTAGCTGTGCCCCACCACCCAACCGATGTCCGACGCACAGAACATCGTGTCGCCGGGCTTCGCACAGAAGATGTGCTCCATCGACGAAGCCAGCGCCACCGCATAACCGCCGGTATCGCGCTGCACGCCCTTCGGCTTACCCGTCGTCCCCGACGTGTAGAGGATGTACGACGGCTCGCTCGATTCCATCCATTCGCAAGGGACGAACGCATCGAGGTGCTGTTCGCGCAGCGGCGCATAGTCGACGTCGCGCCCTGCAACGCGCTCCATCGGCGCGAGTCCACGGTCGATCAGGAGCACGCTCGACGGCTTGTGCTGTGCAAGCACGACGCCTTCGTCGAGCAGCGGCTTGTAGGGGACGACCTTGCCGTTACGCGAACCAGCGTCGGCAGAGACGATGACTCTGGGTTGCGCGTCGTCGATGCGTGCGGCGAGATTGACCGACGCGAAGCCGCCGAATACCACCGAGTGAATCGCACCGAGACGCGTGCATGCGAGCATCGCGAACAACGCCTCCGGGACCATCGGCATGTAGATCAGCACGCGCTCTCCGCGCGTCACACCCAGCGATTGCAACGACGCCGCCATGCGGTTCACTTCCGCCGCGAGTTCGTCGTAGGTGTAGACACGCTCCTGTTCGGTCTCCGTCGACACCCACACCAGCGCCTTTTGCGTGCCGCGCGACGGCAGATGACGGTCCACTGCGTTGTGGCAGATGTTGGTCCGTCCACCGACAAACCAGCGCGCAAAGGGCGGCTTGTCGTATTCGAGCACCTGATCGAAGGGCGTCTCCCAGTCGATCAGTTTGGCCTGTTCCTCCCAGAAGGCCGCACGCGAGTCCGGCGCAATCGAACGGGCGTGAAACGACGCGTACGAAGTCATGTTGTCTCCTTGCATTATTGGCATTCAGTGTGCGCGTTGACGCTTACGGAAGGCTTACCGGGGCACCGGGCACATGCCTGAAATGCTAGGGGATTACGCGGAGATCGGGGGGATTTCTGTCGATTTAGGCGAGATCCGGGACGGTGGCGGCAGTCGGCTGCGTGGCTGGCGATGCCGGTGCCTCAGCTTGCTGGGCATGCCACATGCGGGCGTAGAGGCCGCCGTGACGTAGCAGCGCCGCATGATCTCCGGTTTCCACGATGCGCCCGCCCTCCATCACCACGATGCGGTCCGCCTGCCGGATGGCCGCGAGACGGTGCGCCACGACCACGCACGTCGCGCCTGCCCGTTCGCGTGAGAGACGGGCCAGAATGCGCGCCTCGGTCAACGCATCGAGCGCAGCGGTCGGTTCGTCGAGCAGCAACAACGGCGGGCCGCCCCAGAGTGCGCGCGCAATGTTCACGCGTTGACGCTCCCCACCTGAGAGGCCCGCCACGGAGGCCGCATCCGGCACTTCGGCGAGCGTCGTCACGCGTTGGAATTCGTTCTGTATGCGACCGTCTTCGTGCAATCCGCCTTCGCTCAGTCCCGCGCGATAGGCGACGTTCTCGAACACGGTGCGATCGAACAGATGGCAATCCTGCGTGACGAACCCCGTCATGCGACGCACGGCTTCGGCACGCACCGGGCACAGCCTGTGTTCATCGATGCGCACTTCGCCGCGCGATGGCAGCGTGAGACCCGCCATTAGCCGCAGTAGCGTCGATTTCCCCGCGCCCGAGGGACCGACAAGCGCGACGTACTCCCCCGCAGCGATTCTCAGGCGAATGCCGGACACGATGGGCGGTGCGTCGGCGACAGCCACACTGACGTCGTCGAATTCGATGGTGGGTGCTTGCAATGCTGGAGACGGCGAAGGTACCGATGCATCAAGACGCCCGGCCGATGCAGCGACCGGCCCGCCCGACGCATCTCGCAGATGCTCGTCGACGCTGACCAGCGCTCTCGCCACCTGCGACACGAGCGCACCGAGCATTGCCGCAGGCAACGCGAACTGAAGCAGATAGGCGTTGACCTGCACCAGCGTGCCCACCGGCTCGGCACCCCGCGCCACGTCGCTGACCGCAAGCAAGGTCATTGCCGAGACGCCCGCCGCCATGATCGCCATCTGCAAGGCACTCGTGACCTGCGCCGTCGTAGCCGTCGCTAACGCTGCGACATAACGCGTACGCAGACGCTGCGACAATCGGCCCACTTCGGCGGGTTCCTGCGCAAACGTCTTCACACACTCCAGTTGACTCAGCGTGTCGGCGAGCGCGCCGGTGGTGGCGCGCGAGACGTCGTTTGCCTGCGACTCGCGACGGGTCACGCGCGCGAGCGTCGGCCGCAGCGTCAGCACGTAGGCGACGACCGTCGCGCCGAGTATCACGCCGTAGAGCACGCCGAAGTTGAGCATCAGGATCACGCCCGTCGCGATCACCTGCACGGCCAGCGGCAGCAGCCCGAACACCAGCCCGGTGACGATGACCGGCAGCGCCACCTCCACACGAAACAGGCAGTCGAGCACGTGCCCTGCATTGACGTCCCGCGCGCGATGCGCAGGCAGATCAATCAGGCGCGTGAGATAGCCGAGTCCGGTGCGACGCCGGAGGTCTTCCATCACCCGCTGGATGAGCAGATCCTTGCCCCGCTCACCGATAGCTGCCCCCGACCACAGCACGACGTAAGCCACAGCGAACGGCATCGCCAGCGTGCCCGGTCGCTCGCCCGCCAGCGCATCGACGGCCAGCCCCAGCACCCAGGGCGCTACGAGTCGCAACGCGAGCATTAGCACCGCCGCGAGCGTCGCAGCGGCAAGCCACAGCCGGTGACGCGATGCCGCCGTCTCACGCGCCCACAGCGTGCGCAGCACGAAACACAGCGCGTTCCACCCCGCCTGTCGCGTCATGCCGTCGCCTCGTTGCCAGGACCATAGGACGCGTGTTGCCCGCGCCGTCCATCTGCTTCGGGTGTTCCTCCGATACCGCCTGTCCCCTGCCGCCAGCCACGCACGAACATCTCGACGGCGTACAGGCGACGAATCGTCGCCATCGATTCGAGGTGATGATGGGCAATCCGGCCGATGGCGCGACGACAGGCATCGCGATCGATCCATCCGGACGCCGCGCAATAGCCCTCCAGACAGACTTCCTCGACGTGCCGCAAGTTGGCGGCGACGCCCGCGCCGACAACGCCCGTCATCATCCCCTTGTCGCGACGCCAGAGGTTCGGCAGACCGCTGGCCAGATACGCTGCGCGACGCAACGGCAAGCGGTTGTGCATCGCGTTAAACAGCCGGTACGTCGGCATCGCGAAGCCCGCTTCGACGACCGGTTGCGTGAGAAACGGAAACGCCGTACCGCCCTCAGCCAGCGACGGATGCACTTCGATGTCGCGCAGGTTGCCGAGCGTGCCGAGAATCTGTGCGCGCTTGCCCGGGCGCATCCTGAGCGACCACTGCGCCAGCCATGCCTGCGCGAGCGGTTCGCCACGGCATGGCTCGCCTGCGCAGGCGGCGGCCGTCAACAAGCCGTCTTGCAGCGCGGCCAGCGGGTTCGCATGGCGTTGACGCAGTTGTCCAAACGCCCCTCGCGCCACCGACCAAAGCGGCAAACGCTGCATGATCGCCAGATCGCGCCATGCACCCAGCGCGCGACGCCACTGTCCGTCAGCGAAGGCATCGAGCAACGCACCGTCAGGCGGCGGTGCGAGGAAGATGGCGTCGCCGCCGTGACCGTTGACGAGGCGATGCTCGCGGTACGGCATCAGGCGCTCTCGCACGGCATCCAGTTGCGCGAGCATGCACAGGTGCATGGCCGGACGCGCCAAACGCGGAATGTCGGTCGGCGGCGAGAACGCCGCACACGCGATATCGAGACGCTCGAACGCCATACGCACGTGCCTCGCCACACTGCCCGCATGATGCGACTCGTCGCTGGAAGGCGATGCCGGATCACAATGATTCACTGCCGTGCATTGACCAGCGAGTCCCGATTGCGCGAGCGCAAGTGCGAGCGACGTCGACTCCACACCGCCCGAGAGTTCCAGCACTGCCGAGCGGTCCCCGAGACAACGCTCCGTAGAACGTCGCAACACGCCAAGCAAGCCGGTGCCCGACGTCATCTCATACACCTCGCTCGCGCCCCCGCCCGGCTGCCATTCAGGCCACCAGACGACGCGCGTCTTCGGCGCACCACGCTCGGGGATCCATAGGGCGTGACCGAGCGGCAAACGCTCCACGTCGTATAACGCGCACTGCACGCCGCCCACGTCGCCGTGCACAAGGAAGGATTTGAGCGCGGTGCTATCGAACGACGGATCGTCGCCGACAAGCGCCGCCGGATCCGACGCGACATGCACCGCGCCGTCGCGACAGAAGCGGTAGTACGTCGGGCAGTGACCGCAGGGGTCGCACAACACGAGCGTCGCACCGCACCAGCGGTCATGCACGATGATTCGGTAGTGTCCCCAATACTGCTGCACGAAGCGCTCGGGCGATTCCAGCGCCAGTCGCGCCAGCTCCAGTCCTGGTAACACCTCGCGACCATCGTCCTTGTGAAACACACGACCGCTCACGTACCACGCAAGCAATTCGCTCTGATCGCTCACATGTCGACGGTCGTCGTCCGCTTCGGGACGAATCCGGGCGGCAGGCTGACCGTCCAGCCCCCGCAATACGACGGCGCCGGGCAACGGCACGTGACGCTCGGCCGGTCCTGGTCTCAGGCGGGCAAGTTGCATGACAGGCTCCGTGTTGGATGGCGCGCCGGTGGGGCGCAGATGAAATGCAGGCGATGCGTCGAAATCGACGATATCGACGGATGTACCGAAGCGCGAACGAGTCCTCAGACCGGCGTCTCGAAAATGACGGCGAGCTGTTCGCGACGTCGTGGGTCGTCGCCAATCACACGCCCCTGCGCTTCTGCCCACGCGTGGGCATAGAACGGCTGGCGCTGCACGCCGATCACCAGTTGCAGACGCAGCCCGTCATGCGCGCACCACAGAGCCAGCGCCGCGTACCACGGCAGGCACGGCGTGCACTGTGGATAGCACAACGCCGCGCGGTGCATCGCCGCGACGTATGGCGCGTAATCGCCGGGCAGACCGTATTGCGTGTCGCGCCGCTGCTGGGCGGCGCGGATGCGTCCGATCACGCCCGCCATACGCGTCTTGCGAGTCGCTCGCTGGGCTTGCCAGAGCCAGTAGCTCGCACGCATCACATCGCGAGCGCGCGCGTTGCCAGCAAGATCGCCGGGCATCGCCAGCCAGGCGTCGAAGCCGAGACGAGACGTCATGTCGCGCGTGGCGTGACGGGTGTCGGGCATGTCCTGCTCGCCGGGCGCTAACAGCCCCTCGGCGTCGAACATGTCCTGCATCGCGGGCAGCGTCTGCACAACTTCCTGTGGCGCGTGACGCCATCCGATCAGGCGACGCAGCGCCTGAGAGTGCGCGTACGACAGATTGAAGTAGCGATCGCGAGCAAGCTTGAGCACGACGACGTGTGCGTCCATCCCGACGATGTGCACGTCCGGCGCCAGATGACGGAAAACCGGCGCGTCCGCACACGCGCCGGTTCCGATTCGCGTCGAATCTGCCACGTCAGGCATGACCTCCGGTCACCGGCGGCAGCGTCGGAATGCAAATCGGCTTGAAGCACAGCGGCAGCACGGTGATGCCTTCGACGTCGTTGCCGAGGACACCTCGCGTGGCGTGCGTGGCATCCACCGATGCCAGCGCGTTGAGTTCGGTCACTTCTTTCACGGCTCCCAGATCCTTCTTCATTTAGGACTCCTTGTTGAGTGAATACGAACGGAATCGTCCGCGTCTTCATCATAGGAAACAGGAGCCGATGCATTTATGGGAATTTTCCGAAGGCGCACGTGAACCCCGTGCAGGGACTTGCGGGTCACCGCAGGCAGCAATGGCAGCACCAAAACAAAACGCCCGTGAGGCGAACCTCACGGGCGTTTGCGATAACGTTGCTGCGGCTTAGCGCTGCGCGGTCTTGGTGACCTTCGTCGCAGGCTTCGCGGACGACTTCGCGACGGCCTTGGCAGGCGCTTTCGCGGTGGCCTTGGCCGGCGCCTTGGAGGCGACCTTCGCGGCCGGTGCGGCCTTGCTGGCGACCGCCGCCTTGGTCGGCTTGGCGGCCGGACGGTGGTCGACCACACGAATCATCTTGCCGTTCTTGCCACGCACCAGACGCGTGCGCGGTGCATCGTCGTCATCCTTCGCGGCGACCGGCTCCGGTGCGGAAGCGGCGACCACGCGCGAGGCGTCCTTCACCGGCACGTGCAGCACCAGCAGTTGGCCCGACGTCAGCGTATCGCGACGCAGGCGGTTCCAGCTCTTGATCTGCGCAACGCTCACGCCGCTGCGCGATGCCACGCCAGCGAGCGTGTCGTGCTTGCGAGCGCGCACCATCACCTTGCGGGTGTCGGGCAGATCCGGTTCGAGGGCCAGCACAGCGTTGCTCGCGACCGAGGCGCTGATGTCCTGATCGATGTCGTCCGAGCGCGGCACCAACAGCGTCGAGCCCGCCTTCAGGCGCATGCGCGGGGCAATGTTGTTGACCGAGCGAATGACGGCTGCGTCCACGCCCAGCTTGCGCGCCACGTCTTCCGGACGCTCACGCGATGCCGACGTGTACGTCGTCCAGCTCGACAGCGGTTTGTCGTAGCCCTTCAGACGACGCTGGAACACTTCGGCGCTATCGAACGGCAACAGAATCTGCGGCTGTGCGGCACCCAGAATCACGGGCTTGCGGAACGACGGATTGAGCGCGCGGAATTCGTCGAGCGGCAGATCGGCCAGCTTGGCGGCCAGCGCCACATCGATATCACGCTTGGTGGTGACGCTCACGAAATACGGGTGATTCGGAATCTCCGGCAGCTTCACGCTGTAGATGTCCGGATGCGCAATGATGTTCTTGATGGCCTGGAGCTTCGGCACGTAATAGCGCGTCTCCGTGGGCATGCGCAGGCTCAGATAGTCGGTCGGCAGACCTTGCGCCTGATTGCGGTCGATGGCGCGCTGCACGTTGCCCTCGCCCCAGTTATAAGCGGCAAGTGCAAGATGCCAGTCGCCGAACATCGCGTAGAGCTTCGAGAGGTAATCGAGTGCGGCGGTCGTCGAGGCGAGCACATCGCGGCGCTCGTCCTGGAACATGTTCTGCTTGAGGTTGTACGTCTTGCCCGTGCTGGGGATGAACTGCCACATGCCAGCGGCCTTGGCCGTCGAGAGCGCCTGCGGGTTGTATGCGCTTTCCACGAACGGCAGCAGCGCGAGCTCCGTCGGCATATGACGGCGCTCAAGCTCTTCGACGATGTGGAACAGATACTTCTCGGAACGCTGAATCATGCGCTCGACATACTCGGGGCGCTGCGCGTACCACTGCGTGCGATCCTGCGCGAGGTCGGTGTCGAGGTCGGGAATGGAGAATCCGTGGCGGATGCGTGACCAGAGATCGGCGTCGTCGCTGCCGTAGGCCAGATCGTTAATGGAGTCGTTGTCCAGGTCGATGGTCTGATCGCTGGAGACACGCTGCTTGCCTTTTGCGGTCGACGCGACAGGCGATTTGCTCTGCGCATCGGGCGTGGAATTCGATGCACCTGTGGTCGGCGCTGTGCTGGCACACGCTGCGAGAAGCAGCGTCAGGAGCAAGCTAACGATAAGTCGCATTGATCGGGCTCGATTTGGGTTACATCTTCATGAAATTGGCAAGGATGTTAAGGAAACCCTTCAGATGCGTCAACCTTTCTGCCTAAATTTTTTGCAAAATTTACGCAGAAATGTCCCAAAAGCAAGGGTTATCCCCGAGTTTGAATTCACAAACTGTGGCCGCGACGAGACGTATTTTCGACGCGCTTTGTGACAGTGGGAGCGTATACGATGCCATCGATATGACACCGAACCTTCACACTTGGGGCGATTCGTCAGGGCGGAGCAGGCGGTGACAAACCTGTCAACGTCTGCTCCGTGACAGAGCGTATGACGCGCCGCGATGTTGACAGCGCAGCACTTGCACAGCTAGCGCTTTGCACGCCAGCCGTGAAATCAGCGAAAGGTGTCTTTCCAGCCGCGCACGGTTGCGAAGACCGCTTCGCGCGAAAGCGACGTGCGCCCCGCGTGGGCTTCGGCGGCCGCGACCACGGCCGGGGCGTCGCTGCGAAGGAAGGGGTTGGTCACACGCTCCTGGGCGAGCGTCGTGGGCAGCGTCGGACGACCCGCTGCGCGCAATGCCGTCGCCTCCCGATGCCACGCGCCGAGCGCCTCGTTATCCGGATCCACGGCGAGCGCGAAGCGGATATTCGATAACGTATATTCGTGCGCGCAGTGCACGAGCGTGGCGGGCGGCAGCGCGGCGAGCGCATCGAGCGACGCGAGCATCTGCGCAGGCGTGCCTTCGAACAGTCGGCCGCAACCACAAGAGAACAACGTATCGCCGCAGAACAGGTGCGGTGCCCCGGCGGCACCGGCGCCGAGGAAGTATGCGATGTGACCGGCGGTGTGGCCGGGCACGTCGATCACCTGAAGCGTCATCGCGGGCGATGCAATGTGCACCGTCTCGCCACCGTTGTGCGGATGATCGACGCAGGCGATGGCCTCATGCGCAGGACCGTGCACCGGCACGTCGAAGCGTTCGAGCAACGTATCGACGCCGCCGATGTGATCGGCATGCTTGTGCGTGATGAGGATGGCGCGCAGCGTGAGGTTGCGCGAGTCGAGATAGGCGAGCACTGGCGCAGCGTCGCCCGGGTCCACCACGACGGCATCTTTGCCGTTATCGATGACCCAGAGATAATTGTCCTGGAACGCGGGGACTGGAAAGACGGTCAGTGTTCCGGCTGACTGTCCACTTGCCGCATCTGCGTGCGCATCCATATATACTCGCCACCATGTCAGAACGTCCGATTATAGACTGGCCCGTCTGGCTCGTCTCACCGCCAGGCCGCTACGCGCTCGCATGGGAACAGGCCCTCTTCGACCAATGGGTCGGGGATCTGTTCGGCTATCACGCGTTGCAGCTGGGCCGTCCCGAGCTCGATACGCTACGCGAAAACCGCATGCCCTACCGGGGCCTCATCCTGCCCGCTGCGCGCGGCCCGGAAGCCCCGCCGCTCATGACCAAAGCCGCCAGTGACACCACCGGTTGCGCGCCCTCCGGCACGCCGGGCGTTGGCACGACCGCGGAGATGGTCGCGCGCGACATCCTCGTGAGCCGCTTCGATGAGTTGCCGATCGCCACGGCCAGCACAGATCTTGTGGTGCTGCCGCACGTGCTCGAATTTGCCGAGAATCCTCACGACATCCTGCGCGAAGTCGAACGCATTCTCGTGCCGGAAGGTCAGGTCATCATTACCGGATTCAACAACCTGAGTCTGTGGGGTGCACGGGAGGAACTGGGTCGGCTCGCCGGTGCGCCGTTCCTGCCGCCGGGGGCCGATCTGATCGCCTTCACCCGTCTGAAGGACTGGCTCAAGCTGCTGTCATTCGATATCGACCGTGGCCGCTTCGGGTGTTATCGTCCGCCGCTTCGTGGCGACCACTGGTTGCAACGTTTCGAATTCATGGAGCCTGCGGGCGACCGCTGGTGGCCGATCTTCGGCGCGCTGTATGCCGTGCGTGCGGTCAAGCGCGTCAAGGGCATGCGTTTGGTCGGCAAAGTCCGCAAGCGTATACTCGGCCTCCAGCCAGCGGCGGCACCGGTTGCCACACCGAATACCACGCATCGCCAACTGGCGGAAACGACCGAAGCGTCCGATTGATTGTTTGAGAGATGACCTTGCCGCAAGTTGAGATCTATACCGACGGCGCCTGTAAAGGCAATCCCGGCCCCGGCGGCTGGGGCGCCCTGCTCATCGCAGGCAAACACCGCAAGGAAATGTTCGGCGGTGAACACAACACCACGAACAACCGCATGGAGCTTCTCGCCGTCATTCGCGCGCTCGAAGCCCTGAACAAACCCTGTCAGGTCGTGCTGCATACCGACTCGCAATATGTCCAGAAAGGCATCAGCGAGTGGATTCACGGCTGGAAGGCACGTGGATGGAAGACGGCCGCGAAGGAACCGGTGAAGAATGCCGACCTCTGGCAGGAGCTGGACGCCGTCTCGCAGAAGCACGACATCGACTGGCGCTGGGTGAAGGGCCATGCGGGGCACGACGGCAACGAAGCCGCCGACCAGTTGGCCAATCGCGGCGTCGAGAGTCTGCGCCGCGGGTAAAAGCCACTCGCATCATCCGCGCACTGCGTGAGGACATTGTCATTTGCAATGACCCGCAGTGCGCCAATTCTGAAAGCACACGTAACACGACCGAACATCATGCGACAACTGATCCTCGATACCGAAACCACCGGCCTGAATGCCAAGACGGGCGACCGTCTGCTGGAAATCGGTTGCGTGGAACTGGTCAATCGACGCCTGACCGGCAACAACCTGCACTTCTACATCAACCCCGAGCGCGACAGCGATCCGGGCGCATTGGCGGTGCACGGCCTCACGACCGAATTCCTCTCCGACAAACCCAAGTTCGCCGAGGTTGCCGAGCAGTTGCGCGAGTACTGCCGCGACGCCGAGATCATCATTCACAACGCGGCGTTCGACTTGGGCTTTCTCGACATGGAGTTTGGTCGCCTCGGCTGGCCCCCGTTCATGCAGAACTGCTCGGGGCTGATCGACACGTTGATGCGTGCGCGCGAAATGTTCCCGGGACGCCGCAACTCGCTCGACGCGCTGTGTGAACGACTCGGCGTGAACAATGCGCACCGTACATTGCACGGCGCATTGCTCGATGCGGAACTGCTCGCGGACGTTTATCTCGCGATGACACGCGGTCAGGAAAGCCTCGTCATCGACGACAGCGAAGGTGACGAGAGCAACGACGGCGTGCCGCGCGAGAAGATTTCGTTGCGTCAGTTCGATCTGCCGGTGATCCTCGCGGCCAGCGAAGAAGTGGAGCTGCACGACGGCGTACTCAACGGCATCGACAAGGGCATGAAGGGGACGTGCGTGTGGCGCACGGAACCGACGCCGCCGGAAGGCGAAGCACCGGCAGCGCCCTGATTGCACGATCTCTTGGCGAACAGGGCGAGCCTCGCGAAAATTTCGCACAAAGCCCTTCCCAAACGAAGAAAACGTCCCTATAATCGCTGTCTTTGCTGCTTGCGAGTCATCGCAAGAAACGACGTGAAGTGATCGAGAGATATCATCACGACGGCAGCAAAACAGAACAAAAGAAAGGTTGCAGACTTCTACGAAAACGGTTAAAGTTCTGCTCCTGATTGCGAAAGAAGAACTTCAGCAATCGACACTAAGTCATTGATTTAGTTAATGATTTGGGTGGTTAGCTCAGCGGTAGAGCACTGCCTTCACACGGCAGGGGTCACAGGTTCAATCCCTGTACCACCCACCAAATTTGCGCGAACCGCGCAGAATAAGGCCCTCAGGCAATTGCCGAGGGCCTTTTTCTTTTGGTGCCAAACCCCGTTTCATGCCCTTTTGGTGCACAACGGGTGCAGTCGGAAAATCCGCCCAGACATCGACAACAATTGTCTGGAGGCAGCACGTGGCATCCATCACGAGACGTGGGCAATACTGGCGAGCTTTCGTTCGCCGCACTCCCCACCCGACGCAGACGGCAACATTCGACACCAAGGCGGAAGCTGAAGCATGGGCCCGTCATATCGAATCTGAAATGGATCGCGGCAGCTTCCGCGACCGGGCACTTGCCAAACAGCACTCGCTAGGGGATCTTTTTGCGCGGTACGCCAAAGAGGTTTCTCCCCAAAAGAAAGGGGGCACCCTGGAGCTCTTGCGACTCCGCAAACTCGAGGGCGATCCGATTGCTCAACTGAAAGTCGCCGCGATCACAAGCACATGCATCGCTCGGTATCGCGATAGACGACTAACCGGCACCAGCGTAAGGAAACCCGTTTCGGGATCTACGGTGAACCGCGAGTTGACCCTCATCGGCCACGTTCTGAGCGTCGCCCAGAAGGAATGGGGAATTCCGATCGACGCCAATCCGGTATCGCAAATTCGGCGCCCCAAAGAAAACAAGGCTCGATCCAGACGCCTAGGAATCGGGGAAGAAGAACGGCTGCTGGCAGAGATTTCCCTCGGCACCAGGTCGGGGAAAGGTACATTTGAGGCTGGGGGCAGTCGGAACCAGTTTCTTCTCCCAATCGTTATTCTGGCGATCGAGACAGCCATGCGTCGAAGCGAACTGCTTTCTCTGCGATGGAGCGACGTTCAGTTGGTCGAGCGATACGTCCGCCTGCATGACACAAAAAACGGGGAGGCGCGCGATGTACCGCTTAGCTCTCGAGCGGTAAGCACTCTCGCGGCCCTTTCAGCATGCGACCCGTCGTCAACTGCTCCGGTATTTCCAATCTCGGCCGAAGCCTTGAAAAAGGCTTTCGTCCGCGCTTGCGAACGGGCTCACATCGAAGATTTTCACTTCCATGATCTCCGTCACGAGGCCACGTCGCGCCTAGCAGAGCGACTTGACAATGTGCTTGAGCTTGGCGCCGTGACAGGCCACAAGTCAGTCCAGATGCTGCGCCGTTACTATCACCCTCGGGCCGCCGACCTGGCATTGAAGCTTGGCTAGAAACACAACGCAACCCGGAGCGGTCGAGCCTGCTGCGCCAACAGCAGGCTCCACCTGACCATATCGACACCTTCCGAAGAGGTGAAACATGGCTGCAATCGATTTTACCGACGTCGTAATGATGCTGTGGGCAAACGTATATTGGGTCGTGCAGTCTCAAGCCCCTGAGTCAGTGCAAGAAAAGGCACTGGCTTACGCCCGACAACAACACTACCTCGCCTATCCGCAATACACTGCCGCGTCTCAATAGGTCTGCAAATACAGTGCGACACGGTGTGACACAGCGCCGCAACGAGGCACAACGTGCAGCACGTTTGTACATGGATATCAACGCGAAGGCGAAAGACGGGAGCGAAGTGGAATCCACGAATAGATCAACAGCGCCTCGGATCCTCGTCGTCGATTTGGAAGCCACGTGCGACGAAGTCATGACCAATTGGGATATGGAGGTGATTGAGATCGGGGCCTGCTGGCTCGAGCCCGACGGGTCCACTCCGCATCGATTCCAGACGTTCGTTCGGCCCGTCACCAATCCCTGTCTCACGGGATTCTGTTCAGATCTGACCGGCATCCACCAATCCGACGTCGATACCGCCCCGATTTTTCCAGCCGCAGCTAAGATGTTGGGCGAATTCGTACAGCAGTATTGCGAGCCTGGATCCATCTGGTCAAGTTGGGGAGAATGGGACCGTCGGCAACTTGAACGAGAAAGTGCGCGTCACAGCGTTGCCGAACCGATCACACTGCCCCACCTAAACGCTAAACGCCTCTTTGCGAAAGTTAAACGGATAGGCAAAGAGGTCGGGATGGCGAAAGCGAGCCAGCTTGCTGGATTAGCGCTCGAAGGAACGCGACACAGGGCGCTTGACGACTCACTCAACGTGGCGAAGCTACTCCTTTGGATTCTGGACGGGTGCCCCGTCGAAAGCGGTCCCGCAAGGAAGGCGAGTTGACACATCTCCAATCGAAAAATGAAAAACGTAGAAAAAACCAAAGCACCGTCCCTGGTAGGGCAATGGACCGGCAGCTTTCAAGCAACCGAAACTGAGGGAACGCTAGTAATCGATCTTGAGGAACTGTCCGGCCAGACCGTGGGCACCGTAATGATGTTTCCCAGGACCGATGCACCTGTCATGGTCGGCAAGATCTGGTCCATCTACGCGGCACACGATCGCGCGTTCGCCGCAATATCCCTTAACCCAGTGAATCCGCAACTTCAAAACTTGGTGATGTGGGAGCAAATACCCCAAGTATTTCCGAATATGGAAGTCGCCAAGAAAGCACAGGCCGTACTGACTTGGACAGACTCGGAATTGGAAGTGCATTGGCATTCCGACATCAACCGACAAGGCGACGCAGCACTCACCCGAAACGATCCAACTCGGCCGTCTGAGTTGCCCACTCAAACGATGAGTTGGGCCGACTTTAAGACCTATGTTACTGGGCTCCCTTCTCGTAAGTACGTCTTCCGTGGTCAACAAAAGGCCTGGCGTCTGCGGTCTCATTTCCATCGGACGGGGCGATCGGATCTATTGCGTTACACCCTCGACGACCTCCCAACGCTACACCGCCATTTAAGTGCACGTACACGCCACCTCTTCAACAGGCAGATTAGCGACGAGAACGGTGCGTTCCTGCATCTCGCCCAACACCACGGATTTCCTACCCCTTTAATTGACTGGACCTATTCCCCATTCGTTGCTGCGTTCTTCGCGTTCAGAAAAATAACCATCAGTGACTCTAAGAAGCGCAACGCGGGCAATGTAAGAATATTCCTGTTTGACCAGGCCCAGTGGCGCGAAAACGTAATTCCGATTTCAATTACAGCTCCCGCCCTCCCACATTTTTCTCTCATGGAGTTCCTGGCGATCGAAAACGAACGGCTCATTCCTCAACAAGCGCTCTCCGCGCTCACCAATGTCGACGATGTAGAATCGTTCATTGATTTTGTGGAGAAGCTTCACGCAAGGCGATACCTGACTGCTATCGACATCCCGGCAAAGGAACGAGAGACCGTGATGCGAGAATTGGCCCTAATGGGCATAACTGCCGGTGCGCTGTTTCCCGGACTTGACGGTAGCTGCGAGGAATTGCGCGAGCGATTGTTTCCCACGTAAGATCGAAATGATCAAGGCAACAGCCGGACAACCGCCACGCGAACTTGGCAGTACAACGATCTGACGAGAGGTGAACATGCCGACAATTGAGTTGCAGATTTTCAGCCCGCGTTGGGGTCACGATGACACGTACGAGATCGAACTCGAACGGGACCACATGGAGATCATCAGGGGGGCAAACACCGCCCGCGCCGATTGGCAGGACAATGCAGACCCTATATGGAGCGGCTGGACCGTTGAGGGCATGATGGGGAATGACAGCATCCACCCGCCCGCCGTAGCGCAAAGAATGTTCCAAAGGGTTTGGGTGGCTTGGCGAGGTGGTGAGATAGATGCTGTGCAGGCGGACGCGGAGCTGCAAGCGCTTGCTGACTGGATCAATTCGGTCACGCGCGCCAAGCCGAGAACTGCCTTCTGGAGGGCCTACTTCTAGCTTTTAGATCGAGCGCTAATCGGGGAAAGGAAATGGCAGATACGGCCTATTTCGATGCATAATAGCCGTTAAACATGAGGCCCCCTAAGCCGATGGGAGGGGCCGCCCACCTGAAAGGGTCTAGCCAAGTCTAGGTAAGAGGAATCGGTCCGCAGTTTCATTGCCCTAGATGAACGCTTCGCTATTTGCCCTCGCGTCGTGCAGGGCATGGTGCTCTCCCCCATTACGCTGAAAATACGCAGCGCGGCGAGCCGCGTCTATCCGACCTCGGATATTCTCTTGCCGCCAGGAGTGCGGCAAGGGCCCACACAATAGCTCCAGCAGCAGCACACGATCACCCTCATAGTCAAAACTGAGAATTGGCTTCGGCTTCGCAGGAATACTTGAGAGCCAGGCAAGCAGTTCGGCGCTCAACTGAGCTCGTGTCATGGCTCGCCCGGGAAAGAGGCCCAATTGAGGCACGACCGTCTGTCTCACGAAGTCGCTTAGTTCTGCATAGTAGTCCGTGATTTCGCCATAGAACGTGTAGCTATCGTCCTCTGAAACGATGGCAATACTTATGAGCTGCTGCGTATCGAAGCCAGTGAACTCGCAATCGAGGAAGAAGCGGCGCCTCCAAGGGCTGCGCGTCTTGCGCGAAGGAATGCCGTCGTCGACAGGAAAATTCGAAATATTTGAATTCATTTGCGTCGGATCGTTTTACCGGTAAAACGCTCGAGAAGCGAGATCGAAAACAGCCCGTTTGTGTAGTAGTCTATATAAACTGGTTCCGATGATACTTAACCGCGACAAACACGGACGTGGCCATGAGCACTCGAGCAGACTGGGAAGAACTTGGCCGCAGCAGCAGGGCTTTTGTTAACGCCCTAGAGGAGCGCTGGGAGGCCCGGAAACAGGCAAAAGCCGAAGCGGCAGCACGATTCCAGCCTGGCGCGCCGGCTTATGCAGATATTGACTACGCAGCCAGGCTCTACGCCGTCCGCCAAGCGCTGCTTGCAGAGATTGCACGCCTTGATCCTCATAACGCGCTCCTCGACCCGAACGTACGGAAAGGGATAGCCGACCGAGGGCTGCAGGAGTTCGTGCAACGTGGTCGACAGGACTACGATGATGCAGACCTGATCCGCCCCCACCTCCCCTGAGGATCAATCTCCTTTCCGCTTTGGCCCCGATCCGCCGCCTCCGGGCGGCGTCGGCTTTTTGCCTCCCCCACCGCCGGCCCCCTTCCCCACCATCCCCGTCTGCGCATGAGACGCGCCCTTCACGAACATGGCATTGACACGGTTTTCCAGTTCGCGACCGAGCGTTGCGGAAACGTTACCGCCCAACCACCCTATCACCTGGTCAGGTATCACGTGGACGACATTGAACATCATCTGGACAACCAGGATATTCAGCCCTGCAAAGATGATCAGCAGGCCCACGATCGTCGCGAGTCCAGTGACTGAATTCCCCTGCGCATTGGCAACGGCGCTGCTGAACAGAAAGTAAAGGATCGTTCCCCCAATGCGCGTGCCGGCGCTGGCCACGAAGAATGCAATCACCATCAACGGCGCCCGCAATAGCATGTTGGCCAGGAACAAGTAGCCGTGCTGCGAGCGGCGGCCCATGCCCTCGCCCTCACCTTCGAGGTGAACCATGGACCAAAGCGGTGACGCGATTAGCGACTCGATGAAGGACGCAAACCAGGTCAGAACTCCGCTGAACCAAGCGATGAACGGCACGAGCGGCAGATACACGGCGAGGCTCAGCCCCACCACGAACAAGGGGATCATGAAAACGTATATGAGCTTTACCGCTACCTTGCCTACCGCCTTCAATGCACCAATCGCGATATCGCTGAGCCCTCCGGAGAAGAACCCCACGGCTTTTCCCGCAAGCAAACTCTTCGCGGCGTCCGCCGTAGACATGGCAATCTCGATGCCTCCGGCCACGACCAGAAGGGTCTCGGCACCGGTCATCAAATAGTCACCAAAATTCTTGCTCGCTATGATCGGGTCGACGAGACCATTGCCTCCCGAGTTTTGATAGACCGCCGACATGCCAGCGCCAACGAAACACTGCCCGATCGACAGGTTACCTGTCTCGTTCTCGCAGAAGGCTCGTTTGATCAACCTGGTCGCAAGCGAACCGGCACTCATTTCCGCGTCGGTAGCACCCGCGGCTTGCCCGGTTCCTGCCATCTGCGTCAGCGATTTCCGAAAGGCGGCGAGGGCCTCCACGTATTCCGAATCGGTCGTCGTCGGCGGGGAGAAGTGGATCTCGACTTTGGTGGCGTCAGCCATGGCCGCATTCACCTCGGCAAACGTCGAATACCACGCACCGATGCCGATCCAGCCTGTTGCCTTCATGTTCTGAATGGCCTGGTCGGTCAGCGCCTTGGTCTGGTATTGATTCAACAGGTCGTGCAGTGATTGCCGAACTGCCTCGTTGTACGTGATACGAACGGCCTCGAGCACGTTGCTTCCCATTCCAGCAATTGGCTGGCCAGACGTCTTCGCTGCCTGATACTTGCCATACCACGACTGGGCATTCAGGGCGAGATCATTGCTCATCTTCACCAGCGCCGTCTGGTGGGCCTGGCCGATGTTCTGTGCGACGGCGTTGGCGATGCCCTGGTAGTTGACGCTGTTGACACTAAAGCCCAGCGTGTTCGCCGAGCGGAAGCTCGTCGCCGGCGTCACGGTCACGCGACCGCAGAGTGTGGGCTCAGCCGCGGAACCTAGCTGAATCCCACCGGTGATCACCTTGAGCTGTACCTGACTGTTCGGTGCAACGTCAGTGCGCGACGTGAGCACCTGTTGGCATAGCCACATCTGGTACAGATTGTCGGCCATCTCAGCTGTCGCCGAGCTCGTGGCCGGACTGATTGTCGGCGCCTGAACCATCTCGGTAAACTTAGCTGTCTGCTCGATCGCTGTGTTGGTGAGCAAGTTGGCCGCGCCGACCGAGGCCAAACCGGAGTACATGTAGATGCACTGCCCAAGACCGAATCCGCCGAAGATCGGGATCAGCGTTGCAGCCCCCCAGATCATCCGGACGGGGTACCAAACGGTGGAGAACCGCTGGCCGAGAAATTGCCCCTCATTAGCCGTTTGAACAATGCTCGCGCCAATCGTGTATGCAGACCAGAAGCCAGCCACGAGGAACACGAAGACGTTGAGGTTATAGAAAAGCTGCCCGATGAGGCTGTCGCCTATTCCTCCAAAAGACCCAAACGGATTGTCGGCGAACGAGCCAAATACGTACCGGAGCATCTGGATACTCTGGTCCGATGCCGGCGTCGCGCTCATCATCCCATCCAGGGATGCGCCGGCGTCGCCTTGGGCGAACGCAACGCTCGTAAACACATACAAGCCAATAGAAACTAGAGCTTGGCGATATACGTGCTTCATTTTCATGTTCGGACCTCTATGGTGTTCGTTGCTGACTCAACCAGAGTAGCCACCGTGCTCGGGCACGCGCATCATTTTTCTGTTTGTGTAATCTTCGAATCGAGTCCGAGATCTTGCGCGAGCTCCGGATTTATAGCCTCAATCTCTTTCAACAAGTCACCACGTACGCGCTCAACTTCTTTCAGGTTCCGCGCGGCCACATCTAAGCGCTCCTGCAACTGGGATAACCGATTTTCCCGTGCATTGAACTCGATTCGCTGGCTGGCCAAGAGTGTCTCTGCCCGCTCCGTCTGTTTGCGCGCAGCCTCCGGATCTGGATAGCGTCGACTTGCTCGCCCGTGTGTGGCGAGAGCAAGGCGCGCCAACCTTTCTATTTCAGATTGGCGGCGGCGGTTTGACGCTAATGCCTCGTCACGACGCTTCAACGCGGCGTCACGGGCGGTTCGTTGTTCGGTCGTCGCCCAGAACGGCAATTCTCTCGGCATTTCAGGGACAGGCATCCTCGGCGGTAGCGCTTCCGCGCTTCCTGCCGCCTGAATCGCGCCGTAAAACTGACGAATGGAGGTGTGCTTGGCCTTTGAACCACGCACACCTCGCCTGAGCCCGTGAGACGCACCGACAATCTCCGCGAACGAGTCTTGGTGTGCCTGAAGATGCTGCCTGTTGCCGACGAGCTGTTTCGCGTTCAACCGTCCATCAAGTAGAGGGACTGTGAGCACCTGCAGGTGCGCCGATGTCTCGTCTCGATGCACAACCGCGCTAACGACATTCCCAAGTCCGCCGAAGCGCCAGCCAACCCAAGCTAGAGCCCGTTCGAAATACGCCCGTTGTTGCTCCTTACTCATGGCCGCAACGGCTTCAGGGCTCGCGCCGATGAAGAACTCGAGACAGGTGACGGCATCGCGCCTACGTTTCGGAGGAAGCTTGTGCCGGAGCGTGGCCATTACCGCTTCGACCGTCCCGGCGCCAATCAAAATTTCGTTGAGCCCGCGCCTCGAAGGGTCGGCGTTGTGCACGTTCTCTTGCCGGAGTGCGTGCCGTGCCATTGCGGCAGCTTCCCCGGTGCGCCGCTTCTTTACGCGCATGATGCAGTAGTTCGCCATCTCGTTCGGCTCCAACTCAAATTTGAATCGTCGCTGTTCAGGATCGCAAGCCAGAGAGAGCACGCGCAAGGGATATTTTGCTCAGGAATTTGCCTTCGCGCGTAGCGCACAGTCGCGTTGCGACTGGCGACGACCTCGCAATACTGCGAGGTCTAACCCACTAGACTTTGCTTCCGCAAAGTCATGGGCCAAGGGGGCTAGCCCCCTTTGGAATCCCTTGCGGGGCGCCGCCCCGCACCCCACCCTCGCCGGGAGGCAGCCGGGGCAGGGATACGACTCCTGCCCCGTTTGCTCGAGCGTTGAGGTATTTCTGGTCAATCAAGGATGCGCTTCGCCCAGTCCTCGCCCGTTCCCTCCCTTTCGGTCGGGCTGCGGCCTGCGGGCTGGCCCTTGACTGCCCGCATGTCTCGTTAGAGCGAGGAGCGTAGGTGGATATATCTCAGCGCCATCATTCCGGGCCTGAGTCGGACCACTCACCTGTTTTCGGTTTTGATTCGATTCGGGGCAAGAATTCTTTGTCACGTAATTTCATTTCAAAATGCGCCGTAGCGACCTTCAGTCCAACAGCATTACCTGCAGCGAACATGATTAGGAGGTACGTAACGATGGACAGCATCTCGATCCAGATGCGACTTGGAAGCCAGACGTCGAGTTCGTCAAGCATCCGGTCCACGTCATTCCTTGTGCGGCTTTGCAGCAAAGGTTTGCTATCTCGAATGACACGATCAAATTCTTCGAAGGCATGCCGCGCCAATCCTGGCCCGAGATTCGGGTGCGCAATTGCGTGGGTGAGCATCTCCGACGAGTTCCGGATTCGAGTGCAAAGGGGGAGATCCATCGTGCATTCCGCTGAGGTTAGACGTACGATGTTGCGAACGTCACTCTGCAGGTCTGCGTCGAGCGGTCTAATGTAGCGCTCGTCAAACTTTGTAAGACTGCCGGCAAGTGCCAAGCCGGCACTCAAGAGCGCGACGCCAGCCCAGTATTCGGCACGAACTCGATACCGACCGCGTTGTAGATCGGCGGCATCCCGGTCGCGGGCCTTGCAGAGTTTGCGATATCTGGTAACGGCGACGGATCCCCCGTACGCCAGAGCCACAATGGGTAATGGATATGTTAGCCATTTCACCGCGCTGTATGAGGTCGGTAACCAGTCATACTTTTGGGCTAGTAAAGCGAAAGCTATCTCGGCAATTACTAGAACAATGAACCCAAGTATCGACTTGAGTTCGTCGGTGTCCCAGCCAGCGTGTGCTGCAATCCTTAAGAATCTGCCAAACGCTCCCTTTGAACTCTTTTCTTCGTTTTCCATCGTCGGTCTCAGGTTGTATTCCCAATTGCTCACTTTCCGAAGGTAGCAACGGCGCTCGGTGCTGAGACTTTAGGTGGTGGTGTGGAGTACTGGCGAAACCCCTATCTCGAGAAACGATGAGGCTTTTTGTCGACACTGAGTTCACCGACTTCATCCATTGCGAATTGATCAGCGTGGCTTTGGTGGCTGACGACGGTCGGGAATTCTACGCTGAGTGCTCTGATTTCGACCGGACGGCCTGTAGCGAATTTGTGCGGGCGGCTGTTTTGCCTCAGTTAGGTCAACCTCCCAATCGCTCCTTCACGCGCGATGTACTGCGCATCGAGTTGTTGGCTTGGCTGGATCAGTTCGCCCAGGAACCCGACCGAAGTCTGTGTTTTGACTATGCCGGTGATTGGGATCTGCTCCTTGACCTATTGGACGAACTGCCCACAGGCTGGCGGGCTCTGCTGGTCAACGCTCAAATTGATCTGAGTCGCCTTGAGGACTATTACCGTAGGCACGGAGGTAGGCACCACGCATTGTGCGATGCACACGCGATCTGCTACGCCATGAAAGACTGAAATTCTAGCCCTGTGAAGGTCGGGGTGTCATAGCCCAAACTGGTCGTCGAGCACCAGTTTGGCCTGCTTTCGCTGATACCGTGGCCGAACCGTCAATTTTGCCGGCCCCAGGGCCTATGATCGACGAAGAGCGCATTCAAGCCATGTAGGGCAGCAGCGGAGCTGCCGAGCCGGTAGGGGCCGGTCCGGCAGGACTCGCCCGAAGGGCGACCCCGTAGCCCGGCGAGCCGATGGCGCAGCTAGGCACTTTTGACTGCCAAGTGCTTATGAGCTTTCGATCAGTCGCAATCAATGTTCTGCCACCATCGCAGCGACACGCGCGTCGACAATACCTAGCAGGTGGCTAGCGATAAGAATGATCTCGACAGCCTCACGCGCTGTGTCGATCGGCACATCCCGGTGGGAATGCGGATTCTTGTACGAACCGATTGCTCCAGCGAACAGGGCGGCAAGTGCCTCCCTTTCACCCTCATCAGCCGTAGGATCAGTAAGAGGCCCACTTTTAGGATTGAATGCCCGACGAATCATCGGTACCCCATGCTCCCCCTGAGGAAAACCAGCGGCGTCCCGTACCGCTATCTCGACCGCACGCATTGCCTCGAACACTGCTGTAGCGTACGCGCCGCGCATGAATGCCAGCCATACTGTGGTTGCGATCGCCGGGTGCAACAGTTCCTTCGGCAACAACCGCGCGATGCGGTAATCGGTAAACGCCGCTTCGTCTTGAAAGCGTTGCGCTCGACGACTCAATCGTCGCCAGCCGTTTTGACCATTCACTCCTTCGTCGGGCACAACCAGCCCTTGAGCCTCGATCCATGCCAGCGCCTCAGCCAGCGCCAGATCCACTTCGTGGAGACGCTCCCGCGGATACGATATCTGACCGCCAATCCCCAGTTCCAGCCTCAAGTTTCCGAAGTTGAACTTGTTCTCATGCCGCTTGCGCAGCAGGAAGAGCACCTTGGCAGCGAGTTCCTCGGGTTCCAGCGCGAGCAACACGTCAACGTCGGGAATCGCGGTCGGCAATTCGATCATAGAGTACTCTCGCAGGCAGACGGAACACGGATGATAGGGCACTAGCATACAAGCAGAGCCCGTGACTTTAGGTCGCTGCGGAGTCCTCAGTGCCTTTTCCACTTCATTCTCTGCGGGCAAACCTGCGGGCCGCACCCGCTTTTCATCCGTTAGCTCTCCACAGCCTCAGCTGTCAGCTTGATGCGCAGCTACGGGGCTTGCCTCATCTAGAAATCCCACTGCCCCAAAAATCAGCGGAGTGCCGCGCCTCAAGCAAACAGCCGTCCTGATGATTTACCCCGACAGCTGTGCCGATTAGAAATGATTAAAAACAGATTAGCAACTCAGTTGTGAATTGCTCAAACCCTTACCCGACCTGGACTTTCTGCCTCGATGGCCTATGAAGACGGGGGTATTGGAACGGTATGCCGGGAGTCCAAGAACGGCAATTCGGGGCTGTTGGAACGGCACTTCAGGGGAGCTGGAACGGCATAGCCCGGGGGTGTTGGAACGGTATGCATCGGCAGACGCTCTGGACTTTACCTTCTTAGGCAAACGCTTGCGCAGCATTTTTTGGCCTTTGCACTCCGCGCCAACAACGTCAGCGCGACTTGATCTTTTCGGTCAGACGACGCCGGAGTGTGCCTCTCTGTACGTGTACGAGGTCGCCGCGAATTTCGTAGCAAAAATGCTCGCCATTGGCTCTACTGGCGGCAGACACTGCGTCGAGCCCACGACGCAAGTCCTTCTTGAAATCACTGAGAAGAACTGCCTCGCTGCCACATAGCCGACACAGTGTTTCCACCTTGACCGGAAATGGCTTCGCATGGCTTGAGTAGTAGCCGTGCAGCCACTGCGCCAATGGCTTACCCCTTAGAGCGTAGCGTACAGTCCATTGGATATGGGTAAATTGATCCGACTTGAATAGGAGGCAGAGCTTGGGATTGAGCATAATGACATATGCTCGACTTTCATCCGCTCGATATACGTCGCCAATCAAACTTCCCTCGTAGCTGACGCGGCCGACAACCTTCACGTCCAAGGCGGTAGCCTTCAACCGACTAAGGCGGCGGTCGAGTATCTCCCGGTTCTTTCCCGTGTCAGTCTTGCCTAGCGCCTTAAGCAATTGGTAGGCAGTCGCCTTACATCCAGTCGCCGCGTTTCGGGTTCGGAAAAGGTGCAGTATCGCTTCCCACACATCGAGATCACCTTGATCGAGACGAACGCCTGTGTATCGGATTGAAATCCCATCTTGGGCATGGATCTCTTGTCGCTGTAAGGACGGCCGGGCCCTCTTGCTAATAGCTCCAAACAGAGCGGAGCGTAATGCGATATTCGGCACGCCGCGTGCCGAGTTCGGCCACGGAGGCAAACATACCTCACGCGATTCCGTACGCAACGGCAGCACGTCAATCCCGGGCTCGGCGCCCTTGGAGCCCCCTCGCTGTTGAAGCACCGCGATGAGTTGCTGATATGACCGGTGCGGCCGAACGTCGGCATTCTGCCCAACAATGGGGTCAATCTCTTCCCGCGAGGAATCCACCGGACTAGGCTCGCATTAAAACGAAACAGGCACTGGTTGCCGCGGGCGGCCACGGCGCTCCTTACCGGCAATCTCCCTAACCGGGGCTACAGCAAGACTCTCCAACCAGTCTCGGACGTCCCCGGCACGCCAACGGACATACCGGTTCTGCCGGAACACAGGGGCCGGCAATTGGCCACTCTCCAGGCAAAGGATCTGATAAATCGCAGCACGCGTCTTGCCAAGGAGTTGTCCCAACTCGTCAGCATTTATCAGCGCTGATTTATCCATTGTGGCGAACACCACCCGAAAGTCCTTGGTACGCGTGTCCATCTCTACCCCTAGACATATTGACTTCGCCTAGGTTATGTTCACCTTCACGCATGCGGCAAAAGGGCATAATCCGGGGTTTTGATGGCACGCCATTTCGGCTACAAGAACGGCGACGACAGTGCGCGGCGCGCCATGAAAATGGCCACTCGCACCCTCTTCTCGTTGATTCGTCGCCGGTCGGGTATGACACCCGCTCAACTTGAGTGGTTTTTCGGGTTTGAGATCGCAGAAGGGGCGCTTCATACCGGCCAAGAATGGAGGCGTTATGAGCGTGAATTTCTGCAAACCCAAGGTCGCCAGGAGAATCAAGCTACATCCATCGAACGCGCACACTGGATCGCGCGAAAGGCTTTCGCCAATGGGTGGCTGACTACCGCGGAAACAATCCAGATCGGCGTTGGGACATCCTCACTTCCGATCAACTTCGACGAGTATCGAGATGCAATCTCGCATCAGGCACAAGCCAAGAAGATCTTTGAGGACGGGAAAAGGCGAATGCTCGAGGGAAAAATGCCGGTCTCGCCAACAAGTAGCGGGGGAAGACCACGCGCCGCGCGGTCCGATCAAGAGTCGCTTGCTGGATTCGCTCGGTGGACAGATCAGTTACGAAATGCGGGCTTCGAGGTGGTGGAAGATCGCACTTACCTCGCGGAGGTTGACGCCCTAGTAAGGCAAGAACTCAACGGGCGCCCGACCAACGCAACAGCAGGCGGATTTTTATCGTCCTGGGAGCGGCCTTTCGACCCTTCGCACCCGCATCATGGCGCCGTGGAGCGACTGTACCTATGCGTTGCCAATCACGGCCTCCCGCACGCCCCATGGCCGCTCCCATCGACCGTGGCTGAGCTGTCAGAAATCAGTCAGCCCCCCGGTAGCGTCACGAGTGCCGACGTTGACCTGAATGTTTGTGCTGCACTCAGCCGACTCGACGAAGCCTTGAACAATCCTTCTCCGAGAAGGCTATAGCTGGTGCAAAAACGGTGCAGTCGGATTCAAAACCAAGCAAATGCGAAATTAACTCAGGAAAGAGAATTCCATGTAAACTCAAAGACGTACAAGAAAACTGTACGTAAGTATCTGGGCCAAATTCTGATTCACACGGCAGGGGTCACAGGTTCAATCCCTGTACCACCCACCAGATTCGCGCGAATCGCGCAAGGAAAGGCCCTCAGGCAAATGCCGAGGGCCTTTTTCTTTTTCCGCCCAATCTCTACTCAATCCGCTCAACCCCGCATATCTCTGACCGCCCGCTCCAGATTCGACCGAAGGATCACGCGATGAAACGGTGCGATCGTCGCAAGATAGATCCGTCCCAGTCGGTTATGGCAATGCACCACCGTCGCGGCGAGCAACTCGCGTCGATTGTCCGTATCGGTACGAAGTTGGACGGAGACGCGGAAATCGAGATGTCGGTCATCTGCGCCCAGGACCAACTCCGTCGCCGTCTTTGACAGCAGCGGAAAGAAGCTGATCACCGGTCCACGCGCTGCTCCGGCAACACCGACCGCGTGAGACGACTTGACGTTGACGGTCACCATCACGGCATCGCGAACACGCATGAGCGCACGAATCCACCACGCCTGCCGTTCGAACAGGATGCGTGTCAGCACCTCCAGATCGTCGCTGGCCTCTGGCGGCAGTCGAATTGCATAAGTGTCCGACAGGTCTGCACCCGCATAGAGCGGTGCAATGGCGCTGTCGCTGGGCATGGGCACGGCATGCGCTTTGGTCATGATGAGCTCACAAATATTGGAACGCGGGCGTAGCAACGGTCACGATACTGCGCCCTCCCCTTGCCGGATGCTGGATAAGACCAGCCCTTCGTAGACGTCATACTGTCCCGCAGGCAATACCGGCCGTAATGCCTCCAGGCTTTTCTGTGTGCCGAACATACGCTCGACAACCCAGCCGACCAGATAGAGTGCGGCAAGGCATCCACCAGCCGTCGCGACATTGCCACTGCTCGTGAACGGCCGGTCGTCCAATTCCACACCTTCTGCATGCAGCGCCGCTCTCGCATCGGGATGCGTCGTCGCCCGGCGTTCCGGCAGCAACCCCAGCCGCGCAAGAATGAACGCGCCCGCACAGATAGAACCGATCAATTGACAGCCCGGATCCAGCCGGAACGCCTCCATAAAGGCGGCGTCCGACATCGCCATCGGCACACCCTCCTTACCGCTGGCGAACAACACAACATCGGCGTGATTGGCCTCTTCAAGTCGGCCATGTGTCTGGATCAGCAAACCATTTGAGGACCGGAGTTCCGATTGCTGGCCCAAGATGCGAACTTGCCAATCGTCTCGATTGCGTCCCAGAATGTCCCACATCAGAAAGAGGTCGATGTCGGTGAATTGCTCAAAGGCGATCAGCGCAACTTGCTTCATTGATGGCTCCGTTCAATGCTCCTGATCGTCTGCGATCAGCGAACAAACACAATGGAGACCGAGTCTAGCGACGACTGCACGACCATACACAGCCTGTACGTTTTCGGTATCACCCCATGCTGACACGAGATCAATGGATTGCCGCCGGGTTCGACGCCCTCGATCAGGAAGGATATCTGGCGGTTTCCGCCGAGCGTCTGGCCAGGCGATTAAACGTGACGCGCGGCTCCTTCTACCATCACTTCCGTAGCAAAGAGGACTTCGTCCGTACCCTGCTTGCCCAATGGGAATCAGACTACACCGATCGGATGCTCGCGTATGCGGCACAAGGCCGCACCCTGGATGACGTGCTGACACGTTACCTGGAGGTGGCCGCCGAGAAACGGCCGCGCAGAGAAATAGAAATTCGAGCGTGGGCGCGCCAGGACCCACTGGTTGCCGAATACCAGGCGCGAGTGGATCGCACCCGGTTGTCATTCGCCATCTCGGTTTGCAGTGCGAGGATGGACAACCCTGTCGATGCGGAGCGCATTGCGCGCTTCGCACACCTTTGTCTGATCGGCGGACAGCAATCAGGCGATAGAAATCAATCCGCCGATTTTTCTCAACTGGCGCGCACGGCGATGGCGCTGCTGGGAAGTTCGCTGCACCCGAACCCGCTTTAGCATCGCCACACTCGTCAGCGCTTGAACCCCGCCGCCCCCACCACACGAAGATCCGGCCCCGTCAGCGAATAGACGATCCCGGCATTGTTCGCCGCTGCACCGGTCAGCACGCCTTGCGTCGAGAATCGGCATCCGCCCGCGCAAGCGCCGCCCGTCACGTTTTGCGTCATCGTGCTGAATGTCGCACGCGCACCATCAGGGCCGACCGTCGTCGATCCCGCGCCGGTCACATAGGTTGGACCCGCAGACATTGCTATGTTCAAGTTCGGTGTGACGGCATACTGCGCGTTCTGGAACGCAATGCTCAGATTGCCCGAGAGCGTACCCACCGCCCCCGTCGTCATATCGATGGCCTTCGTCGCACCAGCAAGCGCGTACGTCATCGTGCCCGAGACCGGCAGATTCGCGTCGAGTGTCGGACGACCCACAACGTAAGGCATGCCGGACTTCCACGTCGACAGATCGAACTGGAGGCCGTGATCCGAGACCGAGCCTGACGTCCAGCGTCCCCAGCCAAGGTCTTCAAGTGCGCCGGTATCGGTCGCCGTCACGCCGGACACTACGTTGAACGGCACCGTCGTGCCTGTGAACTTCGTCAGCGCGTTCGCACTGTTGAAGACACCCGCACCAATGCCGAGATTCGCAAGACCGTCCGAACCCCAGTTCATCATGTAGTAGTCCGTGCCGTTCGCCAGCACCACCGGAGGCGTGATAGGCGGCGACACGACCGGAGGCACAGTGACGACCGGATCCGCTGGCGTTTGGGTGCCCATTGGCCCGCTGGGTGCGGGAGGTGGCGGGGTCTGCGGTGCTGGCGTACTGCCGAAGACTGGCGGCGGCGTGAACAGCATCCCCGGATTTTGCGGGACGATGACCGGCGGCGTCGCGTAACTTGGGTTGAAACCGAACTGCCCGGCCTGGAACGCCTGCGTCCCAGACGGATTGCTCACGGCTATCACGCCGTCGATCACCTGAACGTACACCCCGGGGGCCGTTCCGAGCGGTGCGCCGGCGATCGGCGCACCAGTGCTCACCGGGGTCGGTACAGACGACGTCTGCACCGGAATGAACCGGGAGTAATCGACGGCAGGCGTCTGCGCCCGAACCGGCTCACTCGCCATCAACACCAATCCCGGCAACGTCACGAGCCACCCGGCAACCCACCGGGCACGCGCCCGGGACATGCCCCGCTCAATCGACATTGGCTTACGCTTCATGATGTTTCGCTCCGAATCGGATTGACGGGCATGACGAGTGAGATCAACGGAAGTCATAGCGAGCCACGATCTCGTAAACACTTCGGTGGTAGGCATACAGCGGCTGACTGGAACCGTTGCGCGTGAAGCTGTATTGCGGCGTGATCGAAAACGCCTTCGTCACAAAGTACGAATAGCCTGCCTTCACATCCAATTGACGATCACTGCGCTCGACCAGAAACATGCTGTCCAGCGTGTCGTAATTGCGCCGCTCGAAGCTCACATTCGCGAAGAGCATCTGATTGGGCATCACGTGCCATTCGCCACCGATGCGTCCGCCCCAAAGGTGATTGCCGAATGCCGCAGACAGATCGTCCTTGGGACTCTCCCGTCCTACGTACATCGACGCATAGGCCACCGGCTCCCCATAGACCGACGCAAATCCCTTGACGATGGACGCCCCACCAATCGCGCGATTCACGTCGCGTGCGTTCGTCCCCATATAGCGGATCGGCGTGTATTGCGCGAACGCCGCTGCCTGAAGACTCTCGCCGATGTCGCGCGTCCACTGCGCGGTGAAACCGTTGAGGTTCCGGTAACTCTCCGAATCGACCCACATATGCTGGTTCGCATATTGCAGCCCGAAGTTGTTCTTGCCGGACAGCCAGTTCGCGCCCAACTGGAACACGTAGCTGCCTTGATCGAACGCGCGCGCGTTACCGCCATAGCGCCGCACGTCGACGTCCCCCGATCCCGAGACGACGAGGTTCTCCGTCACCGCGTGACGAACGGCAAGGCCGCCGCTCACGTCGCCGAAATTCGCAGGCGTACCACGGGAGCCGCCGTCGAGCACAAACATCAGGCCACCAAGCGCCGGAATCGCGATGGACGAATTGGTCGTCGCATTGTTGGCGTTGGTGTCATGGCCGAAATTGCCCTGCACGTAGCCGGACCATGCCGTGCGCACACCGACCGGCGCATTGATGGCGTTCAAATAGGCTTGAATGACTGGACGAACGCCTTCGGGCACATCGCCCGCCGCCACACCTTCGAATTCCCGTCGGGCGTTCTCTCGCTGTCCCAACAAGAAGTAAGTGCGTCCGAGTTCGAGATGCGTCGGACCGTCACCCGGCCGCTCGGCGATGCTGCGCTTGAGCGCGCGCTCCGCCACGTCGAGGTGCCTGGTGTCCGCTGCAGCGATGCCGAGCAGGTAATCGTATTCGGCATCTCCCGCGAGACGCCCTTCCAGCGGGGCCAGTGCAGCGTACGCCTGCTCCGGCGACTTCGCTCGCATGTGAGCGCGTGCCTGTGCGATGGCGGAACCCCGGACGTCAGCACTTACGGCGGAAGATGCATCCCCGGCGGCGACGCCCTCGGACGCCCCCACAGTTCCCGTCAGCACAACAGAAAACGCCGCGGCGACAAGCGCACTGCGGCGAAGCGATAGAACGGACATGCATGAATCCCCGGTACGACGAGACCCCGGACCTGCCGGCAGCCCCATGCTGGTTTGTTATTAGTTTTGCCTTGTGCAACCGCATAGCCCAATCCGTCACTGCGCCTATATCTGTTTTGCTTGCGGCAGATGACGAACGCCCGGTGGCAGTTGGGGGGATGACTGCGCCCGGGGATCAAACTTCCGGGGGTCGGCGCGTTGCGCGCCATTTAATCGCAACGCCTTGCCGGTTGCAACCGGGAAAACAGAGTGTCGCGCGGCAGCATCAGCCCACGCGACAGCGCGGTCAGGAACGGGATTTCCTGATGGCTCGACGACGGCTTTTGTGGTGTTTTCTATAGATTTTTTCTATCAAAAAACAAAACCCATCCAGGCAAACCCCTTCAGAATCCCCTTCAGCCCCACCATTTCCCCCACCCCTGCCCCAGCCTGCGGGGTTTTCAACGGCGTGATGGGCACTTCCGTGCCAGTCTTATATAAGACCCAAGCATTCACATTACGAAAAGGCATTTCAGTTTTGCCCCCGACCCGTGTCACAATCAGGGAAAATTTGTCGTGGCTTGCGGACTGTGACCCAGTCGGCGGCATTCCCCCACCTTTTCCTGATTCTTGAATCCGAGACCAGCGATGAGCACGCAGCAACCCAGCATCATCTACACCCTGACCGACGAAGCTCCGCTTCTCGCCACCGGCTCCTTCCTCCCGATCATCCGCACGTTCACCGCTCCGGCGGGCGTGGCGGTCGACACGAGCGACATCTCGGTCTCGGGCCGTATCCTCGGCGAATTCCCCGAATTCCTGACCGAAGAACAACGCGTCCCGGACAACCTCGCCGAACTCGGTCGTCTGACGCAGGATCCGAACACGAACATCATCAAGCTGCCGAACATCAGCGCATCGGTGTTCCAGCTCCAGAGCGCCATCAAGGAACTCCAGTCGAAGGGCTACAAGATTCCGGACTTCCCGGAAGATCCGAAGACCGACGAAGAGAAGGCCATCCAGAAGCGTTACTCGAAGTGCCTCGGCTCGGCCGTGAACCCGGTCCTGCGTGAAGGCAACTCGGATCGTCGCGCACCGCTCGCCGTCAAGAACTACGCCAAGAAGCACCCGCACAGCATGGGCGAGTGGAGCATGGCTTCGCGCACGCACGTCGCGCATATGAAGCATGGCGACTTCTACCACGGCGAAAAGTCGATGACGATCGACAAGGCACGCGACGTCAAGATGGAACTCGTGACGAACAGCGGCAAGACGATCGTGCTCAAGCCGAAGGTCTCGCTGCTCGACGGCGAAATCATCGACAGCATGTTCATGAGCAAGAAGGCGCTGTGCGACTTCTACGAAGAACAGATGGAGGACGCACGCAAGACCGGCGTCATGTTCTCGCTGCACGTGAAGGCCACGATGATGAAGGTCTCGCACCCGATCGTGTTCGGCCACGCTGTGAAGATCTTCTATAAGGAAGCCTTCGAGAAGCACGGCAAGCTGTTCGACGAACTGGGCGTGAACGTCAACAACGGTCTCGTGAACCTGTACGAAAAGATCGAAGCGCTGCCGAGCACGCAACGCGAAGAGATCATTCGCGATCTGCATGCCTGCCATGAACACCGTCCGGAACTGGCGATGGTCGACTCGGCCAAGGGCATCTCGAACCTGCACGCGCCGAACGACGTGATCGTCGACGCATCGATGCCCGCCATGATCCGTATCGGCGGCAAGATGTGGGGTGCCGACGGCCGTCCGAAGGACACGAAGGCCGTGATCCCGGAAAGCACGTTCGCTCGCATCTATCAAGAAATCATCAACTTCTGCAAGACGAACGGCGCATTCGATCCGACCACGATGGGTACGGTGCCGAACGTCGGCCTGATGGCACAGAAGGCTGAGGAATACGGCTCGCACGACAAGACGTTCGAAATCGCCGAAGACGGCGTGGCGAACATCGTCGACATCGCCACGGGCGAAGTGCTGCTTTCGCAGAACGTGGAAGCTGGCGACATCTGGCGTATGTGCCAGGTCAAGGACGCACCGATCCGCGACTGGGTGAAGCTCGCCGTGAACCGCGTGCGCAACTCGGGCATGCCCGCCGTGTTCTGGCTCGACCCGTACCGTCCGCACGAAGCCGAACTGATCAAGAAGGTCGAAACGTACCTGAAGGATTACGACACCAACGGTCTCGATATCCAGATCATGTCGCAAGTGCGCGCCATGCGTTACACCCTGGAGCGCGTGATCCGCGGCCTGGACACCATCTCGGTGACCGGCAACATTCTGCGCGACTACCTGACCGACCTGTTCCCGATCATGGAACTGGGTACCAGCGCCAAGATGCTCTCCATCGTGCCGCTGATGGCCGGTGGCGGCATGTACGAAACGGGTGCTGGCGGCTCGGCACCGAAGCACGTCAAGCAATTGGTGGAAGAGAACCACCTGCGCTGGGACTCGCTGGGTGAATTCCTGGCACTGGCTGTCTCGCTGGAAGACCTGGGCATCAAGACGGGCAACCAGCGCGCCAAGATCCTCGCCAAGACGCTCGACGCCGCAACGGGCAAGCTGCTCGACAACAACAAGGGTCCGTCGCCGAAGACCGGCGAGCTGGACAACCGTGGCAGCCAGTTCTACCTGTCGATGTACTGGGCACAGGAACTCGCCGAGCAGAAGGACGACGCCGAACTGGCCAAGCTCTTCGCCCCGCTCGCAAAGGTTCTGACCGAGAACGAGAAGACCATCGTGGGCGAACTCGCCGACGTGCAAGGCAAGCCGACCGACATCGGCGGCTACTACAAGCCGGACTTCGAAAAGCTCGAACAAGTCATGCGTCCGAGCAAGACGTTCAACGCAGCACTGGCAAGCGTCGCCAAGGCGTAAGCCAAGGTGTCGTTGCCGGTCGGTCCGCAAGGACTGCCCCGGCAGCAGGAAATAAAAAAGCGGGTCCACTCACATGGACCCGCTTTTTTGTTGGCGACGCTACTTGTATGAAGCGTCGCCCCAGAGGGACGGGCAGCGCTGCCGCCCTTCCCTCACCTCCCTACGGAACGATCAGCGATTGACCTGTTCCTTCGACTGCGTGAGTGCCAGCACGGCACCCAGCGCGAGCGCTGCCGACACGCAGTACATACCGGCGTTAGTGCTCTGCGTCACGTCCTTGAGCCAGCCGATGACGAACGGGCTCACGAAGCCTGCCAGGTTGCCGATCGAGTTGATCATGCCGATGGCAGCCGCCGCCGAGCCGCCGACAAGCAGCGCGCTCGGGTACGTCCAGAACACGGGCATCGTGGCCAGCATACCGGCCGTGCCGACCGACAGTGCGACCATCGCGAGCGGTACGTTGTTGCCCCAGATCGTGCTCAGGTACAGGCCGACTGCACCGGCGAACGACACCACGGCGAAGTGCCAGCGACGCTCACGCGTGCGGTCCGAGCTGCGTGCCACGACGATCATGCTGACGACGGCACATGCGTACGGAATGGCGGTCAGCAGACCCACGTCGAGCGCGCTCTTCACGCCGCTGGCCTTGATGAGCGTCGGCAGGTAGAAGCCGATGCCGTACAGACCCATCATGCAGCAGAAGTAGATCACGGCCATCAGCCACACACGACCGTTGGAGAACACCGAAGCCACCGATTGCGGTGCCTTGCCCGCGCCGTCCTGCGCGATGTTGTGTTCCAGCACGGCCTTTTCGTCTTCGGTGAGCCACTTCGCAGCGCGAATGCCGTTCGGCAGATACATCAGCGTGATCACGCCGAGAATCACCGACGGAATGGCTTCAATGAAGAACAGCCATTGCCAGGCCTTCCAGCCGCCCACGCCGTTGAACGCTTGCAGGATCCAGCCCGAGAGCGGACCGCCGAACACACCGGCCACCGGAATGCCGATCATGAACAGCGCGTTCATGCGGCCACGGCGCTGCGCCGGGAACCAGTAGGTCAGATACAGCACGATGCCGGGGAAGAAACCGGCCTCAGCCACACCGAGGAGGAAGCGCACGACGTAGAACTGCGTCGGCGTCGTGACGAACAGCGTCGCCGCCGAGAGCACCGCCCACGAGATCATGATGCGCGCAATCCAGCGACGCGCACCGACCTTGTGCATGATGATGTTGGACGGCACTTCGAAGAAGAAGTAACCGATAAAGAAGATGCCGGCGCCCAGACCGTAGACGGTCTCGCTGAACTGGAGGTCGTTCAGCATTTGCAGCTTGGCGAAGCCGACATTCACGCGGTCCAGATAGGCTGCGACGTAACACAGGAAAAGGAACGGCAACAAACGCCAGGTCGCTTTTGCGTAGGCTTGCGCCTCGATCTCGCGCGTATGCGCGTTGGCTTTGACACCGCTAGCGATAGTACTCATGGTCTCCACTTCGAACTTCGGCTGCCACGCAGCCTGAATTGACTGCAACGTTGCACCCGGACCACTCGCACCGATCACGCTGCCTTACCCACTCGACCGCTCTGAAGACCTCACGATTCCCATGTTGCGGGAATCGATCACGCGGAGGCCCGGAGGCATAGTCTCCGGACGTCGCGCCCCGGCCGTTAAGCCGTTGTGCGACGCATCTCACCCTGCCATCCCCTTAGGTATTGGGAGGCCGAGCCGGATTGTAAACCATAGGACACCGCTTTAAATGGAACGAAACCTCAGTGTTTGAACATTTTCCTGAAGCGCGACCATTCGGCATCAGCGCTGACGCGCCCGCAACGACACGACCACGATGACACCGAGCACTGCCGCCACCGCGCCGCACAGGAACACGGCGCGATAGCCGAACGGGTTGGCCACGGCCCCCGCGAGCGGACCGGTGGTCAGAATGGCGATGTCCTGAAACGCGGCGTACGTGCCGAGGCTCGTGCCACGGCTGGCCGCCGGTGCGCGCTTGACCACTTCAATGCCCAGCGACGGAAAGATCAGCGAAGCCCCGGCTCCAGCGAGCGCAGTACCCAGCAGCGCGAGCCACGCGACGGGTGCTTGCCAGACGATCAGCAGCCCGATGGCCTCGACGACGAGCGACGCCTGCGCCACCCGCAGATTGCCGAAGCGCTCGGGCCAGCGTCCGCCGATCAGACGCATCAGCACGAAGGCCAGACCGAACGCCGACAGCGCAATCGCCGCACCGGTCCAGCGCGACGCCTCGAAGTACAACACCACGAACGCACCGACCACAGCGAACCCGACACCCTGCAACGCCAGCGCCAGTCCGGGCAGGAAGACGATACGCAACACCTGCGAGTACGGCAGCGCGCCCCCCGCCTGATGCGCGGGTGCGACGGCAGCAATGCGCGAGATGACGGCCCAGCCCGCCAGCGGCAACAGGCAGATTGCGATAGCCACGCCCGCGAGCGACATTCCGCCGTAGAGCGCAAGTCCCAACGGCGCGCCGACCGCGAATCCGCCGAACACGGCCGCGCCGGTCCACGACATCACGCGGCCCGATTGTGCGGCGCCGAGACTACCGATGGCCCACGTCAATGTGCCGGTGATGCACAGGCTCTCACCGACGCCGAGCAGCAGGCGGGCGAGTGTCAGCACAGCGAGACGCGGCTCGGCGGCCACCGAAATCAGGCTCGTCGCGAGCAGCGCGATGCCTGACAGCCCGACGAACACCAGACCGCGCGTGAGCGCCACACGCGCACCGCGCTGATCGGCAGTGCGTCCGGCGAACTTGCGGGTGAGCACCGTGGCGAGCGACTGCACGCCCACGGCGAAGCCGACGATGACGTTGTGATACCCGAGCGTGTCGTGCACGAACAGCGGCACGACGGAGAGCGACATGCCGATGGTCAGGCACGCGAGAAAGACATTGAGCGAGAAGCGCACGAGCAACGCCGTAGCGTTGACGGGCGCGCCCGCCGCCTGATGCGGGGGTTGGGCCCGATCCGAAGACTGGGCCGATGTAGCGGAGGACGACATACGAGAAAGCTCCAAAGGTTGCCGGTCAATGCCAAATGGCGCGCGAGCGAAGCCATCGGTGAAACACCGGCGAACGATGAACAAGCCACGAACGACGGACACCAGACGCCAACCGGCGGACGAACGACCGCGAACAGGGCATCGGTATCGAAACAGGCAAATCGGAGGAGGACGGCGCTTATGACGCTCAGAGAACCGGAGACAACGCTGAATGGGTTGCCCGGTAGTTCACCGACGAACGCACGCCCCTCGACCGACGTGCCGATAGAACCGGCCGCTGTCGCGGAGAATGCGTTGATTCACGTGAACGCTTACGTGACACCGGAGGAGATTTCACCGGATGCCAAGAATCCGTCGCCATTCTAGCCACGCATGTTGCGTTGTGCAAGTGACGGGCATGGCACCCAAACCACAGCTAAGTCACACCTCGCACCACGCGTTCAATCGATGGGGTCTGTCCCTTTCGCGCGACGCGTGCTCGCCTTGACGGTCTGCTGCAACGCACGTCGCAGGGCGCTGTAACGTCGCAAGGCTTCTTCCATCACGGAGATACGTACGGAGCCAGCCGCGCCGTCAGCCAGCAATTTGGCCTTGAGCCCGCCATATGCCGCTTCCATCGCCGATGCATGCGTACCGAGCGATTCTCCACCGTCCGCTGGCAGCGTATCGCTTTCCACATGATCGAGCAGCGCGCTCGATTCGCGCAGGAACGCCGTGTAGACGTCCGACATTCCGGTCGCGGTGCTGGTCTGGTCACGCAACGCGGCGGCGGCGACCGCCTGCTCTGCCGCGCTCTCGTAGTAACGCAGCGTGCGCAACGTGTCGGCCAGTTGCTCGGCAGACTTCGCGCCCATTGCCACGCGACTCATGCGTTCGGCGAACGTCTGGCAGACGCTGCCGAGGCGCGTGACGGACGCGTGCGACTGGGCCAGCACGCCGGAGCTCGTTCCGGTCAGCGCGCCGCGCACCATATGCCGACTGATCACGCCAAGGCGCTCGACTTCACGCTTAAGCGCGTCGACGGCCAGTTCCGGCACCTGCAACACGTTGTCGTCGAGAAACTGAGGCGCGCCCTCGTCTTCCTCCCGCGAGCGAAAGCGTCGCTGCAACCAGTGCAACAGCGGCGTGGTCAGCGGAATCATCAACAGCACGCCAAGCACGTTGAAGGTCGTATGAAAGATCGCGAGCTGGATGGCGGGGTCGGCTTCGCGGTGCATCCATTCCATGCCGGTGGCGATGGCGCGAATCATCCACGGCAGCAGCAGGAGCGCCACGACAGCCGCAACGGCATTGAAGGCGACGTGCGCCATCGCGGCGCGGCGTGCATTGGGCGTCGCCCCGATGGCTGCGATCACGGCGGTCACTGTCGTACCGATGTTCGCGCCGATCACCACCGCCGCTGCGCCCTGCGCGCCCAGCAGTCCGTTTTGCGCAGCCGTGAGTGTGATGGCCATCGCCGCCGCCGAGGACTGCACGATGCAGGTGAGCACGAAGCCCACGACGACTTGCAGCAGCACGTCGAGCGGGCCGATGCCGTCGGGCAGGCGAATCATGCCCGCCATGTCGATGAAGGCGGATTGCAGCAGCGAGATGCCGAAGAAGAGCAGGCCGAAGCCCGCAAGCGCGTTACCGATGGCACCGCGCCGGGTGCCCGCGCCCGTCAGACGCAGCGCCACGCCGACGGCAATCATCGGCAGCGCAAAGGCATCGATATTGAATTTGAGGCCGATGACCGCGACGATCCACCCCATCATCGTCGAGCCGAGATTGGAGCCGAACATCAGCCAGAGCGCGCCGCCGAGCTTGAGCAGCCCGGCGTTGACGAAACCGATGGTCGCGATCGTCACGACCGACGAGCTTTGGGTGATGGCGGTGACGAGCACGCCCGAAGCGAAGGCCTGCCATCGGGTGCGCGTCGCCCCCGCGAGAATGCGTTCGAGCGCTGGCCCGGCGGCGAGTTTGAGGCCATCGGTCATCATCGCCATACCAATAAGGAAGATGCCGACGCCACCCGCCAGAATGCTGACCGCCTTGACGATTTCACCCATGCAACGCCTTCCTTTGTGCGAACTGCCGGAGCTATCGAAGTGGTGCGCGTCTATGCCTGCCAATCAACGGTGGAATCTGCCGTCGGCCCGCTGGTCATGCCGTCAGGCGTCGGCGCGCAACAGGCCCCAGCATAACCGGTAAAGCTCGTCCTCTAATTCTGGAGTGCCAAGCAACGGGGAGTCTTCGAGTACCGCCGAGCGCAGCGTGCCCATGAATGCGCGCGTGAGCACAAAGACCGTGGCAGTGGTCGGCGGACGCATCCCCGGCGCATCGCGGCGCGACATGGCGATGGCGATATGCTCGGCCGCCTCACGCATCGCCTGCATGATGTTCTCGTGATGGTCCATCTGCCACGCCATTTTGATGAGCGAGCGCTTCACGCGTCCGCCCGAACCGAAGGCTTCGATCAGCATGCGGATACGTTCGCGAATCACGCGCTCGGGGTCTGCGCCCTCGTCGGCGGCACGTGCGAGGAATTCGTTCTGCTCGTCCATCACGCGACGCCGCTCGCGCGCAATCATCGCCAGCAGAATCGCTTCCTTGGTCGGGAAGTACTGATACAGCGTGCCAATCGAAAAACCGGCCTTCTTGGCGATGCGATTGGTCGTGAGCGCCGCCTCCCCTTCTTCGTCGAGAACCTGAGCGGTGGCTTCGAAAATGGTCTCGACGGTGTGCTGCGCGCGTGCCTGCATCGGCCGCTTTCGCATGGCAGACGGGGCATTCGGGATGGTGGGCGACTTCGGTGTGGACATGACTGAAAACCTGAGCAGGAACTGAGCGAGAAGCGAGTTGCGGCATGACGCCTGAAAAATGAATAATGCTCACATTCGGTATGAATATCAAGAGACGGCGTCATGGACGTCACATTCATTGCGTTGGACGTTCGTCTCGACTGCCTGAGAGGCCTGCCATCATGAGCAACGACATTTCCGCCCTGACTGTGCGCAAGCTGACGGTCGATCTGGCCAGTGGCTTCGAGCGCCATTGGCACAGTGGCGACGCTTACCGCACGATGTACTACAACGCGCTGTCGATGAGCTTTCCCGTCGGCGAGCAGTCGTTCATCGACTCGGTGCGCGACACGATGGACCGTCTGCCTGACGATGCACGCTACGACAAGCTGCGCGCCGACATCGCACAATTCATCGGACAGGAAGCGACGCACCGTCATCTACACGGCCAGTACAACGCACAGCTTGCCAAGCAGGGGTTGGTGAATCATTGGGAGAACTGGGCGACGTCACGCATTCAGTGGGCGCGACGCCGCAAGCTGTCGCCGATGTACATGCTCGCGGTCACGGCCGCTTACGAACACTGCACGGCGGTGTTCGGCGACGGCGCGCTGCGCTACGACCGCTGGCTCGCGAAGGCGGAGCCGAAGATGCGTCTGATGTGGCGCTGGCACGCCGCCGAAGAGACCGAGCACAAAGCGGTGGCGTTCGACCTTTATCGCGCACTGGGTGGCAGCGAGCGCCAGCGGGTGCTGACGTATCTCTACGTGCTGTTCATGTTCGGACTGGAGAGCCACGCGCAGACGATCAACAACCTCTGGCGCGACGGCACGCTCTTCAAGCCGAGCACGTGGTGGGGATTCACGACGATGTTCTTCGGTCGCGACGGCGTCATCTGGCGCACCACCGGGCCGATGCTCAAGTACATGCTGCCGTCGTTCCATCCGAATCGTCACGGCGATCCGGCGCTCGCACAGAACTGGCTTGAAGCGCACAACGCGAGCTGGCGCGCGGTTCGGTAACAATGATCTGACGCTGGCGGCTTGTCGCCAGCCTTCATCAAAACGAGAGCGGATATTCGTGCGCACAGCGCGGATATCCGCTTTTTTTTCGCCCCCGCAAATTACGCTGCGCAAGAGGTAAACCGCCAGTGTTAACCCGCGAAGTGTGACGGCAACAACGGAATAACGAGTATCAACGCTGCGTGATATGTCGTATGAGGCACCTTGATAATAATGATCACGCCTCAATGCAACACCGATCCCCGCGCAACGCGAAGTCAGTGTGTCAATGACTCAGGCGTGCCCCCTTGCACCCTTCGGTGAAAAGAGCAGTACAGAGGCACGCACAAACTAAAACGAGACGGAGACACATTCATGAGCAAGGCAGCAGGTTGGCTGCGGGGCACGCTCGCCCTCGCAATTTGCGGCGCGGCGGGCGTCGCGAACGCACAATCCAGCGTTTCCCTATATGGTCAGGTCGACGCGTGGGTTGGCGCGGCCAAAGCCCCCGGCGGCGAACGCGCGTGGACGCAGGCCGGCGGCGGTATGTCCACGTCTTACTGGGGTATGAAGGGCTCCGAAGATCTGGGCAACGGTCTGAAAGCGATCTTCACCCTCGAAGACTTCTTCTTGCCACAGAACGGCCGCTACGGCCGCTTCACCGGCGACAGCTTCTTCTCGCGCAACGCCTACGTCGGCCTGCAATCGGACACGCTGGGCACGATCACAATGGGGCGGCTCACCACGTCGTACTTCGTGTCGACGATTCTGTTCAACCCGTTTGTCGACTCCTACACCTTCAGCCCGATGGTCTACCACACGTTCCTCGGTCTCGCGGGACAAGGGATCGTCGGCGACTCGGGCTGGAACAACGGCGTGATGTACGCCACGCCCGACTACAAAGGGCTGGGCGCAAGCTTCTCCTACGCCTTCGGCAACAAGGCGGGTGAAATGGGGCAGAACAAGTGGAGCGCCGCGGCCATGTACTTCCACGGCCCGCTCGCCGCCACGCTCGCCTATCAGCAGGTCAAGTTCGATTCGACGCCCGACGATCAGGCCGGTATCACCGGCTTTCGTAATCAGCAGGCGCTTCAGGCCGGTCTGACGTACGACTTCAAAGTGGTCAAATTCTTTGGCCAGTACCAATACATCAAGAATACGATCACCGGCGGCAATCTGACGTCCAACGGCGGCCAGCTCGGCTTTACCGTGCCGCTCGGCGGGGGTAATGTGATGGCGTCTTACGCTTACACGAAGAACTCCGGCGCGAACAATGCCAGCCGGAATACGTGGGCCATCGGCTACGACTACAACCTCTCCAAACGCACCGATGTGTACACGGCCTACCTCAACGACAAGGTTTCCGGGCTGGATGCCGGGAATACTTTCGGGGTGGGCATGCGCATGAAGTTCTGACAGACTCGACGCAAGCAGTCGCCTGACAAAATCGTTGGCACGGGCTCGCGCGCAGTACAATGCGCGCGCCCCCGCTGCACACGGACAACGGCATAACAAAGTCACAAGGAGAGCGCGTTGCTGACCAAATTCTTCAAACTCGAGGAGCATGGCTCCAATGTACGCACGGAAATGGTGGCGGGTCTAACGACCTTCCTCACCATGTCGTACATCATTTTCGTCAACCCCAACATCCTCGGCACGACGGGCATGGACAAGAGTGCCGTGTTCGTGGCGACCTGTCTTGCAGCGGCGATCGGCTCGGTGGTGATGGCTTTCGTCGCTAACTACCCGATCGGCATGGCGCCGGGTATGGGCCTGAACGCCTTCTTCGCCTTCACGGTCGTAGGCGCGATGGGCTACACATGGCAACAGGCGCTCGGCGCGGTGTTCATCTCAGGGTGTCTGTTCATCATCCTGACCGTAACAGGGGTGCGATCCTGGCTCATTGCCGGGGTACCCAAATCGTTGCGATGCGCGATTGCAGCGGGTATCGGTCTGTTCCTCGCCATCATCGCGCTCGGTAACGCTGGCGTGGTCGTCGCCAACCCGGCCACGAAGATCGGCCTGGGCGACCTCCACTCGCCGCAGGCACTGCTCGCCATCTTCGGCTTCTTCCTGATCGCCGTGCTCGACGCGCTGCGGGTTCGCGGTGCCATCCTGATCGGCATTCTGGCCGTGACGGTGCTCTCGATGGTGCTGGGCCTGAACCAGTTCCAGGGCGTGTTCGCCATGCCGCCGAGCCTCTCGCCGACGTTCCTCCAGCTCGACATTCCGGGTGCCCTGCACGCCGGTTTCGTCCACGTGATTCTGGCTTTCGTGCTGGTCGAAGTGTTCGACGCGACGGGTACGCTGATGGGCGTGGCCAAGCGCGCGGGTCTGCTCGAAGGCACGCACTACAAGGGCCTGGGACGTGCGCTCTTCGCCGACTCCATCGCCATCTTCATCGGCTCGCTGCTGGGCACGAGCAGCACGACGGCTTACGTGGAAAGCGCCTCGGGCGTGCAGGCTGGCGGCCGCACGGGTCTGACCGCACTGACGATTGCCGTGCTGTTCATCCTCGCGCTGTTCATCGCCCCGCTGGCAGGCTCGGTTCCGGCGTACGCCGCCGCACCGGCACTGCTGTACGTCGCAGGCCTGATGCTGCGCGAACTGCTCGACGTCGAGTGGGACGACATCACGGAAGCCACGCCGGCCGCCCTGACCGCGCTGGCCATGCCGTTCACGTACTCGATCGCCACCGGTCTGGCGTTCGGCTTCATCTCGTACGCCGTGCTGAAGTTGTTCACGGGCCGTGCGAAGGAAGTCCACCCGGCCGCGTGGGTCATCGCCGTGCTGTTCGTGTTGAAGTACGCCTTCTTCCCGGGCTGATCGGCACGGGGTATCGTCACCGTCGATTGGGACGGTTCCGATAGCAGCAACCAGCAAAACGGCCCGCCGGGATGATCCGGCGGGCCGTTTTGTTTTGACGCCGCAGTTATGCGCGGGCAGCGGAGATCAATGCCGCAAGTCCCGCGCGATGCTGGCCCTGCGCGTCGAAGTTCTCCGGCGAGAGCCACTGCTCGAAGCCCCGGCTGATCGCAGGCCATTCCGCATCGGTGATGGAAAACCACGCCGTGTCCCGATTGCGCCCGCGATAGACGATGGCGTTACGGAAGATGCCTTCGAACGTGAAGCCATAGCGGGCCGCCGCGCGGCGCGAGGGGGCGTTGAGTGAATCGCACTTCCATTCGTAGCGGCGATAGCCCATTTCATCGAACGCGCGACGCATGAGCAAGTACTGCGCCTCGGTCCCCGCGCGCGTGCGCTTGAGCAGCGGCGAGTACGCCACGTGCCCCACTTCGACGACACCGTTTGCCGGGTCGATACGCATGAGTGCCAGCGTGCCGACCGCCTTGCCCGTCTCAAGATCGATGACGGCGTGGTGCAGCGGGTCGGTAGATGCCGCCATCTTCGTGGCGTATGTGTAATAGCTGTCGAAGTCAGGGAACGGGCCGCCGCTCATGTACGTCCAGTCGCGGCCGTCCGGTGCTTTGGCATAGGCGTCGAAAAGGTCTTTGGCGTGACGCTCGACGTCAATCGGCTCCAGACGGCAATACCGCCCGCTGACCGGCGTGCGCGACGGTTGAGCACGCGGCGTCCAGTCGGGCAGCGGTGTGCCGATGGGCTGGTCGTAGTCGTTGAAGTTCGGTGCGTCGGTCATGGCTCTCTCGTCTCCGGCAATTGGCTGGGCATTCTGATCAAGCTGACTAAGTTATCGTGCCGGTGGTACGATGAAAAGCACCACTCCTCGCGAATCTCTTGGTGCCATGACATCCGTAGCCAAAACGCGCGCCGACACAACGCCCCCGATGCCTGCCTTTGCACCGGAGAACGTTGCCGCCCTGTTCGATAGCCCGCTTGCCACGGGACCGGGACGCAACGTCTCGCTCCAGAAGCAGTTGCTGACGCGGCTCAAGCACGCCATTCTCGAAGGACGGCTGCCCGCAGGTGCACGTCTGCCAGCCTCACGCACGCTCGCGGAAGACCTTGCGGTGTCGCGCAATACCGTCTCCATCGTCTACGACCAGCTCGCTGCCGAGGGTTTCATCGTCCCGCATCGGCTCGGCACGCGCGTCGCACAGCTCTCGCTCGATCCGCACATTGCGGCGCAGGCGGCACAGGTCGCGAAGTCGAGGACGCAAGCGGTCGATGCGCCGGATGTCGCGTCGGAGGTCGTGACTGCACCATCACCGTCACGCCGCATTCAACGCCTGCCCTCCACCCGGCACGCCGCGCGCGCGGGCGACACCCCGTTGCCGTTCACGCCCGGGGTCCCCGCGCTCACCCGCTTTCCCGCGAGCACATGGCGACGCACGCTGGAGCGCGTGATGCGTGAAGCGCAACCCCGTCACTACAACTATGGCGATCCGCTGGGCGAGCCTGCGCTACGTGAGGCCATTGCCGACCACCTGCGCATCTCGCGCGGCGTGCGGTGCGATGCCTCGCAGGTCGTCATCACGGAAGGTGCGCACGAGGCGCTGATTCTCTGCGTGCGGTTGCTGACAGACCCGGGCGACACGGTGTGGATGGAGGACCCCGGCTATCGCGGAGCGAAGGCCGCCTTTCATTCGAGCGACGTGCGATTGCAGGCACTGCGTGTGGACGACGAAGGCATCGTCATTCCCGAAGGCTTGTGGGAGCGCTCGCCACCGCGACTGGTGTACGTCACGCCATCGCACCAGTACCCGCTTGGCAGTGTGTTGTCGGCATCGCGCCGTCTCGATCTGATTGCGCAGGCACGGCGTCACGGCGCGTGGATTCTGGAGGACGACTACGACAGCGAGTTTCGCCATCAGGGCGAGCCGATTGCCGCGATGCAGGGGATGGTGCCGGACGCGCCCGTCGTCTACGTCGGCACCTTCAGCAAAACGATGTTCCCGGCACTGCGTCTCGGGTTTCTGATTCTGCCGACGGCACTCGCGACGCAGGCCCGCGATGCCCTCGACGAACTCTTACGCGGTGGGCATCGCTTCGAACAGCTAGCACTCGCCGACTTCATCCGAAGCGGGCAGTTTGCGCGCCATCTGGGGCGCATGCGGCGTTTGTACCGGGAGCGTCAGACGGCATTGCGCGACGCGCTGGCCACGTACTTCGATCCGGCATACGCGGTGATTGGCGAACGCTGCGGGCTCCATCTGACGGTACGACTGGACGCCGCCTTCCCGGACAAAGCCATCGTGGTGGCGGCACAGCGCGAGGGGATCGGCCCTCGCGCGCTGTCGAGCTTCGCACTCGATCCGCAACCGGCGGATAACGGATTGGTGATCGGCTACGGGGATACGGACGCCTCCCGCATCCCCGGATTGATCAAGCGGCTGGCGGCGATTGTCGCAGCCGCCGGGTCAATTTCGGCCGGGTAGGTTGTTAGCGCAGACGGCACAAAAGCGTCGGGTCGGGACAGTAACACGCGTCCGGGTCCCACGGCGGGCACGATTGGCACTGCGCATCGTTTGCCTGTACCCCGGGAAGCTCGGCGGCTTGTATCGTCGGAATTTGTGTCCAAAGCGCCGCCGAGATCATCCCGGCACGAATCATCCAGTTCAGTTTCATTTCACACTCCTAAGATGAATGCCCGTTGCGATAAGCAAGGGCGCTCGCAGCATCCCTGCGCGACGCGCTGGCTGCGGCGGATTCAATTTAGGTCGGAGATACGGCAGACGACTTGCAGAAATGCGCTCGTGCCCCCGGAATTGGGAGGACAGCGCAGTGCAACGGGAGGAAGGTTCCCCATAAATCGGCACGCGGTAACCGTGTGCCGATCTCCTTGTGGGAATGAGACGAGGCCTGGATCGGTAAGACTATTACGACGACGTCGCGGTCTGTGCGGCCTTGTTCGCCGTCGACGCAGCGTCATGCGGTTGGCCCACGCGGGCATTGCGCGACATCCACAGGGTCAGCAGAACGGCTGCGATGGCGGCCAGTGCGGCGCACAGATACACCTCGGCGTATCCGTAAGCCCCCACGATCAGGCCCGCGACCGGTCCCGTGACGCCCAGTGCGACGTCGAGAAACACAGAGTACGCACCGAGTGCCGCACCACGATTCTGCGCAGGTACGAGGTTGACGGCCGCCACGCCCAGCGACGGGAACACGAGCGAGAAGCCCGCACCCGCCAGCGCCGCACCGAGCAATGCCGTGAAGCCCGTCGGGGCAATTCCCAACACGATCAGGCCGAAGGCTTCCAGCGCGAACGACGCCATCGCGACACGATAGCCGCCAAAGCGCTGAATGCTGCTGCCGAGCAACAGACGCACGCCCATGAAGCACAGACCGAACGCCGTCAATGCCAGCGCCGCGTTGTCCCAATGATGGCTTGCGTAGTAAAGCGTAATGAACGTCGAGATCGCACCGAAACCGATGGAACCTAGCGCCAATCCCATGCCGAACGGCATCACGCGGCCGAGCACCGCGCGGAACGCGAGTCGCTCACCGTGAATGACCGGCGTCGCGCGCTTCATGCGAGCCAGCAGCAAACCGACGATACCCGCCAGCGCCACCGCAGCGCCCACGGCCTTGATGCCGTATGCGTTATTGAGCGCCACGCCGAGCGGTGCACCGAGCGCCAGCGCGCCGTAAGTTGCCACGCCGTTCCAGGAAATCACGCGCGCCGTGTGCGACGGCCCGACTTGTCCGATGCCCCACATGATTGCGCCCGTCGACACCCAGCTTTCACCGAAGCCGAGCACGAGACGTCCGGCGATCAGCGTGAGCAGCGCCAGCCAGGGCACACCGGAGAACACGCCCCCCAACGCCACGAGCAAGCCGGACGCGCCACACGCGACCAGACCGCACAGCACCGTGCGCTTCGGGCCCCAGGCGTCGGCCGTGCGTCCGGCATACGGACGCGAGAGCAGTGTCGCGAGATATTGAACGCTGATCGCCAGCCCGGCTATCACGGAGCTGTAAGCCAGATCCACGTGCACGAACGACGGCAGCACCGCGAGCGGCAAACCGATCGTCAGATAGCAGAGGAACGTGAAGAACACGGTGGAGACGATCTGCAACGTCGTGGCGAACTGGCCGTTCGCAGGGCGGGTGTCGGTAGGCATTGCGCAGGGGATCAGGAATCGACGAAACCCCAGGACGCGACCACCCGCGCGACGGGCAAGCATGCGCGCGGGTCATCTCAATCCTAGGGTTTTCCCGGATCATACGCCGTTTCGCCGCTTTTGTGTAAACGCTTAAAAAATGTTGCTGCGGCGATGATTTGCGCTTCCCGATTGCCGTTGCTCGCCGTGCGGGGTTAATCGTCCACAGCCCCGCCCGGCAAGCGTTTGAACGGCATCGATCGACGTCAGCGCCCGACTTCCGCGAGGGATTTCAGGCTCACTGACAACATGGCAAGGTCGGCGTTACCGACGGCGATCTGGTCGGCCAGCACCCGGTGATAACGGGCGAGTGCTTCGGTGTGCGTCTGCTGCCATCCGGCGACTAGACGGGCGGCAGGACTCTGGTCGACGGCCTCCGGTGATGCCGTCGCATCGCTCCCCGTCCCCTTCACCTTCCCGCCTTCCAGCACGCTCGCCGTCAGACGTCGACGCAACACCGACAACTCCTCCAGCAACGTTGCCCGCGCGAGACGCTGCCAGTGCGTTTGCATCGGCAGGCCAAGCACGCCTGTCTGCAACCAGCCGTAGCCCAGCGGCGCGTCGAGCGCGAAGTACACCTGTGCCGCGAGCGACGGCTCGCATCCACTGGTACTCGCGACCTCGGCGATGTCGAGCAACGCCACGCGTGCGCCGACACCTGCCGCCGTTTGCGCAAGCAGCGGCGGCACACCGGCGTCGATCATGGTCTGGCTGCGCGTGCGGGCTTCATCCGCCGCTTCGCCGCTCACGAGCGTGTCGAGCGTGGGGAGAATCGGATCGAGCACACTGCGCAGGCGCTCGACGGTCTGCGGCACGTCGGTCAGCCGCCGACGCAGGAACCACAGCGTGGCCTGCTCGTGCCACTGTGCAATCGCCGTGAAGAGCGACGCCTGCGTCTCGTGCGACACCCGCGCGTCCAGCGCATCGATGTCGAGCCACAAGGCGTCGAGTCCATACGCCCCGCGCGCGGCGAGACTGGCACGCACGACATCGGCGGGCTCCGCGCCAGTCTCTTCGCTCAAGCGATGCACGAACGTCACCCCCGCTCGGTTGACGAGCGCATTAGCGTGCATCGTCGCGAGGATTTCCCGTTTGAGCGGATGACGCAGCATCGCTGCGCCACATCGGCTCGCCAGTGGCGTCGGGAAGTAGGACGGCAGTCCGTCGGCCACGAATTCGGCGTCCGGCAGATCGCTGGCCAGCAGCAGGTCGTAGAGCCACATCTTGCTGTACGCCATCAGGACGGCACGCTCCGGCGAGGTCAGCCCCGTGCTCGCCGCGCGACGCGCATCGAGGGCTTCGTCGTCCGGCAAGAACTCGATGGCGCGTGCGAGGCGTTGTGCGCGCTCCAGATACCGCATGAAGCGGGCGTCTCCATCGAGCGCTGCCGCCGAGCGCAGACGCCCGAGCGACAACGCCTGCGTTTGCAGATAGTTGTCGCGCAATACAAGCGAGCCAACTTCTTCCGTCATCTCCGCGAGCAACGTATTGCGTTGCTTGAGCGTCATTTCACCGTCGGTGACCACGAGACCCAGCAGAATCTTGATGTTGACCTCATGGTCCGAGCAATCGACACCTGCCGAGTTATCGATGGCGTCGGTGTTGATGCGACCGCCGTGCTGGGCGTACTCGATACGTCCGAGCTGCGTCAGTCCGAGGTTGCCCCCCTCGGCCACGACCTTGCAGCGCAGTTCCGCGCCGTTCACGCGCAGCCCGTCGTTCGCGCGGTCGCCCACCTGCGCATGCGTCTCGGTGCTCGCCTTCACATACGTGCCGATACCTCCGTTGTAGAGCAGATCCACGGGCGCGGTCAGCAACGCACGCAGCAAATCGTTCGGCGCCATCTCAGACGCTTCGGTGCCGAGCCACTCACGCATCTCTGGCGACAGTGCAATCGCTTTCGCCGTACGCGGGAAAATGCCGCCGCCCTTGGAGATCAGCTTCGCGTCGTAGTCGGCCCAACTGGAACGCGGCAACTGGAACAGGCGCTCGCGTTCGGCAAATGAGGTCGCGGCATCCGGCGTGGGATCGAGGAAGATGTGACGGTGATCGAACGCTGCCACGAGCCGGATGTGTTTCGAGAGCAACATGCCATTGCCGAACACGTCACCCGACATATCGCCGATGCCCACCACCGTGAAGTCCTGCATCTGCGTATCGACGCCCATCTCGCTGAAGTGCCGCTTGACGGATTCCCACGCGCCACGCGCCGTGATGGCCATCTTCTTGTGGTCGTAACCGACGGAGCCACCCGAGGCGAACGCGTCGCCCAGCCAGAAGCCGTACTCTGCGGAGATGGCGTTCGCATAGTCGGAGAACGTGGCCGTGCCCTTGTCGGCGGCCACCACGAGATACGGATCGTCGCCATCGATACGAACGGTTTGCGGCGGCGGCACGAGTTGCCCGTCGACGTAGTTATCCGTCAGATCCAGCAGCCCGCGCAGGAACGTCTGATAGCACGCCACGCCCTCGGCCAGATACGCATCTCGGTCACCCGGCGACAGCGGCTGCTTGACCACGAAGCCCCCCTTCGACCCCACGGGCACGATGACCGTGTTCTTGACCATTTGCGCCTTCACCAGCCCCAGCACCTCGGTGCGGAAGTCTTCGCGGCGGTCCGACCAGCGCAGGCCGCCGCGTGCGACGCGTCCACCGCGCAGGTGGACGCCCTCTACACGCGGCGAGTACACCCAGATCTCGAACATCGGCTTCGGCTCAGGCAGCCCCGGCACCTTCGACGGGTCGAACTTGAATGACAGGTACGCCTTCTGCGCGCCCCCACCACTTCTGTGACTCCCGTCTTGCGCTGTCTGGAAGTAGTTGGTCCGCAGCGTGGCTTCGAGAACCCCGAGGAATTGACGCAGGATGCGGTCTTCGTCGAGATTGGGGACGTCTTCCAGCGCCGTGTGGATCTGCGTACGCAATTGCTCGGCACGCGACTCGCGGACGTCCGTACTCAACGAAGGGTCGAAGCGCGCGAGGAACAGGCGGACGAGCATGCCCGCAATCGACGGGTTTCCCGTCAGCGCGTTCTCGATATAGGCATTACTGAAGGTCGAGCCGACCTGGCGAATGTACTTTGCGTACGCCCGCAGAATGCGCACCTCGCGCCACGTCAAACCGGCTTGCAGCACGAGACGGTTGAGGTCGTCGTTTTCGACGTCACCGGCCCAGATGCGTGCGAAGGCGTCTTCGAAGCGCACGCGGGCGTGCTCCAGATCGACGTCCGCCCCGTCGAGACTCGTCATGCCGAAGTCGTGCATCCACACGACGCCAGCGTCGGACGGCTCGATCCGGTAAGGCCGCTCGTCATTCACCCGCACGCCGAGGTGTTCGAGCATCGGCAAGCTGCGTGAGAGCGCGATGGGCTCGCCCGCCTGATAGATCTTGAAGCGCAGCGTGCCGGGCGCAGCCTCCAGCGGGCGATACAGTTGCATGGAGAGCGGCGTTGCGTCCGAGCTAGCGGAAGGCGTGGCTTGCGCAGGCGGCGGTGCCGTGTTCAGTAGCGGTTCGATGAGCTCCACGTCGCGCACGGCCACACGCGCAGCGTAATCCTCCCGATACCCTGCAGGGAACGCCAGTGCGTAGCGTCGCAAAGCCCGCGTACCGCGCTCTTCGCCCAGTTGCTCGCGCAGCGCGTCGGAGAGGTCGTCCTGCCAGCGACGCGTGGTCTCGACGATGCGGGCTTCCAGTTCATTGACGTCGACCTCCGGCACATGCCCCGGCTCAGTCCGCACGGTGATCTGAATGCGCGCGAGCATCGACTCGGAGAGTTGCGGCGTGAACTCGACGCCGGTCCCGTGATACGCCGCCAGCAGCAGGTTCTGCACCCGCACGCGCAAATCGGTGTTGAACTTCTCACGTGGCACGAACACGAGGCACGACACGTAACGGTCGAAGCGGTCGCGTCGCACGAAGAGCCGCGTGCGCTGACGTTCCTGCAAACGCAGAATCCCCAGCGCGATGTCGGCGAGTTGCTCGACGTCGATCTGGAACAGTTCGTCGCGCGGATATTGTTCGAGGATGGTCGCGAGCGTCTTGGCCAGATGGCCGTTAGGCAGGAACCCGGCACGACGGATCACTTCGGCGACTTTGCGGCGCACCAGAGGAATTTCGTCGGCGGGCACCATATAGACGGTCGAGGTGTACAGCCCAAGGAAACGCCTTTCGCCGCAGACCTTGCCCTGTGCGTCGAAGCGTTTCACGCCCACGTAATCGAGATAGCCGGGACGGTGAACGCTGGCGCGCGAATTGGCTTTCGTCAGGAAAATGGGGGCGCTGGCCTGCACGATGCCGATGGCGCCGGGCGACAGGCGCGTGACATCGGGCGTGCTGGCGTCGCGGCGCGATTCGCGCAGCACGCCGAGGCCGGTGCCCGGCACGCCTTGCAGGTAGTGCTCGCCGTCGCGCTCGACCAGTTCGTAGTCGCGATAGCCGAGGAAGGTGAAGTGACGCTGTAGCATCCAGTCCAGAAACGCCTGCGCTTCGTCGATCTCTGCGCGCTCCTGCGCCGCCACGCCTTGCTGCGCGGCGCGCTCGGTCAGGGATTCGATGGCCGCATGTGCGGCGGCCTGCATGGCGCGCCAGTCATCTACGGCGGCGCGGACGTCGCCGAGCACGCGTTGCAGCCCGTCGACCAGCGCCTGAATGCGCTCCGGCTCGGAGAACCGGTCGACTTCGATGTGGATATACGATTCGAAGCGGCTGCCGTCGCCCTCCCCCTCCTTGCCTGCCGGGCTGCTGCCGGGTGCGACGCTCAGACGCTTGCCCGCCGCGTCGCGCCGGATGCGATAGACCGGATGGAAGGCCGAATGCAGCGCCAGCCCCTGCCGATTGATCTCCATCGTCACCGAATCGACGAGGAACGGCATGTCGTCGTTGACGATTTCGACGACCGTGTGGCTGCAATGCCAGCCGTGCTGATCGAGCGTGGGGTTGTAGATACGGATGCGCGGTTCGCCGGAGACGAACTTCTGGCCGAGTTGCCAGTGCGCCATCGCCGCGCCATAAAGATCGGCGACACTGCGCGAGACGACATCCTCAGCGTCGGCCAGACCGTAATACTGCTGGACGAAAGGCTCGAAGAGCGCCGCCACTTCGGGCGCACGTTCACGGGCCATCGCGACGACTTCCGCCATGTGCTGGCGGACCTTCTCTTCCGGATTCGCGGGCATGGGCACCTCTGCGGGATTGGACGAGACTTCGACCGGCGAACGAGGGATAAGTCACCGGCCATTCACTGGCTTGTGGACAGGCAAGGCCATGCTACGCCCGGCGGCCCCGGGCTGGCAACGGCGTGATTCCCGAGTTCGGGTATGCTGAGCCGGTCTGCCCGAGCCATCCGATCACCCCGAAGCCAGCACTGCCACCGGTATAATCGCGCATGAACTCAAAAGCCACCGATTCGCGCACTGACAGCGCCCCCGCCACTCCTTTCTCGAGCCTGCCGCTCTCGCCTGCCATGCAGGAGAACCTCGCACGGCTCGGTTACGCCTCGATGACGCCCATCCAGCAGGCGTCGCTCCCCGACATGCTGGCCGGCCACGACATCATCGCGCAGGCCAAGACCGGCAGCGGCAAGACCGCCGCCTTCTCGCTGGGTCTGCTCCAGCGGGTGGACGCCCGAGATTTCGCCGTGCAGGCCGCGGTACTCTGCCCCACGCGCGAGCTCGCCGAGCAAGTCGCCCAGGAAGTACGCCGCATCGCGCGCGCCGAGGACAACATCAAGGTCCTGACGCTGTGCGGCGGCTCGCCGATCCGTCCGCAGGCGGAAAGCCTTGCGCACGGCGCCCACGTGATTGTTGGCACGCCGGGCCGCATCATGGATCACCTCGACCGCGGCACGCTCACGCTCACCGGCATCAAGACGCTGGTGCTCGATGAAGCCGACCGCATGCTCGACATGGGCTTTTTCGACGACATCGCCGCCGTGGCGAAACAAACGCCCGCCTCGCGCCAGACGTTGCTTTTCTCGGCCACGTACCCCGAAGGCATCGGCAAGCTCGCCCAACGCTTTTTGAAGACGCCGCGCGAGATCCGTCTGGAAGAAAAGCACGACGCCAGCAAGATTCGCCAGCGCTTTTATGAAGTGCGCGACGAAGAACGTCTGCACGCCGTGGGGCAGTTGCTCGATCACTTCCGCCCGGTCAGCACGATTGCGTTCTGCAACACCCGCGCACAGTGCAACGACCTGACCGATGTGCTGCGCGCCGAGGGATTCCACGCCCTGACGCTGCACGGCGATCTGGAACAACGCGAACGCGATATGGTTTTGATCCAGTTCGCCAACCGCAGTTGCTCCGTGCTGGTCGCGACCGACGTCGCCGCACGTGGTCTGGACATCGCACAGCTCGAAGCCGTCATCAACGTAGACGTGACGCCGGACCCCGAGGTCTACGTGCACCGAATCGGCCGCACCGGTCGTGCCGACGAGGACGGCTGGGCGTTCAGCCTGGCGACGATGGACGAGATGGGTCGCGTGGGTAACATCGAAGCGGCGATGGGCGGGGAAGTCCAATGGCACAAACTCGCGGAGCTTACGCCGACGGGTAGCGGACATCTGCTGCCGCCAATGGTGACGATCCAGATGCTGGGCGGCAAGAAGGACAAGATCCGTCCGGGCGACGTGCTTGGCGCGCTGACCGGTGAAGCAGGCTTTGCCGCCGCGCAGATCGGCAAGATCAACGTGCTCGAAAACTTCACGTATATTGCCGTAGACCGGGACATCGCCCCGGTGGCGCTGCGCAAGCTGGCCGACGGCCGTGTGAAGGGCCGCAAGGTCAAGGTAAGATTCTTGCAGGATTAATTTTCGGATCCATCCCCTGAGCGCGACGCGCCACGAGGAGATTGCAATGAGGTCGATGCGTACCCTGTTGTGCTTCCCGGCGGCGCGGCGTCTGGCGCTCATCCTGCTGGCGGCCGGTGGACTGACCTGGCTGGCCGCTTGCAGCACCAAGGGCGTTGCGCCCAACCCCACCCTCACCGAAGACACGCTCGACGAGTACGCCCTCGTCATCGTCGGCCTCGACACGCCGCTGCAAAGCACCTGGGGGCCGTGGACCTACTCGGACTTCAATCAGACGGTCAACGGCATCATCGGCGGCAAGATCACTCGCACGCTCAACAGCAATCCGCCCACGCGCGGATACATCGCCATGCGCGTCTCACCGCTCATGCGCAACGAGCGCTTCGGTCCGATGGAGTTCACCCCGGCGGACAACAGCTATCGCTTTCGCTATTGCAAGGGGCGCAAAGTGCCGACGGTGCGGGTCAACCGTGGCGACGTCGTCTACGCGGGCACGCTGATCCTCGACAATCACGACGGCAAGATATGGCTGCGCACCGAGTTCGACATGGCGGGCGCGCGACGCTTCGTGCAGGCCAACTATCCGTCGCTGGCCGACAAGCTCCAGCCCCAACCGTTTACCTATTACGAAGTGAAAAGCGAGCCGAGTTGCCGATGATTGTCAGCGTCAACTCGTCAGCCCTCTTGCGCCGCGTCTGCCGGTGTCAGCACGATCTCGCGCCCTTCGCATAACGCTTCGGCACGCTCGCTGAGTTCGTTGGCGACGTCCGCCAGATGACGCCGCAGCGTATCCGCGAGCACCGACTCCGGTTCATGTGCGGGGCGCAGCATCTCGACAGGAAACTCGATGGCCGGTGCGACGCGATACAAACGCTGCGCCTGCACATGCGCACTCGCTGCCGTGAACTGATCGAGCAGCGCATATCCCAGACCGTGCTCGACGAGCGCCGCCGCGAGCGAATACGTCTGCACCATCACTTCTGCGTCCTGAAGCAGTTCCGTCTGATCCAGACGCTCGTTGATCAGCGCGCCGAGCGGCGTGTCGTCATGCAGCTTGATGAGATCGCGCCCGGCGAGCGCGTCGGCGCTGGCTGGTCCGCGCCGTGAAAGCTTCGGCCACGCGGCGGGCACGGCGAGCACGATGTGCCCCTGCGCCACGGGACGGCTCACGATACCGGCCGCCATTGGCGGCGCAGAAACGATGCCGACATCCACCGACGACGTGAGGATCGCCGTGATGGTCTCGTTCGTGTGATGGGTGATGAGTTCGAAGACGACATCGGGGTGCGCACGCCGCATGCGCTCGATGGCAGCGGGCAACAGGCTCTGCGCGAGACTCGGCGTCACCGCGATGCGCAGGTGGCCCACGCCGTGCTGACGCAGATTGCGCGACGTGGTACGCAGGCGCTCCAGATCGCTGAAGATGCGCTCGACGTCGGGATACAGACGGCGCGCTTCGGCCGTGGGCACGAGGCGGCCTTTCACCCGGTCGAACAGCTTGAAGCCGAGTTGCTGCTCGGCGTGCTGCAACACGCGGGAGACGACCGGTTGCGATACGTTGAGCAATTGCGCCGCGCCGCTGGCCGATCCGGTCAGCACGACTGCGCGAAAGGTCTCGATATGCCGCAATTTCATGCCTGACGTCGTCTCCGTGTCTCGCCCGCCTGCGCAAAGGCGCGGCCGACCCTATAGCCAAAAGACATATGCTGCCTCAAAACCGCATAGGTTAGCGAATTTTCTCCCTCTACACTGCGTAGCAAAGGCTGTGCAGAAGACCTGCCACGAGGCGCTCGCCCCGTGTCGCAATTTTTTCCCGCCTTGCTTTCCATCAGCTTTTCGTCGTTATCTATCGTCATGCACATTGGAGTTATCGGAGCGGGCATCGTCGGCCTCGCCAGCGCGTATCAGCTGCTTCGCGCAGGCCACGAAGTCACAGTGATCGACGCGGCACGCGACGGCGGTCTGGGGACCAGCTTCGCCAACGGCGGTCAACTGAGCTATGGCTATGTGTCGCCCCTCGCCGCCCCCGGTGTGCTCTCGCAACTGCCCTCGTTGCTGTTCTCCAGCACCGGGCCGCTGCGGATCAAGCCGTCGCTCGATCCGGATTTCTGGCGCTGGTCGCTGGCCTTCGTCAAACATTGCAACGCGCAGGCAAACGCCAGCTCGACGCTGCGACTGCTCTCGCTCGGCCTGCATAGCCGCGAGGTGATGCTGGAGTTTCTGGCACAGGAAGCGGGAACGTTCGACTACCGCCTGAGCGGCAAGCTCGTGGTGTATCGCGACGCGAGCAAGCTCGCCGCCGCAGAGCGCTCGCTTGAAATGGCCAATGGCCTGGGCTACACGCAACGGCGCGTCGACGCGGCCACCTGCGTCACGCTGGAACCGGCGTTGAGCAAGATCGCCGGAGAGTTGGCGGGCGGCATCCACACGCCGGGCGAAGGCACCGGCGACTGCCAGATGCTGTGTAAGGAACTGATGCGTCTGATCGGCGCTCATGAACGTGGCGCGCTGCTGTTCGAGCGCGAAGTGACGGGATTCGATGTGCGCGGCAACACCGTTCGGGCCATTCGCACGCGCGCTGGCGACATTCCGGTCGATGCCTGTGTCGTCGCCAACGGTCTGGCCGCCGTGCCGCTGCTGCGCGCCGTGGGCGAGCCGGTGTCGATGTATCCGCTCAAGGGCTACAGCCTGACGTATCGTGGGGCACCGGCCGACGCCCGCCCGCAGGTCTCCGTCACAGACGCAGACAACAAAGTGGTCTACGCGAGCCTTGGCGAGCATCTGCGCGTGGCTGGCATCGCCGATCTGGTGGGCTACGACTACCGCATCGTCAAACATCGTATCGATGCGCTGCGAACGCTCTCGACCGTGTTGTTCCCGTCGTTGCGCGGCACACCCGCGCCGCTGGAATGGACCGGCATGCGCCCGTCCACGCCGCATGGCCGACCGGTGCTCGGACGCGCGGACAAGGTGGGCAATCTGTGGCTGAACGTCGGCCACGGCGCACTGGGTTTCACGTTGTCGATGGGGGCTGCACGCGCCATCGCCGACGCCATCGACGGCAAGCGTCCCGCCGTCGATCTTGCAGGGTTTGCCCGGCTGGCTGCGTGAGCGATGAGGCTGGACCATAGCGTGCCAGCCGGATAACACGTTCGTGCGCCAGTGCGCTGCGGCATCACTCCCACGGGGACCGATGGGGGTAGTTTCGGGTTGTATCTGTGTTTTCGGTGTTTGAGGCTTTTGACATTCCAACGGCGCGGACCACCGTGCCACCACTTCCGATAGGACAAGAGACCATGAAGAAGCTGTTTGCTCCCCTGCTGCTCGTCAGCGCTGCTGCCGCCCTGTTCGCGCACACCGCGAGCGCACAGGAACTCACTGGCACGCTCAAGAAGATCAAGGACACCGGCGTGTTCGCCCTCGGGGTGCGTGAATCGTCGATTCCGTTCTCCTATTCGGACAACGGCGGCAAGACGATCGGCTACTCGCAGGAAATCGCGCTCAAGATCGTTGATGCGGTCAAAAAAGAGCTGAACGCGCCGAACCTGAAGGTCACGGAAACGCCGATCACGTCGCAGAACCGAATCGTGCTGATGCAAAACGGCACGATTGACCTGGAATGCGGTTCGACCACGCACACGTTCGATCGCGCCAAGCAAGTCGGCTTCTCGCACAACATCTTCCTGTACTCGATCAAGATGATCGCCAAGACGGGCTCGGGCATCACCGACCTGAACAGCCTCAAGGGCAAGACCATCGCGACGACGGCCGGCACCACGGCTGACCGCATTCTGTCGGGCCAGAAAGAGAAGATCGGCTTCAACCTGATCCAGACGAAGGAACACTCGGACGGCTTCCTGACCGTCAAGCAAGGCCGTGCGGTGGCGTTCGTCATGGACGAGCCGCTGCTCTACGGTCAGCGTGCAGCGCTGTCGGCAGACGACGCCAAGGGCTACGAAGTGGTCGGCCCGAACCTCCAGTTCGAAAACTACGCCTGCATGATGCGTAAGGACGACCCGGCGTTCACCAAGGTCGTGAACACGGTCATCGCCGATATGGAGAAGTCCGGCGAGATGACGAAGCTGTACGACAAGTGGTTCACGCAGCCGGTGCCGCCGAAGGGTCAGAACATGAACTACCCGATGACGGCTGAAATGCGCGCCATGTTCAAGGATCCGATCACGAAGGCTTACGACTGATCTTGACGGCGTGTACGTTGTGCGGGGACCACGGTCCCCGCACTTCGCGATCCCGTTTTTTGCAGTTCCCGCAGATTCACCACCATCATGAACTCGCACGCCACGCTCGGCATTCTCGGCGGCATGGGCCCCGCCGCCGGTATCGACCTCTGCCGCAAGATCGTCGATCAACATCCGGCCAACCGCGATCAGGATCACATCCCGTTCATCCTGTATTCGGTGCCGCAGATCCCCGACCGGACCGAAGCTCTGTTGCGCGACGGCGCCTCCCCGCTCGACGGCATGCTCGACGGCGTACATGCGCTGGAGCAATCGGGCGTCGGCTGCATCGCCATCGCGTGCAATACCGCCCATGCCTGGCTCGACGCGCTGCGTCATCGCACCCGTTTGCCGGTCCTCGACGTGGTCGAAGCCGTTGCTAGCGAACTGTCCACTTGTGTCGCCCCCGGCTCGCCCATCGGCCTCATGGCGACCGAAGGCACCCATCACGCCAACGTCTACCGGCCTCGGCTCGAAGCGCTGGGTTACCGCTTCGTCTCGGCGAGCGACCCGCTTGCGCACCAGACGCTCGTGAACGAAGGCATCCGGCTCACCAAGGCCGGGGAAATTCGTCGCGGCGGTGAGGCGCTTGCAATGGCGATGGAGCAACTGCTGGCGGCCGGCGCGCAACGCGTGATTCTCGGCTGCACCGAAATCCCGGTGGCGCTTGCCACGTGTGAAACACCGCTCGGACGATTTGGGCTGGACGCGTCCGCAGCACTTGCCCGCGCGTGCATTGCCTGGTCGCTCGCGCATGAAGCGCAGGCGCACGTCTAACCCGTCATCGACGGCGCGCACGCCATCTCCCGATTCTCAAATTTCCGGCACGACTCTCACCCGCCGCGAATTCATGGCACAGCGAAGCACTGCGGGGCTTGTGCGGCTGTTGCGATGTTGCATCGCAATGATAAAAATCCACGATTGCGGTGCCCTCAAGTCGCTCGCGCTTGGGTAGACTGGCGCACGCACGATGATCGTGCCGGGGTTGCACCGGCGGCATGGAGGTGAACCGGGCGGACGATTCGGGTCGTACGTAGACCGAACGCCACCGGCCTTGCAAGAAAAAATCCCGATCATCTTGTAGGAAAAAATCCAACACGGGAATTCGGGCGGAAAGCGGCGTGAAACGGGGGTAAAACGGGGGTTGAAGCCATCAAAATCGCTGGCGTCTTTAGCTATAATGGCCCACAATCCATCGGACACCCGCCGGACCAAGGTCCGGCCATGAGCGCGTTTGCCTGAACGGGGAAGCACATGAGCGGCAGCGCGCTCGACGTGATGCATGTACAGACAACAACAATGAGTTCAGATCGACTCCCAGCCGGTGTGCCTTTGGTCGAACCTTCGACCCTGGCAACGGCAATCGCCGAGGCCAATGCCACGGCGCCGGCCCCGGCATTGTCCCGGGCGCTGGTCGAGCTGACCGGCGGACTATCGGCACACGTAGGTGCCGATGGCCGTTTCCTTTTCATTGCCGAAGCCTCCCTGCGCCTGCTCGAGTACTCGCGTGAGTACATCGACCACGCCACGCTCTTCGAACTGACCGGCATCGAAGACGTTCCCCTGCTTCAGGACGCCTTTTCCGCCGCCCAGACGCTCGGCCCTCAGCAGTGCACCGTGCGTTTGCTGCGCGGTCTGACCGACCGGGTCTGGATGCGTCTGCGCATCGCCCAGTACACGCCCCGTATCGCGGGTGCGAGCGCGTCGTTCCTGGTGCATGGCGAAGACATCACCGCCTTCAAGGAAAACGAAGCACGCCTGTCCGATCTGGCGGTGCGTGACGCGGTGACCGGGCTCGGGAATCGTCAATATATTCAGCAGTGCATCGTAGAGACGATCCAGCATGCGCGCGAAGGCGGTCCGAACTTCGCCGTCGCCCTGCTCGATCTGGATGGCTTCAAAAAGGTCAACGACTCGCTCGGCCACGACGTGGGCGACCAGTTGCTGCGCGACGCGGGCCAACGTCTGATCGCGCAGATTCGCGAGACGGACATGGCCGCGCGCATGGGCGGCGACGAGTTTGTGCTGGTGCTGCCCGGCTGCGACAACGAACAGGCGCTCAGCGGCATCATGAAGCGACTGCTCTCGGCAGTGCAGCAACCGTTCCAGGTCGGCGACCAGCTGCTGCACCTGACGACCAGTATCGGTGTTTCGTTCTACCCGCAACACGGCGATTCGGCCGGTCTGCTCATCAAGCATGCCGACGCCGCCATGTATTGCGCCAAGGATCGCGGTCGCAACGGCCTGTTCGTCTACACGGACGATCTGGGCGACTTGCATCGCAAGGCATTTTCGCTGGAATCGGCGATGTTCGAGGCCATTCACAATGGTGAATTCAGCCTGCATTACCAGCCGATCTGCGACCCGACTTCGCTGAACGTGAAGGGTGTCGAAGCGCTGATGCGCTGGCATCCGGCGCTCGGTCCGGTCTCGCCCGCCGAGTTCATTCCGCTGGCCGAGGCCAACGGTCTGATCAACTTGCTGGGTGGCTGGGCACTGCGCGCCGCGTGCATGCAGCTCGCGCGCTGGGATCGCACCCGGCTCGACGGGATCTACATGTCCGTCAACGTCTCGGCACAACAGTTTCACCATCCGTCTTTCCCGAGCCTCGTGTGGCAGGCCATTGCCGACTCCGGCGTGGAAGGTCATCGCCTCGTGCTCGAAATTACCGAAAGCGTGCTCATGCGCGACCCGGAGCAGGCCAATCTGGTGCTGCGCGAGTTGCAGACGCTGGGCGTGCGCTTCGCCGTCGACGACTTCGGCGCGGGCTATTCGAGTCTGGGCTACCTCAAGCGTTTCCCGCTCTCCGCGCTCAAGATCGACCGCAGCTTCGTCAAAGACATGCCCACGTCACCGAACGACCGTACGATTGTGACGGCAGTCCTGGGACTGGCACGCGAGCTGGGTCTGTCGGCGGTGGCCGAAGGGGTCGAGACGGAAGAACAACGGCAGATGCTGATCGATCGCGGCTGCCATTCCATCCAGGGCTGGCTGGTATCGAAGGCCCTGCCTGCGGGAGAACTGGAGGCGGCCTTTGCGAGCGGGCGTCTCAACGTGGATGCCGGCCACTGACCGGACAACCCCGCTACCATGAGCCTTACCAAAGAAAAAACGCTCGAATTGTTGTGGCAGCGCATGGCCGAGCGCGGCGACTTCCCGTCGCTGCAACGCTCGGTCACGGGCATCGTGTCTGCCATGCAAAGCGAGAACACCAGTACGGCCGACCTCGCGTCGTCCGTGCTCTCGGATTTCGCCCTTACCCAGAAAGTGATTCGTCTGGCCAACTCCGCCATGTATGCGCCGTTCGGCTGCAACGTGACGACGGTCTCGCGCGCGATCATGATTCTGGGCGTCGACACGATCGGCCACCTCGCCCTGAGCCTGAAGCTGCTCGAAGGTTTCGGCGAAGTCGCCGCACGCCGCGACGACATGGCGCGCGAACTGGCGCGCGCCACGCTGGCGGGCGCTTTCGCACGCGACATTACGGCCAAGAACGGGATTCGCGACGGTGAAGAGGCCGTCGTCTGCACGTTGCTGCATCACGTGGCGCGCCTGCTGGTGACGTATTGCTTCCCGAACGAATGGGTCGAGATTCAGGAAATTGCCGCCGAGCGGGGCATTAGCGACAGCGACGCCTGCGAGCAGGTGCTCGGCATCACGTTCCCCGAACTGGCCGAGGCCGCTGCCCGCAAGTGGGGCCTGCCGGAGTCGATTGCGACCAGCATGCGTCCGATCGATCTCGAAGGCGACGCCCCGCTCTCGCACGCCGACTGGCTGTGCGCCGTGGCGAACATGTCCAACGAGATGGTGACCGAGCTCACGCGCGGCGCAGATCCTGAGCGCCTGGCCGAACTCGCCGAGCGTTATGCCGACCGTCTGGCGCTGGACATCAGCGAAGTGGTATCGGTCGGTGAAGAGATGGCGCGCGACACGAGCCATCAGGAATTCATCGCCATCAGCACAGGCGCATCGAATACGCGTCAGCCGCCGGCGGGCAAGCCGCTGGATTCGGCGCGACGGTTGGCCGACGGGCTTTCCGAAGTGCGCGCCGCCACCGGCGAGACCGATGCCGTGGGTCTGCTCAACCTGACGCTCGAAGCGATTCTTCAGTCGCTCGGCTTCGTGAACTGTGCGGCCTTCGTGCGTTCGCCCGCGAGCAAGGTCTTCGAGATGCGCTTCGGCATTGGTCGCGAGGTACAGCCGTTGCTGGGCCTGACCTTCCCCGAAGCGTTCGAGCCGGACGTCTTCCATCTCGCGCTGACCAACGGTCGGGCGATCCTGATCGACAATGCCCGCGAGCCGCGCATCGTACCCCGCATTCCGCTGTGGCACCGTCAGCATTTCTCGAACGTGAAATCGTTCTTCCTGCTGCCGGTTCGCCAGCGTAACCAGACCGTGGCGCTGCTCTACGGCGACTGGGGCGGCGCATTGTGCGCGGGCGGCATCGGGGCGAAGGAAATGGAGTTCCTGCATTACATGGGGGAGGAGATTTCCAGCAAGCTCGAAAGCGTGGCACAGCAAAACACCGCGACCGGCACGAATGCCTCCGATTCGCTCGCTCGCAGACCGTCGGGCACCACCGGGCGCTGACACGCTTCACGACACCGGACAGCCTTACCTACGCCCGCCTGACAATTGTCGGCGGGCGTTTCACTTTCGCGCTCACCTTCGCTTTCCTCCCCCCTTTCCGACGCAGGCCACAGACACCATGACGTCGCCGGGATGATGTCGTCACCGTCTCCGGTGTCTCGGCATTTCATATGTCAGACGCAATCTTTGGTATTGCGAATCCGATATGTGGAGGGACATCGATCCGGTGGTGCCCCGGCGACACAGGACATTTTGCATATGGACGGTCGCCTTCGCGTCGGTTGCATCGTCACCTCTGAGCGCTCGCCGACCCTTGCCGTACAAGGCGTTCACGCGTTCGGACATCGCCGCAAGAACTCAGGCGTACTATGTCGCCAGACCGCAGTTTTTCTCCATGACTGCGCGTCGGTCACTGGTCGTCTGTCGCCCGTCGTGAGACCGGGTGTTTTTTGACACGACTCGCTGCGCCCCGGTAAAAAATTTACGCTCGGTTTCGCCAAGCAAATCAATTCGTACCGTCGGACCAGGAGAAGACATGACGCAATCTGCTGCTGCACCGGTACATCCGGTCGACGAGCGCCTGCCGCTCCCCAAGTTGTTCACGCTGGGATTGCAACACGTGCTGGTGATGTATGCGGGAGCCGTTGCAGTACCGCTGATCATCGGCGGTGCCCTCAAGATGTCGGTCGATCAGATTGCATTTCTCATCAATGCCGACCTGTTTGCGTGCGGTATCGCCACACTGATTCAGACGCTCGGCCTCTGGATCTTCGGTCTGCGCCTGCCGATCATGATGGGGGTGACGTTTACTGCCGTCACACCGATGATCGCCATCGGCACGAATCCCGACCTCGGCTTGCTCGACATTTACGGGGCGACGATTGCCGCCGGGATCATCGGCATACTGATCGCGCCCTACATCGGTAAGTTATTGCGGCTGTTCCCGCCAGTGGTGACAGGCACCGTGATTACGGTGATCGGCATTTCGCTCATGGGCGTGGGCATCAACTGGGCGGCTGGCGGCTTCGGCAATCCGGATTTCGGTAATCCGTTGTATCTGGGCGTGTCGTTTGCGGTGCTGCTCTGCATCCTGTTCATCACGAAATACGTGCGTGGCTTCTTCTCCAACATCGCGGTGCTGCTGGGGATTCTGTTCGGCACGATGGTAGCGATTGCGCTGGGCAAGGTGTCGTTTGCGGGGGTGTCGGAAGCCCCGTGGTTCGGTTTCGTCATGCCGTTCCATTTTGGCGTGCCGCGCTTCGATCCGATCGCCATCGCGACGATGACGCTGGTGATGCTCGTGACGTTCATCGAATCGACCGGCATGTTCCTCGCGGTGGGTGACATCGTGGGGCGTCCGGTCGATCAAAAAACGCTGGTGCGCGGATTGCGTGTGGATGGTCTCGGCACGGTAATCGGCGGCATCTTCAACACGTTCCCGTACACCTCGTTTTCACAGAACGTGGGACTGGTCGGCGTGACGGGTGTGAAGAGTCGCTGGGTATGCGCGATGGGCGGGTTGATTCTGATCGTGCTGGGATTGTTTCCGAAGGTGGCGCACGTGGTGGCGTCGGTGCCGCAATTCGTGCTGGGCGGCGCGGGAATCGTGATGTTCGGCATGGTGACGGCCACGGGCATCAAGATTCTGTCGACGGTGGATCTGTCGAAGAACCGCTACAACCTGTACATCATTGCGATCAGTATCGGTGTGGGGATGATTCCGGTGGCGTCGGACAAGTTCTTCATGAAGCTGCCGCACGCACTCGCCCCGTTCTTCCACAGCGGCATTTTGCTCGCGTCGATCAGCGCGGTCCTGCTTAATGCCCACTTCAACGGTCTGCGCAGCGAAGAGGAAGCGAACGCGCTTGCGCAGGAAGCAGGCAAACAGGCGGATGCTGCGCATTGATGGATGAAAGCGCGATGCAGCCGCACCTCATGCGGCTGCGAGCAACGCGCGGGCGCGGTGCTTGATCGTCTTCAGAACATCGACCATGTTCGCGCGCGCGATTTCAGCGTCGTACTGATTTTGCAGATTGAGCCAGCTCTGCGCATCCACGCCAAAGAACGCCCCTAGACGCAGTGCGGTATCGACGGTGATCGCCCGTTTGCCGAGCACGATCTCATTGATCCGGCGAGGGGGCACATCAATGGCCTTGGCCAGTGCGTATTGCGAGATGCCCATCGGGCCGAGCCACTCTTGCGCGAGAATCTCGCCCGGTGTTGCCAGCGGTACTTGTCGGGTCATGATTGTCCTCCATCGACCTTTCTCGAACTCAGCAGAAATATCGGAACACACCCACCTATGCGGTCGCGCTGCGATCAGTGGTAGTCGACAATTTCGACGTCGGAAGCGGTGCCCGCGTCAAAACGGAAACACAGCCGCCACTGGTCGTTGATCCGGATACTGTACTGTCCCAGACGATTTCCGCGCAGCGCTTCAAGTCTGTTACCCGGGGGCGCGCGTAAGAAACTCAGTGTTGCCGCCGCATGGAGTTGCTGAAGCTTGCGCATAGCGGCCGACTCGACCGCACGCCAGCGCATCACGCGACGCCCGTTGAACAGCAGTGCCGTATCCCTGCATTTGAAATTTTCAATCAAGAAACATAATAACGTATCGCGTTATTAACGCGTGACGTCAATAGTAAAGCGAGGCGCCGGTCACGTCAAATCGAGAAGGCGAGTCCACGCATGGCTGGGGGGCCGAAGACACACCATCCTATCGACATCCGCTTAGTGAAAGTTCCGACTCGAGATCGTGAGTTCGCCGAGCATCGACGAGAGATCGATCAGGCGATGCGCGACCAGATGGGTCACGCGCTCCTCGCGCTGCCATACCCCTTCCACGCCCAATAGGGACGACGCCAGCAACTCCTTGCGCTGCGCCTCCACCAGATCGGGCCAGACGATCACGTTGATGACGCCCGTCTCGTCTTCCAGTGACACGAAGACCGTGCCATTGGCCGTGCCCGGCCGCTGTCGTCCCGTCACGATGCCGACGGTGCGTACACGTCTGCCATGCACGCCCTCGGACTGCAACTCCTTTGCCGTGCGCACCCGCATCTTGTTCAACTTCTCGCGCAACAGCATCAGCGGGTGACGCCGAAGCGTCAGCCCCGTACTCGCGTAATCGGCCACGATGTCCTGCCCCTCGGGCATCGGCGGCAGCGCCACCTGCTCGTCCGTGCTGCCGGGCGCGGCGTCGCGCAAGACGGTTGCGCCCAATAGCGGCGTGGGCGGCTGCCACGCAGCGACCGTCCAGCGTGCCTGACGACGTCCGCCCAACAACGCCGACAGTGCATCTGCCGCAGCCAGCGCATCGAGGTCGCGACGCGATAATGCGGCTCGGGCGGTGAGGTCGTCGATATCGGTAAAGGGTCGTCGACGACGGGCATCTTCGATGGCTTTTGCCCCCTCGGCAGATAGGCCCTTGACCAGCGACAAGCCCAATCGCACCGCCGGACGACGTGCCTCCCCATATCGGGTGATCCTGACTTCAGGACGTGACTCGACATCGCTCACGCACACGTCCACCGCCCGAACTTCGACACGATGCCGACGCGCATCCTGCACCAACTGCGACGCCGAATAAAATCCCATCGGCAAACTATTGAGCAAGCCGCACAGGAACATCTCCGGCGCGTGACACTTGAGCCACGCGCTTGCGTAGGCGAGCAACGCGAAGCTCGCTGCATGACTCTCAGGAAATCCGTACTCGCCAAAGCCTTCGATCTGTCGGCAGATAGCCTCGGCAAACTCACGCGGGTAACCGTTCTTCAGCATGCCGTCGATGATGCGTGTCTGAAATTTTTCGAGGCCGCCCTTGCGCTTCCATGCGGCCATCGAGCGACGCAATTGATCGGCATCGCCCGCCGAAAAATTGGCAGCGATCATCGCGATCTGCATCACTTGCTCCTGAAAGATCGGCACGCCCAGTGTGCGTTCGAGCGCGACCTTGATCTCCTCACGCGGATAGACCACCTCCTCTTTCTTCTGCTTGCGGCGCAGATACGGATGCACCATCCCGCCCTGAATCGGCCCGGGACGCACAATCGCGACTTCGATCACCAAATCGTAGAACGTCTCCGGTTTCAGACGCGGCAGCATGCTCATCTGCGCGCGCGACTCGATCTGGAAAACGCCCACCGTGTCGGCACGACGAATCATGCCGTACGTCGCGGGATCGTCTCGCGGAATATCGGCAAGCCCGATCGGCGCGCCACGCCACTCCCCTAACAGATCGAGCGTACGACGCAATGCGCTCAGCATGCCGAGCGCAAGCACGTCGACCTTGAGCAGCTTGAGGGTCTCGATGTCGTCCTTGTCCCATTGAATGACGTAGCGGTTCTCCATCGCTGCCGGTGCAATCGGCACGAGCCGCGACAGTCGGTCGCGAGCGATCACGAAACCGCCCACGTGCTGCGACAGATGCCTGGGAAAACCGATGAGACGAGCCACCAGATCGGCCCACAACTGCGTCGTCGGCGCGTCAGGCGATAGACCCTGCGCCGCCATGCGCGCGAGTAGGTTCTCTTTTCCGTCCCACCACTGCTGACTCTGCGCCACCTGCTCGACGATCGACAGATCGATGCCCAACGCCCGCCCCGTGTCGCGCACCGCGCTGCGCATGCGGTAACTGATGACCGTCGCAGCCAACGCCGCCCGGTCGTTGCCATACTTTTTGTAGATGTACTGGATGACCTCTTCGCGCCGTTGATGCTCGAAATCCACATCGATGTCCGGCGGTTCGTTGCGCTCCTTCGAGAGAAACCGCCCGAACAGCAACTGCACCTCGTCGGGATTCACGGCCGTGATCTCAAGGCAATAACACACCGCCGAATTGGCTGCCGAACCTCGGCCCTGACAGAGAATGTTCTGACTGCGAGCAAAGCTCACGATGTCGTAGACCGTCAGGAAGTACGGCTCGTACTCGAGGTCGCGGATGAGTGCCAGTTCGTTCTCAATGAGCTTGCGCACCTTCAACGGCAAACCGCCCGGATAACGTCGCTTCGCGCCCGCTTCCACCTCCTGACGCAGGTACGACTCCGGCGTATGCCCCGCAGGCACCAGCTCTTCCGGGTACTCGTAACGCAGACTACGCAAGTCGAAATGACAGCGAGAGGCAATCGTCACCGTCTCGGCCAGTGCGTCTTTCGGATAAAGCCACGCGAGCCGCAGCCTTGTCCGCAGATGCTGCTCCGCATTGGCAGCGAGCGACAACCCACAAGCCTGCACCGGCTTGCCCAGCCCGATGGCCGTGAGCGTATCCTGCAACGGCTTGCGCGAACGCACATGCATGAGCACGTGTCCCGTCGCGACGAGCGGCACGCCACACTCGGCGGAAATGGCGCGCAAACGTGCCAGTTGCGCCTCGTCGTCGGCACGATGGCGGCGCTCCAGCGCCAGCCACACACGCCCCTCGCCAAAGGTCTGCGCCGCCCAGCGAGTCTGCGCCAGCGTACGTGTATCACTCGCGTCGGGATCCGGCACGAGGATGATCAGACAACCTCGCAAACCCAGCAGATGGGCGTGCGCCTTGTCCGGTGCGCTGAAATCCCTTGCGTGCAGGCGATAGCTGCGATTCGGACCTCGCATACGCCCGAGCGTAATCATCTCGGACAGATTGCCGTAGCCCTCGCGATGCTGCGCGAGGGCTACGAGATGCACGGTGCCGAGGGCGTCAAGTTCCGAGGCAGACGACATGTCCACTTCCGGCGTCAATCGAAACTCACTCCCCACGATCAGCGACACCAACGGTGGCTCATGCTTGGCCGACTCCGCCAGCGCCCGAACTACACCGGCCAGCGAACACTCGTCGGTAATCGCCAACGCGGTGTAACCCAGATGCACTGCGCGCGCAATCAACTCTTCCGGATGCGACGCCCCCCGTTGAAACGAGAAGTTCGACAGGCAGTGCAATTCGGCATATGCGGGCAGGCTGTCGTCTTCCTGTCCACGCAGGACAGAGGGTGCCGCATCGGGAGTATCGGCACCGTCGTCGTTGGCGGCCAGCCCTTCGGTCGGCCCTTGCCACGGGAGAAAATCGTCGACATTCATAAGACTGCGTCCCCGTCCGTCTTAACCGAACAGGCCATGCAAATACCAGGCAGCGTCTGCCCCTTTCACGGGACGCTCCCGAAACACCCACAGCAACGCCCCCGTCATGTCCGCCGCGATGAAGTAATCGCGCGTGACCGTGCCCGGCTCCCACCAGCCAGCCTCGATGCGCTCCGGGCCGCTCACCAGTTGCAACGGCCCCTGCCGCCACGGACGCTCCTGCTGCATGCTGAGCCGCTGGGGTGCGTCGAGCAGCCAGGCGGGACGCGGCGGCAGTGCATTCACGGTATCCGGCAGATGACGATTCGACGCAGACGTCGCCCCTGCCTCCGCGCCCATGCCCGCACTCATCCCCGCATTCACGCCATAAGGCACGCTCACGAACGCCGCCTCGGGACGATGATCGCCACGCACCTGCAAACGCCGCACGTGTTCATCTCCCAGACGCGCCGCAACGCGCTCCATCAATTGCACGAAATCCTGCCGCTCGCGCCCCGGCTCGGGCAGCAGCGAACCGCTTTGCGGGACATGCTGCGCCGTCTGCGTGACGTCGAGCCGCAATGTCAACACCGGCGCGACCAGTGGAGAACGCGCCAGCCGTTCCTTGCAGAGCGACAGCAAGTGCGCCGGTGCGGCGCTCGCTTCGGCCAGACGAATATCGAAACGCGTCGGCGCCACGGTCTCCCGGCCAAGTGGCTCGTGTTCGAGAATCAGCGTCAAGGCCTGCGTGGCCAGTTGTCCGGCGGCGAGCCATCCCGTCAGTTGCGCGAGCAGACGACGCAAGCCGAACAGCAAGACTTCGACGTCGTGCGTGAGCGACGGCAATGGCAGCACGGCTTCGAAATGCGGCGGCGCGCGATACCACGCCGGCGCTTCCGGCGCTTCGCCATAGGCGCGTGAAAGCGATGCGGGCAGCGCGGCACCGCAGCGACGTCTCACACCCGCCGACGGCAGCGCACGCAATTCGCCCAACGTCGCGCAACCGATCTGGGCGAGCCAGTCGAGCCACGGCTGCGCTTCGGGCAGCAACGCCACCGGAAGCGGATCGAGTTGCGCCGGTAGCGCCGCCAATGGCGGTGGCAGCAGTGGCTCGGGAGGCCACGATGACGAGGATGACAACGCCGACGACGACAGCGATAGCGCCGCCCCGGACGTCACCGCCGACTTCGTCACCGGCACGATCGAGCGACGCGATGCACGCGACTTCATCGCTGCTTGCATGTCCTGAGACGTCGGCGCATGAGGATCGACGTGCGTCGGCACAGTCTGCGCAGCCCGTGCGAGCAATGCCGCCGCGCTGGCCGTCGCGGCAATCCCCAGCGACGCCCGGTGCCCGAGCGCCCCGGCACTTTCCAGCACCTGTGCCACCAACGACGCCAATCCACCAAACAGACGCAAACTCGGCGCGACGTCGATCAGGACACACTGTGGTGCGGCAATCGCCACGTCGGGACCGAAACGCAACAACGCCAGCGCCAGCGCTTCAAGCGCGAGCGTCTCGGCGGCTTCGTCGCGATCGTGAAACCGCGCCTGTGGCAGTAACGCGAGAACACCGCCGCGACGCATGCCCGGTTGCACACCCGCCGCCTGCGCCGCCTCGCTCGCCTGCCAGACACGCGACTGCGCCAGCACGACCGTCGTGTCGGCTTGCGCGTCGCTCGCCTCCGCCGTCCCTGCCAGCCCGTCAGCCCGTATGCACGACGGGAGTGATGGGAATGACGTGAGCGGCGAGGCGATCTCGAGTGCCAGACAGGGCAGATGCAGGGCGATCCAGCAGGCCATGCGAGACTCCGGAAGCAGAAACAAAAGACACCGTAGACGGCACGGGCGACGGTGCCGGATCGGGCTGGGCATGCAGCGGCGTTTCGTCATCTGCGCCCCTGGTCAGCGATTGCGGCGCACGCGTATAAGGCGCAGGCAACGTCAGCCAGAGCGGTTCGGCACGAGGCGGTCCACGGCGCTTATGAAACTGCACGCCGAGGCGGCTCTCCTCTCCGACGACCAGTCCCAGCCGTAACGGCGCTGCGGACGCGCTCGACACAGCCGCTGGCGGACGCATCACCCAGGTCAGCGTTTCGCCACCACCAGCGGCCACCTGAAGCCGCCGAAGCTGCTCGGGTGTTGCGGCCGGTAGCCAGGTCAGCACCGCCCCGCAGCACGCACTCTTGAGCGCCTGCTCGGCGCACCACAGCATGTCGCGGTCCTCAGGCCTCATACCCTGTCCACCGCCCTGTCCCCCGGCCCCGCGTCGCACCCTGGAGGTGCGCGTCGACCGGGACGCCGGAGACGCTGTATAAGCCGGACGCATCACCACGCTCAGCCACCGCAGATCGATGCCCCACCCCGCCAGCGCCGGGGCATAGGGCAGCATCGGCGGTGCTATCACCATGACCGGCTTTCTTGCCTGCGTCAGATCGCGCAACGCCGGTGCCAGCAAACGCCATTCACCGATACCCGGACGATCGCTCAGCAGTTCCGTCACCGCGCCATGCGGCCACCCCGCGCCGGGCAGCTCGGCGTCGAGCGCGGCGAAACCGGTGGTGTGGCCCGCGCGATGGCAATGCGCCAGCTCACTGGCACGCCATAGCCCGGCAGGCAGAGGGGAGGAAAGCGGGAGGGTCATCATGCGCCCGAATACTGTATGAATGTACAGTATAACAGTTCATTTGCCGTCGACGGCATCTTCATGGCCGCCCTATCACGCCAATCGCGCTTGCGGGCAAACGTCGGCCCGGCTAACGTGAGCGTCATTGCACGCAACCCACTCCTCATGCCGCTCCCGACCACTGCCACCGCTCCCTTCTGCCCCGCCGAGGTCAAAGGCAGCATCGTCATCGACGCGCGTCAGTCGCGCTGGACCAAACTCAAACGCTTCGCCGGCCCCGGGCTGCTCGTCGCCATCGGCTACATGGATCCCGGCAACTGGGCGACGGACATTCAGGCAGGATCGCAATTCGGTTACTCGCTGCTTTGGGTCGTCGCGCTCTCGAGTCTCGCCGCCATCTTTTTGCAGATGCTGGCAGCGCGTCTGGGACTGGTCGCCGGACGCGATCTTGCGCAGGCCAGCTACGAACGCTACGGCCGCACGGGCCGCTTCGTCCAATGGATCACGGCCGAAATTTCCATCATTGCGTGCGATATCGCCGAAGTGCTCGGCTGTGCACTGGCCTTCAAGCTGCTGCTGGGCGTACCCATCGCGTGGGGGATCGTGCTCACCGCGCTCGACACGATGATCGTGCTGGGACTACAGGGCAAAGGCTTCCGTCAGATCGAAGCCATCGTTTTCGGACTGATCGGCACGATGGCCTTCTGCTTCATCGCGCAGGTCGCGATGGTGCCGCCCGACTGGCACGCGGTGGCTGCGGGTCTTGTCCCGGGCGCACCCAGTCACGACCGACGCGACGCCATCGTACTGGCGCTGGGCATCGTCGGCGCGACGATCATGCCGCACAACCTGTACCTGCACTCGTCCGTCGTGCAGACCCGACGGGTCGTCGGCGGCAAGCGCGGCGACGTACGCGACACACTCGCGTTAGTGCGCATCGATACCTGGGTCTCGCTGCTGATCGCCATGTGCGTGAATGCGGCCATTCTGATTCTTGCAGGCTCGGTCTTTCATGCGAGCGGTCAGACCAACGTCACCGATATCGAGCAGGCGTATCAGTTGATTACGCCGATTGCGGGGGGTGCTGCCGCCTTCATGTTCGGTATCGCCTTGCTGGCTTCGGGGCAAAGTTCGACACTAACGGGCACCATCGCCGGGCAAGTCATCATGGACGGCTTCCTGCACATGAAGATTCCGTGCTATCAGCGTCGGCTGATTACGCGCGGACTCGCACTCGTGCCCGCGCTGATCGGGGTACTGTGGCTCGGCGACGGCGCGGTGGGCAAACTGCTCGTGTGGAGTCAGGTGCTGCTCAGTCTGCAACTGCCGTTTGCCATGTGGCCGCTCATTCGCTCGGTCAGCGATGCGCGCGTGATGAACGGCAATACGATCGGACGTCCCACGCAGGTGTTCGCGTGGTGCCTTTTTGCCGTCATCAGTGCGACCAATCTGTTGCTGATCTTCGGGCTGGATTGAGATCGGCCAATTTCGACAGAAATGTCTCCATCCAATAGGAAAACTCACAAACTGCGGCGCAATACCCGATGCGCCGCCGTTTCGTTTTCAGCTTACAAACCGAGGTCGCTCAACCCCGGATGGTCGTCAGGGCGACGCCCTTGCGGCCAGCGAAACAGCCGTTCGCTCTCGGCAATGCGCGAATCGTTGATGCTGGCATGGCGTACGGCCATCAGCCCCTGCGCGTCGAACTCCCAGTTCTCGTTGCCATACGAGCGGAACCAGTTGCCCGAATCGTCCCGCCATTCGTAGGCGAACCGCACGGCGATGCGGTTCTCGGTGAACGCCCACAATTCCTTGATCAGTCGATAGTCGAGTTCGCGCTGCCATTTGCGTGTCAGGAATTCGACGATCTGCTCGCGGCCGCGAGGGAACTCGGCACGGTTTCGCCAGCGGCTGTCGACGGTGTAAGCCAACGCAACCCGCGCCGGATCACGCGAGTTCCAACCATCCTCGGCCATGCGAACTTTCTGAATTGCAGTCTCCCGCGTGAACGGCGGAAACGGCGGACGTGCTTCAATATCTGCCACGGCGATGCTCCTGTCAGAAATGTGAGGGGAACGACTTGCCGAGTGTATCGCCAAGCCACATTCGTCGCTTGGCGCGGGGTACGCAGGATGTAAGTGGGCGTCACAACGCGCCAAAAACGCGTGCTACCATCAGCACCCCTTACCAGCGCTTACTAAAAGCGACAAACAACTTTAAAGAGGTAAGGGCTTCAGATGTCCGCATCGGAACGATGCCACGACGCATCGTCCGGCGGGTGACAACACACTCAGGGGTATCACCGTGCAGAAAAGGAAGTCCAGCATTGCGCTGCTCAGCGCTGCCATGCTCTCTATGGCCGTGCTCGGCGGTTGCGCCACCGAAAGCTCGCGTACCGTGGAAGTCGCCAAGGTCGAGAGTGCCAGCCGTCCGTACGTCGGCGTGCGCACACCGATCGCTGTCGGCAAGTTCGACAACCGTTCCGCGTATATGCGCGGCGTTTTTTCCGATAACGTCGATCGCCTTGGCAGCCAGGCCAAGACAATTCTGATTACCCATCTGCAGCAGACCCAGCGCTTCAACGTGCTCGACCGCGACAACATGGCCGAGATCCGTCAGGAAGCCGACATCAAGAAGACGCAGCAAACGCTCAAGGGCGCCGACTACGTGATTACCGGCGATGTGGTCGAGTTCGGCCGCAAGGAAGTGGGCGACAAGCAACTGTTCGGCATTCTCGGCCGTGGCCGCGAGCAGATCGCTTACGCAAAGGTCAACCTGAACGTGGTCGATATCGCCACGTCGGAGGTCGTCTACTCGAGCGGCGGCGCGGGCGAATTCGCGCTCTCCAATCGCGAAATCATCGGCTTCGGCGGTACTGCGGGTTACGACTCCACGCTCAATGGCAAGGTGCTAGACCTCGCCATGCGCGAAGCCGTCGACAAGCTCGTCGCTGGCATCGAGAGCGGTGCCTGGAAGCCGGGCAAGTAAGCGCACCGACACCCTTTTTTGCAGCATGCCGTAGCGCGTGATTCGTCACGCGCTCGACCTTGCACGTCAGGACATCTATCGTCATGAATCGCACGTTCTCGTCCGGCCGGATCGCCGTTGCAGCCATCGCCGGCAGCGCCATCCTCGCACTCTCCGGCTGCGCCACACCGCCCAAGCCGCTGTACGACTGGGAAGGCTACCAGCCGCAAGTCTACGAATACTTCAAGGGCGAATCGAAGGAAGCCCAGATCATTGCACTGGAGCGCGATCTGGAGAAGATCAAGGCATCCAATCACGCGGCGCCCCCCGGGTATCACGCTCACCTCGGCCTGCTGTACGCGTCGGTCGGCAAGTCCGACAAGATGGTCGAAGAGTTCCAGACCGAAAAGCAACTGTTCCCCGAATCGGCCAGCTACATCGACTTCCTGCTTAAGAACAAGACCCCGGAGGCCAAGCAATGATCGCCCGACTCTGCAAGTGGATGACGGTCGCCGCACTGGCCGCTGTGATGACCGGCTGCGCCGTGCATCAAGCCAAACCGTATGACTACACCGCGTTCAAGGAAAGCAAGCCGAAGTCGATTCTAGTGCTGCCGCCGCTGAACGAGTCGCCGGATATCGACGCGACATACAGCGTGCTCTCGCAAGTGACGGTGCCGCTGGGCGAAGCTGGTTACTACGTGATGCCGGTGACGCTGGTCGACGAGTCGTTCCGTCAGAACGGTCTGACCGTCGCCGGTGACATCCATCAGGTCAGCCCGGCCAAGCTGCGTGAGATCTTCGGTGCGGACGCTGCGCTCTACATCAAGATCAATCAGTACGGCACGAAATACATGGTGCTCGACAGTGCCACCGTCGTAACGGTCTCGGCCGAACTCATCGATCTGCGCAACGGTGCGAAGCTCTGGAGCGGTGCAGCCAGCGCGTCGAACAATGAGGGCAACAACAACAGTGGCGGCGGGCTGATCGGCATGCTGATCACGGCGGCCGTCAAGCAGATCGTCAACAGCGTGTCGAACGCCGGTTACACGGTCGCGGGCACGGCCAATGCGCGACTGCTGTCCGCCGGACGTCCCAACGGCATGCTCTACGGTCCGCGCTCGCCGAAGTACGGCACTGACTGACCGGGAAACTGGGCAGACCTCGCACTGTCACCTATAGTGGTAACGCATGCGGCGGCCGGCATTCCCGGCCGCTCATCGCCCGGACCGATAGCGACACCTCGCCGCAGCGCGGGGACAAAAGTGTCAGACGATGCGCCCGTCAGGTGTGCGCCTCGTCGGCTTGCGTACGTGTCGGCAAGCCCCGTCCGGGAGTCATCATGGTTCACCGCTTCGTTTCTTCCTTCCCTCAGCCCCCTCGCATCACCACCCTTGCCGCGGTCGCAGCCCTTCTCTGGTTGCCCGGACTCGCCGCCGCCGATCCGATGCATCTCTCCGACATCAAAGACGCCAACGGCCAGCAACTCAGTGTCGACGACTTGCGTTCGCTAATGCCCGGCGCTCACATCACTAACGTCGTTCAGAACGGCAGCACACGCAAGTGGGTCAACGAGTCCGGTGGATCGCTCAATGCGACCAGCGACAACAAAGGCAACATCGGATCGGGTGGACGCAGTGTGCAGGTCGCGCATGCGACCGGCACCTGGTCGGTCAACGACAACGGCTCGTACTGCGTGAATCTGGAATGGCGCGCGCTCACCGAGAACTGGTGCCGCTTCATGTTCAAGGTGGGCGACAAATACTACGGCGTCACTTCTCTGGCCAACGGGGCGGCAATCGCAACCGAGTTCAGCATCGAGAAATGATCCGTCCAGCAAGCGGACGAAAAACGCCCCGGGCTGTGAACAGCACCGGGGCGCGACTTCAAGCTGCGTTTTCCGTCGTCAGCGAGGCAGTAAGGCAGTAAGGTCGCCAGGACCGCGACGACTTAGAAGTCTGTCGTCATGGACAGCAGGAACGTGCGCGGTGCTCCCAGCGTCAGGTAGTTGCTCGACGACACGCTCGACCAGTACGCCTTGTTCGTCACGTTGAGCACGCTCAGACGGAACGTCGTCGACTTGCCGTAAATCTGCGTGGCATAGCGAGCGCCCACGTCGAAGCGATCCCATGCCGGAATCGATGCCGTGTTCGCAATATTCGCGTATTCACGGCCCGTGTGAATCCAGCGCGCATTCAACGTCAGGCCCTGCACCCAGGGAATGTCGTATTCCGCACCGAGGTTGTACTGGAACGTCGGCACGCCGACCGGACGATTGCCGTTCGTCGCCGCGCTCGATTGATTGAGCAACGTGCCGTTGATGTACGACACCCCGGCGATCACGCGCACATTCTTGACCGGGCTGCCATACACCGACGCCTCGACGCCGCGATGGCGCTCAAGCCCGTCTGCCACATAGACGTTCGATGCATTCGTATAAGCCGACGGTTTTTCGATCTGGTAGAACGCAATCGATGCACCGAAACGCGCCGTGTCGTACTTCGCCCCGAATTCGATCTGCTTCGAACGATACGGCGGCAACGACTGACCGTAGTTCACGGTCCCCTGCGGCGCCGTCGTCCCTGCGGCGAGACCCTCGCTACGGTTCGCGAACAACGACACGTTCTGCCACGGCTTGACGACGATACCGAACAGCGGCGTGGTGATGGCGTCGTTGTAAGCCAACGATTGCACGCCGGTGTAACCGTAGTTGTTCACGCCGATCGACTGATGACGCACACCGACCGTGGCCAAAACGCGGTCGTTGAAGAAACCCAGCGTGTCCGACGCCGAGACGCTACGCAGCAACGTGAGCGCCGTCGTTTGCGGGTCGTTCAAATTGCCGCCCTGCGACGTCGTCGCCGGATACGCCACCTGCGGCGGATTGACGAAGCTTGTATTGAACGCGGAGGCGAACGTGAACGCAGACTGCGAGTCCAGACGCATTGCCGACGCCCCCGCAGTGAAGAAATGCGACACCGGACCGGTCGTAAAGCGACCGCGCACACCGACTTCACCGGAGAGCGCGTCTTCCTGGTGCGGTGCATTCAGACGCGTCGCCGTCACAGGGCTCGACGCGCCCTTCCACGTCGGATTCGAATACTCACCGTTCTCGTTCGTGTGACGGATACCGCCTGTGACATAGGCCGTCCAGTGCGGCAGGAAATCGTACTCGGCACGCAGAATACCGACACTGTCTTCCAGCGTGGTGTAACTCCACGACTGCGCGTAGTTCGACGTCGCCGCTGGCGGTTGCGGCAGCACGTTGCCCGAGAAGTTGTACAGCGCCCGGCCCGAACCGATGTGCTGCTTCTGATAGAGGAAGTCCGCCGACAGACGCAACTTGTCGCCGCGCCAGTCAAGTGCGACCGATGTCGTCCGCGAGTTCGAATGCTCCCGGTCAACGGCGGTCTCACCGTCACGAATCGCCTGATTCACACGAATGCCGAACTGGCCTTCGCTGCCGAAACGGCGGCCAACGTCGATGTGCGTCCCGAATTCGCCTGAACCGCTGCCGTCGATGGTCACACGGTTAAGCGGGGTGTCGTCTGCCCGCTTCAGTTGCAGATTCACACCGCCACCGATGGACGAACCGCCCGGCGACGCGCCGTTCAGAAATGCGTTCGCCCCCTTGAACAGCTCGACACGTTCGAGCGCTTCGGTCGAAACCAGCTGACGCGGCGTGATGCCATAGAGTCCGTTGAGCGAAATGTCGTCGCCCGCCAAGGTGAAGCCGCGAATCACGAACGTCTGCGCGAAGTTGCCGAAACCGCGCGACATACGGACCGACGGGTCGTTATCGAGCACGTCGGCAAGCGTGCGCGCTTGCTGATCTTCGATCATCTTCGACGTGTACGCGCTCATACTGAACGGCACATCGAGCGTGCTCTGATTGCCGAGCACCCCGAAGCTCATACCGCGTGCCACCTGTCCGCCCACATACGCTGGCTGCGGGTCGTTCGGCGACTTCTCCCGATCTCCCTGCACGGTCACCGTCGGCAATGCAACGGGACTCTGTGCGCCAGCCTGTACTGCTCCTGCTGCATCGCCCGCCTGCGCAGACTGCGCCATGACGTTGCCACCGAAAACGACCGAGCCGAAGGTCAGCGCCGTCGCGACGACAATCGGGCGCAGCGAGGGCCATTGACTTGCGCTGGGCGTGACGATACCGGCGCGAGAGACTCGGGCAAAACGGGAAGAACGGGAAGCGAGCGACATGAGGAACAACTTGTTGGAGTGCGCCCCGGCAACGGACCGATGCCTGGACTGAGAAGAGACTTGCCGGTCGGCGGCGAATCCCTTTCCACAAGAGAGGAAAACTGCGTACGCCAACGGCACCCTCGAGAGCCTCGCCGGGGCACGACGCGACATCTCAATTCGGCGAAAGTTTAATAATAATAGGAATGATTATCAATACTGTTACCAAAAACAACGGATCAGGGGCCCTGCGAATCGGGCGACGGCTTGAGGGCAAATCGGTTGCGAATCAAGCACTCATGCGGATGCGGCTGGCATTTGCGCACAGCGGTGCGAATCCCCTCACTGAACCGTTGAGGAAAACCTGTCAGTTTAGGGAGGGGAGGAAACGGAGGGGCTGGCTACCAACAGCAAGAGATATGCGACGACGCGATGGCGACGCCGTAAACGACAAAGCCCGCCAAAGTGGCGGGCTTGTGTGGCCAATCCCGGAACAGCGGGAATGGCATCCGGACTCACGGTTGGGCGCCGTCGCACGTCATCACACCGATGACGGGAATCGCCCGATAAGACGATCGACTTGCCTGGTTGCGCCAGCAGCGACCGCTCGTCCGGAAGGACTTCAGACTTGCTTAGTAACCGGCGGTTTCGAGCGCGCGGATACGTTGTTCCAGCTCAATGATGTCCTTCGACTCAGCCAGGAATGCTTCACGACGACGGCGCTCAGCAGTTTCAAACCAAGTGTTCACGACTTCAAACAGGGCGGCAAACATGACGTTTCTCCAATTCATTAGTGTGCTGCATCGCAGCAGTGCTTCGCATTATATAGGGTTTTCCCGTTAAGGGTTAGCCCCTATATGGGAAAAACCAACAAATTCTGCTAGAGCATCACCTCGAATGGAGTCAATTCCGAATAATTTATATAAAAATCAATAACATACATAAAAACAACAGTGCCAAAACGACCCGCTGCGGCATGCCGTCGCACTGCCCAATCAAAATTCGAAAGACAAAAAAAGCGCCGCTGCTGCGGCGCGTCATCCTGAAAAATGAGGCTTGCCATGTGACGGATCCGTACCGTCACATGATTGTCGCGACCTCGGCATCCTTACGGCACGTGGCGCGCGACCTGAGCATCACCGTCGCCAACCGCCCCGCCTGTGGGTGCCCCTGTGGTCGAAGTCGTCGGCACGGCGCCCGGCTGTGTCGCGGTGCCGCACGCGGCCGCTGCATTCGTCGCGCAATCGCTCTTTACGCCGAGATTGCCGGGCAGATCCGCCGATGCCAGCCCTTCCAGAATCGGACAGTCAGGGCGGTCGTCGCCATGGCAATGCATCGCGAGATGCGAGAGCGTGTCGCGCATGGCGACCAGTTCGCCGATGCGCTGGTTAAGTTCGTCCACATGGGACTGCGCGAGCGCCTTCACCTGCGCGCTGGAGCGGCCCCGATCCTGCCAGAGCGCCAGCAACTGGCGAATCTGGTCGATGCCGAAACCGAGCCGACGCGCCTGACGAATGAACCGGAGCAGATGCAGATCCTGCTCGCCATATCGTCGGTAACCTGCCTCGGAGCGAGGGCTCGGAGGCATCAGGCCGATACTCTCGTAGTACCGGATCATCTTGGCCGTCACGCCGCTGGCCTGTGCCGCTTGTCCGATGTTCATGGCTACCTCACTGGGGGGAACGAGGGTTGAACGACGGGAGAGATGAACCGTTCATGTCCTTCTCGGTATCCGACGGCACGAGTCGGGCACTGATCGGCGCATGATCGGAAATCCGTGACCAGGGGCGCCCGTGCAAGACTTGCGCCCCTTCGATATGAAAGCCGCGCGCGTAGATGCGGTCAAGTCGCAACAGCGGCAATCCACTCGGAAAACTGCGTGCCGGACGCCCGGCACTGTTCTGAAACACCTCCGTCAACGCCAGCTTCTCAGCCAGCAAACGGTCTGCCTGATTGCTCCAGTCGTTGAAATCGCCCGCGATGATCAGCGGCGCATCCGCAGGAATGGCATCGGCCACCCGCTCCGTCAACATTTCGAACTGACGCCGACGTCCCTGCCCCGCGAGCGACAAATGCACGCAGAGACAATGCAGCGGCTGAGGCAGCCCCGGCACGGCGATTTCGCAATGAAGCATGCCCCGCTTCTCGAAACTATAGGTCGTGATGTCGTGATTGTCCGATTTGACAATCGGATAACGACTCAAAATCGCATTGCCGTGGTGTCCGTGCTCATAGACCACGTTACGTCCGTAAGCATGATCGCGCCACATCGCGCCCGCTAGAAACTCGTGTTGCGGTTGTACCGGCCAGTTGGTGTGACGCACCGCGTGGCGCTGATGCATGCCCTGCACTTCCTGCAGGAAGACGAGATCCGGTGCAAGCCCCTCCAGCCCCGCGCGCAGTTCGTGGACGCGCAAGCGGTTGAACGCGGAAAAGCCCTTGTGGATGTTGTAACTCGCAATATGCAGACTATTCATAGGCGGCAGCATTGACTCCGTGCCGGAAGACAGACGATATCACCTAGATGATGTCGCTTTCGGCGAATTTCAAGTCAGGTGGAAATCCGGGCGACGCATCGGAAGGTAGCTTCCAGGACGTCGCCCCTGATCGTTTCATTATGCGCCGTTCACCTTATGCCCGTGGGAACCCTCTCAAACACCCGCCCGGCGGGCCTCCCCAACGGCATCCGACTTTCCGGCGCTACCTGCCGACGCGGAGGTCGTCTCCTGATCGGCAGGACGCCAGCGGCGCAACAACAGGGCATTACTCACGACGCTAACGCTACTGAGCGCCATCGCCGCCCCGGCAATCACCGGACTGAGCATGCCGAACGCCGCGAGCGGGATCCCCACAACGTTGTACGCAAACGCCCAGAACAGGTTCTGACGGATCTTCGACCATGTGCGACGGGACACATCGATGGCGTCGGCGACCCGCTGCGGATCGCCGCGCATCAGCGTAATACCCGCCGTCTGCATTGCGACGTCCGTGCCCGAGCCCATGGCAATGCCGACATCAGCAGCAGCCAGTGCCGGTGCATCGTTGATCCCGTCGCCGACCATGGCTACGACCGCGCCATCACGTTTGAGTTGCGCGATGACCTCCGCCTTGTGCTCCGGCAGAACATCGGCATGCACCTCGTCGAGCCCCAGCGCTGTGGCAACCGCCTTGGCGCTCCCCGCGTTATCGCCCGTCACCATCACGCAACGCACACCCAGTGCGTGCAGGCGGTCGATGGCCGGACGAGCGGTTGCCTTGAGCGTATCGCCGAACGCGAGCAACCCGAGCAGACGGCCACCGCGAGCGCGCTCGTGCGCAACATCACCCTCGACCTCCCCCATGTCAGCACCGCCGGTCTCGACCAGCCACGAGACAGTCCGTCCCTCGCCTGCCAGCCGCACGGCTTCCGACGCCAGCGCCCCCTGCGAGATACCGAGTTCGTCGAGCAGTCGCGCATTACCCAACTGGAGCGTGTGACGGCCACTTTTTTCCTGAATATCGGCCCGCATGCCGCGTCCCGGCAATGCGGCAATGTCGGAGGCGACCGGCACCGCGGAAGCCAGCCCGGCCTCCTCAGCGGCCGTCGTCACGGCCTTGGCCAGCGGGTGAGAACTTCCCGACTGCACCGCAGCAGACCAGCGCAGCAACGAGTCGGCGCTCGTCCCTTCCGCAGGCAAATGTGCGACGAGGCGGGGCTTACCTTCCGTCAACGTCCCTGTCTTGTCGAACGCCACGACGTTGATCCGGTGCGCCAGTTCCAGCGCCTCGGCGTCCTTGATCAGGATGCCTTGTCGCGCGGCCGCCCCGGTGCCGACCATGATCGCCGCGGGCGTCGCCAGTCCCAATGCACACGGACAAGCGATGACCAAGACCGCGACCGCGTTAAGCAGCGAGGCCTCGAGACCGAGCCCCAGCGCCCAACCGGCGACGACCGTCACAACGGCAATCAACACGACCACCGGAACGAAAACCGCCGCCACCCGATCCACGGCGCGCTGAATCGGCGCCTTGCCCGCCTGCGCGTCCTCGACCATACGAATGATGCGGGCCAACGCGGTGTCGGCCCCGACCGCCGTGGTTTCCACACGCAATGTGCCTGCACCGTTGATCGAACCGCCGACGACCTTGTCGCCATCGGCCTTGTCGATCGGCAGCGGCTCACCGGTCAGCAACGATTCGTCGAGCTGGCTCGCGCCGTCGCGAATCACACCGTCGACCGGCACACGCTCACCGGCGCGCACCACAACCCAGTCGCCCACCTTTACCTGTGCTAGCGGCACCGAGACTTCGCTCGCCGCGCCGTGCGGGTCACGCACGACACGTGCCGTCTCCGGACGCAGCGCCGCCAGCGCCCGAATCGCTTCCACGGTCCGCCGCTTTGCCCGCGCTTCGAGCCACTTGCCCAGCAGCACCAGCGTGATCACCGCCGCCGCCGCTTCGAAATACAGATGCGGCATGCTGCCCACCGGCGCGCGCCACCACTCATACAAGCTCAGGCCGTAAGCCGCAGATGTGCCCAACGCCACCAGCAAATCCATGTTGCCACTACCGGCACGCACCGCCTTGTAACCCGCCCGGTAGAAACGCGCGCCCAGCCAGAACTGCACGGGCGTGGCGAGCAGCCACTGCACCCACGGCGGCGGCATCAGATGCACACCGAACGGCTCGACAAGCATGGGCAGTAACAACGGCAGCGACAACACCGCGGCGACCGCCACCGGCCACCATGCCGGACCGTTCTCCGCCGATGCCGCTTGCGCAGGGTCGGTGACGACCGACGCCTCGTACCCCGCCTTCTCGACGGCAGCGCTCAGTACCGCAACATCGACCACCCCGCGCACGCCACGCACCGCCGCGCGCTCGGTCGCCAGATTCACGTTGGCTTCAACCACGCCCGGCACATTGCGCAACGCCTTCTCCACGCGCCCCGCACATGAGGCGCATGTCATGCCACCAATGGCCAGTTCGAACGATTGCTCCGCAACCTGATACCCGGCGTCGCTGACGGCGGCTTCAACCGCGCCCAGCAGCGCGGCTGGCGCGACGCCTGCCGCCGCCTCCACCGCTGCCGTTTCGGTCGCGAGGTTCACATTGGCGCTCGCCACACCGGGCGTGCGCCGCAAAGCCTTCTCCACCCGCGTCACGCACGATGCGCAGGTCATGCCTTCAATACCGACCGACCAGTTCTGAGTCATTTATAGGCCTCCACGAGGACTGTCATCATGCGTCACAGCTTAGACCTTGCCATGACAGGAAGGTCAAGCACTGTGCCGCAACTTGTCACGCATTCGGATGAAAACAGCAGAACCACACCCGTCACACTTCAACGATAGCGCTGGCGGAACCGGCCATGTTTGGGGGACGTCTGACCCGACACACGATTCGTCCGAAAAAAGCGCTTGAGCTTACCTCCATGGGAAGGTCTATGATCCATTCACCTGATCAGTGTCACCGTCAACCGAATCGTCTTTCAAGGAGAGCAACATGCAAGTCCAAGTCGAAGGTATGAGCTGCGGCCATTGCGTCAAAGCCGTCACCCGTGCGATCACCGAGCTGGATGCCGACGCGAAGGTCAACGTCGATCTGGGTGCTGGCCGCGTAGACGTTCAAAGCGACCTGTCGCCCGCAGAAGTCAGCACCGCCATCACCGATGCCGGTTATACCGTCAAGGGCACCAGCACCTGATTGAGTGACGGCTGAGCTGCGTCCAAGTTTGGCCTGAACTTCGTTCTACGGAAGTTCAACGAACTCAGCCGACGCACTAAGCCGTCTCCATCAGCCCGCATCAAACACGACCACAAGAGGCTCCCCGCGTCTTGTGGTCGATGCGCAATCCCACGCACCCCGCGCGGCCTTCCCTGCAGACCTCTCCCACCCTGTGCTACGCTCTGTCTCGCCGCATACGTAATGGCGCCGCGCAATGCGTAACTACCACGCGATGCAACGCAACGTTCGTACGGCATACACGTCTTCAGGGCGGGGTGAAAGTCCCCACCGGCGGTATGTGACATCGCGCAGTTCGCTGCGTCGTCACGAGCCCGCGAGCGCTTGTCACCGTCGCTTTCGCGACATCGGCAGGGTCAGCAGATCTGGTGCGAAGCCAGAGCCGACGGTCATAGTCCGGATGAGAGAAGATGCGTCGATACCCGCGTGCTATGGGATGCCGTCCCATGGCGACGTCCGTTCGCATGCCCCGAAAACGTTTTTCGCCCGATTGACTTACGCGAGGAGCGTTTCATGTCCACCAGTACCCGCAACACCCAAGCTGTTTCGCACGACACCGCCTCGACCGACGACCTGCATGCCTACCCCGCATTCGTCGACCTGCCGCCGGTGGAAGTCCGTCTGCCCGCTGCACTCGACGCCATGCGCGAAGGCCGCCCCGTCATTCTGATGGACGATCTGGACCGCGAGAACGAAGCCGATCTGATCGTCGCCGCAGAGAAAATCACGCCCGCCACGATGGCCATGCTGATCCGCGAATGCAGCGGCATCGTCTGCCTGTGCCTGCCGGACGAGACGCTGCGCCGCCTCGATCTGCCGCCGATGGTCGAGCAGAACCAGAGCCGTTACGGCACCGCCTTTACGGTGACGATCGAAGCGCGTCAGGGCGTGAGTACCGGCGTTTCCGCCGCCGACCGCGTCACCACGATCCGCGCTGCCATCGCCGACGACGCCCAGCCGTCCGACCTCTCCCGTCCCGGCCACGTGTTCCCGCTGCGCGCGCAGCCGGGTGGCGTGCTCACGCGTCGCGGCCACACGGAGGGCTCCGTCGACCTCGCGATCCTCGCAGGCCTGAAGCCCGCCGCCGTGCTGTGCGAACTGATGAATCCGGATGGCACGATGACGCGCGGCGCCGATATCGAGCGCTTCGCCAAGCAGCACGATCTGCCGATTCTCACCATCGACGAGTTAGCCACCTACCGCCTCAGCCACGCGCAAGCCGCCTGATCGGACGCCGCCCGCTAGTCACAGAAGGCGATAGCCCTGCGGCAACGACGCACCCCGTCGTTGCCGCGTCACTTCTATCGAGCCTTCGACGTCTTCGCCATCTATCGGTCGACGCTTCCCTCTAACGCGAAACGCACATCCGGACGCCGCGACTTCTATAATCGCTGACAAGCCGATTGCCTAGCATCATAAAAGTTACGAGGAAGACGCCATGAGCACCAAACCGGAAGCCGCCGCCGTTCTGGCCCAATGGGAAGCCGATGAAGCCGCCGTGCGTGAGCGCATCACGCGCAATGGTCCGGCGCGTTATGGCGTCGCGACGCCCTCCGACGTGATCGGCCTGACCGGCCAGGAAATCTTCGACGCGATGTTCGACGGCAAGCTGCCGTTGCCGCCGATCAGCGAGACGCTGGGTTTCATCGCCGTGGAAGTTTCCAATGGCCGCGCTGTGTTTCAGGGACGTCCGGCCCTGCCCTATTACAACCCGCTCGGTTCCATCCACGGGGGCTGGTTCGCCACGCTGCTCGACTCGGCCGTTGCGTGCGCGATCCATTCGACGCTCCCCGCCGGACGCAGCTACACCACGCTGGAACTCAAGACGAATATGGTCCGCGCCCTCACGCGCGACGTGCCTGTCGTGCGCGCCGAAGGCAAGGTCATTCAGGTGGGTCGTCAGATCGGCATCTCAGAAGGCCGCATCGTTGGGCCGGACGGCACGCTCTACGCCCACGCCACGACCACCTGCCTGATCTTCGACTTCCCGCCGAAGAAGGCGTAAGAAGCAGGCATAAGTCAGGCATCGCCCCAAAGAAAAAGCCCGCCGAGGCAATCCCCGGCGGGCTTTTTGACTTCATCGCGTGATCGACCGTCACGCCTGCGTCACTGCATCAGTGTGACGACGAACCCCCACCACCATGCTCGCCATCGGGCTGATGTTCGAGCGTCTCCTTGAGCGCGATCTGAAGCTTGGCATGCATGCGCACGAACCAGCTACGCATGATGACCGCGAGCACCAGCGTGCCCGCCACGATCAGCACGATCATCTCGGTGGACGGCAAGATGCTCGCAGAGAGCGCCGCCACCAGCAGAATGACGCCCACCATCGCGGCAATCGGCAGAATCTCGGCGACCACGCGACGCACCTCGAAGGTGTACCGGCCCGTGAGGCTCGGCGGGATCGACAACTCCACCAGTAACAACGACAGCGACTTGAGCTTGCGGTACACCGCGATCAGGAACGGCAGCGACAGCACCAGTGCCCCGCCCCAGACGACCGCACTTTGCAGGCTCGGGTCGGCGACCCACGGCTTCATCAGATCGGCAAGTCGGCGATAAAAGAACGCGCCACCGAGGAAGATCGTCACGACGAGCGCCAGATTGATCGCCACGCTCACGACGATACGACGCACGATGGTGACGAGCGCCGCGCTGTCGCCCGTCAGTTGAATGCTTTGCAGCCACTGTGTGTACTGTCCGAGCACGTAGGACAGACGCCCCGGCATCACGCGGCCCAGCCAGCCGGTGAACGGGTCGGCACCCTTGATCAGATACGGCGTGAGCAGCGTAGTGATGACCGAGACGGCCACCGCAATGGGATAAAGGAAGTCGCTGGTCACCTTCAGCGACAGGCCGAGCGACGCGATGATGAACGAAAACTCACCAATCTGCGACAGACCCATGCCCACGCGCATCGACGTGCGACCGTCCTGCCCGGAGAGGTACGAGCCCAGCCCGCACGACACGATCTTGCCGACCACCACCGCCACCGTGATCACCAGAATCGGCCAAATGTACGTGACCAGCACATGCGGGTCGAGCAACAGGCCGATGGTCACGAAGAAGACCGCACTGAACATATCGCGCAACGGCGCGACCAGCCGTTCGATGGTGTGCAACTCCCGCGCTTCGGCCATGATCGCGCCGATCAGGAACGCGCCGAGCGCCACGCTGTAACCCATCTGAATCACGAGCAGGCAGAAGCCGAAGCACAGGCCCAGCACCACGACCAGCAACATTTCGTCGCTCTTGAACTTCGCCACATAGCCGAGGATGCGCGGCACCAGCAGAATGCCCACGACCAGCGACACGACCATGAACAGCAGCAGCTTGCCCAGCGTGAAGGTGGCTTCACCCGCATCGACCTGACCGCTGATGGCGATGCCCGAGAGCAACGCGATCATGCCGATGGCGAGCACGTCTTCCACGATCAGCACGCCGAAGATCAACTGCGCGAAACGCTCGCGCTTCATGCCGAGTTCGTCGAGCGCCTTGACGATGATGGTGGTCGACGAGACGGCGAGCATTGCGCCGAGGAAGATCGAATCCATCGCCTTCCAGCCGAAAAAGCGGCCGATCTCGTAGCCGATCCAGAGCATCAGCACGATTTCGGTAATCGCCGCGACGAACGCCGTCACGCCCACCCGGGCGAGCTTGCGCAGGCTGAACTCCAGACCCAGCGAGAACATCAGGAACACGACACCGAGTTCGGCAAGGATTCCGATGGTCTTCTCGTCATGTATCAGCGCGAACGGCGGCGTGTACGGCCCGATGATCACGCCCGCCACGATGTAGCCGAGCACGACCGGCTGCCGGAACCGATTGAAGATGACCGTCACGATGCCTGCCAGCAGCATGATGACGGCCAGATCCTGAATGAAGTCGATGGCGTGATGCATCCGATACGTTCTCCCCGCAGCGCGTTGCGCCGATATTGATGTTCTTGACTCCACGTCGGTGACACGCCGCGTCTCCCCCGGGAGGCGCAGCGACAACACGAGACGTGATGCTTGATGAAGGTGGGAAGCCGGCCGTGGGCAGCGTATGAGCTGCTTGCCTGCCGGCTTGATAGACGTTGCGTTCGTTCGCCCGATTCCCTGCAAGTCCGGACGGACTGGCCGTCGAACCCGTTGCCGACGCCCTCGTATCAAAGGGCTCCGGTTCGGACACCGGAACGGAAAAGCCAACGAACATTCGGCCCAAAACGGGCGCCGAATCAATATACGCGATGGCCTGACACGCGCGCAACCCAAGATTGACGGGGGTTTTCATAAAAAATTCCCGTTTTTCGCACCCTCGCACGAAATTTTTTTTCTTGATTTTTGTCTCGCCTCCTTGTGAAATATCACACAAATATCAATTGAATTTCACTGTGTGATTCCCTGGAGTGGTCGACGTATGAGTTCCTGTTTGTCTTTCACGGTGCCCGGTGACGGCGCTGCCCTTCGTATCGATGTCAATGTCGACACCCTGATCATTGCCGGATGGGCCGGACGCGACCAGCACGCGGTCGAGCATCACATCGCCGAACTGGCGGCGCTGGGTGTGCGCCGTCCGTCGACCACGCCGTGCTTCTATCGCTTAGCTCCCGCCCTGCTCGCTCAGGACGACGCCATCGACGTCGTCGGCGAGACGAGCAGCGGCGAAGCCGAGTGCGTGCTGGTCCGTCACGGCGACGAACTGTTCGTGAGCGTCGGCTCGGACCATACCGACCGCGAGGTCGAAGCCTATGGCGTCACCGTCTCCAAGCAGGTCTGCGCCAAGCCCGTGGCCCGCGAGGCATGGCGTTTTGCCGACGTCGCAGCGCACTGGGATCAATTGGAGCTGCGTTCATGGGTAACGCGTGAGGGCGAGCGGCGTCTTTATCAGGAAGGCACGGTCGCGGGTCTGCTCTCGCCGCAGGAGCTGATGGCGAAACTCGGGCCGGACGGCTTGCCCGCAGGCGCGGCAATGTTCTGTGGCACACTCGCTGCCATTGGCGGCGTGGCTGGCGGCGAGCAGTTCGAGATCGAGCTGCACGCCCCAGTCCTCGGCCGCACGATCCGGCACCGCTACGCCACGCAGGCGCTGGCGATTGCCGACTGACTGCCCCCATCCGATGCCCAACGAGACACTTTTCGAGCCCCACCAGACGGAAGTCGCGGGCGACGCCCACCGCATGCCGCCTGAGCCGTCTATGCCTCATGACGGCCGCAGCCTGACCGAGCGCGCCTACGAAGCCATCAAGCACGACATCATCACGTTGCGTCTGCGCCCCGGCGAGACGCTCAACGAAGCGCAATTGATGCAGTCGACGGGACTGGGACGCACGCCCGTGCATCAGGCGATGCACCGTCTGGCACTCGAAGGGTTGTTGGTCATCCTGCCGCGCAAGGGAGCGATGGTCGCGCCCGTCTCGTTGAATGACGCGCTCGAAATCATCGATGTGCGCATGGTCAACGAGACGTACTGTGTCGAGCTGGCCGCCCGCGCGGCAACGCCGGAGGATCTCGCCGCCATCGAGGCCGTGCTGGCCCGCTCGCGTGAGGCCATCGCAGCGCGCGACGTCGCCGCCATGATGCGCATCGACCGCGAGTTCCATCTGGCGATTTCACGCGCATCGCGCAACCAGACGCTTGCCGAGTTGCTGCGCGGCTTGCACGAGCGCTCGCTGCGTTTCTGGTTTCTCGCCCTGTCGACGCCGAGTCATCTGGAAGGCGTCTATGAAGAACATCTCGAACTGTACGAGGCGCTGGCCGCCCATGACGGCGAACGCGCCCGGCGGGCCATTGCCCGTCATATCGAAGAATTCCGCACCCATATTCTGAAAGCGATCTGAACATGAGCCACGACGCCATCGATCTGCAACGCCCCCTGTCCGACCTCGCCGCCGCGCTCGACGCAGGCCGCACCACCAGCCGCGCCCTCACCGAGCAGGCGCTCGCCCGCATCGCCGATCCGGCCGGTCAGGGGAGTGTCGTCTTCACGCAGGTCGACGCTCAAGCCGCCCGCGACGCCGCCGACGGCCTCGATGCCCTGCGCCGCGCAGGCGCCCGCCTGTCGCCGCTGATGGGCATTCCCGTCTCGGTGAAGGATCTGTTCGACGTGGCGGGTCAGGTCACGCGCGCAGGCTCGACGGTGCTCGCCGACGCCGCCCCCGCCACGCACGACGCACTGGCCGTTGCGCGCCTGCGCCAGGCGGGTGCCGTGATCGTCGGTCGTACCAACATGACGGAATTCGCCTTCTCCGGTCTCGGCCTGAATCCGCACTACGGCACGCCGCGCTCGCCGTGGCAGCGTGAGGTCGGCCATATCGCTGGCGGTTCGTCCTCGGGCGCAGCCGCTTCGGTGGCCGATGGCATGGCCGCGGTCGGCCTTGGCACCGATACCGGCGGTTCGATCCGCATTCCGGCCGCGTTCTGTGGTCTGACGGGGTTCAAGCCGACGGCTTCGCGTACGCCGCGCGACGGCGCGCTGCCGCTCTCGACCACGCTCGACTCCGTCGGCCCCATCGGCCACTCGGTCGATTGCTGTGCATGGGTCGATGCCATTTTGTCGGGCAACGTCCCAAATGAAGCACCGGCCGCACCGCGCGACCTGCGTGGCATGCGCTTCGGCGTCTTGACGAATTTCGTGCTCGACGGGGCAGAACCCGCCGCGCTCGCCATCTACGAGCGCGCACTCGCCACGCTCGCCAAGGCAGGTGCAACGCTCGTCGAGTTCAAGTTCGCACCGTTCGACACCCTGCCCGCGATCAATCGCTTCGGTTTCTCGCCCATCGAGGCGTACGCGTGGCATCGCAAGTTGCTGGCAGAGCACGCGGACGGTTACGACCCGCGCGTGCTGGTCCGCATTCGCAAGGGTGAACCGGCAGGCGCGGCCGACTACGTCGATCTGATCAACGCCCGTGCGGCTCTCATCGCAGCGGCGAATCCCGTGTGGCAAAGCTTCGACGCCGTGCTGTGCCCGACCGTGCCGCTCACGCCGCCGTCCATCGCACCGCTTGAAGCCAGTGACGAGACCTTCACCGCCACCAACGCCCTTGTGCTGCGCAACCCGACGGCCATCAACATGATCGATGGCTGCGCCTTCTCGCTGCCGTGCCAGGGTCAGGGCGAGGCCCCCATCGGCCTGATGGTCAGCGGTGCCGCAGGCGACGACGCACGCCTGTTCCCGGTCGCTCGCGCCATCGAGCAGGCCCTGCGCCCGGCCCGCTGAACGCAATCCTCAACTTTCGGACGATTTCGCACAGAAATGCGCGCAAACGTCCGATTTTTCGATGGAAAGTTCCGAAAAATCCCGCAATCTTTCCTCTCACATGCGAATCGGGCTGGGGTTACAATCCCAGCCCAAGTGCCTGCCGCCCGGCGTCATGCGGGGATTAGCGGGATTCGTGGGATTCGTGATGGCCTACCGCCTGAAGTGAAATGAACGCTCAACTCGACCCGGCTTTTCGCCGCGAACGTCTGCTGTATCTCCTGCTCACCGTGGTTTGCCTCGCCTTGCTGGGCGGTGCGCTGTACTTCCAGTACGTGCTTCACGAAGACCCGTGTCCCCTGTGCATTCTGGCGCGCTATGCGCTCGTGCTGATTGCGATCTTCGGGCTGGTCGGCGCGGTCTCGCGCGGCTGGGCAAGCATCAAGGTGGCACGCGTGCTCGCGGCGCTCTCGGCGATTGGCGGGATGGCCGCGTCGGCGTATCTCATCTACGTGCAGGCCAATCCGATGGTGAGCTGCGGCTATGACGTCGTCGAAGGGTTTGTGGACGCGCTGCCGACCTCGCGCCTGTTGCCGCAGGTCTTCCAGGTACAGGGCATGTGCCAGACGATGTACCCGCCGATCCTCGGTCTGACGTTGCCGATGTGGTCGCTCGCCGCATTCGTCGTGATATTCCTTGCACTGGCGCTGCATCGTCCGCGCCGCGCCATCTCGCTGCGCTAACGCGCCCGGCGTCTCTCCCAAACGCGCAACGGCCGTCGGCCCTTCAGGGCGACGGCCGTTGGCTTTTGGGTGGACGGTCGAGCGGCTTGAACGGTCCAGACGGTCCAGACAGTCCTGACGTCAGGGCCGCACCAGCGCCGGTGCAGGCTCTCCTGCGCCGCTGGCCGCGTCGAGTTCGGTGGCCACTTCCGCGATCCGTCGCCGCAGCCACGTCACCTCGGGCGCAGCGTGCGTGCGCTCGTGCCACAGCTGGTAGAAGCGCATCGGCGGGAAGTTGACCGGCGACGGCACCACGCGGATCGGCAGATAGCGCGCGTAATGCTGCGCAAACTGACGCCCCGTCGTGAACACCAGATCGGTGCGCATCAGCACGTACGGGACAAGCCCGAAGTACGGCATCGTCATCTGAATATTGCGACGCAGGCCCTGCTCGGCCAGAAAGCCGTCGATGAAGCTCTGACGCTCGGCCACATACGGCATCGGCGCGAGGTGTGGCAATTCCAGGTAGTGCTTGAGCGAGATGCCCTTGTTGGCCAGCGGATGCTGCGCGCCGAGCATGCAGACCACCTCGTCGTCGAACAGACGCGACATATGCAACTGCGGCGGCGGTTCGAGCCAGTTGCCGATTACCACATCGAGCGAGCCGTTTTCCAGCGCGCCCGCATAGTCGAAACCGGCGTTGATGGGTTGCACGTGCAGACGGGCCGACGGCGCGTCCCGGCGCAGCACTTCGGCGATGTTAGGCAGGAAAACGGCGTCGAGATAGTCCGGCGCACCGAGCCGGAACGCCCGCGTGGTGGTCTGCGGCGCGAACTCCGTGGTCGGGTGCGTAATCCGTTCGATGGCGGCGAGCGCGTCGGTGGCGTAGCCCAGCAGCTCCCGGCCGCGCTCGGTGGCGACCATGCCGCTCTTGCCGCGCACCAGAATGGCGTCGCCCGTAATCTCGCGCAGGCGGCGCAGCGAGTTGCTGATGGCAGGCTGCGACTGGCCGAGCTTGAGCGCGGCGCGCGACACGCTTTGCTCTGTGAGCAGCGTATGGAGTACCCGCAGCAGGTAGGCGTCGATCTGTTCGCGAGGTCTTTGCATGTGCAGGGGCGCTCTGAAGGCGTGTTGAAGACCGGAAAACGGCGGGTTGAGCCGTAGTTTATGACAATGGCGGGTCATCGGGGCGTCCGAATAGCCATCATCATGGCGGCGAAATATTTCCTTGTGCCGCCGGTGCTATCTTCGGCTCATCCCCACGCCGGCCCGTAAAAGACCAATGAAGACCCATGTGGCAACGTCGGCGCGTCCACAATTGCACTGCACTACACTGAGAATCATGGAGACACAAGCCATCCGCTTCTATTACCGCGGCGAGGTGCACGAGGTCACTGGCGAAGCCACGACCCGCACCGTGCTTCAGTACACGCGCGAAGACCTGCACTGCACCGGCACCAAAGAAGGCTGTGCCGAGGGCGATTGCGGCGCTTGCACGGTCGTGATCGGCGAGTTGGCCGACGATGGCAATGTGGCGCTGCGCGCGGTCAACGCCTGCATCCAGTTCCTGCCCACGCTCGACGGCAAAGCGCTCTTCACCGTCGAAGACCTGCGCCACGCCGACGGCACCCTGCACCCGGTGCAGCAGGCGCTGGTGGATTGCCATGCCTCGCAGTGCGGTTTCTGCACGCCGGGCTTCGTGATGTCGCTGTGGGCCATGTATCTGAACCGTCCGGTCGAAGCGGGCTGCCCGAGCCGCCGCGAGATCGACGACGTCCTGTCGGGCAACCTGTGTCGCTGCACGGGCTACCGCCCCATCGTCGACGCCGCCCAGAAGATGTACGACCTGCCGCGTCACGAATTCGACCGCAAGGCGCTCGCCGAGCAGTTGCAGGCGCTGCAACGCGGCGACACGCTCTCGTACGAGCACGACGGTCACGTCTTCCACGCACCGCGCACCCTGGCCGAACTGGGCCGTCTGCGCGCCGCTTATCCGGACGCGCGCATTCTCGCCGGTAGCACCGACGTCGGCCTGTGGGTGACGAAGCAATTCCGAGATCTGAAGCATCTGATCTACATCGGTCAGGTGGCGGAACTGCGCGAGATCTCCGAAGGTCCGAACGGCATCTATATCGGTGCTGGAGCCTTGCTCAACGATGCGTTCGATGCGCTCGTCAACCACTATCCGGATCTGGCCGAACTGCGTCAGCGCTTCGCCTCGTTCCCGATCCGCAATGCCGGGACGCTGGGCGGCAACGTCGCGAACGGCTCGCCTATCGGTGACTCGATGCCCGCGCTGATCGTGCTCGGCACGCGTATCGTGCTGCACCGCGAAGGTGTGGTGCGTGAGATGCCGCTCGAAGATTTCTATATCGCTTATCAGAAGAACGCCCTCGAAACGGGCGAGTTCGTGCAGGGAATTCGAGTGCCGCTGCCCGCATCGGCGCAACGTTTTCGCACGTACAAACTCGCGAAACGCTTCGATCAGGACATCTCCGCCGTGTGCGCCGCGTTTGCGGTCGAACTCGATGGCGACACCGTGCGTTCGGCCCGTATCGCCTTCGGCGGCATGGCAGCGACGCCCAAGCGCGGCAGTGCCATCGAAGCCGCGCTGAATGGCCAGCCGTGGACGGAAGCGACCGTGCGGGCCGCCATGGCCGCCCTGCCGACCGACTATCAGCCGCTTTCGGACATGCGCGCGACGAGCGCTTACCGACTGGCCGGTGCGCAGAATCTGCTGTATCGTTTTTTCCTGGAAACGCGCAATGACGCGCCGCTTGCGGCGCACGAAGTCAACGCGTTCGCCAACGTCTAACCGGAGCCGCCCATGAACACGCAAGTCGAAGGCTTCATAACGCAGACCGCACAGACCGAACCATCAGCCAAACAAGTTGGCCGCTCGCGTCCGCATGAGTCGGCCGAGCTTCACGTGGCTGGCGAAGCTACCTACACCGACGACATTCCCGAGCTGCAAGGCACGCTGCACTGCGCGCTCGGCCCGTCGCCCAAGGCTCACGCCCGCATTCTCTCGCTCGACCTCGACGCCGTGCGTCGCGCACCGGGTGTCATCGCCGTGCTCACCGCCGCCGACATTCCCGGCGTGAACGACTGCGGCCCGGTCATCCACGACGATCCGATCCTCGCAGACGGTGTCGTCCAGTACATCGGCCAGCCGATGTTCGCTGTGGTCGCCAAGTCGCACGACGCCGCCCGTCGCGCCGCACGACTGGCCAAGGGCGAATACGAAGACCTGCCCGCCATCCTCACGCCGCAGGCCGCCAAAGCTGCTGGCGCGGGTGTGCTCCCCCCGATGCAACTGCGTCGCGGCGACGCCGATGCCGCCCTGCAAGCCTCGCCCAACCGCATCAGTGGCACGTTCGAATGCAACGGGCAGGAGCAGTTCTATCTCGAAGGGCAGATCTCTTACGCCATCCCCAAAGAAAACGACGGCATCCACATCTATTGCTCGACGCAGCACCCGAGCGAGATGCAGGCGCTCGTCTCCCACGCGCTGGGCTGGCATAGCCATCAGGTGCACGTCGAGTGCCGACGCATGGGCGGCGGCTTCGGTGGCAAGGAATCGCAATCGGGCCTGTTCGCCTGCGTGGCGGCGCTGTGCGCGTCGCGTCTGAAGCGGCCCGTCAAGCTGCGTCTGGATCGTGACGACGACTTCATGATGACGGGCAAGCGTCACGGCTTCTACTTCGAGTACGACGTCGGCTTCGACGACGACGGCCGCATCACCGGCGCGAAGGTCGACATGACGCTGCGCGCAGGCTTCTCGGCCGACCTGTCTGGTCCGGTCGCCACGCGCGCCATCTGCCACTTCGACAACGCCTACTTCGTGCCGGACGCCGATCTGCGCGCCCTGTGCGGCAAGACGAACACACAGTCGAACACCGCCTTCCGGGGCTTCGGCGGCCCGCAAGGCGCGCTCATCATGGAAGTGGTGCAGGACGCCATCGCGCGACGTCTGGGCAAAGATGCCCTCGACGTGCGCCGCGTGAACTTCTATGGCAAGACGGAGCGCAACACCACGCCGTACGGACAACTCGTCAAGGACAACATCATCCACGAGCTGGTCGCCGAGCTGGAACAGACGAGCGACTATCGTGCGCGTCGCGACGCCGTGCAGGCGTTCAACCGCACGAGTCCGGTACTGCGCAAGGGTCTGGCGCTCACCCCGCTCAAGTTCGGCATCTCGTTTAACGTGCAGGCCTTCAATCAGGCTGGTGCACTCGTGCACGTCTACCGCGACGGCTCGATGCTCGTGAACCACGGCGGCACAGAAATGGGTCAGGGCCTGAACACCAAGGTCGCGCAGGTCGTAGCGCACGAGTTGGGCGTCGACCTCTCGCACGTGCGTGTCACGGCAACCGACACGACCAAGGTCGCGAACACATCGGCCACTGCCGCATCGACCGGTGCGGACCTGAACGGCAAAGCCGCGCAGAACGCTGCGTGGCAAATCCGTCAGCGTCTGGCGGAATTCGCGGCACAGAAGTACGGCTGCGCAGTCGACGAAGTGACGTTCGCCAACGATGTCGTCAGCGCGAACGGGAATCACATCCCCTTCCCCGATCTCGTGGAAGCCGCCTACTGGGCGCGCGTGCAACTCTGGTCGGACGGCTTCTACGCCACGCCGGGTCTGTCGTGGGACGCCAAGACGATGAACGGCAACCCGTTCTTCTACTTCGCGTACGGCGCGGCGGTCTCGGAGGTCATTCTCGACACGCTCACCGGCGAGTGGCGTCTGCTGCGCGCCGACGTGCTGCACGACGCCGGTAAGTCGATCAACCCGGCGCTCGACATCGGACAAGTCGAAGGCGCGTTCATTCAGGGTATGGGCTGGCTGACGACGGAAGAACTGTGGTGGAACAAGGACGGCAAGCTCATGACGCACGCCCCCTCCACCTACAAGATCCCCGGCATCAGCGACTGCCCGACGGACTTCCGCGTGAACCTGTTCGAGAACGCCAACGTGATGGACTCGATCCACCGCTCCAAAGCGGTCGGCGAACCGCCGCTGCTGCTGCCGTTCTCGGTCTTCAATGCGTTGCGCGACGCCGTGGCCAGCGTGAACGACTATCGCGACGAACCGGTGCTGAACGCCCCGGCTACGTCCGAAGCGCTGCTCATGGCGATCACCGAGTTGCGCACGCGGAGCGCCGCCTGATGCATCGCTGGGTCGACGCCGCCCACAAACTGCTCGTACGCGGTGAAGCCGCGGTATTGGTCACGATCGCGCGCGTAGAAGGGTCTGCGCCGCGCGAGGCGGGTACCCATCTGCTCGTCACGCGCGAGCACGTATGGGAGACCATCGGCGGCGGCCATCTCGAATGGCGGGCGATGGACGTCGCCCGTCAGTTGCTGCGTCAGTACGGACAGCAAGGCGCGCGTCACGTCGAGCGCTTCGCCCTTGGCCCGAGCCTCGGGCAGTGCTGCGGCGGTGCCGTCACCCTCGCCTTCGAAGTGCTCACGCTGGGCGATCTGGCTTGGGTGAGCGCGTTGCACAAGCGTCTGGCGGCCGGTGAGGCGAGCCTGCGCAGCGTCGCCTTCGGTGCGCCCGGCGCGGACGCCGCCGCCAGCCAGCGTCAGGGCGGTCCGGTCATGCTGACTGAACTCGACGCTGATGAACCCCTCGCCCACCCGCACACCCTCACCCGCGACGCCGACGACGCCGCCTGCTCCTTCTGGCAAGGCAGCGACGGCTGGCTGTGGCTAAGCGAGCGCCTCGCGCCGAGCGACTTCCACATCGTGCTGTTCGGTGCGGGACACGTCGGGCAAGCCATCGTGCAGGTGCTCGCCACGCTGCCGTGCCGCGTCACGTGGGCCGACGAGCGCACCGAAACGTTCCCTGAGACGGTGCCGCCGAATACCGTCGTCGAATCCACGAACACCCCCGAGGCCGTCGTCACCGAAGCGCCGCCGGGTGCGTTCTTCCTCGTGATGACGCACAACCATGCGCTCGACCAGCGTCTGTGCGAAGAAATCTTCAAACGCGACGACTTCGCCTATTTCGGACTGATCGGGTCGATGACCAAGCGCCGCCAGTTCGAGCATCGTCTGCGCGACCGGGGCGTGCCGCCCGAGCGCTTCGAGCAGATGATCTGCCCCATCGGCGTGGCGGGCATCTCCGGCAAAGCGCCCGCGACGATTGCGATTGCCGTGACCGCACAACTGCTGCGCGTGCGTGAACAACAGATGCGTCAGAGTGCACCGGCTGGCGTGCAGGACAGCGGCATTCCTGCCTGAGGCGCGGCCCGTCTCCCCCGGACACCGGATCGAGCGCCCGACGAGCCAATGCACGACAAGCGCTTGCGACGGTAAAATCCCGCCCATCTCCCCCCAAAAAAGACACGCCATGCCCCTCACGCCCGAACTCGCCAAGACCCTTTGCGCCATGCCCAAGGCGGAGTTGCATCTGCACATCGAGGGCACGCTGGAGCCCGAACTGATCTTCCGGCTTGCAGAGCGAAATCAGGTGACGCTGCCGTATCCGAGCGTCGAAGCCCTGCGCGACGCCTACGCCTTCACCGATCTCCAGTCCTTTCTGGACATCTACTACGCGGGCGCGAGCGTGCTGCTCACCGAAGACGATTTCTACGACATGACGCGCGCCTACATGGAGCGCGCCGCCGCCGACAACATCCGTCACACGGAAATCTTCTTCGACCCGCAAACGCATACGTCGCGCGGTGTGTCGATGGCCACCGTCGTGAACGGCATCGAACGCGCGCTGGCTGAAGCCGAAGCACAGCAAGGCATCACGAGCCGTCTGATTCTGTGCTTCCTGCGCCACCTACCCGAGGAAGACGCGCTGCAAACGCTCGAAACGGCGCTGCCGTATTTCAACAGCCACGGCCATCGTCTCGTGGGTGTGGGGCTCGACTCGTCGGAACAGGGTCACCCGCCCAACAAGTTCGCGCGAGTCTTCGAGCGCTGCCGTGCGCTCGGCCTGCGGATCGTGGCGCACGCTGGTGAAGAAGGTCCGCCCGCGTACATTCACGAAGCGCTGGACATGCTGCGTGTGGAGCGCGTCGATCACGGCGTGCGCGCCATCGAAGACGAGGCGCTGCTCGATCGTCTGGCCCGCGAGAAGATCGCGCTGACGGTGTGCCCGCTCTCGAACGTGCGTCTCAAAGTGTTCGATCACATGGGACAGCACACGCTGCATCAACTGCTCAAACGCGGGCTGGCTGTGACGATCAACTCGGACGATCCCGCTTACTTCGGCGGCTATCTCAACGAGAACTTCCTCGCGACGTTCGACGCGCTCGACATGACCCTCGACGACGCTTACACGATGGCAAGGAACAGCTTCGAAGCATCGTTCATCGACGACAAAGAGAAGCAGCGTCTGGTCGGCGAACTGGAGCGATTCCGCGCTGCGCAGACGGTCTGATCGTCCGTTCATCGCTCGTTAGCTTCGCCTGACGTCAAACGCCCGAATCATTCGGGCGTTTTTTATGTCTGCGCGACGGAAATCGACGTGGGAATGCATCGTCACATTACCTCCCGATGATGTCGAACATTCCCCATAAGGAATATTTTCAACGGGACCCGATGCTATTTTTCGAGCGTGCCCTGATACACGTCGCAAGGTGCCCCCACACCGCGCAACGCCGGGCGCTCATCACATAGAAAATATCGGAGACAACACCCCATGGACTCATCGCTCAGCCCCCCGGCGAGTAATGCAGCAGCTGCAACGCTGGATGCAGCACCGGACGCAGCTCACGACAACACGCGCGTGGCGGGCGCGCAGCCGACGTCGACACTCGACCGCTATTTCGGTATCACCGCGCTCGGCTCCACGTTCCGCACCGAAGTGATAGCGGGTATCACGACTTTCCTCGCGGCGATGTACATCATCGTCGTGAACCCGGCCATTCTGTCGAAGACGGGCATGGCCTTCCCCGCAGCACTCACCGCAACCGTGCTCATCAGCTTCTTCGGCAGCTGTGCGATGGGTCTCTACGCGCGCAACCCGGTGCTGGTTGCGCCGGGCATGGGCCTGAACGCCCTGTTCGCCTTCACGATGGTGCACGGCGTGGGCATGCCCTGGCAGACGGCGCTGGGCTGCGTATTCTGGTCAGGCATTCTGTTCGCGCTGCTCGCCGCGCTGAACGTGCGACGCTTCGTCGTCGAAGCCATTCCCGCGAACCTGCGCTACGCGATCTCGTGCGGCATCGGTCTGTTCATCACGGTGATCGGGCTGGTCAACGCGAAGCTCGTGGTCAGCGACCCGGTCACGGTCGTGCGTCTGGCACACCTGTCACCGCCGACCGTCACGTTCCTCATCGGCCTCGCGCTCACGACCGTGCTCGTCGCACGCCGCGTGAACGGCGCGCTGATGATCGGTATCGTCGTCACCACCCTGATGGCCGTGCCCATCGGCCGCCTCTGGGGCGACGGCAGCGGCTATTTCCCCAAGGAAATCGCGACGGCCACGCTGGTGAACTTCCAGGGCTTCTTCGCCGCACCGGACTTCTCGGGCATCGGCCAGCTCGATTTGCTGGGCGCGCTGAAAGTGGCGTATATGCCCTTCATCTTCGTGATGCTCTTCACCGCGTTCTTTGATACCCTCTCGACCTTCATGAGCATTGCCGAAGCAGGCAACATGAAGGATCGCGACGGCAATCCGCGCAATATGCGTCAGGCGATGATCGTCGACTCGTTCTCGGTGCTGATCTCCGGCCCGCTCGGCACCAGCCCGGCAAACGCCTACATCGAATCGGCGGCGGGTATTGCACAGGGCGGCCGCACCGGCCTGACCGCTGTCGTCTGCGCGCTGCTGTTCCTGCCGTTCCTGTTCCTGTCGCCGATGCTCTCGCTCGTGCCCGCCATCGCCACGGCCCCGGCGCTGATTCTCGTCGGTGTGTTTATGATGGAATCTGTGGCGCGCATCGAATGGCATCGCATGGACGAAGCCATCCCGAGTTTCATCGCGCTCGTGATGATTCCGATTTCGTATTCGATTACCGACGGCATCGCCTACAGTTTCCTTGCCTTCGTCGTCCTCAAGCTGTTCACGGGACGCATCAAGGAAATCAAGCCTGCGATGTGGATCGTCGCCGCGCTCGCAGTGCTGCTGCTCACGCAAATGTAACGACACAAGGACCCCGCTAATGTCCACCACAAACACGACGCCGCAGGCCCTGCGCGCCGTCCGCGCGCAACTGGTCTACTTCACGCACGACCCGGCGCGCGCCTATCTCGACGGCACGCCGGGCACGATCCACCACACCGACGGGATCGTCGCGTTCGAGAACGGCCGCATCACGGCCGTCGGCGACTACGCCAAGGTCGCGCCGACGCTGCCCGCCGGTACGCCCATCGAGGATCTGCGCAACAAGGTCGTCACACCGGGCTTCATCGACACGCACATCCACTATCCGCAGACGGATATGATCGCGTCGCCCGCGCCGGGGCTGCTGCCCTGGCTCGAGAAGTACACGTTCCCGACCGAGCGCCGTTTCGAGAATCCGGAATATGCGGCAGATGTCGCGCAGTTCTTTCTCGACGAACTGCTGCGCGGCGGCACCACGAGCGCATTGGTGTACTGCACGGTACACCCCGGTTCGGCCGACGCGTTCTTCAAGGAAAGCGATTCGCGCAACCTGCGCATGATCGCGGGCAAGGTGATGATGGATCGCAATTGCCCCGAGTTCCTGCGCGACACGGCCGAGACCGGCGCACGCGACAGTGAAGCGCTGATTCAACGCTGGCACAACAAGGGGCGTCAGTTGTATGCGCTCACGCCACGCTTTGCACCGACCTCGACCGAGGCGCAGCTCGGCGTGTGCGGCGAACTCGCCGAACAGTATCAGGACGTGTTCATCCAGAGCCACGTTGCCGAGAACACCGACGAAGTCGAATGGGTGCGCTCGCTGTTCCCGGGACATCGCAGCTATCTCGACGTCTACGACCACTACAAGCTGCTGCGCAAGCGCGCCGTGTACGGTCACTGCATCTGGCTCGACGAGCACGATCGCCGCCGTATGTTCGAGACGGGGACGGTGGCCGCGCATTGCCCGACGTCCAACCAGTTCCTCGGCAGCGGCCTGTTCGATTTCGCCGCCGCAGAAGCCACGCGCATGCCGGTCACGCTCGCGACCGACGTGGGCGGCGGCTCCACGTTCTCGATGCTGCAGACGATGAACGAAGCGCACAAGGTCGCGCGCCTGTCGGGGTATCACCTCTCGGCCGAACGCATGTTCTACCTCGCGACCGAAGGCGCTGCGCACGCGCTGGATCTGCACGGCACCATCGGCACGCTCGCCGTGGGCGCCGAGGCCGACTTCGTGGTGCTCGATCCGAAGGCGACGCCGTTGCTCGCACGTCGTACGGCGCTGGCGGAGTCGCTCGAAGAGTTGCTGTTTGCGTTCGCGATGCTCGGCGACGATCGCGCGATTGCCACGACGTATGCCGCTGGCAAGCCGGTCCATCGCCGCGTGGCCGCCTGACGTACTGATCACAGTCGTTGCACCGATCCGGTCTGTTGGCGCATGCCGCAGACCTGATGTCTTACGCGAGGGCGTAGGCGTCGTCGCTCTGGCGGCGCACGCGCCCTCGCGGTCGCCGACCGTGCGCAAGGGGCAAACGGTCGGGGATCTCCTTGGGCAGCCTTCGGCTGCCCTTTTTTGCATTGCGTCGCCGGTTACCGCGATGTCACGGAAACGTCGCTTGCGCGATAGCCCTGCGCCGATGCTATAATCCGCCTCGATTCATTGGGGAGTAGCCGCCCTGTCATAGACACCAGTCTTCGGCGGGGGCGTACGTCAACAGACTTGGCCGGTTCCGGCTATGGCGTGCGCAGCCCTCGGGCCTGGCGAGACCGATGACGATGCTTCCGCCATCCGGGCCGGGACGCGTTGTCATTGGCTCGCATGTACACGGCCCGGCGGAGAAAAATAAGGTGTCCCCATTCCTCGTATCGACCGGTGTGGTCGCGCTTGCCGAAATCGGCGATAAAACCCAGTTGTTGTCTCTTGTGCTCGCTGCGCGCTTCAAAAAGCCCGTACCGATCATTCTCGGCATTTTCGTCGCCACGCTGATCAACCACGCGTTTGCCGGTGCTGTGGGCGAATGGCTGTCTACGGCCATCAGTCCCGCCATCATGAAATGGGCCGTCGTGGCCTCCTTCATCGGCATGGCGATCTGGATTCTCGTGCCCGACAAGCTCGACGACGAAGAGGCCAACACGCGTCGCAAGTTCGGCGTGTTCCTCTCGACTGTCGTCACGTTCTTCATCGCCGAAATGGGCGACAAGACGCAGATCGCAACGGTCATGCTCGCCGCGCGCTATCAGGACTTCTTCGGTGTGGTGGCGGGCACGACCCTCGGCATGATGCTCGCGAACGTCCCTGCCGTGCTCGTCGGCCATAAGTTCTCGGGACGCTTGCCGACCCGCGCCGTGCATGCCGTGGCGGCCGTGATCTTCCTCGTGCTGGGCGTGATCACGCTGATGCAGTAATCGCACGGGTACACGGGTAAACGAAAAAGACCGGCCTGGGATCGGCCGGTCTTCTTTGCATCCGTCACAACATCACTGTCCGACTTTCTGCTGGACGTTGACGGTCTGTCCGCTCGGGAACGGCAGTTGCTTGAGCGCCGCGTCGATCAGGAACGGCATGGCGGAGGCCATTGACGTTCCGGCATCGCTCGTCTCGGCCTGCACGCGATACACCTCCTTGCCCGTCGGACGGTCCGTGAAGCGCAGTTGCAAGCCCGCGAGGCCATACGGGTAATCGCGCTGGATGTACGCCGGTGGCGCGCCGTACGGATAACCGTACCAGCCCCACGGACGCCCCCACGGTCCCCACGGACCGGGTGCGAACATCGGGTCGTAGGCCGGTTCCGTCACGCGCATCACCTGCTGCGTAATGCCGTAGGACATGCCGATCAGATAATGCGCGCTCGACGGGCTTTGCTCACTGAAACCGTCACCTGCCAGGCGGTTACGCAGCCACTGCTCGTACGTCGCATGTTCCTGATTGTTCTGCTGCTCGGCGGTGCGCGTGAGCGCATACGTCCGCGGCCCCTCAAAGCCCGGCGAAGTGCCGAACGCCGTGACCTGGCTGGTCACTGTGCTGGCGCATCCGGCCAGCAACACGCTGGCGACGGCCAACGTCGCCATTCCCCATCGTTTCCACATGATTCAGTACTCCCGATTCCGAAACCTGCTGTGAACGCCTCAGTACCGCTGCGTCTCATCAGCCATATTGGTCATTATGTTGCGACGATTTAAGCATAGGACGGCATCTCGCGCACATCCGAATCGTTTGACGGTTGCGTTGAACGAAAATTCAGCAAATTAGCGGCTCGGACGCTAAGCGCGCGCCACTCCGTTACAATTTGTGAATCCTTGGCCGTCCGCACATTACCGTCCATGCTCAGAACCGACCTCGCAGGTGTCATCCAACGTTCCGAATATACGCCCCCGGCGTATCTGATCGACACCGTTCAACTTGACTTCGACCTCGCCCCCGACGTAACCACCGTCACCAGCCGATTGCGCATCCACCGCAATCCGGCCGGTCCTGGCGGCGACCTCGAACTGGTGGGCCAGGGTCTGCAACTGGTCAGCCTCGAAATCGACGGCAAGCCGTGGTCCGGCTACCGCACCGGCGAAGAAACGCTCACCGTCGTTGCACCGCCCGAAACGTTCGAACTCACGCTGGTCACCCGCTGTCGTCCGCAAGAGAACACGTCGCTCATGGGACTGTACGTCTCCGGCGGCAACTTCTTCACGCAATGCGAAGCCGAGGGCTTCCGCAAGATCACTTACTTCCTCGACCGTCCCGATGTGATGGCGACGTACACCGTGACGCTGCGCGCCGACCGCGAGGTGTATCCGGTGCTGCTTGCCAACGGCAATCTGATCGACAAGGGCGATCTGCCGGACGGACGCCATTTCGCCGTCTGGGACGACCCGTTCAAGAAGCCGAGCTATCTGTTCGCGCTGGTCGCCGGACGTCTGGTTTGCCGTGAGGAACGCATCGTCGCTGGCGACGGCCGCGAGAAGCTCCTTCAGGTCTGGGTGCAGCCGCAGGATCTGGACAAGACCGAACACGCCATGCATTCGCTCGTCAACTCGATCCGCTGGGACGAGGAGCGCTTCGGCCGTGTACTTGATCTCGATCGCTTCATGATCGTCGCCGTGAGCGACTTCAACATGGGCGCAATGGAGAACAAGGGCCTCAACATCTTCAACACGAAGTATGTGCTGGCGGATGCTGCAACGGCGACGGACGACGACTTCGGCAACATCGAAGCGGTCGTGGGCCATGAGTACTTCCACAACTGGACCGGCAACCGCGTGACCTGCCGCGACTGGTTCCAGTTGAGCCTCAAGGAAGGCCTGACGGTGTTCCGCGATCAGGAATTCTCCGCCGACATGATGGGCTCCGAGTCGGGCCGTGCCGTGAAGCGCATCGACGACGTACGCGTGCTGCGTCAGGCGCAGTTCCCGGAAGACGCCGGTCCGATGGCGCACCCGGTACGCCCTGAGAGCTACGTCGAAATCAACAACTTCTATACGGTCACCGTCTACGAGAAAGGCGCCGAAGTCGTGCGCATGTATCAGACGTTGCTCGGCCGTGACGGCTTCCGTCGCGGCATGGATCTGTACTTCGAGCGTCACGACGGTCAGGCCGTCACGTGCGACGACTTCCGCGCCGCGATGGCCGATGCCAACCAGCGCGACCTTACGCAATTCGGCCGCTGGTACAGCCAGGCTGGAACGCCGCGTGTGACGGTCGATGCCGTCTACGACGAAGCCGCTCGCACCTACACCCTCACGCTCACGCAACGCTGCCCGAAGGTCGGCGTCGAGTTGCAAGACGAAACGCTCGTCAAGCAGCCCTTCCACATTCCGTTCGCCGTGGGTCTGCTCGATCGAGACGGGCGCGACATGGTGCTGCGCCTCGATGGCGAAGCCGCCGACGCACCTGCGTCCACCACGCGCGTGCTCGACTTCACGCACGAGCGTCAGAGCTTCACGTTCGTCGACGTCGCCCACACGCCGATGCCGTCGCTGCTGCGCGGCTTCTCGGCACCGGTGATCGTCGAACACGAGTACACCATCGACGAACTCGCGTTCCTGATGGCGCACGACAGCGATCCGTTCAACCGATGGGAAGCCGGGCAGCGTCTGGCGACGCGCCAGTTGCTCGCCCTCGTCGAATCGATTCAGATGGGCCAGTTGCCGAGCGTGGACAGCTATGTGCTCGAAGCCTTCCGTCAGGTGCTGCGCGACGAAACGCTCGATCCGGCGTTCCGCGCACAGGCGCTGACGCTGCCCGCTGAGTCGTATCTCGGCGAACAGATGACGGAGATCGATCCGGCCGCCATTCATGCCGCGCGTCAGTATCTGCGTCAACGTCTGGCCGCGTCGCTGCATACGGAATGGCTCGCGGCGTATCACAACCATCGTGTGCCGGGCCCGTATCAGCCCGATGCCGCATCGGCGGGTGAGCGTGCGCTGAAGAACCTCGCCCTGTCGTACCTGATGGAACTGTCGGACGCCGGTGTCGCGCAAACGGCACGCACGCAATACGACACGGCCGACAACATGACGGACCGCTTCTCCGCGCTTACCGCGCTGGTGCAACGCGGCGGTGCGGCCCGCGAAGGCGATGCCGCGCATGGCCCGAACCACGCCGCCGAAGCGCTCGTGGACTTCTATCAGCGCTTCGAGAACGAGCCGCTCGCCATCGACAAGTGGTTTGCACTTCAGGCAATGCAGCGCGGCGACGGCAGCCACTGCGTGATCGATGCGGTGCGTGCGCTCATGGGGCATCCGGCCTTCACGCTGAAGAACCCGAACCGCGCCCGCTCGCTGATCTTCAGCTTCTGCAGCGGCAATCCGGCGCAGTTCCACGCCACCGACGGTTCGGGCTATCAGTACTGGGCCGAGCAGGTGCTGGCGCTCGATGCGCTCAACCCACAGGTCGCCGCACGACTGGCACGCGTGCTCGACCGCTGGCGCAAGTACACGCCCGCGCTTCGCGAGCGCATGCGTGACGCCTTGCAGCAAGTGGCGCAGCATCAGGCGCTGTCGAAAGACGTGCGCGAGATCGTCGAGAAGGCGCTCGCCTGATCGATGACGAAAGCATGCGGCCGAGGGCGATCACCGTCACGGCCGCATGACTTCGAAGTACCCGCAGGTCAGGCAAAGTTTGTAAGGCCAGCGCGGTCCCGCACCGATCAACGGCCGCAGCGCCGGCACCGGAATCACCACATCCTCGAACGTCCCGCCCATGAGAAAGTTGGCGGGATCGTTGCATAACTTCACCTTGCCGCTCATCGCACTGACGGTGATGTGCACGTCCTGCCCCGGGTAGGCGGGCGGATCGCGAAACGTCAATTGATAGATCATCATCACGTCGGCGTCCGGCGGACTCTCGACCTCGTAGGTGCCATTGAGCAGGTGCGAGCGAAACGTGATGCGCAGCGACTCGTCGAATGCCGCGTGAGACGCAACCGGTGAGCGAACTTCCGCGCGCACACTCCACCAGTGGGGCGAGCCCTCCACGAAATCCAGACGCACGTCGACAGGCAAGAAGCGCCGCTTTTCCTCGCCGTCGTAGCACCACGACTTCATGCAACCGTCGTAATGCAACGCCGCGCGTTCGGGCGTTCCCTGCTCGTCGATCATCACCCTTGGATAGCGGCTGTCGACGGAAACTGGCGGCACGAGATCACCGCGCGAAAGTAGAATGAACTCTTCCATGCGCTACCTCCCGACTTCTGCACTGCAATTCCGAGTCGTTGCCGCGAGCGTGTCTTGCCGTCACCCGCATAGGCGCGCAACTTGCTATCTCTAAAAGTTCTGATGGATGCGCGCCATTTGGAGCGCAGTCTAGTCAACGCAATGCAATTGCGCACCTGTCAACCCTGACAGGTGCGGCGTCGCGCCTTCCGATCCGAGAATGAAAAACGCTGCCCCGCATTTCTGCTTCGGCAGCGTTTTTCTTTCGGTGCAGTGTGACTGGCAGTATCCCGGGTGCCCATGTATTATTTGAACGAAAGTTTTTGGCTTTTACCATTAATTTCATTCATGCAACGCACCCCTATCGAACTTCGTCACTTGCAGACCTTGCTGGCGTTGCGCGACACCGGCAGCGTCTCCCGCGCGGCGTTGTGGCTTCACCTGACGCAATCCGCTCTGTCGCATCAGATCAAAGCATTGGAAGACTTCTACGGCTTGCCGCTATTCATCCGCAAGTCGGCCCCGCTCGTGTTCACCCCGGCAGGGAAGCGTCTGCTGGCGCTGGCGGAAGAGGTCGTACCCGCTGTCGACGAAGCGGGGCGCGACCTCACTCGACTCGCACAAGGCACGCAAGGGACATTGCGTATCGCCGTGGAATGCCATACCTGCTTCGACTGGCTGATGCCCGCGATGGACGCGTTTCGTCAGCGCTGGCCGGAGGTGGAGCTGGACATCGTGTCGGGCTTCCATGCCGACCCGATCGGGCTGCTGCATCAGGACCGCGCGGATCTGGCGATCATCTCCGAGCATGAGGAAGGCGAAGCGGTGGACTTCCATCCGTTGTTCCGCTTTCAGATGATGGCGCTCATGGCGAACGACCATCCGCTTGCCGCCAGGTCGCATGTCGACGCCGAAGATTTCCGTGACGAGACGCTCATCACCTATCCCGTGCCCGACGACATGCTCGACATCGTGCGACAGGTGCTGCGCCCGGCGGGCATCGAGCCGACACGTCGCACGACCGAGCTGACGGTGGCGATCCTGCAACTGGTGGCAAGCCGTCGCGGACTGGCCGCGCTGCCGCTGTGGGCGATTACCGGCTATCTGGAGCGTCGCTATGTGAGTGCACGGCCCATCACACCGCAAGGGCTGACAGCCGAACTGTGGGCTGCCACGCTACCGGCAACAACGGCACGCCCGTACATCGGCGAGTTCGTCTCGATCATGCGCGAGACGAGTCTGCTGACCTTGCCGGAAATCGAGTTGATCTGACGACGTGTGCAGGCGGAGCGAAACCTTCGCCGCGTTGCCGCTCGTCAGGCGGGACGCCGCACGGTCAGGCGGCAGACGCGCTTGCCCGAACTCGCGCTTGTGACGTCTTCTTCGTGAAGGACGACGCCCTCGTGCAGCGCTGCGCGCACCACGGCAGGCTCGAAGGCGCTGTAGAGACGACCGTCATCGTGCCGAAGATCTTCGCCCTGTGTCACGCGCCATGAGACATAGAGCACGCCACCGGGGCGCACCAGCGTCCATAGCCGGTCGGCGGCCTGCGCGATCTCCTCGGCAGGCAGATGCATCAGTACCGTCTCGCAGATCACGTTGTCGAACTGCGTCGTCACGCTCTCCATTAGCGGCAAACGGTCGACGTGAAACGTCACCCACGGGAAGGTCTTGCGCGCCACCGCCACGAGCGCCGGTGAGGCGTCGTAGCCGGTGACCTCGAAGCCTTGTTGCGCGAGCCATGCAGCGTCGCGCCCATTACCGCATCCCACGTCGATTGTCCGGCCGCCCGGCACGAAATGGCGCATGAGCAATGCGTACATATCGTCGGGCGGTGGCTGTTCAAGCCAATCCTCACTGTAACGTTCGGCATTGGCCTCGTAGGCCGCTTCGGTTTTCAGGTCCACCATGATCGGGATCTCCGGGGGAGGCTGGGAACGCTAGCTTATTGCGAAATCTTCTCCAGCGCGATGTCCTTCGTGCGCGGCCCCATCAGGCCGATGGCGAGCATCACGATCAGCATCGCGCACGAGATGAACGCGAACACACCGGTCACGCCGAAATTGCGCAGCACCGACGCAATCAGAAACGCCGTGAAAATCGCCGAGAAGCGGCTCCACGAATAGACGAAACCCACCGCACGCGCGCGAATGCCCGTGGGGAACAACTCCGTCTGATACGCGTGGTAGCTGTACGACATGATGTTGTTCGCGAGCGTCAGGCCAATGCCCATTGCGATCAGCATGACCGACGACGTGACCTGCGAGAACACCATCCCGCACACGATGCCGATACCGGCCGTCCACACGATGGCGTGCTTGCGCTCGACCTTGTCGGCCATCCACAGCCCGATCAGCGGACCGACCGGTGCGGCCAGCGCAATCACGCTCGAATACGCCAGGCTCGTCGTCACCGTGACGCCCTGCTTGATGAGCAGCGTCGGCACCCAGTTCGCGAAGCCGTAGAAGCCGACCGTCTGGAAGATGTTGAAGAGAATCATCATGATGGCGCGCTTGCGATACGGCGGTACCCACATGTCGCGAAACGCGCTCTTGGGCACGACCGGCTCCGGCACGCCCGGCGCGGGCAGCGGCTTGCCGTACTCGCGCTCGACCTTGGCTTCAAGCGCCGAGAGCACACGGTCCGCTTCATCCAGACGCCCCTTCTGCGCGAGCCAGCGCGGGCTCTCCGGCAGGGCCCGGCGAATCCACCAGACGAACACCGCACCGTGCGCGCCGATGAGCACCACCCAGCGCCAGCCTTCCAGACCGAGGAATTCGCGCGGCACGAGCCAGTACGCCAGCAGCGCCACCACCGGCACCGCCGTGAAACCGACGGCCTGCTCACACGCGAAGGCGCGCCCGCGAATCTGCTTGGGGACGAGCTCCGCGATGTAGGTGCCGATCGTCACCAGCTCGACGCCGATGCCGAGGCCGACCACGAAGCGCCAGAAGTTCACGCCGGTGGCCGTCTCCTGAAACGCCATGATGACATTAGCGACGGTGTACCAGAGCAGCGAGCCGGTGAACACCGCGCGACGCCCGAAGCGGTCGGCGAGAAAGCCGCACGCAATGGTGCCGATAAACAGGCCCGAGAACAGCGCGGCGATGAAACTCGCCACGCCGGTCGTGCCGAACAGGCCCGGTGTCGTGGGCGTGAGAATGCCGCTTTTCACCAGACCCGGTGCGATGTAGCCGGTGTAGAGCAGGTCGTAGAGTTCGAAGAAGAAACCGAGACTGAGCAGGACCACCAGTTTCCAGACAGTACGGGTCGGGGGCAGACGGTCGAGTCGGGCGGAAATGTCGCCTGCGGTCAGGCGGGTTGCCGCTGTCGTTGCTTGAGCGGCGCGAGGCATGGAAGGCATTGATACGTCGGGGGATGGCATGGAAATCGTCTCCGGGCCCGTTCGGTCATGGCCGAACTGCTCACAGTCCGATGTCTCTTCGGACATCAGATACACCATGAATCGACAGGCGCGAGGCCGAAATTGTGCCACGAATGACACCGCGCCAGTCACCTTTGCCACGCACTACGAAAAATTGCGATGTTCATCAACAACAGCACAGCCGCATTCCGATGCGACGGTGCGCAGCACATCGTGTCGAATCGTCGATGCGCTGCGGCATGCGTCGCACACAGCGAAATCGTCGCGACGCGCGTTACTGCAATGCCGTCGCTTTCAATTCGTCGAAGCTGACGATGCGACCCAGCAACGCGCTCGCCGCGACCGTATAAGGACTCGCAAGCCAGACGCTGCCCGGTCCCGAGCGCCCCGGAAAGTTGCGATTGATGGCGCTGATCGTGACCTGTGTCGCTGCCGTCGATTGCCCCGGCCCGCAGTTCGCACACGCGCCGCAACCGGGCATGATGAGTGTCACACCGGCGTCTTCGAACGTCTTCAGATAGCCTTGCGCCTCGCAGTAGGCGCGCACGTCCATCGTGCCGAATTGCAGGAACAGTGACCGCCCCTGTGCGACGCGCAGTCCGTGCGCGACACCCCACGCAAGCACGTCGTGGTAGGCGTCGAAGTCATCGCGCTTGCCAGCGGTACAGGAGCCGCCGTAGGCGATGTCGATGGCGACGGGGGCGTCCAGCTCGGCGAGCGCCACACCGTTGCCGGGGTCGCCCGGACGCGCGAGCATCGGCGTGAGCGCTGCCGCGTCGATTCGGATCACGTCGCGATAGTGCGCGCCAGCGTCGCTCGTCATCCACGGTTCGAGCGTGAAGTCGATGCCTCGCCGCACCTTGAGGAACGCCACCGTTTTCTCGTCCGGTGCGACGATGCCGGTAAAGCCGCCCAGCTCGGCCACCATATTGGTGAGCGTGGCGCGCTCGTCGACCGACATGGCCCGCACGGCGCTGCCCGCATATTCGAAGACGAGGCCGATGGCGCCACCGCTGCGGATGGCGTCGAGGCGCAGCAGATGGAGCACGACGTCCTTGGCCGTCACACCCGGCGCGAGGTCGCCGTCGATTTCGATGCGCAACGTCTGCGGCACCTTGCAGCGCACGTAGCCCGTCACCCAACTGTTCGCAATGTCCGTCGCCCCCGCGCCGAAGGCGAGGCAACCGAGCGCGCCCGCGTGCGGCGTGTGCGAGTCGGTGCCGATCACGATCTGGCCGGGCAACGCGTAGCGCTCGGCCATGAGGGCGTGACAGATGCCGTCGGCACCGTGCTCACCGTCATCTGTCAGTTGCCCGTGCGCCAGCACGGGGTAGCGCGCGACGAACTCGCGGTGACCGCTCGTCAGGTTTGCGACACCGGGCAACAGGCCTTGCGAGACGTGCGGGAAGCTTTGCTCCGCGAGTACCAGATGGTCCTGGAACGCGATGATGCGCGACGGATCGTGCAGCGCCGCCGGTTCGCCGAATGCACGATGCATCAGATGCGCGCACATCCCCGTGAAGTAGTCGTGCGAGAAGCGCCAGTCGACGCGCACGAACACACCGTCGCCGTGCTCCGCCCCCGGCGTGGCCGGATGCAGGCGGCGCGCCATGATCTTTTCGACGAGGGTGCGCGGCGGTTGGGTGGGTGTCTTCGCTGTGTCGTCGTTCGCGAGCGGCGCAGGCCACTCCGCAAACTTGCTGTACGCGAGCAGGCCGCCGCTGCGGATGATCTGCTGCGTGAGGGCGTCGCGCCCCTTGAGAAATTCGGTAATCGGAATGGCTTCGCCCGCGAGAATGCGGTCGAGCACACCGAAATCGGTCGTCGTCAGAATGCCGATGTTGTCGCAATTCTGCTGATAGATGCGCTCGAAACTCTCGGCGACGATCAGACGGATGCCCGCCGACAACTCCGCCAGCGGGCTCGACTCACGCGACGAGCCTTTGCCGTAACGCTTGCCAGCGACGGTGACCTGAAAGCCACCGCGACGCACCTCGTGCTCGCCCACGGGCATCTCGTTTCCCGCTTTGAAACCGACATACGGATAGCGTCCGAGCCGCTCGTCGTACGTCAGCATGACGGTCACCGGTGTGATTTCGTCCGTTGAAACGTTGTCGCGCAGCACACCAGCCTCGGCGCGCGTGACGGACTCGCCCGACAACTGGCGGCGCACGATGGCCGGGTCGTCGGACAGAAACAGCACACGGCCGTCGAAACGAATGATGTCTTCCATGCGGCATTAACCTCCGGAAGACAGCATAGCGGCCGTGTCGTCGCCCTGCCGTGCCGTCTCGGCAAGGCGGGCGTGACCGATGGCGAAGGAGGGAAAGTGCAGGCGCCTGGATGCTTACAGGCTCTGCGCGCCCTGCCCTTGCGCGAGGAAATTGACTACGGCCGATGCCGTTGCACTGAGTTGCTCACGCGACGGGAAGACCAGCCAGAGCTGACGATGCGCCCACTCGTCCGTGAGCGGACGCACCACGACATCGAGCTTGCCGACGTACAACTGGCCCACCTGCTCGGGGGCGATGGCGATGCCGAGTCCCGCATGCGCCATGCGGCACAAGGCGTCGAGGCTGGAGACGCGGATCTTGATACGCAACGACTCGCCCGCCGCACTCGCCTGCTGACGCAGCATCTGCGTGAGCGCGCTGTTGCCCTGAAGCCCCACCAGCGTCTCGCCGACGCACGCGGAAAACGGGATCTCGCCGGTACGCGCCGCAAGCGGATGCCCCGCGGGCAAGATCACGGCGAGCCGGTCGCGGCGATACGGCACCATCGTGAACGCTTCGATGCCCTCGACGGCGTTGCAGATGCCCACGTCCACCGCGCGCTCAGCCACGCGTTGCAACACTTCGTTGCTGTGCTGTTCGTCGAGTTCGACATCCACGGCGGAAAAGACACGCCCGAACGCCGCCAGATCCTCGGGCAAGAACTGCACGATGGCCGACAGATTGGCCGCAATGCGCACGCTGCCGCGCGCGCCCTCATGGAATTGGGACAGCTCGGCACCCAGCGATTCAATCGTGCCTAGAATACGTTCAGCGTAACGGCGCACGGTCTCGCCCACCGGCGTGACGGTGATGCCGCGCTGGTGACGCTGAATGAGGGGGAGTCCCACGATGGCTTCGATGTCGGCAATGCGACGGCTGATCGCCGAAGGCGCGATGAATTCGCGCTCGGCGGCACGCGCCATGCTCCGCTCCTGGCAGACGGCCACGAAAAGACGCAAAGAAGTGAGGTCAAGCTTGCGGAGAAGGTTTTCCATACCCGTACGGCAATACACCGGAAATGCCGGAAACGCCCGGCTGGCGCGGCCCCGCGAGGGGCACGTCTTTTGCTGGACAAACAACGAATCGACGCTTATTATACGCATCGCGTACACATTCCTGCCGACCCGACCATGAGTGCACAGCAGACTTTCCTGCGCGACGCGATGCGTCGCCTGAACATGACCCGCGACACCTTCGCCGAGCGTATCGGCGTTCGTCGGCGCGCCCTCGACACGTGGCTGCTGCCCGAAGATTCCAGCGAATATCGCACGATGCCGAGCATCGTGGAGAAATTCGTCGGTGAAATTCTCGGTCGCGAAGCGCCGTCTGCGGAATCTACGCAAAGCGCACACAAGCCGCTGCGCGAACGCATGGGGCTCGACGGCAAGCCGCATCTGATCTCCGTCGACCAATTCTCGCGCGATTCGCTGGAAGAATTGTTCCACGTTGCCGACATCATGCAACCGATCGCGCGCCGCCAGAAGATCTCGCGCGTGCTCGAAGGCGCAGTACTCGGCAATCTGTTCTTCGAAGCCAGTACCCGCACCCGCGTGAGCTTCGGCTCCGCCTTCTGCCGCCTCGGCGGCTCGGTGTGCGACACAACCGGCTTCACGTTCTCGTCGATGGCCAAGGGCGAATCGATCTACGACACGAGCCGTGTCATGAGCGGTTACGTCGACGCGCTTGTCGTGCGTCACCCGGAAAAGGGCTCGGTCGCCGAATTCGCACGCGCCACGAACATCCCCGTCATCAACGGCGGCGACGGCCCGGGCGAACACCCGAGTCAGGCCATTCTCGACCTGTACACCATCGGCCGCGAGTTCTCGCGTCTGGGCAAGCTGGTCGACGGCGCCCACGTGGCAATGGTCGGCGACCTGCGCTACGGCCGCACGGTGCACTCGCTCATCAAGCTGCTCGCGCTGTATCGCGGCCTGAAGTTCACGCTGATCTCGCCGCCGTCGCTGGAAATGCCGACGTATATTCTCGACCAGATCTCGCAGAACGGTCACGTCATCGTGCAAAGCAATTCGCTCGCCGATCTGGCCGGTGCGGACGTGGTCTACGCGACGCGCATCCAGAAGGAGCGCTTCGCCGACGAGGCCATCGAAGGCTACACGCCGGACTTCCAGATCAACGAAGCGCTGATCAACCAGTATTGCGATAGCCGCACGATCATCATGCACCCGCTGCCGCGCGACAGCCGCCCGGGCGCAAACGATCTGTCGACGGACCTGAATCACGATCCGCGTCTGGCCATCTTCCGTCAGACGGACAACGGTATTCCGGTGCGCATGGCGATCTTCGCGATCCTGCTCGGCGTGGACAAGCAAGTGCAGCACAGCATGCGCGACGCTGCCTGGCGCTCGCCGTCGCACATCGGTCCGGACGACGCGCTGTTCGACGGTCTCGACTGATTTCGCACGCCGCGAACGCGTCGGAGAAATCCGAATCGTTCGTCGGACGATGCCGATACTGCACTGCCCCCAAGGATTTTTCGCGGGGGCAGTGTCGCTTTACGAGTAAAATTGCGGGCATCTCGATATGTACGCTTTTTCGCTTTTCCGGAGGCCCACATGCGGCGCAAGACCCTTACCCAATATCTGATCGAACAGCAGCGGGAATTCAACAACATTCCCGCCGAGCTTCGTCTGCTGATCGAAGTCGTCGCACGTGCGTGCAAATCCATCAGCCACGCCGTGTCCAAGGGCGCGCTCGGTGGCGTGCTGGGCAGCGCAGGCAGCGAGAACGTGCAGGGCGAGGTTCAGAAGAAGCTCGACGTGATCTCCAACGAGATCATGCTCGAAGCGAACGAATGGGGCGGCCATCTGGCGGCGATGGCTTCGGAAGAGATGGAAGACGTCTTCCACATTCCGAACCGCTATCCGCAAGGTGAATACCTGCTGATGTTCGACCCGCTCGACGGTTCGTCGAACATCGACGTCAACGTGTCGATCGGCACGATCTTCTCGGTACTGCGTTGCCCGGAAGGCGTGACGGATCCGACCGAGAAGGACTTCCTGCAACCGGGCACGCAGCAAGTGGCGGCCGGTTATGCGGTGTACGGTCCGCAAACGGTGCTGGTGCTCACGACGGGTCATGGCGTGAACTGCTTCACGCTCGATCGCGAGATGGGTTCGTGGGTGCTGACGCAGGAAGGCATGCGCATTCCGGAAGACACCAAGGAATTCGCGATCAACATGTCGAACGAGCGTCACTGGTATCCGCCGGTGCAGCGTTACATCGGCGAGTTGCTGCAAGGCAAGGAAGGCGTGCGCGGCAAGGACTTCAACATGCGCTGGATCGCGTCGATGGTGGCGGACGTGCATCGCATTCTGACGCGCGGCGGCGTGTTCATGTACCCGGCCGACAAGCGCGATCCGGACAAGCCGGGCAAGCTGCGCATCATGTACGAAGCGAACCCGATGAGCTTCCTCGTCGAGCAAGCGGGTGGCGCGTCCACGAACGGCACGCAGCGCATTCTCGACATTCAGCCGCAGAAGCTGCATGAGCGTGTTGCGGTGTTCCTCGGCTCGAAGAACGAAGTCGAACGCGTGACCGGTTATCACCTCGAAGGCGACAAGAAGTAAGCGACGTGAAGATGCGGTTTCGTCGTCGCGAAGACGATGCGATGACGCGAAAATTTTTTCGCGACGACGGAAGCGCAGGATTTCTGAAATTTCAATGATTTACGCGTGACTGATGCAGTCGCAGCGAAAAATCTTCGAAAAAAGTAGTGACAAATCCGTAAAGTCTGCTAATATCCCACATCTTCGCAGCGCCGGAGTAGCTCAGTCGGTAGAGCAGCTCATTCGTAATGAGAAGGTCGGGGGTTCGATTCCTCTCTCCGGCACCAGCGACTTACTCAGTCCCTGGTGATGCAAGCAAGACGAAGTACTTAGCAGTCAACAGAAAAGCCGCCCGATTATGTCGCGCGGCTTTTTTGTTTTTCGGCACTCTCCGATACCGGAGAGAGGGATCGAATCCTCCCCCTCTCCGCAGTCCCTCATTACTTTCCTGCGTTGCCTTCGTCGTCATCGATGGCGTTGTCATTCGCACCATCTTCGTCTTCCGCCGGTTGCGCCATCCATTCGTGGTAGCCCGCGACACCCATCTTGCGCATCAGCGCTTCGTTACGTTCGTATATCGTTTCGGCTTCCGGGAAGGCTTCCACCGCGCGGTCGATGCTCGCTTCGCGCAGCAAATGCAGAATCGGATACGGCGAACGATTCGTGAAATTCTCGGCGTCGTCCGGATCGGTGCCTTCGAACTGATAGTCCGGATGGAAACTCGCAATCTGTAGTTCGCCTTCGAGCTGCAACTGCTTGAGCATGCGCTCGGCAAAGAACAGTGCGTCGTTGTACTCGTGGAAGTCGAGCAACGCGTCCGGCACGATCAGCAGCGTCGTATCGACCGCTTGCGGGTCGGTCTGCGCCAGCCACTGCAACTCCTTCTCCAGATCGAGCAGCACGCCCTCCATATCGCGCGCGGCGCTCACGACATACCGGATCTGATCTTTGACGTGCACCGCCTTCGCAAAGGGGCAAAGGTTCAGGCCGATCACGGCGCGCGTGAGCCAGTGGCGTGTCGCCGCAATCACGGCCTCGTTGTCCTGCGTCTGCAACGGGTTCGTGGCGGACGCGGCGTCTGGAATGTTTTTCTCCGTCATACAAAAGCGTGGCGATGATTCATGAATACCGCATTGTAGTGCGGCATTCGCGCCGCGTCGGCATGTCCGTCATGGAGAACCTGACGGGGCGAATGCCAAAACCCGCACGCGGCGCGTGCGCGACCATGCGGCTTCTCCACGCCACGCGCCCAACGACCATGCCCAGTACTCCGCCCATCACCACCAGCGCTCACAGTACGTACACCTTCAGCGCGAGCGACAACATCGCCGCCTCCCATCCGCAACCCGAGGGACGGCATTTGTCCGCCACCTCGTTGGTCGACCTGCTCGACGTGCGACGCGGCTCGCTGTACCACGCACAGGACATCTGGAACATGCTTGTCGATCCGCAGAGTTGTGCGGGACGCGAGTTGCGCGGCGCGTGCGAAGCCGCATCGCCGAACGGTCCGCTGTTTCTCGAAATGGTGACGTTGCTGACCCTGCCCGAATCGGAGCGCACGATAGACCGGCTCACGGACGCAGGCGTCTTCCTCATTCCTGCGCGTGCCGGTTACCTGCGTCCAGAAGACGCCGCCCTGCTACGCAGCAACGAAGGACTGCTCCTCTGGCTGCAATATGCGGCAACACCGACGGCTTACCTCAAGGTGTTCGACGGCTCCGACATCTTCGGTGCGACGTCCACGCACGACCGCACACGCATCGCCAAGATTCTGCGGATTCTCATCGCCTGCGGACGCGATCGTACCGCCGCCACGCCATCGAATCCATCCGACCTCGCCCCCGTCAATCCGCTCTCCCATCTGTGCAGCCAGGTCGCGCCGCACTGGTTGCGTCGCGTGCTCGAACTCGGCGGCTGCCCGCATCAGATGAGCCAGCGGGGTGTGCCGCTGATTGTTAATGCCATGCGCGCGGAAGCGATCCGTCTGCACAACGCCGGGCAAGACTTCATGTGCGCCCACACCTCACTCCGGCAACTCGCCGAACTGCTCAAACGGCACGGCGCCGATCTGACCCAACCGAACGGACGCGGCGTGCCCTCCGTCGCGCTACTCGCCTTTCATGGGCTGTGCGGCGCAGCCGAAGCGCTGCTCATCAGCGGCGCCAGTCCGAACGCGGCCGATACGCATGGCAACACCCTCTTGCATCACCTGGCCCATGCAGTTCACATGCGGGAGACCCCAACGCACACCGAAAACGCCAAGCTCGCCCACTACGTCCTGATTCTCGCCCTACGCCACGGCGGCAGTCTGGACCGGCCGAATGCATCGGGACATACGCCCCGCTCATGGTTGCCCGAACCGACATCGCTCGGCCCGCAAGTCGACGAAGCCTTCCTCACGACGGTCCGTACCGCTGCCTTCCGTCGCATCAGAGCCCTTAGCTGATCCTCTCGTCCGACATGCCCATCCCCTCAGTCACCGCCCACTCGATATCGTCAGCGACGCATCTCGGTTCCGTAAGCGACAGTGCCGTCCCACCGGAAAGCCTCGCGCTCGAAGCACTCCTTCGTGCGCGACGTGAGGCGCGTTGTACATCGCGCGAAGTGTGGGACATATTGATGTGCCCCACGACGGCCGCTGGCTGCGAACTCCACGACAGTTGTTCGCTTGCAAGACCGGACAATCCCAAAAGGCTGGTCTTCTCGATGGCCACTCTGTTTTGCACACCGGTGCAGCACAGAACCCTGAGCGATCTCGAGAACGCCGGTATCTTCGTCGACCGCTCACGGCGCGACGACCTCGAACCAGATGACGCCGATCTGCTGCTCAGCGACTTCGGCCTTCAACTCTGGCTTCGGTACGCAGCGGAGCCATCGGCTTACCCCACGGTATTCGTCGACGCCCTTATGGCTGATGACTTCCCAGCGCTCCCGTCGTCCACCGCTGTCAGCGCGTTGCGCGTCCTGATCGCGTGCGGTCGCGACAAGACCAACAACGTGCCGGTGTCCGAGGTCACAGGAGACGTACACCTGCCGCTCACGCATTTGTGCGGTCACGTCGCCGTGGAATGGCTGCCGTCGCTTCTAGAACTAGGTGCCGACGCCAATCAGGCCACGGCAAACGGCGTGCCACTCATCGCCACGGCGATGGCTGCCGAAGCCGAGCGTCTGTATCTGAACGGCAGTGACCTGCTCGTGGCAAACGATTCGCTCTTTCGTCTGGGAAAGATGCTCCAGTCGCACGGTGCCAGCCTCACACAACCCGCACTCACGGGCTCGCCCCCGGTCGTGTTACTGGCATTCAATGGCTACTGCGCAGCGGCCGACGTTCTGCTCTCGCTAGGTGCCGCCTGCAACACCGCCGAAGTCGGTCGCGGGGGCAACACGCTCATGCATCAGCTCGCGGCCACCACGCGGTTGCGCCCCTATTCGTTTTCCGCCTTTTTCCTCTTCATCCTCGCACTGCGATACGGCGGCGACCCCGATCAGGTCAACTTCACCGGCGTCACCCCCGCATCGCTCTTGCCGGAAAGCCTCGTGCAATACCTGCGGCTAACGCAAAAGATGGTGAAGCAGGCACGCGAACGCGCCGTGCACATGATCGCCAACCCGGGAACGGTATCGGGCAACGCGACACTGGATCACGTACCTGCTGCTAGCGCGGCCATGATGCGCGAAGCGAAGCGGCTTTGCGACGCCGGACAGGATCCGCTGCGGGCGCACGAAACCCTTTTTGCGATGGCCGCGCTGCTCCAGCAGCGTGGCATGGATTTGACGCAACCCCATGCGGACGGCACGCCGCCGGTCATATGGCTGGCGTCACAGGGCTATTGCGGTGCAGCCGAGGTGCTGCTCGCCTTTCATCCCGACTGCAACGCGCCCGTGTATGAGGGCAACTCGATCATGCACTTCCTTGCTGCGACGACACACCATCCCCGCGACGCCATCTACGCCGACTACATGCTCAACACCGCGCTGCGCTACGGCGGCGATCCGACCCGGCCCAACAATGCGGGCAACACGCCGCTCACGGCGCTCTCTGCCGAACGGGTTCGCTTCGTGCGCGCAGGCTTCTTCTTCATCGATCAGACCCGCAAGCGCGCCGTCCAGATCGTCGAGCGCCGCCGCGCACCTCGTCTCGGACAACACCTGCCCTCACAGCAAGCTGCGCCCACCGATCCGTTGCGACATTCCGCCGCAGCCCTATAACATGCATTTAATTTGCATCTTATAATCACTCCGCCGGCCCCCTGAAAGTTGTTGTCGAGTTGTGCGAGTTGTCCATGATGTGAGCCCTGGGGACCGGCGACCGAATGCCGCACCGTGGACGCCCCAGAGCGTGAGCGTCGACGGCGTCGATGAAACACCCACAAGTACGACCAAAAAGATGCATTTAATTTGCATCTTATAAATTCAGGAGTCTTGCCATGCTTTCCGCCGCATCCCGCCCCTACATCGACGCAAGCGTTCCGGTCTTGCGCGAACACGGTCTTGCGATCACGCGCCATTTCTACGCGAGCATGTTTGAAGCGCATCCTGAGCTGCGCAACCTCTTCAACATGGGCAATCAGGCAAGCGGCGCGCAACAGCAATCGCTCGCCTCTGCCGTCTTTGCTTACGCCGCGAACATCGACAATGCAGCCGCCCTCGCCCCCGTGCTTGAGCGCATCGTTCACAAGCACGTCTCTGTCGGCATTACGCCCGCACACTACCCCATCGTCGGACGTTATCTGCTCGCCGCCATCAAGGCCGTGCTGGGCGACGCCGCGACGCCTGAACTCATTGCCGCCTGGGACGAAGCCTACTGGCTACTCGCTGGCGAACTGATCGCGGCCGAAGCGCGACTGTCGGAGCAGTCGCGTGCGCCGCTGGGCGCGCTGCGCGAGCTGGTCGTGGCTGACGTCGACCGCGAGACCGAACACGTCGTGTCGTACTACCTGCGCACGCCGGAAGGCGGCTCACCGGGCGAGTTCGCACCGGGCCAGTACGTGAGCGTCGCCGTCACGCTGCCGGACGGCCTGCAACAGCGCCGCCAGTACAGCCTCTCGGACGCCCCCGAAGCGCCGCACTGGCGCATCACCGTCAAGCGCGAAGAAGCCAATGCGTCGAAGCCGGAAGGGATGGTTTCGAACTGGTTGCACGCGAACGTCAAGGCGGGCGATCGCATTCTGGTCGGTCCGGCCTACGGCGAGTTCACGCTGCCGCAAGACTCCGCCCGTCCGCTCGTGCTGCTGAGCGCCGGTGTAGGGATCACGCCGATGATGTCGATGGTTGCGGCGCTGGCCGCCAAGGGATCGCGTCGCGAAGTGCTGTTCGCCCACGCCGGTCGCAACGGCTCGCACGTGGCGCTGCGCCGTCATCTGGCCTTCGCGAAGACGCAGTTGCCGAATCTGCACACCGTCACGTTCCTTGAAGCGCCGTTGAGCACGGACCGTGAAGACGTCGATTACACGCATGCCGGACGCATGGACCTGTCGCGTCTCTCGCTGCCTGCCGACGCCGACTACCTGATGTGCGGCCCGTCCGCCTTCATGCAGACGCAGTGGCGTGCCTTGCGCGACGCCGGTGTGTCCGCAGGTCGCATGCGCCGCGAAGTCTTCGGCCCGGACGCACTGGATCACCTGCTGTAATCCTTCGCAGACACTCGTCACACCCGAAACGCAAAAGGCTCCCGAGGGAGCCTTTTTGCATGAGGGCATTGAGCGCGACATCGCTGCCACAACCGGCTCAGTCGATCAACTTACCCGCCGCGTCATAGAACGGATGCGAACCGCCTGCGTCATCGACGAATGCGAGATGCGAGACGAGTCCCGTCTGCGGTGTGAATCGATGCAATTGGAACGCTGGCGGATCGAGTACCCACGCCGACGGCCCACCCTCGCGCAGATCGAGCGCGACCTGATGCGCAGGCGACGGACACACGCTCGCTACGGTACCGGCAAAGCGCGTATGAATCGGACGATGCACGTGGCCGCAGATCACGCGCTCCACGTTGTCGAACTGACGCACGATGGCAGCCAGCTTCGCCGCATCGCCCGAGTCGAGCGCCTGAATGTCCATGTGCTCGATGCCGCACGCGAACGGCGGATGGTGCATGGCGACGACCGTCGGCGTTTGCGTATCGCTGGCAAGCGTCGCTTCGAGCCATTGCAGGCGCTCGTCGCACAACTTCCCGCCGCCATTGGGCGGATCCTGCGTATCGAGCGCTACGAGTCGCAGCGGTCCGAACATCGCCGTGTATTGCACGAAGTCGCCCGGTTTGCCGAGATACGTGTGCTCGGGGAACACTTCGCGCAGCGCGTCGCGGCCGTCGTGATTGCCGATGACGAGGTAGTACGGGATTTCCAGCGGCGTGAGCAAACGACGCAGATGTTCGTATTCCTCGCGCGCACCGAAGTCGACGAGATCGCCCGTCAGCACAACAAAGTCGGGACGCGGCGTAAGCGTATTGAGACGTGCCACACAACGCTCGAGATAAGCGGCGGTATCGACGCGGCGATAGGCCAGCTTGCCGGGGCGTTTGATGTGAAGGTCGCTGATTTGCGCGAACAGCATGAGCGGTTTATCCGTGAAGCGAAAAGACATGGGCGGCGGGCAGCGACAGGCCCACCTTATCGCCGACGCGGCACTCGCGACGGCTGGAAACTTCGACGAGCACCGCACCGGCCGTGGACACGCCAGTGAGCGTCAGACGCGTGCGGTCGCCGAGGAACTGCACCTCTTCGATCTGACCGGTCAGCGGCGCGTCGCCAGCGGGCACGACGATGGCGTCCTCGGGGCGGAAGTACAACTCCTGCACATCGGCACGCACGTTCGGGCATTCGACGCGACCGCCTTCCAGATGGAAGTGCCCGTCACGCCACACACCGGCCAGACGATTGAGCGTGCCGACGAAGTTCGCCACGTGACGCGACGCCGGTTGGTAATAGATGTCGCGCGGCGCACCGATCTGTTCGATACGACCGGCGCTCATCACCACGATGCGGTCGCCAAGCGCCATCGCTTCGTCCTGATCGTGGGTGACGTACACCGTCGTCACCCCGAGCCCACGCAGCAGGCGGTCCATGTCCGCACGCACCGTCTCGCGCAGCTTGGCGTCGAGGGCAGTGAGCGGTTCGTCGAGCAACAGCACGCGCGGCTCCGGTGCGAGCGCACGTGCCAGTGCGACGCGCTGCTTCTGGCCACCAGAGAGCTGTGCGATCGCGCGGTCTGCGTAGGGCGTGAGATGCACCAGATCAAGCAACTCGTCCACACGCTTGTTGATCTGCGCCGAGGGCAGACCGCGCAACTTGAGGCCGTACGCGACATTGCCGCGTACGGTGAAGTTCGGGAACAGGGCGTAATTCTGAAAGACCATGCCGACGCGGCGCTTCTCGATGGGCAGGCGCGTGACGTCTTCGTCGCCGAAGCGAACGCGTCCACCGGCGTCGGGACGCTCAAGCCCTGCGATCATGCGCAGGGTCGTGGTCTTGCCGCATCCCGACGGGCCGAGCAGCACCAGCGTCTCGCCCGCACCGATCGTCAGATCGAGCGGCTGCAGGACAGTGTTGCCGTGGAACGTCTTGGCGCAGCGTTCGAGATGAATGGGGATGGAAGTCAGTTTCATCGTCATATCCGTAATCAGGTGCGACCGCGCGAATTGCGGACTTTTGCCCGTTGAGCCGTCATCTGCATGACGATGAGCAGCGGCACGATCAGCACGAAGAACACCGCCGTGTACGCACTGCCGATCTCCAGACGCAGCGACGCGTAGGCGTCGGCCAGCCCCACCGGGAGGGTCTTGGTGTCGGGCGTGTGCAGCATCCACGTGAGGTTGAATTCGCCGAGCGAGAGCGTCACGACGATCAGCGCCGCCGCCACGATTTCGCCGCGGATGTTAGGCAGCACGACGGTCATGAAGCGTCGCAGGAAGCTCGCGCCGAGACTTGCCGCGCCCTCTTCCATCATCTTGATGCGCGAGTCGGCGCAGGCCGCCGCCACCGCACGCACCATGAACGGCAGCGTGAAGATCACGTGCCCCACGACGATGAACGCCAGACTTTCGCGAAAGCCGCGCATGCCGCCGTACACGCTGATGAGGGCCAGCGCACTCGCCAGTCCCGGCAGCGCGATGGGCAACGTCAGCAGCTCTTCGATCCAGCGCGCGAAACGGCTCTGCCAGCGGGCGAGCACGTAACCGGCAGGCACGCCGAGCAGCGCGACCAGCACGAGCGTGGCGGCACCGACGTACAGCGAATTCAGAATCGCGTCGTGATAGTCCTGCCAGACCTGAATCACCCACTTGAACGTGAGACCCGCCGACGGACCACGGAAATAGTTCACCGACAGCCCGGCGAGAATCGACATCCCCACCGGAATCAGCAAGAACGCGCACATCAGCAGCGTAAGCAGCAGTTGCAGCGTGAAAAGGGTTTTCTTGAGCATGCGGATCAACCTCCGGCGGCGACAGCCTGCCCAGTGAAATTGCGGGCGAGCATCAGCACCGCCCACGTGACGATGCCGAGAATCACCGAGAGGGCCGCCGCCGTCGCCACATTGGCGTTAAGCGTGAACTCGGTGTAGATGGTCATCGGCAGCACGTCGATGTCGGTGGCGAGCGTGAAGGCCGTGCCGAACGCGCCGACCGAGGTCGCGAAGCACATCGCGCCCGAGGCGATCAGCGCAGGGGCAAGTGCGGGCAGCGTCACGTCGCGGGCAATCGCGAAGGGCCCTGCGCCCAGCGACGACGCCGCTTCCGTGAGCGAATGATCGAGGGATTCCGCGGCGGCCATCACGGCCAGAATCACACGCGGAATCGAGAAGTACAGGTAACCGAGAAACAGGCCCGTGAGCGAATACGCGAACACGACCTTTGAGCCGAAGAGTTTCGACGTCAGATCGCCGATCAGGCCTTGGCGACCCGCCAGCATGATGACCATGAAACCGACCACCACGCCGGGGAACGCCAGCGGCAGGGTCAACATCGACACGAGTGCCGATTTGCCCGGAAAGTCATGACGGGTGAGGAAGAGGCCCGCCACAAGCGACAACGCCAGAGTAGCCAGTGTGACCAGGGCTGACAGCACCACGGTTTGCCACAGGCTATCGAGATAACGCGCATTGGTGAGAATGGCGCGATAGGTCTCGAACGCGTGACCGTCGCCGCTTACCTGCACAAGTGCGGCCATCGGCAAAAGCCAGAACGCCAGAAAGACCGCCAGTGCCGGTAGCAAAAGTGCCACGCGCCAGCCGCGCGGCAGAGTCAGGTCACGCATCGCTTGCTTTGCTCCTCTTCCTCGTTGGACATTACCGTGCGTTTAGTCGCGAGGACTTAGCGCACGTTCTTCAGATACTGCTGACCGAACGCGTCCTGCTGTGCGGCGAGCTTTTGCAGATCGACCGGCTTCACGCGGGCATAGTCGCTCGCGGGCAGGAACTTCGCAGCGACGTCGGCCGGCATGGTGCTAGCGCGAACCGGACGCAGGAACGCTTGCGCCCAGTGGGCCTGCCCCTTGTCCGACAGCGTGTAGTCGATCACCTTCTTGCCGTTGTCGGCGTGCGGCGCGTTCTTCACGAGCGCGATCACGTACGGCAGCGACACCGAACCTTCCATCGGAATCACGAACTGCACGTTGGCGCGGTCCTTGTAGATGGCGCGGTAAGCGTTGAAGTCGAAATCGATCAGGATGGGGATTTCACCCGAGAGCACGCGGGCATACGCCGTTTGCTTCGGCACGATCGGCGCGTTGGCCTTGAGCTTCTGGAAGAAGCTGATCGCCGGACCGAAGTTCTCCATCGAACCGCCGAGCGCCTGGTTGGCGGCAATCGCGGCTGCGTAGCCTGCGAAGGCGCTGCTCGGGTCCAGATAACCCACCATGCCCTTGTATTCCGGCTTGAGCAGGTCGGCCCACGAACGCGGCACCGGCTTGCCTTCCAGGGCGTCGCGGTTCACGAAGAAGCCGACCGTGCCCGAGTGGATCGTCGTCCACAAGCCGTTCGGATCCTTCAGGTTGGCCGGTACCTGATCCCAGTTTGCAGGCTTGTACGGAGCGAGCAGGCCCTTCTTGCCCGCTTCGATCGCCGCCGTGATACCCAGATAGACGATGTCGGCGACCGGTGCCTTCTGTTCTGCGATCAGTTGTGCGACCGCTTGTCCCGAGTTCTTGTTGTCCAGCGGCACGCGAATGCCGGTGTCTTGCGCAATCGACTTGACCTGACCGGCCCAGTCCGCCCATTCCGGCGGGCAGTTGTAGCAGATCGCCGTCTGCTGGGCATGCGCGGCGCCAGCGCCGAGCAAGGTGAACAACGCCAGCGTGCGAGCGGCGCGGGTGATCCAAAGCTTCATTTCTGGGCTCCTGAAAGTCTGAGCGTTGGCGGCACGCGTGTGCCGCCGCAGGTTACGTTTCTACCGTGTGGTACAGGCCTTGCGGCCGGATGCCTGATTGCCTCGGCCCACGCCGCGCTCTCTTGATGGAGTCGGTCGTCGGCCACTTTCTTGCTTGCTAGTACTGGGGTCCTGCGTACTGCAGTGCTGCGATTGCTTCGAAACCGGTGGTGCGCGTCGTCATGCGGGTTTGGCGGGCGGTGCCGACACCGTGCCGCCCCGGCGAATCTCGTGTGGCAGGATCAGCGCATGGTTGAGCGCGGGATCGTGCGATGCGGTCACACCGGCCGCGCCGACACGTCCGTCGATCTGTGCGAGCAGACGCTGCGCCGCGTGGCGGCCGATCTCCACGCTGGGCTGCACGACCGTCGCGAGCGTCGGCGAGAGCAGTTCACCGACGGCGAGGCCGTCGAAGCCGAGCACGGAGATGTCGTCCGGCACACGCAGCCCGGCTTCGCGCAGCGCACGCATGACGCCGAGCGCGAGCAGATCGTTGGAGCAGAACAGCGCCGTGGGGCGCGCGCCGTCGCGCTCACGCTGCGCCAGCCATTCGCGCACCCGCTCGCCCCGCGCCCCGCTGTTGAAGTCGATTTCGAACGCTGGCAGCGGCGTGAGACCGGCGGCCTGCATGGCGTCGCCGTAGCCGAGATAGCGACGCTTGGCGCGGTCGGACGCATGCAGCGCCCCCGTCACCATCACGATGTCGCGATGTCCGGCCTCGATGAGCATGTTCACGCCCTGAGCGGCGGCCGCGCGGTTATCCACGGACACGCACGGGCGCTCGGGGGCGTCGTTATAAACGAGCTGGCACGCCACGCCCTCGGCCGCGAGATCGTCGACGAGCGCGCTGTGTTCGGCATCGGCGAGCGTGAGGAGCAAACCATCGACCCGCTGTTGCAGCAGGGTTTCGATGGCGTTGCGTTCGCGTTCCGGATCGTATTGGGTGGTGACGAGCAACAGGCGGCGGCCCGTGCCGTCGACAGCGGCTTCGATGCCTTCGAGGCAATCGGCGAAGACCGGATTGCCGAGTGTGGGCAGCATCACGCCGATCAGGCCGGTGCGCTCGCCGCGCAGTTGACGACCGAGCGCGTTGGGACGGAATTTGAGTTCAGCGGCCGCCGCCTGCACGCGGGCGAGCGTCTCGGGACGCACCAGTTGCGGCGAATTAAGTGCACGCGACACCGTCGCGATCGAACAACCTGCACGCTGCGCCACATCCCGAATATCAGCCACACCCCGCTCCTCTTATCTGGACCGTCGAATTTTGAAGTTGACGGATTTTACGCAAATGTAAACGTTTACGAAAACGTTTTCACTCCGGGATTCTATGGAGGCATTGTGATGAATTCATGACAGTCCGGGGAGCCTCATGGATGCTGGATCGGCGCATTGGCCGTCCTTGCATGGCGACTTGCGGCTATCGAAACGGACGCGCCGACGCTCTCCGTGATGCCGCCTATACTGAAAATCCCCCCTCCAACGGGGGGCATCGCGGCATGAGGACCACCTCCATCCACGACCGGGAACGGCCATGAACGACTATCACTTCCTCACCTTGTGGCGGCTCACCGCGCCGCTGAACGAAGTCTGGGACACGCTACGGGACGTCGACCATTGGGCCCGCTGGTGGCCCTGCGTGCGGGAGGTGCGCACGCTCGATCCGGGGGATGCCGACGGTATTGGTGCGGTGCGCGCACTGACCTGGCACGGGGCTTTGCCCTATTCGCTGACCTTCGAGACCCGCATCACGCACATCGACCCGATGCGCGAGGTGCGCAGTGTGGCGACAGGTGAGGCCGAAGGCACGGGGGTCTGGCGCTTCGAGACGGAAGGCTCGATTACGGTGGTGCGCTATGCGTGGGACGTCCACACCCGGCGTGAGTGGATGAACAAGCTCGCGCCGCTGGCCCGGCCGCTGTTCCGCTGGAACCACAATTACGTGATGCGACGTGGCGGCGAGGGACTTGCTGCGGTGCTGAACGCCCATCTGGTCGAGTGTCTCGACAGCGACCTGCCACCGGCCGCCATCGGCAAGGAACGCGATCCGCGCGAGTTGCGCGAGGCCCGGGCGCGTGTGAGTCACGATTCGCATCGTTAGCCGTCACGACCGACGATATTCCCATTGACACACGGATCGTCGGAGCTCCATACAACGATGATGAGCGCGGCAGCGCTGTCTCTGGGCTGCGAGTTGCCTCCCGCGCCTCTTTTCCCCCATCTATTCCATTAAGGAATAGACGCCACGATAGATTTCATTATTTTTTATATCGACGGTTGCCTAGACTTGTGAGCATCCGGCGGTTGTGCCGTGACGCTGCGTTGCATGGCGTCACCGGCGACCTGCCGCCCCGCAAAACAATCCGCTCCAGGAGACCTCGTGAGCCTTGCGAATGCGCCGCTGCTGCGGCATTACGTGGATGGTGCGTTCGTCGCCACCGATCGCCAGTTCGATAACGTCAGCCCGGTGGACGGCCACCTCGTCGCGAAAGTGTGCGAAGCCGATGCCGCCACCGTCGACCGCGCCGTGAGCGCCGCCCGTCGCGCCCTGCACGACGGCCCGTGGGGCAAGACCACGCCCGCCGAGCGGGCCGCTGTCCTGCACCGCATCGCCGACGGCATTCAGGCCCGTTTCGACGAGTTCGTCGCCGCCGAAGTGGCCGACACTGGCCGCCCCGAGGAACAGGCACGCACGCTCGACATCGCGCGTGGCATCGCCAACTTCCGCATGTTTGCGGACCTCATCAAGACCGCCGGTAGTGAAGTTTACGAAATGCGCGCAGCCGACGGCGGCGACGTGATGAACTACGTTACGCGCAAGCCGCTCGGCGTCATCGGCATCATCTCGCCGTGGAACCTGCCGCTGCTGCTCTTCACATGGAAGGTCGCCCCCGCGCTGGCGATGGGCAATTGCGTCGTTGCGAAGCCCTCGGAAGAAACGCCTTCGTCCGCCACGCTGCTCGCCGAAGTCATGGACGCCGCTGGTGTGCCGCCCGGTGTCTTCAACCTCGTGCACGGCTTCGGTCCCAACTCCGCCGGTGAGTTTCTGACCAAGCACCCGGACGTCTCCGCCATCACCTTCACCGGTGAATCGCGCACCGGCAGCGCCATCATGAAAGCGGTGGCCGACGGCGTGAAGGAAATCTCGTTCGAACTGGGTGGCAAGAACGCCGCCGTGGTCTTCGCCGACGCCGACTTCGACAAAGCGGTCGACGGTGTGGTGCGTTCGTCCTTCACCAACGCCGGTCAGGTCTGCCTGTGCTCGGAACGTGTCTACGTCGAGCGCCCGATCTTCGATCGCTTCGTCGCCGCGCTCGCCGAGCGTGCCGCCGCGCTGCGTATCGACGCGCCGGACGCAGAAGGCGTTCAGATGGGTCCGCTCGTTTCCCGCAAGCATCGCGAGAAGGTGCTCTCGTACTATCAGTTGGCCGTCGAAGAAGGCGCGACGGTGGTCACCGGCGGTGGTGTGCCGACCTTTGGCGACGCGCGCGACGAAGGTGCTTTCGTCCAGCCGACGGTCTGGACGGGACTCCCCGACACGGCCCGCTGCGTCCGCGAAGAGATCTTCGGCCCGGTGTGCCACGTCGCCCCGTTCGATAGCGAGGACGAAGTCATCCGCCGCGTGAACGACAGCGACTACGGCCTTGCCGGTTGCGTGTGGACGACGAACCTGTCGCGCGCGCACAGGGTGGCGCGTCAGTTCCAGACAGGCCTCGTGTGGGTCAACACGTGGTTCCTGCGCGATCTGCGCACGCCGTTCGGCGGCGTGAAGCTCTCGGGCCTCGGCCGCGAAGGCGGACGTCACTCGCTCGATTTTTATTCCGAAATCACCAACATCTGCATCAAGCTATAAACAACGCGGTACGTCAAAGCCATGTAGGGAGGCGACGGTGCGGCAATCTCGATGGGGGTCGAGGCTGCCGCACCCGCGCGCCGTCCCATGACAAGAACACAACGGAGACTCGAATCCATGAGCGCATCGCAAAACACGCAAGCCCGCGTCGTCGAAGGCAAAGCCAAGCCGCGCGGCAAGTTCCCGCACATCAAACGCGCAGGTGACTTCCTGTTCGTCTCGGGCACCAGCTCGCGACGCCCCGATAACTCGTACGCCGGTGCGCAGGTCGATGCGCTGGGCGTCACGCAGCTCGACATTCGCGAGCAGACGCGCACCGTCATCGAGAACATTCGCGACATTCTCGCGAGCGAAGGCGCGACACTGGCGGACGTCGTCGAAGTCGGTTCGTTCCTGGTGAACATGAACGACTTCGGCGGCTACAACGAGGTGTACGGCGAGTATTTCGACGAGAACGGCCCTACCCGCACGACGGTCGCCGTGCACCAGTTGCCGCATCCGCTGCTGCTCATCGAAATCAAGTGCGTGGCCTATGCGCCGCGCGCACGCTAAGCCTTCGCTTACGTATGAATGCAGGCAGGCACACATAACACCACGCGACATGACCCGGGAGACAAGCATGTTGACGTATGGCAAGCCGTTCAATTTCCAGCGCTGGATCGATGATCACGCGCACCTGCTCAAGCCGCCGGTCGGCAACCAGCAAGTCTGGCAGGACAGTGATTTCATCGTGACGGTCGTCGGCGGTCCGAACCATCGCACCGACTATCACGACGATCCGCTCGAAGAGTTCTTTTATCAGTTCAAGGGCAACGCCTGGGTCAATCTCTGGATCGACGGCAAGCCCGAGCGCATCGACCTCAAGGAAGGCGACATCTTCCTGTTGCCGCCGCATGTGCGCCACTCGCCGCAACGTCCCGAGGAAGGCAGTCTGTGTCTCGTGATCGAGCGCCAGCGCCCGGCCGGTCTGCTCGACGGCTTCGAATGGTACTGCCTGAGCTGCGGCACGCTGGTGCACCGCGTGGAAGTGCAACTCAAGAGCATCGTGACCGATCTGCCGCCGCTCTTCGAAGCGTTCTACGGCAACGAAACGCTGCGTCGCTGCCCGGGCTGCGGCGAGATCCATCCGGGCCGTGCGGCACAACCCAAGACTACTGCGACGTCGGCCTGATCCGCCGCGTCACCCAGGCACACAGACACTCACACGTCACGTCATGAAGAAAATCGACATGCACGCCCACTTCTTCCCGCGCATCACGCAGGAAGAAGCGGCCCGCCTCGACGCCGCCACCGCCCCGTGGCTGCGGATCGACGAAGGCGGCGAGACCGGCAACATCATGCTGGACAATCGCGCCTTCCGCCCGGTTTACCGCGCCCTGTGGGACCCGTCGCTGCGCATTGAAGAACTCGACCGTCACGGCGTCGATCTGCAAGTCGTATGCGCCACGCCGATCATGTTCGGCTATCGCTACGACGGGCGCGCCGTCATGGACTGGGTCCAGCGCATGAACGACCTTGCGCTGGAGCACTGCGCCTACGCCCCGAACCGCCTGAAGGCGATGGCGCAGGTACCGCTGCAAGACCTCGACCTGGCCTGCGCCGAAGCCTCCCGCGCCAAAGCCACCGGCCACGTCGGCGTGCAGATCGGTAACCACCTCGGTGAAAAAGATCTGGACGACGAACAACTCGTGGCATTTTTGCGGCACTGCGGCGACGAACACATCCCCGTGCTGGTGCATCCGTGGGACATGATGACCGACGGCCGCATGAAGAAATGGATGATGCCGTGGCTCGTGGCCATGCCCGCCGAGACACAACTGTCGATCCTCTCGCTGATCCTCTCGGGTGCGTTCGAGCGCCTGCCGCGCTCGCTCAAGCTGTGCTTCGCGCACGGCGGCGGCGCCTTCCCGTACCTGCTCGGCCGCGCCGAGAACGCCTGGCATTGCCGCGACATCGTGCGCGCCGACAGCCCGCACCCGCCGTCGCACTATCTGGACCGCTTCTACGTGGACAGCGCCGTGTTCGATCCGCGCGCCCTGCGTCTGCTCGTCGACACGATGGGCACGGAACGCATCATGCTCGGCTCGGACCACCCGTTCCCGCTCGGCGAGCAGGACATCGGGCGTCTGGTGGCCGATCAGCCGGGCCTCGACGACACCGCGCGGCACCGCATTCTGGCCGGGAACGCGCTGGAGTTCTTCGGGCTGTAACTGGTGCTTTCCCGAGGTGTTTTTGAAAATGCTTGCCTACGCAAAAGGCGTCGTTTAGGCTGGGCATAGAAATATTTGATGCTTAAACAATTCTGGAAGTTTTGAATTAGTCTGACGCGCCTGGCCTGCCATGACCGACGTGAAGAAGCGGTCAAGTATCCCGGCGCGAGTCCGCAGCTGACAGTGCTTGAATTCATCGTTTGGAGACCATGATGACGGGAACGAAGACCACGCAACGCAAAGCCATCGCCGTGCTGGGTGCCATCGCAGCCGCTGCTGCGATGTTCGCATCGGGCGGCGCCCATGCTCAGGTGAAGATCGGCTTCATCGGCACGCTCTCCGGTCCGGGCGGCGCGCTCGGGCAGGACCAGTACGACGCCTTCATGCTCGCGGTCGAGCAAAAGGGCGGCAAGCTCGGTGGCGTGCCGGTGCAGGTGATCAAGGAAGACGACCAGCTCAAGCCGGACGTCGGCGTGCAAGCGGCGACGAAACTGGTGGAGCGCGACAAGGTCTCGCTCATCACCGGCGTGACGTTCTCGAACGTGATGATGGCCATCCACAAGAACGTGACGAACGCGGGCGTGGTCATGGTCGGCTCGAACGCTGGTCCGACGCCGATTGCGGGTGAGCAATGCTCGCCGAACTTCTTCTCGACCTCGTGGGACAACGACGAACTGCATGAAGCAGGCGGTCAGCTTTCCACCGATCTCGGCTACAAGAAGATGTACGTGATGGCCCCGAACTATCAGGCCGGACGCGACGCCGTGAATGGCTTCAAGCGCGACTACAAGGGCCAGATCGTCGACGAGGTGTACACGCAGGTCAATCAGCCCGACTATTCGGCCGAAATCGCCCAACTCGCCGCCGCCAAGCCGGACGCCGTCTACGTGTTCTACCCGGGCGGCATGGGCGTGAACTTCGTCAAGCAGTACCGCCAGGCCGGTCTGCTCGGCAAGATTCCGCTGATCTCCGTGTCGACCATCGACGGCTCGACCTTGCCCGCACTGAAGGAACAGGCCGTGGGCAGCATCACCAGCGCGCCCTACTCGCCCGACCTCGACAACGCGCAGAACAAGCAGTTCGTCGCGGCCTTCCAGAAGAAGTACAACCGCGTGCCGTCGATGTACGCCGCACAGTCGTACGACGCTGCGAATCTGATCGACTCCGCACTCACCAAGACCAAGGGCAGCGTGACCGACCGCGAGGCGTTGCGCGCCGCGCTCAAGTCCGCCGACTTCCAGTCCGTGCGTGGCTCGTTCAAGTTCGCCAGCAACCAGTTCCCCATCGCGCCGTTCTATCGCGTCGATGTGGTGAAGGACGCCAGCGGTGCCGCCTTCGTGAACAAGGGCAAGATCGATATCAAGACGCGCGCCAACCTCGCGTCGATGTGCAAGATCCGCTCGTAAGCCGCTCAACGTTGTGCAATGCAGTAAAGCGGGGGCGCCCAGCCCCCGCGGTCTTTGAGCACTATCGAGGGTTTATGAAGCGCTACCGCAATTTCGACGAAGCCGAGCTGGACGTTCAGTACAACGCTCGCGCCACCACACCCAACATTCTCGACATCCTCACGCAATACGCCGAGCAGAGCGCGCATGCCCGCGCCACCGTGCCCTGCGTGCTCGATGTCGCCTACGGGGACCACCCCGACGAAACGCTCGACATCTTCCCCGCGCCGCAGCCCGGCGCGCCGGTGTTCTTCTTCGTTCACGGCGGCTACTGGCGCGCGCTGAACAAGAGCGATTCGAGCAACATGGCACCGGCATTCACACAGGCGGGTGCCACCGTCGTCACCGTCAACTATTCGCTCGCGCCGGGCGCATCGCTCGACACTATCGTCGACCAGACGCGTCGCGCACTCGCGTGGGTCCTTCGTCACATCGGAGAGCATCAAGGCGACGCGCGCCGCATTCACATCTGCGGCAGTTCGGCAGGCGGTCATCTCGTCGGCATGCTGCTTGCGCAGGGCTGGCATGCCGAATACGGCGTGCCTGAGGATGTCGTCGCAGGGGCAGCACCGCTGTCCGGCCTGTTCGACCTCACGCCGATTCCGTTCACGCACATCAACGAATGGATGAAGCTCTCGGCAGACGACGCACAACGCAACAGCCCGTTCTTCCGCCTGCCCGTGCGCGGTTGCCCGCTCGTGGTCTCTTACGGCGAGACGGAGACGGCCGAGTTCAAGCGCCAGACCGACGACTATCTCGCCGTGTGGCTCGAGAAGGGTTACACGGGCGCGTACATTGCGATGCCGGGCACGAACCACTTCGACATCGTGCTCACGCTTAACGACGCGCAAAGCCCGCTCACGCAAGCCATCTTCCGTCAGATGGGCTTGCCCCGGGAGGCCACATGAGCCTGACGCTCTTCATCATGCAGTGCCTGAACGGACTGCAACTCGGGGTGCTGCTGTTCCTGATGGCCGCCGGTCTCACGCTGGTGTTCGGCATCATGAACTTCGTGAACCTCGCGCACGGCTCGCTGTACATGATGGGGGCGTTCATCGCCGCCACCGTCTACAACTACACCGGGTCGTTCGCGCTGGCCGCTATCGCGATCATCCCGGCAATGTTGTTGATCGGCCTGATCGTCGAGTTCGTCGCGCTCAAGACGCTTTATGACCGCGATCACCTCGACCAGGTGCTCGCAACCTTCGGTCTGATCCTGTTCTTCAACGAACTGGCGCGCATGATCTGGGGACCGTCGCCGTACTACATGGAAGTGCCAGAATGGCTCTCCGGGACGGTCAACCTCTTCGGTCTCGACTATCCGGCTTATCGCTTTCTCATCATCGTGGTGGGCCTCGTGGTCGCGCTCGGCTGCTACCTGCTGATTCACCGCACGCGCATCGGCATGCTGATCCGTGCAGGCTCGACGCACCGTCAGATGGTCGGCGCACTCGGCGTGAACATCGTGCTGCTCAACTCGCTGCTGTTCGGGCTGGGCGCGATTCTCGCCGGGATTGCCGGTCTCATGGCCGGGCCGATTCTGTCGGTGCAACCGGGCATGGGCGAGCCGATCCTGATTCTGACGATGGTCGTGATCGTGATCGGCGGCATCGGCTCGGTGCGCGGGGCGTTCCTCGCAGCACTCATCGTCGGTGTGGTCGACACGCTGGGCCGTACGGCCCTGCCCTCGATACTGCGCAGCATGATGGAGCGCAGCACGGCCGACACTGCCGGTCCCGCGCTGGCGTCGATGCTGATCTATCTGGTGATGGCGGCGGTCCTGGCGGTGCGTCCGCAAGGTCTGTTCCCGGTGAAACACGGCTGACGATGGAAACGATGGAAATGAAACTCAACCTACGCACCGCCGTGCCGATACTGCTGCTGGTCCTGCTAGCGCTGGTGCCCCTTTACGCGACGTTTGCTCAGCAACCGTTCTTCCTCACCCTGTTCGGCCGCATCGTGGTGTTCGCGATCGCCGCCGTCTCGCTCGATCTGATTCTCGGCTACGGCGGCATGGTCAGCTTCGGCCATGCCTTGTATCTGGGCCTCGGCGCTTACGTCGTGGGCATCATGAGCTTCCACGGCATCGATAACGGCTTCCTGCATCTGGGTGTGACGCTGGTGCTGTGTGCGCTCGTCGGCGCGCTCACCGGCCTGCTCTCGCTGCGCACGACCGGCATCGCGTTCATCATGATCACGCTGGCGTTCGCGCAGATGTTCTACTTCCTCGCCGTGAGCCTGAAGCAGTACGGCGGCGACGACGGTCTGCCCGTCAACGCGGGCAGCCGCTTCGGCAGTGTGACGCTCGACGACCCGGCGGTGCTGTACTACGTCGCGTTCGCCGTGCTGTGCCTGTGCGTGTGGGGAGGCCGTCGCCTGGTCGAAGCGCGCTTCGGCATGGTGATTCGCGGCGCGCGTCAGAACGACCGCCGCATGCGCGCCCTCGGCTACCCGACGCTGCGCTACAAGCTCGTGGCCTACGTCATCAGCGCGATGGTTTGCGGCGTGTCGGGTATGTTGTACGCCAATCTCACGCATTTCGTCTCGCCCGCCTATATGGCGTGGACCGCTTCGGGCGAACTGATCGTGATGGTCGTGCTGGGTGGCCTCGGCTCATTCTTCGGGCCAGTACTGGGTAGCGCTGCAATGCTGCTCATCGAGGAGTGGCTCAAGGGCATGACGGAGCACTGGATGATCATCTTCGGGCCGCTCATCGTTGTGGCGGTGCTGGTCTCGCGTCGTGGCCTGTACGGGTTGCTGGGTGACCTGCAAGTGCGCCTCTCGCGTCGCACGCGCACCGTGGAGGGCAAAGCATGAGCCTCCTTCGTGTCGACCAACTGGTCAAACGCTACGGCGGACTCACCGCCACCGATCACTTCTGTCTCGACGTCGCGCCGGGCGAACTGCACGCCATCATCGGACCGAACGGCGCAGGCAAGAGCACGCTCATCGGCCAACTGGCGGGCGAGCTGCGCTCCGACGAAGGGAACATTCATTTCGACGGGCACGACATCACCTCGGTGCCCATCGAGCAACGTGCGCGTGCCGGGCTGGCGCGCTCGTATCAGATCACCTCGGTCTTTCGCGAATTCACCGCACTGGAGAACGTGCTCGTCGCCGTGCAGGCGATGCAGGGGCATAGCTTCGGCTTCTGGCGTCCGGCGATTCGCGAAGCGGCACTGGTCGAACCGGCGCGCGAGATTCTGGCGCGCACCGGGCTAGCCGCGCGTATGAACGTGCCCGCCAGCGCGCTCGCACACGGCGAACACCGTCAGCTCGAACTGGCAATGGCGCTGGCCGGACGGCCGAAGCTACTGCTGCTCGACGAACCGATGGCCGGTATGTCGCAGGCCGAGTCCGAACAGATGACGCATCTGCTGGCCGACCTCAAGGGTGACTACGGCATCGTGCTGGTGGAACACGACATGGACGCCGTGTTTGCGCTGGCCGACCGCATCACGGTGCTCGTCTACGGACGTGCCATCGCCTGCGGCGACGCCGACACCATCCGCAACGACGCGGGCGTGCGCGAAGCCTATCTCGGGGACGAAACCCGCAACGAAATGCTGGGAGCGACAGCATGAACACCTTGTTGTCTTTATCCGGCGTCGAGTCGTACTACGGCGCGAGTCAGGCGCTGTTCGGCATGCAACTGAACATCGAGCGCGGTGCTTTCGTCACCCTGCTCGGACGTAACGGCATGGGCAAGACGACCACCGTCAGGTCGATGACGGGGCTGATGCGCCCCGCACGCGGTGAGATCGTGTTCGACGGGCAACCGGTACACGCCAGCCCCTCGCATCGCATTGCACGAGCGGGCATGGGACTGGTCCCAGAAGGCCGCCAGATTTTTCCCACGCTCACCGTGCGCGAAAACCTCGTGGCGACCGCTGGCAATCGACATGGCGCGGCTTCACCGTGGACGCTGGAGCGCATCTACGGCCTGTTTCCGCGGCTGCGCGAGCGGGAGAAAAACCTCGGCAGCAATCTGTCCGGCGGCGAACAGCAGATGCTCGCCATCGGCCGTGCATTGATGACGAATCCGAAATTACTCATTCTCGACGAAGCGACGGAAGGCCTCGCGCCGCTCATTCGCGGTGAAATCTGGCAATGCCTGAAGCAACTCAAAGGCAGCGGCCTGTCGATCCTCTGCATCGACAAGAATCTGGCACCCATGCTCGAGCTCGGCGACCAGCACTACATCGTCGATAAGGGCCGTGTGGCGTGGCAAGGCGACTCGTCGAAGCTGCGTCAGTCGTTGCCGGAATTGCAGGCCTACCTCGGCGTCTGAGACGCGCGCCAAGCCACGCGCATCCCCTGTCTGCGTACACTCTACGGCACCTCGCCCCCACGAGGTGCGTAGTACTCGATAGGTGTCAGACGCGAAAATCGGGAGTGTTTTGTGAAAGCACCCAGCAAATGGATGTGGTGCAATCGGCTCCGCTTGATTGCCTTTGCAAGCGCACCCGATCAACAACTAACGACACCGGTCAGGACTATGGCTTACACCAATACGCCTTCGAATCCCTTCCGCTGGCTGCTCACGCAGGACACCGGTGCGCCGCCGCCCGCCGAGCCTGCTCAAGTCAAGAACGGGCTCCCTGCGGACCTCCCACTCAACATCAAAGAGTTACCGCGTACTCCACTTCCCAAGCTGGAAGTCTTTCCCGACGAGTTGCTTGCCCTGCGCAAACATCTGGGCATGTCCCGTAACGTCTTCGCCCACTATCTCCGGACCAATCCCCGGACGCTGGAGAACTGGGAGCAAGGGCGCGCGCGCCCGAACGCCCAGGCCGCCTGCCTGATACGGCTGGTCCAACAGAACCCGGGGCTGGTGTCTTCGCTCGCGCGCCTGTAAGTCCTTGTGCTCGCGTCATGAAAAAAGGGCGTGCCGATTCGTCGGCACGCCCTTTTTTCTATGCTCCGTGACTGCTACGGCTTAAGGCCGCACACCTCGCGCAGACAGGCGACGAATCGCGCACACGCCGGGCTGGGCGACTTGTCCGCGCGCAGCGAATAGCCGACGTCGCCGAAGCTGCCCGACATCGTGTCGGCGAGCACGCGCAGCAAGCCCGACTCCACGAACGGTGTCGCCGCCGCACGCGGCATGAGCGCGACGCGAGGCGTCTCCAGCATCAGGCCGATGTTGGTCAGCACGGAGAGCGATTCCACCACGTCTTCCGGCAACGCGAGCCCGGCATCGTGAAACAGCCGCTCCGCCGCCAGACGCGAGGGCGACTCGGGCACCGGCAGAATCCATGCGCCGTCGCGCAGTTCGGCGAGCGGTACACGGTCCGGCAGATGCGTCCAGTGACGCTTGCCGCCGATCACGCTGAGCGATTCGTTAAAGAGAATTTCGTGGGTCAGTGCAAAGGCGTTGGCCACCGGCAGCGAGCGCTCGGGCAAGCGTCCCACCACGATATCCAGATCCCCGCTGGCCAGCGCCGGAAAGAGTTGTGCGGTCGTCGCTTCACGCACCGTCACCAGCACGCCCGGCGTGCGCTCCTTGAGCATGGCGATCGTGCGCGGCAACAGGTCGGCAGCGGCCGAAATGAGCGTACCGACGATCACGTGTCCGCTCGTGCCCGCGCTGAACGCGTTCACTTCGTCCGTCAGGTAACGCAGTTCGGCCATCAGCGACTTCACGCGATGGCCTAGCAACTCGCCGAGTTCGGTCGGCTGCATGCCGCGGTTGCTGCGCACAAAAAGCGGGCCTTCGAAACAGGCTTCGAGCTCATGCACGATCTTGCTCACCGCAGGCTGCGTCAGTCCAGTTTCGTTGGCGGCGCGCACGAGCGAACCCGTTTCGAGCACGCGGTCGAAGACCTGAAGCTGGTGAAACTTGAGCTTTCGTCCGAGATTAAGGGCTGTCCAGGGAAGTGATCGCATCGGTGTCCTGTTCAGGCTGTCGCAGTCGTACCGGACGCCGTCACCGAATCTGCCCCCTGCGGCGCGGGCGCCGACTCGGCGGGCTCCGTCGACAGGAAGGCAGCAACGTACTCTTCGAGCATGGCCACGTCCGGCAGCGAGGCCGGGTTGACATGAATGTTCACGAGGCACCCGTCGAAGGTCAGCACGAGCATGTCGATAAGGCGCGCGCGTCGCACACCGTCACGTGCCAGGCGCGGCGCACAGGCCGCCAGCATCGCCGACAAGCGCTCCCTGAACCACTGAAGCAACGACGGATCGTAGGGATCGCCCGGCGTCACCGTGGAGAGCGCCTGCACCAGATTGTGCGAGAAGCCGTTGTCGAGCCTCGGCGTGTCGACCAGCAGGCCGGCGAGCAGCGCGCGCATGCGGGCATGCGGGCCGTGTGCCGACATGACTTCCGACTCAAGGGCCGTGATGCGCGCCTTGAACCATTTGTCGTAGACACAGAAGAAGACTTGCAGCTTCGCAGTGAAGTAGCTGTAAATGTTCGCGTGCGAAATTCCGGCACGCTTGGCGATCTGCACCATTGTGGTGTCCACATACCCTTTTTCGAGAAACAGGGCATGCGAGGCTTCGAGAATGGCGAGACGAATGTCTTCTTTCTTGACTTGTGGCATATGTGAGCCTGCACCGTTAGGCGGGGCACCTCGATCGTTAATTCTCAACTTCCACTGACATCGATACACAACGTCAGCGCGCACAGTATGCCAGTGCAAACGCAGCTTGCGGCGAAAACTAAGCGCAAACACTCCCCCGGACTTTCCCGGTATTTCCACGCACACAACGCGAATTGCGATGACAGACATCGCGTAATGCGTGGCGTTGCCGCACGTTGCCCGCATGCGCACGGGAAGTGGCTTCTTGCCTGATCTCCCCCGCCATATATTTCAAAATTGAACAATTTCGATGTCATGCATTTCACGCATGGAAACGGCGTCGATGCGCTGCGCGCTTCGTGTATGACGCCGAATACCCAAAGGAATATGGACGTCCTGTATTGAGGTCGGTGGGGCCGCATACGAATACGTACTTTGCGTATCTGACTGTGACGTCGACGCGCGCATGAGTTTCGTCGTAGGCATACGCCGTCAGCGCATTCCTACATTACTTCGGACTCCATTCAATAATCGATGCATTGTGTGCAACGCAATATCTCTGCAAAGCCCCACAGGACGGCACATTGCGAACCAATTACAAAGATTTACAAGATGCGGCGATCCAAATCCCGCAATCTGCGTCCAACTTGAGTCATTCCTTTAAACCAATTAGCCCATTCCAATCAATCCATGATGACGAAGCGCGGGACAAACACCGCGCTCGAACGGAGGTCATGATGAGAACGAACCGTGAAGGTGTTGCAAATGCTGAGGTGGCGCGCAGCGTGAAGTCGCGCATTGCCAAGGTGTCCTCGGCAGTCGGACTCGCGTCGGTCATGTTGACGTTGGCAGGTTGCGCGTATGAGGCGCCGCCTCAGCCGCGACTGCCCTATCGAGGTATCGAAAGCACGAATCCGGCATATCAATCGGCGGATCCGAACTGCGGCCCGCCGCCGTATGCGCCGGGTTCGGCGTGCAGCCCGTATGCAGCTCCGGTGGCACCGGTCCCGAACACCGACGCCTACGGTCGCCCTTATCCGCCGACGGACGCTTACGGCCGTCCGTATCCGACCGATGCGCAGGGACGCCCGTATCCGCCGCCTCCGCCGCCGCCAGCCTATCGGGAGTCCACCCCGGCCGACGGCCTGGCCGCGCCGGAGAACGGTTCAGCCACCGCGCACTGACCGCGCATCGTCAGCAGATATCCCGGGGCCTGCCGCCCCAACCGAAGGAGCATGCGTCATGAAAACCACACAACGATGGATCTCGCACATCTCACATCTTTCGCGCTCGGCCGCCCCGATCCTCGTGGGTGCGGCGCTCATCGGCACGCTGGCCGGTTGCGGCGGCATGACGCCGCGCGAATCGCGTAATACCGCAGTCGGCGCTGGCGTCGGCGCACTGGGTGGCGCACTCATCTCGGGCGGCGACCTCGGCACGACCGTGGGTGGTGCCGTCGTCGGCGGTGTGATCGGTAACGTCATCACGGACGATCGCCGTCGTCGCTGATCGGCTCCGATGGTCGACGACCGCAATTCAGGGGTGATGCACGCCCCCCCGCTAATCTCATGACGCAATAAGGAGAAGCGAGATATGAACTCTCAGGACACACTTCGCCAGCGGACGCTTCGCACGCTCAAGACACGACGCCTCGGCCGCCGGACCCTCGCTGTCGTGACCGTTTGTGCGGGCGCAGCCGCCCTGTCGCTGGCCACGATGCCGAGCTTCGCGCAGTCGGGCACGCCCCCCATCAACGGCGTCGTGCCAACCACGCCAAACCCGCCGCCGCCGCCCACGGCAGGGCCGGACTACGGCGACGCCGCCGATCAGAACGCCGCGCTCGGCCTGTACTTGCAGCGTTCGTTCGACGCCATCGATACCAATCACGATGGCAAGATCGATCGCAACGAATGGGCCGCGTATCAGCGCAGCCAGTTGCAGGCACGCCGCGCCACGTTCGAGCGCTATTTCAAGGCGGCCGACAAGGATGGCGACGGTTATCTGAGCCGCGACGAAGTCGCCGCCTCCGAGCCGTTCCTGTATCAGCATTTCGACGAGATCGACGTCAATCACGACGGCAAGCTCTCGCCTGCGGAAATCCGCAGTTTCTTCCGTCGTTACTATCACGACCGGGCACAGGCCGACGCCGCTACGACGAAGCCCTGATTGCCCCTGCCTGAAAACACGAAGGGCCGGGCCTGCATACCGCAGGACCCGGCCCTTCGCTTTCCAGCATTCAAGCTATTGAATCTTCCGACTGCCAGCGAAAGCGCGACCTGTCACCGTCGCGCATTCACCGCGAGGCATTACACGTGGAAGAATTCGGCGATGATCGCAGCGCCGAGGAACGTACCGGCGTTCGCGAGGAACGACACGACCACGATGCGCCAGCCCAGACGACGGAAGGCAGGCACGTCCTTGGCGACCGACAGACCGGCGTAGGTCAGCATCGGCGTGACCAGCGACAGGAAGTTGATCTTGCCCGTGAACTGCTCCACGACCGGCGCGAACGGGAAGGCCGGCGACGTCAGGAACATGGCGATCAGCGACACCCAGCACACGGCCGGCACCTTGCGGCGCGTGACGAAGTACAGCGCTTCACCCACGAGCACAGCACCGATGATGATCAGCATGCCCGGCACGCCGTCGAGGAACGGCGTCTTGAAGGCCATGCTGTTACCGACCAGCGCGAGCGCGCCCGAGAAGAACCATGCGAACAGACGTGCGCCGAAGTTCATCTCGACGGTGTGCGCCTTGCTGGCTTCCTTGAGTTCCTTGGCAGCGTCGGCGTCGGCCACAGCAGCGGCTTCGGCGTTGGCACGGCCACGCTTGCTCATGCGGCCCAGCACCGGCTCCATCACGCGGTAGCCCCACACGGCGAGCGGCAGCGAGATGAACAGCGTGAAGTACGTGCCGATGGTCGTCGTGATCAGGTTCGACGCAGCGGCGAACGTGGCGACTTCCTTGGCGACTTCCGGCGTCTGTTGTGCGGCAATCGCACCGGCGGCAGCGGCCATCATCGAACCCGAACCCACACCGGCGCCCATGGCGAGCGAGTGCGGATGGAACAGGTTCAGGCTGGCAACGAAGCCCGCGAACAGCGAGATGAACACTGCACCGAAGATGGTGCCCGTCAGGTACTCGGCGAGTACGCCACGGCCTTCCGGCGAGTCGAAACCGTACTTTTCGCCGATGATCGCGAGGCTCGGCTCACGGCCGACCGAGAAGGTCGCGCCAATGGCTTCGCGTTTGATGCCGAGCATCAGTGCGACCGGCAGGCCCAGAATGATGGTGCCGACGAAGTGGCCGAACTCCTGGAACACCAGCGCCCAGCCAGCGGCCACGAGCTTGGGCAACGAGCCGCCCACGAGCAGGCCGAGCTTTGCCACGAAGAGCAGCAGCGCCGGTTGCAGAATGGCAGCCGCCTTGTGCTGCATCGACAGGTCGATCTGTGCGAAACGCGGCAAGCGCGCCTGCGACAGGCCCAATGCCGCGCCGAGCAACAAGGCCCAGACCATCGGCAACAACACGATCTTGCCGTGACCGGCATTGATGCTGATCGCACCGATCAGCTCCGCGACCACCAGGATCACGATTGCCCAAACATACAGGCGCACGCCATCGCTGAAGGCGCCTCCCTGCGGCTTGGCCGCTTTTTGTTCCATGACTGCCATCTGGGTCTCCACTGCACTTGCTATTGAGCCGGTCCGATGTCGTCCGCCGTCGAGCTATTCGGCGGGTCGGCCACCATTTCGGTAGTTAAGGAAGTTCGGCACGCCGTCCGTCCGGTCCATTCCGTCGATCAGATCACGACGGGATACACCGGCGAACTCTTGGGGCATGGCGGCTGAACGCCCGCCATGTTGGCACACCTTGGAGCGTAATCAATCCCCCGCGCCGAACCACCCGAGGGCGGCATTATACGCGGTCAAAAACACCGTTTCGGCCCCCTGTCCCGCAGGCTGAAACGATCGCTTGCCGGACAACGTCTCACGACCGGTGCCCGGCATACTCACTACCCTTTTATTGCCCTATTGCCATTCGTTCCCGACAACTGAACGCACGATGACAGCAATTCCCGCCGGGCGACTGAGGGCTTTCGCCCCCGCCCGCCCCGTGCGTCACGCTCAGACGTAGCCGAACGGCGTGGCCGGATTGGCGGCCGTCTCGACCCAGACGCTCTTCGTCTGCGTGTACTCATACAGCGCTTCCACGCCGCTCGAACGGCCATAACCGCTGTGGCCGTAGCCGCCGAACGGCGAGGCGACGTTGATGGTCTTGTAGCCGTTGATCCAGAACGTACCGGCGTTGACCTGCGACGCCACACGGTGCGCGCGGGCCACGTCCTGCGTCCAGACGGCACCGGCCAGACCGAACTCGCTGTCGTTCGCGATCGCCAGCGCTTCTTCTTCCGTGTCGAACGGAATCGCCACGACCACCGGGCCGAAGATTTCGGTGCGGGCCACGCCCATCGAATTGTTGGCGTCGGCCAGCACGGTCGGGCGCACGAAGAAGCCACCGTCGCTACGTTGCTGCGAACCGGCCGCCAGACGCGCGCCGCCTTCGACGCCTGCGTCGATCATGTTCATGACGTGCTGGTACTGCGTGCGGTTGCAGATCGGACCGACTTCAGTGGTGTCGTCCATCGGCTCGCCCACACGAATCTTCTCCGCGCCACGTGCCAGCATGTCGATCATCTGGTCGTACACGCCGCGCTGCACTAGCAGACGCGAACCGGCCACACAGCTCTGACCCGCGCTCGAGAAGATAGCGGCCTGTGCACCGAGGCACGCGCGCTTGAGGTCGGCGTCGTCGAACACGATGTTGGCCGACTTGCCGCCCAGTTCCAGCACGCTCGGCAGCAGACGTTGCGCGGCGGCGGTGGCGATCTTGCTGCCCGTAGCAGGCGAACCGACGAACACGACCTTCTTGACGACCGGATGCGAAATCGCGGCTTGACCCGTCGTATGGCCGAAACCGGCGAGCACGTTGATGAGACCGCGCGGCACACCGGCCTGCTCGGCGAGGGCTGCGACGACCAGCGAGCTGGCCGGCGTGAGTTCCGACGGCTTGAGCAGCACGCCGTTGCCCATAGCGATCGCCGGGGCCAGTTGCCAGCCGCAGGTGAAGACCGGGGCGTTCCACGGCGTGATTTGCAGCACCACACCCATCGCTTCGCGACGCGTGTAGTTCAGGTGCGTGCTCGGCACGGGAATGACGTCGCCGAAGAACTTGTCCGTCCATCCGGCGTAGTACTCGAACATCTCCGCCACCTTGGCGACTTCGCCGCGGCAATCGCGGATCGGCTTGCCTGCGCCGATGGATTCGAGCTGGGCGAGCGCTTCGGCGTTTTCGCGAATCTTCGCGCCAACGGCTTGCATCACACGACCGCGCGCGGCGTGCGTGAGCGCCCACCAGGTCTTCTGTGCAGCTTGCGCGGCATCGGCGGCTTGCGCTACGACGGCAGCACCCGCATCGCGGTAGGTCAGCACCGTCTGGCCGGTGGCCGGGTTCACGATGTCGATGCCCGACTCGCCCGTGCCTTCAACCAGTTCGCCATTGACGAACGAGCCGATGGTGGTGGCGTTAGGGAAAAACTTGGCGAATGCGCCGAGCAAGGCGGCGGCTTGTTGGTCTGCCATGAGAAAGCTCCGTGCGATGCGCACTCAGGTGCGCATCGTGTCGTCAAAACAAAAAATCAGAGGGGTACGTCGTGAAACATCGATGCAGGTGCGCAGCGCTTAGGCGCGGCCCGGCTCGATGAATTGCACGATGCGGTTGAAGTCCTCGTCGTCGCCCACGGTCGCGGCGCTTGCGGCCCACAGGCGTCCGACTTCCGCCGACAGCGGACCCGTGGCGAGCGTGCCCGTCTGCTCGGCCAGTGCCATGGCCAGACGCACGTCCTTGCGCATGAGCTTCATCGTGAAGCCGGAGTCGAAGGCGTCGTTCAGGATCCACGTCGGATAGTTGGTTTGCGTGATGCCGCTGCGGCCCGACCCGGCGTTCAGACCTTCGAGCACTTGCTCCGGGGCCACACCGGCGGCCTTCGCCAGACGCATCGCTTCTCCGGCCACCACGAGGTGGGCGGCGCACATCAGGTTGTTGATGAGTTTGGTCACGTGACCGGCACCCACGTCGCCAATGTGCACGCGCTTGGCCGACATGGCGGCGAGCACCGGCTCGATACGGGCGACGTCTTCGACCGAGCCGCCAAACACCATCGTGAGTGCGCCGTTCAGCGCGCCCTTCGGACCGCCGGAGACCGGTGCATCGACCAGGGCAATGCCTTTTTCGCGCAGCGTGACGGCCAGCGCGCGGGTGCTTTCCGGATCGGCCGTCGACGTGTCGATCACGACCAGACCTTCGCGTCCGTTCGCGGCGATGCCGTCCGCACCGTTCACCACGGCCTCGACGACTTGCGACGTCGGCAGCGACAGCACGAGGGCGTCGGCTTCGCGAGCCAGTTCGGCAACCGAGGCGCGCAGGCCGATACCGGCCTCAGCGAGCGCGGCACCGGCGGCCTGCGACGGATCGAACCCAAGCACCGTGAAACCGCCGCGCTGCAACGACAGCGCCATGCCGCGTCCCATATTGCCCAGTCCGACCACTCCGATGATTTTCATGTTGACTCCAATTTGACTGCGAAGATGACGCCGCCCCCACGGGCGACGCCGCGTTGCTCGACACCGCCCGGGACATCCGGTCGGTGAGTAAATTCAGGGGATCGTTATGCGTTGACGGGTTCTGGTCGGGGCGCTAGTGATTGACGAACTCCAGCACCACATTGCCCGCGAATTCGGGCTCCACGACCAGTCCGTGCTCGTTATAGCCATAGGGCACGCCGTTCTCCCGCCACAGCGCCTCGACGTGCGCCAGATCCGGCGTGAGCAGCGTGATCGCCACGGCATGCGTGCGTACGCCCTGCGCCATCGGCAGGCCCACGGCGGCATAACGCGCTTCGGCGCGCTGCGGTGACATCGCCCGCAAGTGCCCGCACCCGGTGTCGGCCACTGCGCCGCCGTCGTACAGATCGACGTGACGCGCGCCGTACATGCGCTGCCAACGTGTGGCGAGCGTGCGCAACGACACCGTGTCGGGCGTCACATACGTAATGCCGACGATGCCGGTGACACCGTTCGCGTGTTTCTGCCACTCGGGCACCCAGATCAGCTCGGGGCGATGCTGGTGACAGATGAAATTGGAAGCGTCGCCGAGCACGTCGTCGATGAACAGGCCCAGCGCCACCACGGCCTCGTCGGGCGTGCCGTCGGGTTTGCGCATCGCGCGGCGAAAATCGATGATGCCCTGCGTCTCCAGCCCGGCCTGTGTGAGGCGGCTGTGGTCGGCGCGCGCATCCTTGCTGTGCAGTGCAACGAGGGAGACGCCCTCTTCGCGGGCGAGGAAACTGCCGAGATAACGGCCGAAGCAGAAGTCGCCGACGGCGTTCGTGCCGAACTTGCTCGCGTCGTCCACGCCGATCAGTTCGATGAAGTTGTCGCCGAACATCATCAGCGACGTGACCGTGCCCCACGGGTGATACGACACCGGCGACGGGGCAAACCCCATGCGCTCGTAATGCGCCAGCCGCCGCGGATGGTCATGGACCGTCACCAGCGGATGATCGATGCCGAATCGCGAATTGCGCGGCGGAATCGTCGAGCTCATCGGGGGGCCTCCGAGGGGTGAGTGGCGCGGAATCGGACCGCCGACACCGGGCCTCGCCTGGGTTCGTTGCACGGCGTCGGGGCCGATCCGCATGCTTCGCAGTGTGGATTGAAAAAAAATGACGCTCAATGACAACGCTTGAACATTTTTGTTCTAATAATTAGTCTTTAGGGCATGACACCCGCCATCAACGAAAGCCGTCTGTCGTATCTGTTCGAAGCCGTCCAGTGCGGCACGGTGCGCGCCGCCGCCGACAGACTCGACATCGCCCCATCCGCCGTCAGCCGCCAGATCGCCCTTCTGGAGGCCGAACTGGCGCTGCCGCTCATCGAACGTCACAAGCGCGGGGTCCACCTGACGCAGGCTAGCCGTTTGCTCATGGAGTACTACCGCGAGCAGCGCGCGCACCAGGAGGACTTGCTCGCCAAGCTTCAGGAAGTGCGCGGGCTGCGGCGCGGCCACATTCGGCTGGCCGTCGGCGAGGGCTTCGTCAGCGACCTGATGGGAACGCCGTTGCAATTTTTCTGCAAACGCTACCCCGACATCACCCTCACGCTGGATCTGGCCGGGACGAACGAAGTCATGCGGCTCGTGGCGGAAGACGATGCGGACATCGGTCTGGTCTACAACCCGCCCGCCGAGCCAAAAATCGTCTCGCGCGCCCAGTTGGCGCAGCCAGTGCACGCGATCGTCGCCCCCGGTTCTCCCCTGATCGAGAAGGCGGACAAGCTCGGTACACTCACGCTCGACGCACTCTACGATGTGCCGCTCGCGCTCATGCATGGCTCCTACGGCACGCGTCAACTGATGGAGCTGGCCGAGCAGTCGGAGAAGCACCGGCTCGTGCCAACGGTCACGACCAACTCGATTTCCGTGCTCAAGCACTTCGTGCGGGCTGGCCTCGGTGCAACGTTCTTGCCGACCTTTGCCGTCTCGCAGGAAATCGACGCAGGTGTGCTGCGCGCCCTGCCCATCGACCATCCGATTCTCAGCAGTGCCGAGGCGCATCTGATCACGCGCGCCGGGCGACGCTTGTCCGGTGCCGCCAACCGATTGCTCACGCACCTTGCCAGCAAGATGGAAGCCTTTGGTGCGCCGGACTGACGCGCTCGAGCCGTAGACCAAAACGGACGACTGAAACACCTCCACGGGACTTTTCGCCACAGAAATGTCACGCCGGGCGCTTTCTGGTTGCTGGCGCGCAACAGTCGAAAAACTAAGCCTTTCCCTTATGTTGCGCCAGGAGGAATTCGGATATAAAGAAGCCAATCAGGCGAAGGTGCGTTTGTATCGCGTCACGAAATCGTACGTAATACGAACTTAATCAGCCAGCAGGCTGGTTCAGCCCCTTCCCGCCACGCATTCCGGTCGCATGGCTGCGCGCGCATCGCGCTGCCGCCGACCCAACGCCAGTGGACTGCCATGACGACGATCTCTGAAAACCAGAGCGTAACGTTCGAGATGTTCGAAGTGTCCGAAATGGATATGCAGAACGTGCAGGCATCACTCGCAACCGGCCGCGTTCCCCCACGCGGCGCCCGTTGCCCAGGCGTCCCCGCTTGCCGATTTCTCGTCACTCGTAACGATATTTCAGGCTTTTCCGCCGATGTCTGTGTACGCCCCCGCGCGGGCGTGTCGCGACGACGACGGGCATAACCACGCAAAAGAAGGTGCGGGGCAAAACGCAACCTGGGGAGCAAATCATGAAGAAGAAGCTCATTGCAGCAAGCCTGCTTTGCGGCATCGGTACGTTTGCGCACGCGCAATCTAGCGTGCAACTCTACGGCCGCGTCGATGGCGGCTTTCAGTTCATGAACAATTTGCAGGACGGCAACGGCGGCACCGCTTCGCGCTTCAGCGCACAAGGCGGCGACTACGGCACGAGCCTGTTCGGCCTGCGTGGCTACGAGGATCTCGGACAGGGATTGCATGCGGTATTCAATCTGGAAGGCGGCTTCCAGTTGATGAACGGCTACAACAACAACGGCTCGGGTTCCATCTTCGACCGCCGTGCCTTGGTCGGCTTCAACTCCCGCTCATGGGGCCAGTTGACGCTCGGGCGCAACCTGTTCATCAGCAACGGGGTCTGGGACTTCGATCCGTTCCAGCAGCAGGCCTTCTCGTCGGCGTCGCTGGTGCGTGGACGCAACTGGCCGCAGGCGAGCAATACCGTCAACTATCAAAGCCCGAACTGGCGCGGGTTCGACATTGCCGGTCAGTACGCCTTCTCCAACATCGCCGGGCAGTTCAACAACGGCCGTGGCATGGGCGCGCAGTTGACGTACACGCACGACCGGTTCCAGTTGCGCGCGTTGTATGACGAAATTCGCGACACCAACGGACGCTTCACCGACGTGTTCGCCACCTCGCGGGAATACTTCGCCGGTGCGAATATCTTCCTGAACCGCTTCACGATCTCGCTGGGCTACACGCACATGGCCGCGCCGGACGCGCCCGCCCCCAGCTTCGCCACACGCGCCGACCATTACTGGGCCGGGGTGAAGTATCAGGCGACGGCAGCGTGGGCAGCGAATGCGGCGGTGTATCACGTGAACGTGCCGGGCGGCTTCGGACACGCCACGATGGCGGAGCTGGGCACCACTTACAACCTCTCGAAACGTACCTTCCTGTACGGCACGATCGCGTATGTGATGAACAGCTCGGGCCAGAGCTTCTCGGTGGCGGCAATTCCGAGCGACTCGCTGGACAACCCGCCTGCGGGCAAGAACCAGATGGGGGCTTACATCGGGGTGTCGCACTCGTTCTGACGACGGCAAAGCGCGTCACAAAAGGACAAACCGCCCGGTGCTGACCGGGCGGTTTGCTTTTTGGGGGCCTGCTTGTTACAACCTGCGCTTCGGCGCCTGTCGTTGGCGTTTGTGTCAGAACATGTATTTCGCCGTGACGCCGCCCGCGTAGGCCTTCTCCCCCGCGCGCAGGCTCAGATTGCCGCCGACATGGACATTGAGTTGCCGGGTAACGCGCACGTCTGCGCCGAGATCGGCGGTGAAAATATCGCGGCCGAGCTTGACACCCTTCACCGTGAACGCACGCGGGGCACCATAAATGGCGTTCGTGAGGCTGCTTTGCGTATCGCCGAACTCGTGTTCGTACGCCAGACGTAAGGACGGAATCACGCTGCCGCCGCTCGTATTCACCAGCTCACGCCACAGACGCACGCCGAGAATGGCCCGTCGCGAGTTGCTGACCTGCGACCCGACGTGCAGGCCATTCCGGCCCTGTCCGGCGTCGCGATCCGTTTCGTCGTAGCCGTTCAGACGCGTCGAGGCGATCCGCATACCGATAAACGGGTCGACGTTCATACCGCCAGCAAGCACGCGCTGACCGACTTCACCGAACAGCCCGAGTGTGCGGCCGCTGGTCTTGCCCTCGAGCCGTGCAGAAACATCCCGCGCGGCCACGGTGCGCTCGGTTGTCACGTTATGGTTGGTGAAGAAGAGGCCACCGTTAGCGAACCAGCGTGTGTCGCTCAGATACGAGCCGTACAGGCCCAGGCTGGCGCTCCTGATGCTGGCGTCGCCCGGCAGATCGTCGGCGCGGGACGTCCGGCTGCCCAGTCCGAACGACACGCCCACGAGCGCGTTCCGGTTGAGGCGTTTGTCGATGCCGAAAGCGCCGTCGATGCCGGAGGTCGCGAAGCTCTGTTCGCCGTCACTCCGATTCGCACCCGCCCCCTTGAACGAGCCCCAGACCGACGTGCCGTTCTGGCTCGCGCGCTGCCCGTTGGTTGCGTTGCAGTCGGACAGCGAGCCGCCCGCGAGCATGCGCGTCTGCATGCTGCTGCGAAAGGCGTCGGACGCACTGTAGGCGGTGTCGGCGTTGTTCACGAGCGATTCGCCCGAGAGCATGCGTGCCGCACGACGCTGCTCGGCGGCGCCTGCGGGAAGCAGCACCAACTGACCGAGGACTGCGCCGCCCACCCGGCCTTCGACGATGTCGTTGAGCGTCACGCCCTGAAACGAATCCAGCAGGCCCTTTTCGTTGCCCGTGTAGGGCGCACTGGGATCGAGGAATGCGATCTCCTTGCCCGGATCGATGACGACGTCACCGTCACCGTCGCCGCCGTCGCCGCCTTCGCCAGGCTCCGTGGGAATGCTGCCGTAGTCGACCTCGCCGAGTTTCACGTCGGCATCGGGATCATGCGTGACGACCTGAATCTTCTTGTCGAGCAGTTCTTTGGGGGTCACCGATCCATCCGGCGTCAGAACGATCTTGGTATCCGTGAAGTCGCCTTTCTTTTTGATGTGAATCGTGCCGCGATGCACTTCGTCGGGCGCATTCGGATCGCGCTTGGCGTCCGACTCGATCCTGGCATCCTTGCCCTTCGATTCGTACTCATCCATCACGATCCGGTAACCGTGGAGTTTGAGCGTGCCCGCATTCTCGAATTTCTTGACGTCGTAGACATCGTTGGCCAGCGAGATCGTACCGGGTGCCCAGAGGGCGAGCAGCCCGGTACCGAGGGCGGTGCGGTGCGCTGCGGTGAGCGTGCCGTTCTCGACCGTCAGCGAATCGATGCCGCTCTGGTCACCGCTGAAAGTGAGGTTGCCGGTGCCGACTTTGGCGACGGTGGCACCGAGCTTATCGGTGTCGAGCTTGACGATATCGCCGCTGAAGACGTCATCTTTGCCAAGCGCGCCGAGCTTGAGCGTCTTGCCGCCAGTGATGACATGGCCGCTACCGGACAGCGAGCCGATGGTCAGTGACTGTTCGGCCAGTGGATCGGCTGGGGGATTGGACTCGAAGTCCACAAGACTGAGCGTGCCGCCCTCCATTGCGATGGTTGCCGAGTCCGCCGTTGTCGTTCCGGAAAGATGGGTCAGGCCAGCGTTGACGATCTGGCGCGTCTCCAGGTCGCTATCTACCACAGCGAGTTGCCCGCCCTGCCTGTTTTCAATGGCCCCGGCCCCACCCTTGGCTTTTCGCATCCCCACGAACCCACTGTTAAGGATCGTGGCGTCGGCGGCATTTGCCTCATCGAACCCGACGACTCCGCCCTTCTCGACGTCGATGACGCTACGGCCGCCGGTCGAGCCCGGGTGGAATGTGAGTGCGCCTGCGTCGTGGATCTGGAGCCTTGCGGCACCGGCACTCGTTCCCTTGAAGAAATCGATCGTGCCCCCCGGTGCGTCCGGTGACTGCCCATCCGATGTCCCCGCACTCAGCGTGATGTGCTGTGCGTCATCCGAAACGCCCTGCCCGCCCTCCACGAATTTGAGCACCCCCTTGCTGCCGACATTCATCGTCAGGGTGCCTTCCCCGTCGATGCCCTGATGAACGGAGAGTGTGCCGCCGTCGACACGCACTGTGTGATCTGCGCCGTTGACCGCTCGGATTGTCCCTACATCGCGCTGCTGATTGGTGGCGCCGTAAATTGCGTCGGACAATTGCCCGGAGCGCGCCGAAATCTCCAGCGTCGTTTGGGCATCGATCAGCGACTGGCCATCGACAGGCACGGTATCCGACATGAAGTCGATCTGGTTCTTGTCATTCCATGTGACGTAGTTGGTATCGGGAACAAGATCTACCCCGCTGACAGAGGCATTCAATTCCTTGGTGACGCTGAGATTGCTCGCGGTCTTTTCATCATTGGCGTCACGCCAACGTTGAAGTGTGTAGCCAACGAGCTCGGCATCCTTCTTTGCCTGAACCAATGCCGCGAGCGACTCATTGAATTTGTTCGCATCACCCGACAAGAGATTATCCAAGGCAGTGCGCTCCGGCCCTGCCAATGGATTTTGGCTATTCGCCAGCGCATCGACCGTCCCTTTCAGGTCACTCAACTCCTGAATAAGAACTCTATCCTTCGGCAGTTCCTTCCCCTCATCTATTCGCTTTTGAACAACATCGATGGCGCCTTGAATATCCGCCACATGATTTCCCAGGGCCTTCTTCAACTCGTCGGCATCGGAAATGTTTGCCAGCGAATTATGAATAGGAATCTCCGATCCTAGCAGAGACATATTCTTTTCATGTTCATCCGTTTTCTCCTTTTCGACGGTTTTTTTTTGCTCATCGAGGGGAACAAGCTCCTGCAACCTTTGCTCTCTGTTTTCCATCCCGCTGGACCGAAGACTTCCTGCCGATGCATTCGGAGCCCCTCCTATTACTGCAACCACCATGATGATCGCCGCATAAATCTCTGTCTGACACAGCGCATACGACTTCGGACGATTTCCTCGCATTAGATAACTCCTATTCAATTCGCCTCAAATGATGATTTCCCTCATCACGCTTCAGACAGTGGCTTGTCGGCCGCCATCATTCCGGCAAATTCTGGAGTCGATTTATCCGAACACTCTCGATATCAATACGCTTTGGTACTTAGCCCAACCATCACCAGTTAATCGAATAAACGTAAAATCCCAATGCGATTAATTTTAAATTTCAATCAATCGCTCATACAGGGATGCGTTTTATCCGCCTCTCTCCTAAACGGACGTCGGCCTGACGCTGTGACACCACATATCGCCCGAGCAATTGCGACATTTCCTCTGACTTCTTTTGGGATTTCGGAACGAAAAAACCCGCCGCGTCCTCGTGGACACGACGGGTTTCGTCGCTGCATTTAGCCGAGCCTCAACACACGCGGCCCGACGCATCGCTTAGAAGCGATACTTCGCCGAGATGCCGCCGCCCACTGCGTTCTCGCCCTGGCGCACACTAACGTTGCCGCCGACGTGCACGCTGACTCGCTTTTTGAGCTGGAGGTCGACGCCGAGGTCGGCCGTGAAGACGTCTCGACCCAGCTTCGCGCCCTTCACGTTGAACGCGTGAGGTGCGCCGTACAGCGAATTCGTCAGGCTCGCCTGCGTATTGCCGAACTCATGCTCGTACGCCAGTCGCAGCATCGGCGTCACCTTGCCGCCGTCGAAGCTGATCACGTCACGCGAGAGGCGCACGCCCAACACGCTGCGAACCGACGTCTGCGACTGCGCGCCGACCTTCAGCCCGTCATTACCTGCGCCGTCACGATTCGTCTCGTCAAACGCATTCAGACGCGTCGACGCAAGACGCACACCCACTGACGGATCGACGTTAAAGCCCACCACATCGAAGCGCTTGCCGATCTCGCCGAACGCGCCAAACGTGTTGCCGCTCGTCTTGCCGGACAGACGCGCCGATGCGTTGCGTGCCGCCACCGCGCGGTCCGTCGTCACGCTGTGATTCGTGTACGACACGCCACCGCCGACGAATATGTTGGCGTCGTTCAGATGAGAACCGTAGAGACCGACGCTCACGCTGTTGATCTTCGACTCGCCCGGCATACCCTTCGCCTTCGAGTTCTGGTTGCCCATACCGACCGACGCACCGACCACCGTGTTGCTGCCGATTTGCTTGTCGACACCGATCGCGCCATCGATACCGCGCACGTCGAACGACAGGGCATCACCACGTTGCGCCGTGTTGCCCCCCGAGAACGACGCCCAGCCAGCGATGCCATGGCTATCGGCATTCGCACCGTTAGCGGTCCTGTCGTCGAACATTGCGCCGCCCGCCAGCATGCGCGACTGCATACCGCGCTGGAATGCCGTTGTCGCGCCTTGCGCGGCGAGGGCATTGTTCACCAGCGATTCGCCCGAGAGCAGGCTCGCCGAGCGGCGCTGCTCGTCCGAACCCGCTGTTTGCAATGCCATCTCCGAGAGGACTTTGCCGCCGACCTTGCCCGAGGTCAGATCGCCCACGGTGATGCCGTTGACCGACGCCAGCACCGCCCGCTCGTTCGCGCTGTAGTTGCCGTCAGTCGCCAGGTACTGCACGACGTTCTGGCTGGTGATGATGCCCGACGGATCGGTCGGGTCGGTGGGTTTGGTCGGATCGGTGGGTTTGGTCGGATCGGTGGGTTTGGTCGGATCGGTGGGATCGGTAGGGTCCGTCGGATCCACCGTCTTCCCGCCAACGATGCTGCCGATCGTGACTTTGCCGAGCTTGGCCGTTTTCCCTTCGGCTACGCTCACCACGCCGAGCTTGTCCTGAATGTCAGCCAGCGCGATGTCGTTGGCCACGGTGACGTCGATGGCCGTGTTCGTGAAGTCGCTGTCTTCCGACACCTGAATCGCCCCACTGGCGACGCTATCCCCCACGCGGGACACATGCGAACTGATTTTCGCGCCCGCCTTCGACGTGTACTTCTGCACAGCCAGCTTGTTCGTGCCGAGGTCAATCCGACCGGCGTTGTCAACGTGGCTCACGCCGTCGACATCGGACGCCAGCTTGACTGCGCCCTTATCCGTCACTGTCACAGTGCCCGAGCCAAGAGCATTCGCGTGCGCGGCCGTCACGCTGCCGCTTTCGATACGCAGACTGGCAACGCCGCTCTGATCGCCACCCAGTGTCAGATTGCCGGTCCCCGTCTTGACGACATCCGAGCCGGTTGCCGCCGCAACTTGCGTGTGCGACTTGGTAGCGCGGCGCGGTGTGTTGGCGTCTGCGCCGGAAGACGCCTCCTCGCGCACGATCTCGCCGTCGAAATAGTCGTCTTCGTTGCGCTCGCCCAGCACCAGCTTCGTGTCTCCCGTGACAACTTGCCCGATGCCGCTCAGAGAACCGATGGACAACGTCTTCTCGGCCTTGCGTCCCGGCGCCTGCGCCTCGATATCCGCGATGTTCAGCTTGCCGCCCAGCATTTCGATTCGGGCACCGTCTGCTTGTGTATTGCCTCGCAGTTTGACGACGCCGACGTTGGCCAATCCGAGTTGTTGCAGATCTGAATCGAGCACATCCACATGTCCATCGATGCCATTGATCAACGTTGCCGATCCGCCCCTGGTCTTTTCCAACTGAATCCGGCCCAGGTTGACGAGTTCGACGCGCTGAAGATCGGTGTCCTGGAACGTCGTCAGCCCACCCGCCGTATTCACGATATCGGCGCGACCCGCCTGTGCCCCCGCCTCGAACGTCAGCGTCCCGCTGTTCTGGATCTTCGCGGCGGCGGCATTCGCCGTGTGGAACGTGGCATTTGCCCCCGTTGCAATGTCGATGTCGCTGATGCCTGCGTCGGCGCCCTCGGCGAAATGCAGGCTTCCGCCCTGTTTCAGGATGATCTCGGCCGTCCCCGAGCTCGTACGCTTGCCAAACTCGATCGCGCCGCCATCGGGGGATCCCTTCTCGCTGCGGACGGCCCACAGTGTCACGTCGCCTGCATCCGATGACACGCCGACACCGTCGTCGGCAAAATGAAGCTTGCCGCCCTTACCGACCGTGATATCGAGTCGGCCGTCCCCGCCAATCTCCTGATGAACGTTCAGCGTGCCGCCGTCGACGCGCACATCATGGTCCGCAGACCTGCGCGCGTGGAGCGTGCCCACGTCACGCACGCCGCCGGTTCCTGCAATCGCGTCCGATTCCTCTCCCGAGCGACGCGTGAACTCAAGGATGCTGTCCTTGCCGATGACGTCATGGGTAGCGGTCACCACATCGTCCGCCATGAAGTTGGTCAGGTTCCTGTCGCTCCACGTGAGCACGTCCTGATGTGTCGCAGCGCCGGGCGTCGTCGCATCCAGTTGGCGCGTGTTCTTGAGTGCGTTCAGTCCGGCCTCGGAATCGACCTCTCTAACACGGGTCTCTTTCAGGGCGAGCAGATCGCTTTTGCGCTCGACCGGCTCGCGGGCCTTCACGGTGTCGTCGAGGAAGCCGGTGTGCTTCTTCATTTCATCTTCCAGAGCAGTAAGCGCGGTCGCCATCGCGTTACGGTCCGATCCTGCCGCTGCCTGCATCGCAGCTTCGATGCGCGCTTTAAACGCCGAAAGCTCGCCCTTCTTCTTTAACCCATCGGCCGTCAGATATTTATCATCTGTTTTTAACGTCTCATCGACGGACGTCACCAACAATTCAAGCAAATCTTTTATATCAGATCTCTTTGCACCTTCAACAAGTGCAGCCGATGCGGCATCCATTTGCTCATGAATCTTCTGGGCAAATGCCTCCGTCGCCCTCGCCGCACCAAGCTCCGGATCCAACGCGCCGATTGCGCTGGACAGTACGGTCATACGTGCATCACGTTCACGCTCCCACTGCGGTTCCGTCTGCGATACCGCATGCCCCGGCAGCGCAGCAGCCGTCACCACCGCCGCAGCTGCCACACAAATCTTCGTCTGACGCAGGACATTCGACTTCGGATGATTCTTTTGCATTCGATAAATCTCTTATTTTCAATTCACATCAAATAGCGAATTAACTCGCTATCGCCAAAACAGCGACACACCTGCCACCATCAAGGTTGTGAATTCTAGAGACGAGCTATCGAAATTCTGTCAGTTCTGATGATTTTTTAGTACTTACCCCATAATTCAATCAGAATTTTCATTTGGGACCATTCTTATAAAATCTATTTAAAGGTTTTCCGAATCATCCCAAAACAGTGTTTATTACGTTTCTTATTTCCCCAAAAACGTCGACACGTGCGGCGCGCGCGCAACGGCGTGACAGCGCCTTTCAGCCGCGTCCCACGCTTGAATTTCGGGTTGTTCCGCACGGGGAGTGCCCGTCATCAACGTATGAGGATGCCCTGCGGATGGCCATAAAAAAACCCGTCGCGCCCTTTCAGGCACGACGGGTTTTTCGACATTCATTCGACCGGCGGGGCATTACCCACCTAAGTCTGCCCGGCAGTCTTCAACGCAGGCAGCGTACGCCGCCCGCGTTCAGGCCACGGGCTTGCGCTTGGGCTTGACGTCCGGGCTGTCGATCTCCTCAAGGACATCGCGGAATTCTGCGATGTCTTCGAAGCTTCGATAGACCGACGCGAAGCGGATGTACGCAATCTTGTCCAACCGCTTCAACTCGCGCATCACCAGTTCGCCGATGCGCTGGCTGATGACTTCACGCTCCGCACCGGCCAGCAGCTTGTACTCGATGCGCGCAATCGCGGCATCCATCGCTTCGGCACTGACAGGGCGCTTGCGAATCGCCAACTGCATACTGGCGCGCACTTTCGCGCGGTCGTACTCGGCGCGGCTACCGTCTTTCTTGACGACAACCGGCATCGCGAGTTCGACACGCTCGTAAGTCGTGAAGCGCTTGTCGCACGACGGGCATTTCCGACGCCGCCGGATAGCGGCGCCGTCTTCCGCTTCACGCGAGTCGATGACCTGCGTGTCGTCGTGTCGGCAGAATGGGCAGCGCATGCGTGCGACGCCGTGGCTTAGCCGTAGACCGGGAAACGCTTGGTCAACTCAGCCACTTGTGCGCGCACGCGGGCCAGGTTTTCTTCGTTTTCCGGGTTGTCCAGCACGTCGGCGATCAGGTTGCCGACCAGTTCGGCTTCGGCTTCCTTGAATCCACGCGTGGTCATGGCGGGCGAGCCCAGACGGACACCGCTCGTCACGAACGGCTTTTCCGGATCGTTCGGAATCGCATTCTTGTTGACGGTGATGTGCGCAGCACCCAGCGCGGCTTCGGCAGCCTTACCGGTGATGTTCTTGGCGCGCAGGTCGACCAGCATCACGTGCGATTCGGTACGGCCCGACACGATACGCAGACCACGCTTGACCAGCGTCTCGGCCATCACGCGTGCGTTCTTCGCGACTTGCTGTTGGTATTCCTTGAATTCCGGCGATGCAGCTTCCTTGAACGCGACGGCCTTACCGGCGATCACGTGCATGAGCGGGCCACCTTGAATGCCCGGGAAGATGGCCGAGTTGATCGGCTTCTCGAACTCGGCCTTCATCAGGATCACGCCACCGCGCGGGCCGCGCAGGCTCTTGTGCGTGGTCGTGGTGACGAAGTCGGCGTGCGGCACCGGGTTCGGGTACACACCTGCGGCGATCAGACCGGCGTAGTGCGCCATGTCGACCATGAAATAAGCGCCGACCGACTTGGCGATCTTGGCCATGCGCTCGAAATCGATCTTCAGCGCGAAGGCCGAGGCACCTGCCACGATCATCTTCGGCTTGTGTTGTTGCGCCAGCTTCTCTGCAGCGTCGTAATCGATGTCTTCGGCTTCGTTCAGGCCGTAGCTCACGACGTTGAACCACTTGCCCGACATGTTGACCGGCGAACCATGCGTAAGGTGACCGCCGTGCGCGAGGCTCATGCCCATGATCGTGTCGCCCGGCTTGAGCATGGCGAAGTACACGCCCTGGTTAGCCTGCGAGCCCGAGTTCGGCTGCACGTTGGCGGCTTCTGCGCCGAACAGCGCCTTCACGCGGTCGATCGCCAGTTGTTCGACGACGTCGACATACTCGCAACCGCCGTAATAGCGCTTGCCCGGATAACCTTCCGCATACTTGTTGGTCAGCTGCGAACCCTGCGCTTCCATCACGGCCGGGCTGGTGTAGTTTTCCGACGCGATCAGTTCGATGTGATCTTCCTGACGCTGGTTTTCTTTCTGAATCGCTGCCCAGACGTCGGGATCGACGGAGGCAACGGTAGATTTCGATTTGTCGAACATGGCGGTTCCGTTGAGTTGAACAGATTTTCCGGGAGGGGATGCTGCGGCGCGTCTTCCTTTGTGCTTCGGAAGACGATGACAGGGCAGCACCAACCATCACGGCTGCCCAGGCGAACGGCAAATAAGACCCCGGCGCTTCCCGGTGGGTTGCTCCACCTCGGGCACACAAGGGTGTGGGCCCTAATCGCCAGTCACGCGGGGTTTGTGGCGTCGATAGTTTATGCGAGCTTGGGACGTTAGGCAACTGACCCGGAGACGCGCACCACCACCTTGCCGAACGCCCCGCGACGCAAGTGCGACAGCGCCTCGGCGGCATCCGCAAAGTCGTAGACGGCGTCCACCACCGGCGTAATACCGTGGCGGTCGATCATCGCACCGAGCGCCTCCAACCCCTGCCGGTGCCCCACCCCGATGCCCTGCACATGCGCCCGCTTGAGCAGCACCGGATAGACCGGAATTTGCAGGGAATCCCCGCCCAGCGTGCCGATCACGGAGATTTTGCCGTTGGGCGCGAGCGCCGCCATCGTCTCGCGCATGTCGCCACCGGCCAGTTCCAGCACCTGTTCGACGCCCCGGCCTTCGGTGAGTCGACGGACCTCGTCCGCCCAACCTTCCCGGCGTTGGACACCGTGCGTCACCCCCAGCGCCGCCGCGCGGGCCAGCTTTTCCTCGCTGCCGCTCACGACGATGGCCTTTGCTCCGTGAGCAAGCGCCAGTTGCGCACCGAACAACGCCACACCGCCGGTGCCGATGGACAGCACCGTCTCGCCGGGCACGAGCTTGCGGCCGGTCCCGAACAGCGCAAACCAGGCGGTGAGCCCGGCACACGTCAGCGTCGAAGCAGCCACGTCGTCAAGCGTGGACGGCGCGCGCACCAGCGCCGCCTCGTCGAACACCGCGTACTCCCGAAGTACACCCTGCAAGGTGCCGCCGAAGATCTGCAAACCGGCCGGGGCTAGTTCCCCCTCGCTCCAGCGATCCCAGAACGTGTTGACGACGCGCTCGCCCACACTCACGCGCGTTACGCCTGTGCCCACGGCCACCACTTCCCCCGCCATGTCCGAACCGGGCACGAACGGGAACGTCACCGGCAATCCCATGCCGGTGTCGATCATGAGGGCATCGCGATAGTTGAGCGACACCGCATTCACTTTCACGAGCACTTCGCCCGGCCCGGGCGTCGGGACTTCCCCGGTCGCCAGCTTGAGCGAGGCTTCGCCCAGCGTCGTCATTTGCCATTGCTGCATCGTTGTCATTGCCAATTTCCTCGTCGACGTTCTCAAAACGGATATCCCGGCAAGCCGGGTGGACAAGGATCAGCTTATTGGAGAATACTTCGAAGCAGTGATGGCAATTTATCTACTGATTGGCGACTTATGAGAACCAATGAGACCTACACACCCGACCGGCTTTCGGGCATCTCGGCGTTCGTCGCGGCGGTCGACGCCGGGAGCTTTGCGGGCGCGGCCGAACGATTGCATCTCACCCGCTCGGCTGTCGCCAAACGCATCGGTCGGCTGGAGGCGCGGCTGGGCGTACGCCTGTTCCACCGCACCACCCGCAGCCAGCACCTCACCGGCGAAGGCCAGACGTTTTACCAGCGTTGCACGAAGGTGCTGACGGAATTGTCCGAGGCAGAAGACGAGCTGAGTGCCGGTTCGCAGACGCCGATGGGCAAGCTGCGCGTGACGATGCCCGTGCACATCGGGCGGCAGTGCATTGCGCCTGTCTTGCTGGCGCTGGCGAAGACGCATCCGCAGTTGCGTCTCGAGATGGCGTTCTGCGACAGCCGCATCGATCTGGTGGAAGAAGGCTACGATCTGGCCGTACGGAGCGGGCGGCTCGACGACACACCAGGACTCAAGGCGCGCTCGCTTGGCGAACAGACGATGATGCTGTGCGCGTCCCCTGCCTATCTGGCGACGTACGGCACACCGCAGACGGTCGACGATCTCGCCGGTCACGAATGTCTGATGTACGGACGCGCGGGCAATCTGTATCGATGGCCCACGCCGATGATGCCCGCCGACGGACCGCATCGCTCGCCGCGCTTCATCCTCGACGATCTGATCGCGCTCGTGGAAGCTGCCGAGCAGGGGCTTGGCATCGCGTGCATGCCGCACTGGGTCATCATGCGCGCGATCGCCGACGGCACGCTAGTGCGCTTGCTGCCGCAGATTCGCGTGCCGGGCACCCCGTTACATCTGGTCTGGCCCGACACGCGGCATCCGTCTCCCAAGCTGCGCGCCGCCATCGATACGCTCGTGAGCGCCGCACCGGCACTGCTGGGGATGCCGACGACGGCTTGAGAGTCAGATGACGTTCAGACCACGATGCGTCTGACGCCACCGCCTGTAATTAACGCCGCCCCGCACACAGGAACGGCGCCTGCCGAGCATCAACCGCCCTGGCACGCGTGTCATACATGTGCGCCCAGGTTTGCGCAGCCCACGTGCCGCCGAGGCGTTCCACCAGGTGATCACGCCGAGCCAGCAGCCGGGTCACGAGCGCATCCGGTTCACAGCACGCGGCGGCAGCGCCGGGCGAAGCGCCGCACGCCGCGTCCCCAGCCCTCGCCACCGCATGCGCGCTTTGCGCCCACGGCCGAATGTCCAGCGCAGAAATCCGGCCCAGCCGGTAGGCCATTTCGGCCGCCAGCGCACGCACACCGACCGGATTCTTCAATTCGTCCTGCACTGTCTTGTTCGACGCCTCGCACGCGAGCCCCTTCAGGCGACGGACAAACGGCGCGTACTGATCGCCGTACGGAAATTGCGAGAGATCGGTGAGCGAATTTGGGGCAAGCGCGGCGCTGAAGTCCGCTGCGTCGCGCCGAAACGTCGACGTCAGTGCGGGCAATGACGGCACCGCGTTGCGCTGACCGACCGCCGCGTCGTAGCTCTTGTCTTTGGTTAGGCCCTGAAAGCCCAGGTGAAGGCACGCGTCGAAGTCGAGCGACATCGCGTAAGGCAGGTCGTTTTTGTCGCGCCAGACACCGATGTTCTCCATGAAGACGTTGCACAGATCCCAGTTGCCGAGCCAGAGCGCTGCTATGTAGTGGCGTTCGAGCGCACATTGATAGACGTCTGGCAGCGCGTGACAAAGCTGATGGCGCATGGCGTTGCGACGCGCCAGCGCATCAGCGTACCCTTTCGCCGCGTCGCCGCTTAGTGCATGGAACGGCACGCCGTTGGATGCCACGAGTTCCGCCATCTGCCGCCCTGCCGCCGTCGCCTCGTCCCTCGCCCTTTGCAGCCGGGGGACGTCGGAGCCGTCGACACCGCTTATCCCTTACAAGACCCGCCACGCATCGTCGCTCTCCAGCCAGTCGCCGAGATCCTGATAGCGGGACAGAAACGTCGTCGCCAGATAGACGCGCGCCGGGTCGCGCGTGCCGTCGAACGCCTGCGAACACCCGTGCACCAGCGCTGCCGTCGGCGTCGCGAGTCCCACCGCACCGAAGAGTCGCGACGCCAGCCATGCCTGCGCGGCATGCCCCGCGCTCGGGCACGCCTTGACGACGTACTGAGGCATCTCCGCGTGCGGCGTGAGCGACATGAGGGTGGCCGCGCCCGTGCTGCCCATCGGCATGGCATCGATCACACGTGTGGCGTTGGAGAAATCGTAGGGACCGATATCCGGCAATGACGCACCACTGCCGTCGTGCCCGATGACCGCGCCGAAGAGGCCCTGCGGCCCGGCTTCCGGCAACAAGTCGGCGCGCCCGGTGGCGTCGCCGGTTAGCGTGTCGTGGCGGCGGTGATCGATGTCACTGTGAACGAGGAAAGTGTTGAGCTGCATCGCGACGCTCCCTGGTCGTGGCAGGGGGCCGAGACGTGTGCGGACGCCGGTCTCCCCGGTTGAGACCGGCAATCTTGCTGCGGCGTCGGGCAGCCAGCTTTCGAAAATGAGGCAAGATCGGACGAATCCGCCGCGCGTCTGCGGCAACGACCGCAGCGGCGGCGACGTCCTATCGGAGGTCCTGCACTACGGCTGCATTACAGCTCGATTTTCGTGCCGAGCACGGCGAGGAACTGTGCGATCCACGCGGGGTGCGCGGGCCACGCCGGGGCGGTGACGAGTTTGCCGTCGGTATGGGCGTCGTCGATGGCGATTTCCATGTACTTTCCGCCAGCCAGACGCACTTCCGGCGCACATGCCGGATACGCTGAGCACTCACGCCCTTCGATCACACCGGCGGCCGCAAGCAACTGTGCGCCGTGACAGATCGCGGCAATCGGCTTGTCGTTCTCGGCAAAGTGGCGCACGGCGGCGAGCACCTGATCGTTGAGCCGCAGATACTCGGGGGCGCGGCCGCCGGGGATCACCAGCGCATCGAAGTCCGCTGGCGAGAGGCCGTCGAACGTCGCGTTGAGCGTGAAATCGTGACCGCGTTTCTCGCTGTAGGTCTGATCGCCTTCGAAATCGTGAATCGCGGTACGCACCTTGTCGCCCGCCTTCTTGCCAGGACAGACGACTTCCACGCGATGCCCGACGGCCATCAGCGCCTGCACCGGCACCATCAGCTCGTAGTCTTCGACGTAGTCGCCCGCCAACACCAGAATCCGCTTCTTGCCCATGTGACTCTCCGTTCAGAGAAAAAATGGAAGGGAAACAGCCCCTCCATGTTACTCAATTCCGGTGACGCACTTGAGACAGCATCGAACAGCATCGGGGCAAAAAAAACCGCGAGCCGAAGCACGCGGTGTTAAATCGGCGCAAAACGCCGTCGGTCAATCGATTCGTCAATAGGTTTCCAGATGCAGACGCCCTTCCGTCTTCATCCGTTGCCATAGCGTCTGCCAGTCGAGACCGGCTTCACCCGCGATGGTCTGCAACACTTGCAGCACACCGTCCTCCATGCCTTTCAACCCACAGACATAGATGTACGTATGCTCGTGCCGCAGCAGCGCCGCCACATCGGCCGCCCGCTCGCGCATCGCATCTTGCACGTAACGCTTGGGGCTTCCCGGCGTGCGCGAGAACGCGAGATTGGTATCGATGAAATCCTTCGGCAGATTGAGCAGCGGACCGAAGTACGGCAACTCGCCTTGCGTGCGCGCACCGAAGAACAGCATCAGCTTGCCGGTCGCGCCCTTCATGCGGCGACGTCGGCGGTATTCGGTCATGGCGCGCATCGGTGCCGCGCCCGTGCCGGTGCAGATCATCAGAAGATGCGAGTCGGCGTGGTTCGGCATCAGGAACGTGCTGCCGAATGGCCCCATCACGTTGACCACGTCGCCCTTCTTCAGGTCGCACAGATAGTTCGAGCACACGCCACCCACCGCCTGTCCCTGATGGTCCTTGGTCACACGCTTCACCGTGAGCGCCAGGTTGTTGTACCCCGGACGCTCCCCATCGCGCGGCGACGCAATCGAATACTGACGCGCATGATGCACACGCCCGTCCGCCGTCGTGCCCGGCGGGATGATGCCGATGGACTGCCCCTCGAGCACCGGGAACGGTTGCTTGCCGAAGTCGAGCACGATGTGATGGATATCGCTCTCGGTACTCGCGTCCGTCACGCGATAGTTGCCGACCACAGTGGCCTGCACAGGGGCCTTGTGGTTATAGAGATTGACGTACGGCTTCGCAGCGGACCACGGCGGCACGACCGAGCCGCGCACCAGATCCGAGCCACCGATGACGGGCTCCGACGCATCGGCGGAGGCACCGGACGCACCGCCCACCGCGCCCTCCGACGCCTCGCCAATCGTGCCCTGCCCGGCGAGCGCGTCGTCTTGCACGGGCAGTTCGTCCCACGTGAGCTGGTCGTCGACGGGGTAGGCCTCGGCTTTGAGCACGTCGCGCCAGTTGTCGATGGCCCCCGTCGGGCACGGCGAGATACACGCCATGCACCCATTGCACGTGTCCGCGCGCACGACGTAGTTGTTCTCGTCATGCGTGATCGCGTCGATCGGACACGTCTCCTCGCAGGTGTTGCAGCGAATGCAGATCTCCGGATCGATCAGATGCTGCTTCAGGACTTCGACCGGAACGGGGCCGTTCATGATGCTGTCTCCTTGTGGGGATGGCTCTTGCGGCCTTTCCAATAACTTGGCAATGACTTAGTTGAAACGCACGTACTCGAAATCGATGGGCTGACGGTTGATGCCCAACGGAGGCGGCGCAATCCAGTTGGCGAACTTGCCCGGCTCCGTCACACGGCCCATGAGCGACGCCACATACGCACGGTCTTCCGACGTCGGCAGCCATTCGCGTTCATGCGCGGCCAACTCCGTCTCGCTCACCACACGACCGTCCGGCGACACGCGCACGCCTGCAAACGTACCGATCTGACGATTGAACGCCTTATGCGGCACCGTCAGACGGAAGTCGATCCCGGCCTTCTCCAGCACCTTGTTCCAGCGATTCACACCGGCGACCGAATCCTTGATGTAGTCATCGCGCAGCACTTCGTTCATCGCGTTGAGCATCGGCACTTCACGCTCCACGAGCTTGCCGTTGTCGACATCGAGCAAACGGTACATCTGACCGTTCAGTTGATGATCGTCGTCGCGCTTGCTCTCTTCATAGCGACCCTTGAGGCCCGAGCTATAGAAGATCGCCGCGTTCGACGACTGGTCCGCGCCGAACAGATCGATCGTCACGGAGTAGTGGAAGTTGATGTAACGCTGGATCGTCGGCAGGTCGATAACGCCCGCCGCGCGCAGCTTCGAGACGTCATCCGTCTTCAGTTCGTTCATCACCTGCGCCGTGCGCGCGATCACACGCGACACGCCCGACTCGCCCACGAACATGTGGTGCGCTTCTTCCGTGAGCATGAACTTGGTGGTGCGGGCCAGCGGATCGAAGCCCGACTCGGCCAGTGCGGACAACTGGAACTTACCGTCACGATCCGTGAAGTACGTGAACATGTAGAACGCGAGCCAGTCCGGCGTCTTCTCGTTGAACGCACCGAGAATGCGGGGATTGTCCTCGTCGCCCGAGCGGCGGCCGAGCAGCGCTTCGGCTTCTTCACGGCCGTCGCGGCCGAAGTAGCGATGCAGCAGGTAGACCATCGCCCACAGGTGACGGCCTTCTTCCACGTTCACCTGGAACAGGTTGCGCAGGTCGTACATCGACGGTGCGGTCAGCCCGAGGTGACGCTGCTGCTCGACCGAAGCCGGTTCCGTGTCGCCCTGCGTGACGATGATGCGGCGCAGGTTCGCGCGATGCTCGCCCGGCACTTCCTGCCACGCGGCTTCGCCCTTGTGCTCGCCGAAGTGGATCTTACGATCCGAATCGCCCGGCGTGAGGAAGATGCCCCAGCGGTAGTCCGGCATCTTCACGTGATCGAAGTGCGCCCAGCCGCTCGGATCGACGCTCACAGCCGTGCGCAGATAGACGTCGAAACCATGCGAGCCCTCCGGTCCCATGTCGCCCCACCAGGACAGAAAGTTCGGCTGCCATTGTTCGAGCGCGCGTTGCAGCGTGCGGTCGTCCGACAGGTTGACGTTGTTGGGGATCTTCTCGCTGTAGTTGATCGAAGCCATCGTGGGAATCCTCGTGTCTCGTACGTGTTCTATGGAAACGTTTGATCGGGTGCGGGGGCGAGAGCGTGACATGCGCCGCCGCACCCCTGCGAATTCGTCAGACGCGGTTCAGATCGAACTGCGCCTTGTTGCCCTTGCCGTAGACCTTGAGCGCGCCCTTCTCGCCTACCGCGTTCGGACGAATGAAGATCCAGTTTTGCCACGCCGACAGACGGCCGAAGATGCGCGTGTTCATCGTCTCTTTGCCGTTAAAGCGCAGGTTGGCTTCCATGCCGGTGAGCGCATCGGGCGACATCGCCGCACGCTCCTCGATGGCGATGCGAATTTCGTCCGGCCAGTCGAGATCGTCGACGGCGGCCGTGACCAGCCCCAGACGCTCGGCTTCGTCCGGACGCACCGGACGGCCAATCGTGGCGCGCACAGCGTCAAGCTCGGCAGCGTCTTCATAGAAACGGCGTGCGAGACGCGACTGATCGGTGACCATCGGCAGCAAACCGAAGTTGACTTCGCTCAGCGTGATGGCCGGTTCGTCTTCCTCGCTTGCCGGGAGCGCCGCCATGTACGTGCGATCAGCGGCAAAGGCGAATTCGGCGAGCGTGCCGGTGAAGCACGAATCCGGCTCGATCAACGCAAACAACGAGCGCGACGACACATCGATACGGGCGAATGTGCGACGCAGCATGCCGAGGGTCTCGCGCACGAACCAGTGATCCTGATGCGCGAGCAGCGACGCATCGGCGGCCAGCACATGCTTCGCGTCGCCTTCGGTGCGCAACAGCCACGTGCCGATGTCGAGTTCGTTGGTGCGCAGGTTGAGAATCGCGTCGTCGAGTTCGCGCGCCATCTTCAGCGGCCACCAGTTGATGCCCGCCGCTTCGATACCGGCGATGTCGCTCGGCGGCGCAGACTTCGGTGCCTTCACGGTCAGGCTTGCGGTGCGATTGGCGCGGTCGATTTCAACGTCGACGAATTCATAGCGGATGGCATCCGGCTCGTCGGTGCGTTCGATGCGCGTGAGCGTCACGCCCTTGCCACCCGGACGATGGCTGTCCTGCGCCAGTTCCTGCGCACGTGCGGCGACGGCCTGCGCGAATTGCGCGGGCTTGACCACTTCGTCGACCAGACGCCATTGCTTGGCGCGCTCGCCGCGAATGCCTTCCACGATGGTGCAGAAGATGTCGGCGCGGTCGTTGCGCACATGACGCTTGTCCGTCAGACGCGTCAGACCGCCGGTGCCCGGCAGCACGCCCAGCAGCGGCACCTCCGGCAGCGCGACCGACGACGAGCGGTCGTCCACCAGATAGATCTCGTCGCAGGCCAGCGCCAGCTCGTAACCGCCGCCAGCACAGGCGCCGTTCACGGCGGCAATAAACTTCAGGCCCGAATGACGGCTGGAGTCTTCGAGACCGTTACGCGTTTCGTTGGTGAATTTGCAGAAGTTGACCTTCCACGCATGCGAGGACAGGCCAAGCATGAAGATGTTCGCACCCGAGCAGAAGACACGGTCCTTGGCGCTCGTGACCACCACCGTCTTCACTTCCGGATGTTCGAACCGGATGCGCTGGATGGCATCGTGCAGTTCGATGTCCACACCCAGATCGTACGAATTGAGCTTGAGCTTGTAGCCCTCGCGAATACCGCCGTCTTCCGCGATGTCGATGGCGAGCGTGGCCACCGAGCCGTCAAAGGTCAGCTTCCAGTGCTTGTACTGCGTGGGGTCCGTACGGTAGTCGACGTGGGGTTTGCCGAACATGATTGCCTCCAACTCGAATAATGATCTTGTTGAATTGCAATATAGTGCAGCACAAACCCACCGTCAACCGTTTACCCAAATAAAAATGAATTATTTTGCAGAATGCTTCCGATCAATCGGATGACAACTGCACTGCCAGGCGTCCACGCAGTTGCAGATAGGCGTCCGCGAGCGCCCGCCCGCCGGTGTCGAAGCTCATATCGGCCTTCGCGTAGAAGTCCTGACGCCCGGCCAGAATGCGCTTGAGGTCGTCCATCGCTTCCGCATTGCCCGACATCGGCCGAAGGTCGCCCTGTGCCACCACGCGCTTCATGTGCTCCTCGGGCGACGCTTGCAGCCACACCGTATAGCAGTGGGTCAGCAGGAAATTGAACGTGGCGGCGTCGCTGACGATACCGCCCGGCGAAGCGATCACGGCACGCGGATGCTCGGCCACCACCGCTTCCAGCGCGCGCAACTCGTAGCGACGGTAGGCGCTCGCACCATACAGAGAATAGATCTCCGACGGCGGGCAGCCCGCCAGTTGTTCGATCACGCGATTGAGTTCGACGAACGGCACGTGCATGTCGTCGGCAAGCATGCGGCCCAGCGTCGACTTGCCTGCGCCGCGCAGGCCGATCAGCGCGATGCGCCCACGCCGGTCGGGGTCTCGCTCGCTGCCCGCGAAGAGTTCGCTCAATGCCTGACGTGCGCGGGTCAGCGCTTCGCCGTCGCGGCCGTGCAGGATCTCGCGAATCAGCAGCCACTCGGCGGACGACGTGGTTTCGTCGCCCACGATTTCGGCCAATGTGCAATTTAGTGCCTGTGCGAGCTGACGCAGGAACAGCACGGAGGCGTTGCCCACGCCCGACTCCAGATTGGCGACGTGACGCTCGGAGACTCCGGCATCCAGCGCCAGCGCCTTACGGGTCAGGCCGCGACGGGCGCGCAGCGTCCGAACCCGCTCGCCCAGTGCGACCAGGAACGGGTCTTTCTCGCCAGCGCCTCGCGCCGTCGGCACCCCATCGGCTTGCGCACTCTTATTCATCGGATGAGATCCTCGAAGCAGGTAACATGTAATATATTGCTTGACAGCCAAATTTGCATGCTCTAATTTTCACCATGCGTCAGTAAAAAAGCAAACACGACGTCCCCAGGAGACATGGATGGATGTGCCCCAATTTCAGGCGCTGATCGCCGACGTGACACGTCAGCTCGACGGTCGCCCGCTAGACAGCTCGCTCGCCGACTGGCTCAACGCCAACTACGGCGCGGGTTCCCCAGGTTACGAAACCCTCATCGACGCCTGCCGCACCGGTGTGGCCGAGGGCTGGCTGTGCAATCGCGAAGGCGGCGGCATTCGGTACGGGCGCGTCATCAAGCCCACGCCCGACACGCACGGCTTTTCCGTGGACGTCGTCGACATGGCCGATCTGGCCGGACCGCACCACGTGCATCCCAATGGCGAAATCGATCTGATCATGCCGCTCACGCCGGGCGCGACTTTCGACGGGCATCCCGCCGGTTGGTGCGTGTACGGCCCGGGCACCGCACATCGGCCGACGGTCGCGAGCGGTCGTGCCCTCGTGCTGTACCTGTTGCCCGAAGGCGCTATCGAATTCACGCGCAGCGCCTGAGACCGGCGCGCCCCTTCTTTCCTGCCTGATTCATTTCGGTTGATGGATATGAGTACCCCTGCCTTGCTGGAAAACTACGTCGCTGGCCAATGGGTGGCCGGTGGCGGCGAGCGCACCGCGCTGACCGATCCCGTGACGGGCGACACGCTCGCCTTCGTTTCGAGCGCCGGTCTCGATCTCGACGCCGCGTTCGCCTTCGCGCGCGACACGGCTGGCCCGGCGCTGAGGGCGCTGTCGTACGGCGAACGGGCGCAGCGTCTCTCGCAGATCGTCGCCACGTTGCAGGCGAATCGCGACGACTATTACGCCATCGCGACAGCCAACTCGGGCACGGTCGCCACCGACTCCGCTGTCGACATCGACGGTGCGATTTACACGCTGTCGACCTACGCGAAGCTAGGTGCGTCGCTGGGCGATGCGCACACGTTGCTCGACGGCGCGGCCCTGCCGCTCGCCAAAGACGCCTCGTTTGCCGTGCGTCACGTCTTCCGTCCAACGCCGGGTGTCGCCCTCTTTATCAATGCGTTCAACTTCCCCTCGTGGGGTCTCTGGGAGAAGGCCGCAGGTGCGCTGCTGGCGGGCGTGCCCGTCATCGTCAAACCCGCGACGTCGACGGCATGGCTCACGCAACGCATGGTGGCCGACGTCGTCGCCGCAGGCATTCTGCCGCCGGGCAGCCTGTCGGTGATCTGCGGCAGCGCCGCCGGACTGCTCGACCGCATCGGACCGTTCGATGTGGTCTCGTTCACCGGCTCGGCGGACACCGCCGCCACGTTGCGCGCGCATCCCGCCTTCACCGAACGCTCCGCGCGCATCAACGTGGAAGCCGACAGTCTGAACAGCGCCATCCTTTTGCCGGACGCCACACCGGGCACCGCCGCCTTCGATCAGTTCGTGCGCGAAGTCGCGCGCGAGATGACGGTCAAGTCGGGGCAGAAGTGCACGGCGATTCGTCGCGCGATGGTGCCGGTCGAGCATTTCGACGCGGCGGCGGCCGCCATTGCCGAGCGACTGGCGAAGACCGTCGTCGGCAACCCGCGCAACGAGACCGTGAAGATGGGATCGCTCGTGAGCGCTGCGCAAAAGCGTGCGGTGCTCGAAGGCATCGCGCATTTGCAGGCCGAAGCCGAAACGCTCTACGACGGAAATCGTGACGCCGTCTTTGTCGATGCCGACGCGAATAGCGCCTGTGTCGCCCCCGTGCTGCTGGGCCTGCGCGAGGGCGCGGCAGGCAAGCGCGTGCACGACACTGAGGTCTTCGGTCCGGTGGCGACGCTCGTCGGTTATCGCGATATCGAAGAAGCCGTCGCACTCGCCAAGCGTGGTCAGGGATCGCTGGTCGTCTCGCTGTTCAGCGACGACGCCATCGCCATGCGCGCGCCCGCCCTTGCGCTGGCCGACTCGCACGGGCGCGTTCACGCCGTCGATCCGTCGGTTGCGAAGACGCAGACGGGTCACGGCAACGTCATGCCGCAGTCGCTGCACGGCGGCCCGGGACGCGCCGGTGGTGGCGAAGAACTCGGTGGCCTGCGCGCGCTGCGCTTTTATCACGTGCGCTCGGCCGTTCAGGGGCCTGCCGCCCTCGTCGAAGCGCTAACGCAGGACGCCGTCGAATTGCCAAAGTCATAACGTCGTAAAGACGTCGCAGATTTATGCCGATGGCGGTCACAGCCCCCGCTATCGGCACCGTTTTACGCCAGCCGTAGAAGTCGCAAGCCGTCGCAGTCAAGGTGATTCAAAGAGGCGCCATCAGAGCGCTGAATAGAACTCACGCCACGCGTGCCGCGCCCGTTGGAGTGCGCTGTGCCGCATGGTGATCCACCGGAGGCAACATGGAAGCCGTACTCACCCCACCGCCAGCGAACTTCAACTTCGCTGCGCATCTGGAGGCGCTCAACCGCGAGCGCGCTGCCAAGACTGCATATCTCGACGACACACGCTCGCTGACCTATGGCGAACTGGCCGAGCAAAGCCGACGCTTCGCCACCGGCCTCACGCGCGCGGGCGTTCATCGCGAAGAACGCATTCTGCTTGTCATGCTCGACACCATCGATCTGCCCATCGCGTTTCTCGGCGCGCTGTATGCAGGCGTGGTGCCGGTCGTCGTGAACACGCTGCTCACGGCCGACGACTACGCGTACATGGTCTTGCACAGCAAGGCGCAACTCGTGATCGCCTCCGGCGCACTGATGCCGACGGTGCAGGCTGCCCTCGACAAGGTCGCCGAGGCCGGATCGCCGCCGCCTTGCATCGTCTCGCAGCCGATTGCGGCCGAGACCGATGGCGCGAGCGCGTTGCCGACCTTCGACGCACTTCTCGATGGCCCGCCCAGCGCCCTGCCCGTCGACACCGCAGGTGACGACATCGCGTTCTGGCTGTACTCGTCGGGCTCGACCGGCAAGCCCAAGGGCACGGTGCATACGCATGCCAATCTCTACTGGACGGCAGAGACGTACGGACGCAACGTGCTCGGCATTCGCGAAGACGATGTCGTCTTTTCTGCTGCCAAACTGTTCTTCGCGTACGGCCTCGGCAACGGCCTGACGTTCCCGCTGTCGGTCGGCGCAACCATCGTGTTGATGGCAGAGCGCCCCACGGCGGAAGCGGTCGCGAAGCGGCTGCGCGAGCATCGCCCGACGATCTTCTACGGCGTGCCGACGCTCTACGCCACGCTGCTCGCCTCGCCACATCTACCGGCACGCGCCGACGTGGCGCTGCGCCTGTGCACGTCCGCGGGCGAAGCGCTGCCGCGCGAGATCGGAGAGCGCTTCACCGCGCACTTCGGTGCGGAGATTCTGGACGGCATCGGCTCGACCGAAATGCTGCACATCTTCCTGTCGAACCGCGCGGGTCAGGTCGCCTATGGCACGACCGGCGAACCGGTGCCGGGCTACGCCGTGGAGTTACGCGACGAGAACGGTCAGCCGGTGCCCGATGGCGAAATCGGCGATCTGTACATCAAGGGGCCGAGCGCCGCACTCATGTACTGGTGCAACCGCGAGAAGTCGCGCTCGACCTTCCTCGGCGACTGGCTCAAGAGCGGCGACAAGTACCAGCGTCTGCCCAATGGGTATTACGTCTATGCGGGACGCAGTGACGATATGCTCAAGGTCAGCGGCCAATACGTCTCCCCCATCGAAGTCGAGATGGTGCTGATGCAGCACGACTCGGTATTGGAGGCAGGGGTCGTGGGACGCGACGACAACGGCCTGACGAAGACACAGGCGTTCGTCGTCCTCAAGCCGGGGCTGGTCGCCACGGACGCGATGGCGACCGAGTTGAAGGCCTTCGTCAAGGCGCGCCTCGCGCCGCACAAATATCCTCGCGAGCTGGTGTTCGTCGACGATCTTCCGAAGACCGCCACGGGCAAAGTTCAGCGCTTCAAGCTGCGCGAGATGCTTTAGGAGACGTAACAACGATGTCGGACGTACAGTTCGCAAAGATCGAGACGCCCTCGCACGGTGCGCTCTCGCTGGAGTATCGATGGATCAACCGTGAGCGCACCGACGCGCCGCTGCTGGTATTTCTGCACGAGGGGCTTGGCTCCATCGCCATGTGGAAGGACTGGCCGCAGCAGTTGTGCGACGCGGGCGGCTATCGCGGTCTCGTGTTTTCACGCAACGGCTATGGCCGCTCGACGCCGCGCCCGAAGGATGAGAAGTGGCCCGTCGACTTCATGCACCGTCAGGCGCGCGAAGTGCTGCCCGCGTTTCTCGATGCGGTCGGTGTCGGTGCGGAGCAAGCAGACCGCGTGTGGCTCGTCGGTCACAGCGATGGCGGCTCGATTGCACTACTGTTCTCGGCAGCGTTCCCTGACCGGTTGGCAGGTGCGGTCGTGATCGCACCGCATCTGTTCGTCGAAGACGTCTCTGTCGAGAGCATCGCAAAGACGAAGACCGTCTACGAGACGACGGACCTGCGCACGAAGCTGGGCCGCTATCACGAGGATGTCGACTCGGCCTTCTGGGGCTGGAACGACATCTGGCTGAATCCGGCGTTCCGCGACTGGAATCTGGTCGGTGCGGTGGCCACCATCTCGACACCATTGCTCGCAATTCAGGGCGAGGACGACGAGTACGGCACGATGGCGCAGATGGAGAGCATTGCCGCGCACGTGCCGCACGCGAAGGTGGTGAAGCTGCCGGACTGCGGACACTCGCCGCATCGCGACGCACCGGCACCGCTCGGCGAAGCTATCGTCGCGTTCATTGGCGCACAGGTACAACGTCAGGCGGCGTGATCGTCACGGCTGACGTCTGACGTCACAGGAAACTAAACGGGCGCTCTCCGAAGACCGGAGAGCGCCCGTTGTGGTTTCACGACAGCATGTAGACGACAGTTGCGGTTCGTCAGATGACGCGCACGCCCGGTGTGCCCGGGCGCATCGCGCCCACGATCCCGGCCGCGTCGAATCCGTCGGCACGGAAGACGGCGAGGACGTCGTCCACCGCGCCCGGTGCGCACGAGACCAGCAGGCCGCCAGCCGTCTGCGGATCGCACAACAGATCGCGGTCGCGTTCCGTGATGCGCTCCCCAAGCTCCACCGACTTGCCGTACGACGCCCAGTTGCGGCCGGACGCGCCGGTAATGCATCCCTTGTCGGCCAGTTCGCGCACGCCGTCGAACAGCGGCACATCCGACATGCGCAGATAGGCGGCGAGATTCGCGCCGCGGCACATTTCCAGCGTGTGGCCGAGCAGACCGAAGCCGGTCACGTCGGTCAGCGCATGCACGCCGGGCAGCGCGGCGAGCGCCGGGCCGACGCGATTGAGGCGCGTGGTGGCGTCGATCATGCAGCGGTAGCCCTCGTCGTCCAGTTGATTCTTCTTGAGCGCTGCCGACATCACACCGACGCCGAGCGGCTTGCCGAGCACGAGCACGTCGCCTGCCTGCGCATCGGCATTGCGTTTGAGTCGCTTCGGATGCACCACGCCCAGCGCCGCGAGGCCGTAGATCGGCTCGACGGAATCGATGCTGTGACCGCCCGCAATCGGGATGCCCGCTTCGGCGCAGATCGACTCGCCACCGCGCAGAATCTCGCGGATCGTTTCGTGCGGCAATACGTTGATCGGCATGCCGACGATGGCCAGCGCGAAAATCGGCTTGCCGCCCATCGCGTAGATGTCGGAGAGTGCGTTGGTCGCGGCGATACGGCCAAAGTCGAACGGATTGTCGACGATGGGCATGAAGAAGTCCGTCGTCGCAATGATGGCCTGCTCGTCGTTGAGCTGATAGACGGCGGCGTCGTCGGACGTTTCGGTGCCCACCAGCAACGCGGCCGGGGCGGGCAGCGGCGCCTCGTTGCGCGCCAGCAATTCGGAAAGCACGCCCGGCGCGATCTTGCAGCCGCAGCCGCCGCCGTGCGAAAGCGACGTCAGACGCGGCGGTGGTGCCGACGATTGCGCCGCCGTATGATCACCCACTTGAGTTGCTTCGTTTGCAGTCATGGTCGTTGGTGTTCGTTTTCCTTAAGTCGACGTATTATGAAGCAGCTTTGCGCCGTCGCCATGTCCCGAAATGACTGTGGCCGACATCCGACGGTGTCATGCTACCGCTTCACATCGTCCCTGCATGGGACGCCACCGCATCGCATTGCCCTAACCACCATGCGCCGTGAGCGCTGAAGCCAAAGGGGTCTACATCATGCAACGCCGCCGCTTCCTGTCTCTGGGCGCTTACGCCCTCCCCGCCTCGTTCCTGTCCTCGTCGCTGCTCCCGGGTTACGCCCACGCAGCCAAGTCGTCGACGCAGACGCCCAGCGCCGCCGATGGCTGGCGCACGTTCGAGCTGACAACACAGGTCGACCTGCCCGCTGGCAACGGCCCGGCGAACGTCTGGCTGCCGGTGGCGACGTCTCCGTCGGGGGCCTATCAGCAAGCGCTCGGCACGCACTGGGACGCCCCGGACGCCAAGGCCGAGTTGCGCATGGTGCGCGGTGCGTCGGGTATCGGGGTGCCGATGCTCGCCGTGGCATGGCCCGAGGGGGGTGCGCAGGACGCTCGCAGCGTCACCCTGACGAACACCTTTGCGACACGCGATCGCATAGTGGATCTGTCGCAGCCGCCGTCGGCCAATGCACCGCGCGAATCGGCGGCGGTGCTGCGTCAGTATCTCCAGCCGACAGAACTTCAGCCGACCGACGGTCTCGTGCGCGAAACTGCCGAGAAGATCACGCGTGGCGAGAAGGGCGACGTGGAGAAGGCGCGCGCCATCTATCAATGGATCGTGGAGAACTGCCGTCGCGAAGGCTCGGTGCGCGGTTGTGGCACGGGCGACGTGCGCTACATGCTCACGACCGGCGACCTCGCGGGCAAGTGTGCCGACATCAACGCGCTCTTTACGGCGCTGGCACGCTCCGTGGGGATTCCCGCGCGCGACGCTTACGGTGTGCGCGTGGCGACCTCGCGTCATGGCTTCAACAGTCTGGGCAAGGCGGGGGACGTTACGCGCGCCCAGCATTGCCGCGCCGAGTTCTACGCGGCCGGTTACGGCTGGGTGCCGGTCGATCCGGCGGATGTGCGCAAGGTCGTGCTCGAAGAAGTGCCGGGAGGTCTGCCGGTCGACGATCTGCGCGTTCGCGCCGCGCGTGCGATGCTCTTCGGTCAGTGGGAAATGAACTGGGTCGCGTTCAATCACGGTGCGGACATTCCGCTGCCCGGCGCGCGGGGTAAGCCTGCAAGCACCGTACCGTTCCTCATGTATCCGAACGGCGAAGTGGCGCGCGCTCAGCTCGACAGCCTGAATCCGGATACCTTCCGCTATCGCATGAACGCCCGAGAGATCACCGCCTGATCGAGGCCATCGACACCCGCCACGGCGTGACCGTCACACGCCAATGAAGGAGCGCATCGCCATGCAACGTCGACACTTTCTTCACACGCTGGGGGCGCTCGGCGCTGCCGGTGCATTAGGGGCCACCGGCTCCAATGCGCTCGCGGCGGGACCGGTCAAGGGTTCGACGGAGGTCGACGACAGCGCGCTCGCCGGAACGTCCGGCGGCACGCTGTCGGCATGGCGCGGCGCGACACCGGCGTTCTCGCTCGACGGTCTCGACGGCAAGACGTACTCGCTGTCGCAGTATCGCGGGCGCGTCGTCATCGTCAACTTCTGGGCGACGTGGTGCGGGCCTTGCCGCGAGGAGATTCCGGCGATGGGGGCGGTGGTGCGTCAGTACCGTCAGCGCGGCCTCGCCCTGCTCGCCGTCAACTACAAGGAACCCGCCACGACGGTGAAGCCCTTCGTCGACAAGCTCCCCATCGACGGCACCGTGCTGCTCGACACCGATGGCGCGGTCTACAAACGCTTCGGCTCGCTCGGCCTGCCCGCCACGTACCTCGTCGATCGTGCGGGCAACGCGCGCTTCTGGCGCATGGGCGAACTGGACTGGAGCGACGTCGGGCTGCACGGCCACATCGAAGCGCTGGTCGCGCAGAAGGCTGGCACGTCAGCTTAAGTCGGCTTAAGCGTCCAAACCTGTCATGCCTTGGCGATGGTTTGCACTGCGGCGTTCACATGTTCCAGCAGGCGCGCCGTCGGACCGGCAAGCACGCCTTCTCGATAAGCACAGCACAGCGGTGCACGCGGCGGCGGTGCGAGGGGACGGTAGACAATCCCCTCGATCTGCATGCGCATCAGCGACGCAGGCACCACCGACACGCCCAGCCCGGCCGCGACGAGCGAGAGCGTCGTCAACAGACGCGGCGCTTCCTGTTCGATAGCCGGACTGAAACCGGCGCCGTGGCACGCGGCGATGATCGCGTCGTACAGTCCCTGCCCAGCGCGTCGTCGATAGAGAATCAGCTTTTCCGAGGCAATGGCCGTCATCGGTACGGCGGCTTTGCCTGCCCGGCCCGTGAGCGCCAGCGGATGCGCGGACGGCACGGCCAGCACCATCGGCTCTTCCAGCACCTGCACGACGGTGATCTCACCGGTGTTGCCCTGCGGCTGACGGATGAACGCGACGTCGATATGCCCGTCGCGCAGCCCGTCCAGCAAATCCCCCGTACTCGACTCATCCAGCATCAAGGACACCGACGGCGCATCGCTGCGGAATGCGCGAATGACCGTCGGCACGAACGGATGGAGCGCCGCCGAGCTGGTGAAGCCGACCGACAGGCGCCCCTTGATGCCCGCCGCTACCCGCCGCACGTCGTCGACCGCCTGATCGAGCTTGCGCACGACTTCGTAGGCGTCGGCGAGGAAGGCCTGCCCCGCGTCGGTCAGCGCCATGCCGCGCGGCAAGCGTTCGAAGAGCGTCACGCCCAGTTGTGTCTCAAGCACGCGGATCTGTTGCGAGAGCGGTGGCTGCCCGATGCCGAGCCGCTCGGCGGCCCGCGTCATGTGCCCGGTTTCAGCCACCGCAATGAAGTAGCGCAGCAAGCGCACGTCGATGTTTGCCATATCGATTGAATATGATTTAAGTCACTTCCATATATTGGACAATATAGCGCAATCGACCTACTCTCGGGGTGTCCCGTGCGGCACTCATGCATCCCATCCCTCGATGACATTCACTGCCGGGCGGCCCCACCGTAGTCAAGTTTTAAGAGTTTGCCCGCCATGAACACTCGGGCCCCCTTCACCTCCCCCACCCCGGGCACCCCCGGGACACCCGACACCCGCCTTGCGCCGAATCCCCCTGCCGCCCCGGTCGCCCCCAACGCTGGGCACGACACAGCGGTGGCGGACAGCCCGAGCATTCGCGCCCTCTTCTTCGGCTTTCTCGGCCTCGGCATGACCGCGTTCGGCGGGGCGTTGCCGCTGGCGCGACGCATGGTCGTCGACAAGCATCGCTGGATCAGCGGCGCGGAGTTCACCGATCTGCTCGGGCTGTGCCAGTTTCTGCCTGGCGGCAACATCATCAACTTGTCGGTCGCGCTCGGCATGCGTTTCCACGGCTGGCGCGGAGCGCTCGCGTCGATCCTCGGATTGATTGCGGCGCCGTCGGCCGTGGTGATCGCGCTGGGCACGATCTATCAGCACTTCCAGAACGACCCGCATGTGAAGCATCTGTTTGCAGGGTTGGCAGCAGCGGCGGCCGGTCTGTTGATTCAGATGGCGTGGAAGGTGGCGTGGCCGCTGCGCAAGTCCGTCGTGCTCGGCGGCGTGGCGGTGGCGTGCTTCATTGCGATTGCTGTGCTGCGCGTGCCGCTGGTGCTCACCATGCTCGTGATGACGCCGATTTCGATTTACGCCACCTGGAGGGTTTCGCAATGACCGGCACCCTCATCTCGCTCGCGCTCATCTTCACGCAGCTGTCCGTGCTCGCTTTCGGTGGGGGCAACACGATCCTGCCGGAGATGGAGCGGCAGGTGGTCGATCTGCATCACTGGATGACGTCCGAACAATTCAGCGCGCTGTTTGCGCTGGGACAGGCCGCACCGGGGCCGAACCTCATGATCGTGACACTCGTCGGCTGGCATGTGGCTGGCTGGCAAGGCATGCTCGTCACGACGTTGGCCAAGTTCGGGCCGTCGTCGCTCATTACGGTCGGTGTGCTGCATCTGTGGCAACGCTTCCGGGATCGTCCGTGGCGGCGCATCGTGCAGGCGGGTCTGATGCCGATGACGGCGGGGCTCGTGGCCGCGAGCGCGGCGTTGATCGCCGAAGCGTCGGCCACGTCGTGGCTGCTCGCGGGCATCACGACAAGCGTGGCGGTGCTGGCCATCAGAACCCGTGTGCATCCGCTGTGGTGGCTCGCGGCGGGCAGCGTCGCCGGACTGCTGGGCGGCGCATACCTCTGAGCGTGCCGCGTGCGTCACACGTGGCGCACCCCGCGTGCGGCATTACAGACTTGCGCGAACGACATGTGCCAGTGACTGCGGCCGAGCGCGTCGATCCCGTCGGTGAGGCGCACCCAGTCGTCGCTGCCGACCTTCAGCGTCGGCGGGGTGTCCCCTCTCACCAGTGCGGCAAGACGCGACGGGCACGGTAGATTCGTGTCGGGATTGCCCGCGACGATCATCACCCGCGCGATCCATTCGGCCACATCCACGGGAATCGTCGGCCGTAGCGTTTCCCCCGGCCGGAGTACCGGCTCGTCGCTCCAGCGCCATGCAAAGCGCGCGCTGATGCCCGAGTGGGTGGCAATACCCATCGCGAGCAATACCTTGTCGCACGACATGCCGTGCTGTGCCGCAGCCGCCAATGCCCGTTGCGCGAGCGAACGCCAGTCGCCCGTTCCCCCGCAGTCGTCGCGCACACTCGCTGCGAATAACGCGACGAGACGGGCGCGCACGCGACGCAGTGCGGCCGGGTGCGTCAGCAAGCGGCGTTCGTTGCGTGTCTTCGATGAGAGGTCGTCGGTCGTCTCGTCAGGATCGAACACCTGCACGTCGATCGGATGGACGGTGAAGGTCGCGCTGCCTGCCTCGTCCTGACGCCAATCAGGCTCCAACTGGGTCTTGAGCAGCGCGAACGCGTTGTCGTCGCGAATCAGGGACGGCCGCTCATCGCTGATGTGCAAGGCCTCTCGCACCGTCTTCGGCAGTTTGAATCCGAGGCCGTGCGCCATGAGCTGGCAAAGCCCGGCGATCCGGTCGCTTCTTGCGAAATCGGATTGGGGGGCGTCGGCGATGTGAAGCAGCAGCGCTTCGGCGATGCGCGTTTCGGCCAGCGCGCGCCGGGGCATGTCCGTACCCGCTTGCTGCGCCGTTGCAGCGAGGGCCGTGGCGTCGAACACCGCGAGACACTGACGCATCGCCGTCACATCCGCCACCGTGCGACGACGCAGTTGCGAGTCCGTCTGCAACGCCCACTGACGCTGCGTCTCGTCGCCGCCGTCGATGGCACGTTCCAGCGCCTTGAATTCAGGCAAGAGATAAGTGCATGTCGCGCCGACGGTGATCGCGCTCAAAGCGCAGGCGAAGCCGACGTCCGAGACACCGGAATGTGTTGGCGCGTGCTGTTGGAACCGCTGCCCTGCGTGCTGCCAGGTATCGGATAGCAACTGGCTTAATCCGCTCTCGCGCAGGCAAGCCAGCGCGCCCGAGAAGTCGCCACGGAAGCCGTCGAAGGCGCAATGCATCGCATTTAGTGCGATCTGAAAGAGCGTGCCTGTCGCGGGAGAAGATGAGACCGTCGAGAGAGAAGAAGACGAAGCGGGAGAGTGGAATGACATAGCGCAGGCTCCAGAATGCCGTAATCCGGCGGGATCGAAAGACCGGGCATGTTCAGTCACTGGTGCGCGCAGCGCTTCAGGATTCGCTCTGCGCCCTTTTGGGCGCCCTCCTTCGGAATCTGGGATGATGTCGGAATTGCACGGCCGTCACGGCCCGCACCGCCCTCGACCCCACCGGAGGCTTTCCATGCCGACCCTTGCCACGCTTGCCACATTCGTTGTCGTTGTCCTCGGGCTATTTCTGATTCCCGGCCCGGCCGTCTTGCTGACCATCACCCACACCGTGCAGGGCGGACGCCGCGCCGGTGTCATGACCGGCATGGGCATTGCGCTCGGCGATCTGGTGCACACCCTGTGCGCAGCGGTCGGGCTGTCGGCAGTGTTGATGACGTCCGCGCTGGCGTTCGACGTCGTCAAATACGTGGGGGCGGCCTACCTGATCTATCTGGGCATCAAGGCGCTGCGTGAGCGACCGTCCGACCCGCAGTTGCCCGTCGCGCCGAAAGTCTCGCCGGGACGCGCGTTCGGTCAGGCGGTGGCGACCGAAGTGCTGAATCCGAAGACTGCCTTGTTCTTCCTCGCCTTCATGCCGCAGTTCGTGCACGCGAGCGAAGGCAACGCCTTCGGGCAGTTCCTCGTGCTGGGGCTGGTGTTCGTTGCGATGAGCGCGCTTTATACAGCGGCCATTGCGATGTCGGTGCGCCCGCTCGGCAAGTTCGTGGGACGTTTCACCTGGCTGCTGCGCTGGCAGGGCAAAATCATTGGCACCATCTTCATCGGCCTGGGCCTGCGCGTCGCCATGCAGCAGCGCTGAGTTCGTCCTTCAACGTTGGAGTCGTCCACCATGCAACGCATTGTCTCGACGCTTCGTTCGCCGTACGTCTCACGATCCACTCAAGCCTTCCGCCAGTCGCCCCGTCGTGTGACGGCGGTGGCACTGGCTGCGGCCATCGCGTGGCTCGCAGCGCTGGCCTACGTTCCCAACGCCGTTTCGGCTGACGCAGCCTCCGCTAGCGGCGCGGCAGCCGTCCCCTTCTCGAAAGCCAGCCCGGGCAACGCACTGCCGGAGGGCTGGAAGAACCTGCCTGTCGTGAGCGGCAAGAAGCTCACCGTCTACACAGTCGTGGCCGACGGCAAGCGCAACGTCATCGAGGCTAATTCGGCCGATTCGGCGTCGGCGCTCATGGCCAAGGGTGACGGTATCGACCTGAACGCCACGCCGGTCGTCGCATGGCGATGGAAGGTCGACAAGGCCATTCCGGGCGCGGACAACCGGGTGAGCGACAAAGAGGACTCGCCCGCACGGCTGGTGTTTTTCTTCGACGGCGACAAATCGTCGCTTTCGTTCGGGGACCGTGCGGCGATGACGCTGGCCAAGGCGGGCGGCGAAGACTTGCCGTACGCAACGCTCATGTACATCTGGTCCAACGATGCGCCGGTGGGCGGCGTCATCCAGAATCCGCACACCGACCGGGTACAGATGATGGTCGTAGCGGGTGGCGACGCATCGCTCGGCAAGTGGCAGACGTTCTCACGCAACGTCGCGGCCGATTACGAGCGTGTCTATAAAGAGAAGCCGGGCAAGTTGCTCGGCTACGGCATTTTCACCGACAGCGACAACACCCATGCGACGGCGCACGCGTGGTACGGCGACGTACGATTCGACGCGGGGAAGTAGCACGAATCGGGCGAGGATCGGCGTCAGGATCAGCGCCCAATCGGGCGCGCACATCCGGGTGAGAATCAGGGGGAAAATCCACCTTTGGTTTCACCTGCCGACACCCATACGAAATGTCGTGTCGAAAGCCTCCAAAATAACCCTGAAAGCCCCGTCTGACGGGGCTTTTGCGCTATTGCAACAGTCGCTTGCATGCTACGCTATCTCGCCTAGAATTTGAGCCATAGTTGGTTGACAGGCTCATTGCTGCTAATTGCTGTAACCAGCCTCTCATTCGCCCTGCGAGCGCCATGCAAAAGAATCGCCAGCCCAAGGACGTCACGTTCTCCGCCAGTCCTGTTTTGCAATCGCGCATGTCGTTATGGCGCTCCAAATTCGTCGTCATCGTCATCACCATCGCCTTCATCGGTTTGGTCGTCCGGGCATTCTGGATCGCCGGACCGGGCAACAGTTTCTACATTGCGCAGGGTGAAAAGCGATACGAGCACGCCATCGTCATGCCGGGCGTGCGGGGCAAGATCGAAGATCGCGACGGCCGCGTGCTCGCGACCAGTCTGCCGATGCGTACCATTTGGGCCGTCCCAGCCGAAGTGCCGGACGACCTTTCCGACAGCGACGTCCAGAAAGCCAGCAAGCTGCTCGACATTCCCGCAAAAGAACTGCGCACCAAGCTCATCGGCGAGAAAAAGTTCGTCTATGTAAAGCGTCAGGTGTCACCGGAGATCGGCAAGCAGGTCGAAGCGCTGGGCATTCCCGGCGTCTACGAGAGTAGCGAATACAAGCGCTTCTACCCTGAAGGCGAAGTGGCCGCGCACGTGGTCGGCTTTACCAATGTAGAGGACAAGGGACAGGAAGGCATGGAGTTGGGCGAGGAGCCGCTGCTCGAAGGCGCGGCGGGCGTACGGCGAGTGATCAAGGATCGCATTGGCCGAACGATTCAGGATCTCGACGACTCCAGTCCGCCGCGCGACGGCAAGGACATTCGTCTGACGCTCGACACCCGCGTGCAGTACATCGCTTACGAGGCGTTGAAGAATGCGCTGGACCGTACCGGTGCGAAGGCTGCGATGGCGGTCGTCATCGACGCGAAGACCGGACAGGTGTTGGCGCTGGCCAACTTGCCGACATACAACCCGAACGACCGTGAGCATTTGACGGGGGAGCAGTTGCGCAACCGCGTGTTCACAGACGTCTTCGAGCCGGGATCGATTCTCAAGCCGTTCACGATGGCGCTGGCGCTGGACTTGCATCGCCTGACACCGACGACGCTCATCGACACTGGCCCGGGCCGTTACGTGTTTGAGGGGGCGACGATCAGCGACGACAGTGCGAACGGCACGTTGACGGCGGCGGGTGTCATTCAGAAGTCGAGCAACATCGGCATGACGAAGGTGTCGACGATGTTGCGGGCGGAAGAGATGTGGGACATGTTCACCGAGATTGGATTGGGGCAGCAGCCGAAGCTCGGGTTCCCGGGTGCGGTGTCGGGTCGTCTGCGTCCGTACAAGTCGTGGCGACGGATCGAGCAGGCGACCATGGCGTACGGCTATGGGATTTCGGCGTCGCTGTTCCAGTTGGCGCGGGCGTACACCATCTTCGCGAACGACGGCGTAATGGTCCCCATCTCCATCATCAAGCCGGACACGCCGGTGCAACCGGAGGGCGTGCGGGTGATCGATACGCATACGGCGTCCGAGATGCGCAAGATGCTGGCGGCCGTGGTGGATACGGGCGGGACGGCAACGACGGCGCAGGTGGCGGGATACAGCATTGGCGGCAAGACGGGGACGGCATATAAAGCGGGGGCACACGGTTACGACCATTCGAAGTACCGGGCGTCATTCGTGGGGATAGCGCCGTTGTCGGCACCGCGTTTGGTGATTGCGGTGTCGGTGGATGAGCCGAAGGCATCGCAGCACTTTGGTGGTCAGGCGGCGGGCCCGGCGTTTGCGGAGATAGCGTCGCAGGCGCTGCCGCTGTTGGGCATTCGACCGGACCTGCCGGTACGACCGGGGGTAATACTGGCGGCCCCGACATCGGATACGCCGCCTGACGACAAGCCGCCGCATGGTTAATCGATAGCGGTGACGGCACAGGATAAGTGAGCGGTGATTGTCGGTGCCCTGACGGAGCGACTTTCAGGTGGAGCGCAGTCAGGGTACCGACAATCGCCGCGGGTATGGGGGTGAGTCAAGGGCTGGAGGGATAGAACGGCGGCCGGTGTCGACGAACAGATAGCGTGTGAGCAAAAAGGGCGATTCGATTAGTCGAATTGCCCTTTTTGCGCACTACGAACCCAAAACAACAAAAAAGGCGGCCCGGTTTCCCGAAGCCGCCTTTTCTCTTGCCTAAACGACTGGCAAGTCCGGAAGACTTACATCCCCGGCATCATCAGCGAGTTGGCGTTGTGCATGATCCACAGCGAGCCGACGAGCACGATGGCGACGATCAGCACGGTGAACAGGAACGCCATCACATTCCAGCGTTGTTCCGACGAGCGGTCCATGTGCAGGAAGTAGATCAGGTGGACGATGATCTGGATCAGTGCGGCGCCAAGAATCAGCGGGAGCACCGTCGAGGGGGGCATCGTGCCGTCCATCACCAGCTTGAACGGGATGACCGTCAGGATCACGGCGAGCACGAAGCCGATCAGGTACGACTTCACGCTACCGTGGCTACCACCGGCTGCGTTGTGGCCAGCTTCATGGCCGTGCGATTGCACCGAATTGCTATTGCTCATTACATCGCTCCCATCAGGTACACGACCGTGAACACGCCGATCCAGACCACGTCCAAGAAGTGCCAGAACAGCGAGAGGCACTGCAGACGCGTCGCGTTGGTCGACGTCAGGCCCTTCTTGGCGATCTGGAACATCAGCACGGCCATCCACAGCAGGCCCGAGGCCACGTGCAGACCGTGCGTCGCCACCAGTGCGAAGAACGACGACAGGAAGCCGCTACGGTTCGGACCTGCGCCTTCGAGGATCAGGTGATGGAATTCATAGAGTTCCATCGCGATAAAGCCAGCGCCCAGCAGCCACGTGATGGCCAGCCAGCCCATCGTGGCGCCCTTCTTGCCGTTGTGCAGGCCGATCATGGCGAAGCCATACGTGATCGACGAGAACAGCAGGATGAACGTTTCGACCAGCACGAACTTCAGGTCGAACAGTTCCTTACCCGTGGGGCCGCCCGCCGTCGAGTCACGCAGCACCGCGAAGGTGGCGAACAGGCTGGCGAACAGCACCAAGTCGGTCATCAGGTACACCCAGAAACCGAAGATCGTGTTGCCGCCGGTGTCGTGGTGCGCGTGGTCGTGCGCATGCGCATCGGCATGCGCGCCCGTGTGTTTGAGAACTTCGCTCGTCATGATTAAGCCTTTGCTGCTGCGGCCAGTGCCTGATGGTGAGCCGATTCAATGGCCACCACTTCCGGCGACTGCACGTAGTAGTCGATCGAATCGTTGTTGCTGCGGCAGATGAACGTCACGATCATGCCCACGAAGCCAACGATGGCGAGCCACCAGATGTGCCAGATTGCGGCGAAACCGAACACCAGCGAGAACGCACTGATGATGAAACCGGCGCCGGTGTTCTTCGGCATGTGAATCGGGGCGTAGCTCGTCTTCAGATCGCTCTTGATGCCGTGTTCCTTGCGATAAGCCAGCTCGTCGATGTCATGCACGCGCGGCTCTTCGGCAAAGTTGTAGAACTGCGGCGGCGACGACGTCATCCACTCCAGCGTACGGCCGTTCCAGGGGTCACCCGTGGTGTCGGCCAGCGCCTTGCGGTTCTTGATCGACACGACCAGTTGCAGCACCTGGAAGCCAATACCGGCGGCGATGAACAGTGCACCGATCAGCGCAGCGATCAGCCACGGCTGCCATGCCGGGTTGTCGTAGTGGTTCAGACGACGGGTCATGCCCATCAGGCCGAGCACGTACAGCGGCATGAATGCGAGGTAGAAGCCGATCAGCCAGCACCAGAAGCTTGCCTTGCCCAGACGCTCGTCGAGCTTGAAGCCAAAGGCCTTCGGGAACCAGTAGTTCATACCGGCGATGTAACCGAACAACACGCCACCGATGATCACGTTGTGGAAGTGAGCAATCAGGAACAGCGAGTTGTGCAGCACGAAGTCAGCGCCCGGCACAGCCAGCAGCACGCCCGTCATACCACCGATCACGAACGTGACGATGAAGCCCAGCGTCCACAGCACCGGCGTCGTCATTTGCACGCGACCACGGTACATCGTGAACAGCCAGTTGAAGATCTTCACGCCGGTCGGGATCGAGATGATCATCGTCGCGATACCGAAGAACGCGTTCACGCTTGCGCCCGAACCCATCGTGAAGAAGTGGTGCGCCCACACGAGGAACGACAGCACCATGATCGCGGCCGTGGCGTACACCATCGACTTGTAGCCGAACAGCTTCTTGCCCGAGAACGTCGAGATGATTTCCGAGAAGATACCGAACGCCGGCAAGATCAGGATGTACACCTCAGGGTGACCCCAGATCCAGATCAGGTTGATGTACATCATCGGATTGCCGCCCAACTCATTCGTGAAGAAATGGAAGTCGAGATAGCGATCCAGCGAGAGCAGGCCCAGCGTCACGGTCAGAACCGGGAACGCAGCGCACACCAGCACCATCGTGCACAGGGACGTCCACGTGAAGATCGGCATCTTCATCAGGTTCATGCCCGGTGCGCGCATCTTCAGAATCGTGACGACGAAGTTCACACCCGTGAGCAACGTCCCCAGACCTGAAATCTGCAAGGCCCAGATGTAGTAATCCACCCCCACGCCCGGGCTGTACTGAATGCCCGAAAGCGGCGGGTAAGCCAGCCAGCCCGTACGTGCGAATTCACCCACGCCCAGCGACAGGTTCACCAGCACAGCGCCAGCGGCGAACAGCCAGAACGACAGCGTGTTCAGGAACGGGAACGCCACGTCGCGCGCGCCGATTTGCAGCGGCACCACGAGGTTCACGAGACCCGTCATGAAAGGCATCGCCACGAAGAAGATCATGATCACGCCGTGAGCCGTGAAGATCTGGTCGTAGTGATCCGGCGGGAGAATGCCCGGCGAGTTATGCGCGAGCGCCAACTGGGTGCGCATCATCATGGCGTCGGCAAAGCCGCGCAGCAGCATGACGAGCGCGACGAGCACGTACATCACGCCGATCTTCTTGTGATCGACGGACGTGACCCACTCGTTCCACAGATACTTCCACTTACCGAAATAGGTGAGCAGGGCAAAAATGCCCAGCCCGCCCAGCACCATCATGCCGACCGCGCCGACGATGATCGGCTCGTGGTACGGGATGGCTTCGAGAGTCAGTTTGCCAAACAGTGCTGACATTGTTGATTACTCCTTATGCGCGTGCGCAGCCGGACCGGCAGCGTGCATCGCGTGCGCGCCGGCGTCCATGGCCATGGTCATCGACTGGCCTTGCACGTTGGCTGCAGCGGCCGGAGCCGTTGCGGCGTCGGTGCCCGCGCCCTTCATTTCCATCTTCATGTCCATGCCCTTCATTTCCATGGCACCGTGGTTTTCATGGCCTTCATGCTGCTGAGCCATGCCCGATGCCATCGGGGCGTGCACGATCGACTGGAACATCTTCGCGTCGACCGAGCTGTAGTACGTGACCGGCGTGTTTTCGCTCATCGGCACCAGCGAGGCATAGGCGTCCTTGTCGAGTACCTTCTTCGACTCGCGCACCTTCGTGACCCATTGCTGGAAGTCGCCGTCCGTCATCGCCAACGTCTTGAAGCGCATGCCCGAGAAGCCACCGCCGCTGTAGTTCGCCGAAATCCCGTCGTACGTGCCGACGTGGTTGGCGATCAGGTGCAGCTTCGTTTCCATCCCGGCCATCGAGTAGACCTGGCTACCCAATTGCGGAATGAAGAACGAGTTCATGATCGATTCCGAGGTGATCTTGAAATTCACCGGGACATCGACAGGAACGGCCAGTTCGTTGATCGACGCAATGCCCTGTTCCGGGTAGATGAACAGCCACTTGTAGTTCAACGCCACCACTTCGACCGTAATCGGCTTCACGTCGCTTTCCAGCGGCTTGTACGGATCGAGTTCGTGGGTGGAGACCCAGGTGATGCGCGCGAGGATCGCAATGATGATGATCGGCACGAGCCAGACCACGACCTCAATGGCCGTCGAGTGCGACCAATTCGGCTCATAGCGTGCCGTCTTGTTGGTTGCGCGGTACTTCCACGCGAACCACAGCGTCATCAGAATGACCGGAATGACCACGATCAACATCAGCCAGGTGGCCGTGAGGATCAGGTTCTTGTTCTCAATTCCGATCTGCCCCTTAGGGTCGAGCAGCGTCATGTCGCAGCCTGCCAAAAGCAGCGGCGAGCACAAGGCGAGCAGCCTAAACAATCGCGGGTTTCTGTGTTTCTTCATGTCACACGACAGGGTTGAGTTGGCCAGCGAACGGCGCAACACGGGCTTACCGGCCTGATGCAGGGTCGCAGGAGGTTGGCAAGGGTTAGGTGGGACGGGAGCAGTCGTCTCGCCGGTATTGCACCGGTCGAACTACGACGACTGTGTCATCGAAAAGACGTGAACCGGGGCGGATTGCCGCCCGCAGACCTCAAGTCACTGTCCGACTTCTTGTCTTTTACTTCCATCACGGTGCGGCATTATGCCGAAGTTTAATTAGGCCGGACATCGCACACCCACCTGCGCGACAATGTGTCGCGCGGCCTCCACGCGTACGCGCGCGACGATTTCCGAGCAGATCGACACCTTTTTGACGGTAAACGCTGTGCAATGCAGCAATGCGGGAAGGTTCTGCGAATTCAATGGGTGCGACGTTGTGTCGCACCCCAATTTGCCGTGTCGCAGCGAAATGCACTCGTTTGGTGCAACCACTGGAAGGTGATGTAGGTGAGATGTATTGTGCCCGGCTTTTCAGTCGAGCGACAGCCGTACGGCGAATGCCATGAGCGCCGCGCCGAACGACCAGCGTTGTACTTTTTGTGCAAGCGGCCGAGTGCGCAGCCAGTTCGCGATGCGTGCCGCGCCGAACGAGAGCGCGACGTCGAACATCGCCCCAACGATCAGCAGCAGCACGCCGAGTTCGAGCACTTGCGTCCACACAGGGCCCGCTTCAGGGCGAACGAACTGCGGCAGGAGCACCGAACAGAACAGCAGCGCCTTCGGGTTGAGCACGCTGGACAACACGCCACGGCGAAACGCGTGCGAGAGGGGCGGTGCGGCATCGTCTGCGGCCGCCACCGCCTGTACCCCGAACGCGGGCGAGCGCCAGATCTGGATCGCCACCCATGCCAGGTAGATTGCGCCAACAATGCGCACCGTCTCGAACAGCCAGGGCGCTGCGCGCAGCAGCGCCGCCACGCCGCAGGCCGAGAGCGTCACATGCGCGGCACGCGCCAGCGCCAGACCGGCGGCCGTGGCCAGCCCGTGTCGCGTGCCTCGCGTCATGCTCGTTTGCATCACCACCGCCATATCGGGACCGGGCAGCGCGTAGACGACAACCAGCGCGCCAATGAAGACGGTGAGCAACTGCGGCGAAACCATGTTTTTCCCCAATGAATGAAAGCGGACGAAAATGAGCTTCATGATCTCTCCATTTCATGAGAGATACATGGCGTTTTCCACCCACCTATATTTCATCTATTGGTGCATTACCCCACCTCTCATTTGAAATTAACAAAAATCACCTACTTCACCTTTATCCCCTTGCCGATCGGCTTAATCCAAACGGACGAGGGAAACACTTTCCCCTCCTCGTAGATCGTGGTGGAATGCCATCTTTGCAGCAGATTTTGTAGCGGGATACCCACAATGAACGAACTCGACGCGATCGATCGGGCAATTCTCGCCATCGTCCAACGCGATGGCCGCATCTCCAACGCCCGCCTTGCAGAGCGTGTGTCGCTTTCCGAAACGCCGTGTGCACGACGCCTGAAGCGTCTCGAGGCCGATGGCTACATCACCGGCTACCGCGCAGAACTCTCGCACCGCGCACTGGGCCTCGGCGTGACCGCTTTCGTCCACGTGCGCTTCGCGGTGCACGATCGCGCCCTGTCCGAACAGTTCGAGCGTGAAGTGCAGGCCATCGACCGAATCGTGTCGTGCCACAATATCTCCGGCAGCGCCGACTATTTGCTTGGCGTGGTCGCCACCGACCTCGACGATTACGGCAGTTTCACGCGCGATGTGTTGCGCGCCCTGCCCGGCGTGTCGTCCATCGAGTCGATGCTTTCCCTGCGCGAAGTCAAACGCGATACCGGTGCGCCGCTGCTGTAATTCGACGCAACGCGAAATCGCACGAAGTCAGGACAGCTTGCAAATCGTTTGAACGTAGAATGGCGGGCTAAAACAGAGATAACAGACCAGGTGACACATGCCGGACGCCATGCCCGCCTTACCCTCAGCTAACTCGCCTGACGCGACATCCGCCACCGCCGGGACATCTGTGACCAGCGCGGCGGCCAGCGCCACCGACGACGCCCTGATGTTCGACCTCGCGCCCGTCTCCCTGTGGCTCGAAGACTTCAGCGGCGTGAAGCGATTGTTCGACGAATGGCGTGCGCAGGGCGTGGTCGATCTGCGCACACACTTCAAAGCCGATCCGGCGCACGTCTCGCAGTGTTCCCAACGTATCCGCGTCATCAAGGTCAATCGTCGGACCCTGGCGATGTTCAACGCGCCCACGCTCGATGAACTCGTCGCCAACTTGTCGCGCGTGTTCCGCGACGACATGCTCAAGACGCACATCGAAGAGCTTTGCCAACTGTGGGACGGTCACACCCATTTCACGAGCAAGACCGTCAACTACACACTCGACGGCGGCCGTCTGGATGTATTGCTGAACGGCTCCGTCCTGCCCGGTCATGAAGCCACGCTCGACCGCGTGCTGATCTCGCTGGAGAACGTGACCGAACTGGAACACGCCCGCGAGCGCGTCACCATGGGCGAGCAATACGCCCGGGGACTGTTCGAGTATTCGCCGGTCTCGCTGTGGGTCGAAGATTTCAGCGCGATCAAGCTACTGCTCGACGATGCACGCGCACGCGGCATCACCGACTTCCGCACGTTCACCGACGTGCACCCGGAGTTCGTCGAGCGCTGCATGCAGGAAATCGATGTGCTCGACGTGAACCGCCATACGCTGGCGATGTTCGTCGCGCCCGATAAGGCCACCCTGCTCGGCCGTCTGCCCGACGTGTTCCGCGACGACATGCGTCACAACTTCCGCGAGCAGCTGATCGACCTGTGGGAGAACAAGCTCTTTCAGCAACGCGAAGTCGTGAATTACGCGCTCGACGGCAACGAGATCAACGTCCATCTGCAATTCGCCGTGCTGCCCGGGCATGAATCGCGCTGGGATCTCGTGCTCGTTGCGCTCACCGACATCACCGCGCGCAAGAAGGCCGAGTCGTATCTGGAGTTTCTCGGCAAGCACGACGTGCTCACTAAGCTGCGCAACCGGTCGTTCTATGTGGACGAACTCAACCGGCTCGAACGCAAGGGCCCGTATCCGGTAACAGTGGTGGTCGCCGATCTGAACGGCCTGAAGGCCGTGAACGATCAACTGGGCCACGCCGCTGGCGACGCGCTGCTGCGTCGGGCGGGCGAAGTGCTGGGTAAGGCGGTCGCAGCGCCTCAGATCGCGGCCCGCATCGGTGGCGACGAATTCGCGCTGCTGCTGCCGTCGACCGACGAGACAGGCGGTGCCGCCATGATCGAGAGCATTCGTCAGCTCGTGGAACTGAACAACTCGTTCTACCCCGGCACGCCGCTGTCGTTCTCGATGGGGATGGCGACGTGCCAAGCTGGCGAACGGCTCGAAGCCACGATCCAGCGCGCCGATCTACTGATGTATGAAGAGAAGCGCAACCACTATGCGGGCAGCGTCAACGAGCGTCGCGTGCTGGACGGGACGCCCTCCGGCAAGACCGGCAGAGGCGCGTAACCTTTCGCGTCGACCTTCGAGCTGACTTTCGCAGCCGCCGTTCCGGCATCGCCCGTCACGTCGCTGGCAGCCGTCTGCGCGTGACCTAACGGCTCGCAGATCAACGCCAGCCAGTCGACGAACGCTCGCACGCGCGGCGACACGCGCTTTTGCGCCGGATACGCCGCCGACAGCCGCAACGGCGGCGGCGGACACTTCGGCAGCACCGGCACCAGACGCCCCGACGCCAGATACGGCGCGGCCGCCAGCAGCGTCGGCTGAATCAGTCCCAGTCCTTCCAGCCCTGCCGCGAGATACGCCGCTTCATCACCCACGTGCAACTGACCGCGCGTGCGCACGCACGTCGCCTTGCCACCCACCGTCAGCGTGAGATCGCCACAGCGCGTTGGCAACATGAAGCCCTGCCCCCCGTCACCTGACGATCCCGGCGACGGAACAGCCGACGATGCCAACGACTCCGCCGGTGCGGACAGCCATTTGACCGACGTGTGCGTGGCCAGTCCGTCGAGATCCTCCGGCGTGCCGTGCAGGTCGAGATAGCGACGGCTTGCGCACGTCACGCGCGGCAGGTCGCCCAGATGTCGCGCGACCAGCCGCGAGTCCGGCAACTCCCCGAGTACGACGCCGCAATCCACCCCGTCGCCACGCCAGTCCCCGTGTGCAGGCGTCGCGTCGAGCGCAATCTCCAGCCCCGGATAACGCGCCTGAAACTCAGCGAGCGACGGCATGACCACCTCGCGGGCGATGACCGGCGGTAGCACGACGGCGAGGCGTCCGCGCAACTGCGCCTGCGCACCGAACAGCCCCGACTCGACTTCTTCGACGTCAGCGAGAATCGACGAGCATCGCTCGTAGTACGCCGCGCCTTCCATCGTGAGCGCCACACGCCGGGTGGAGCGCGTGAAGAGCGCCACGCCGAACCAGCGCTCGAGATGCTGCACCTGTGTCGTCGCGGTCGCGCGCGGAATATCGAGCGACGCCGCCGCCTTCGTGAAGCTACCGACTTCGGCCACACGTACGAAGGTGCGCATGGCTGTGATTCGATCGATCATGATGCCTCCTGACCCTCTCGTTCATTCTGTTCGTTCTGTCCGCTAATGCTTGCGGCTGTCCTGCCGCGCCAGATGATGACGGCCGCGCCCGCCGGTGCGAGGGCGAATACCGCGAACAACCAGATCGAGGCGCGCTGGATTTCGGGCAGCCCGCCGTCGGCCAGACCGGCCGAGTTCGCGACGAGCCCCGCGAGCGCCGAGCCGAGCGCCATCGAATACAACTGCACCGTGGTGATCGACGCGGACGCCAGCCCCGCTTCACCCGGACGCGCCGCCGTCATCACCCGCGTGAGCAAATGCGGCCAGCCGATGCCGACACCGATCCCCACGCCGAACAGCGCGATGCAAAGCGTCGTAATTCCTGCGGCGCTGTCGAAGAGCGATGACTGCGGCAGCAACCACGCGAGCGCAAACATCCCCACAGCGACGATCACCGGCCCGAGGCGAACGCGACGCTCAGCGGCGTCGCCCTGACGGCTGGCGCTCGTCATCGAGCCGACCGACCAGCCCGCCGCCATGAGCGCGGCAAGATAGCCCGCAGCGAACGGCGTCTGTCCATGAATCGTCTGAAGGAAATAAGGGATGTAGATCTCGCTCGTCATGGCCAGACCGAGCAGGCTCATGGTGGCGTAGAGTCCGCCCAGACGCGTACGCAACGAGTACGCGCCCGTGGGCATCAGTCGCGGCAACGCATGGCGCGCGCTGCGCTCTCGCTGTGCCAGCCACCACGCGAGGGCGAGGCCGAGCACCATCCACCCTGCGGCCACGACGTGCGAACCCACCACCGCGCCGAGCGAGATCGCCACGGCCGATGCGCACAACAGCACGACCTTGAACCAAGGCACGGCGTGTGCGTCGTCATGGCTTTGCGAAGTCCCGTCTGCGGCCTTCACGGCGCGTCCGCCCGGCACCTGTGCGCGGATGATGAGGCCCAGTCCCACCACGATGGGCAGCAACGACCAGAACGCCCAGCGCCAGTGACCGAACTGCGCAAAGACGCCGCCGACGGCCGGGCCGCAAAGCGTTGCAACGCCCCACATCCCCGAGACCAGCCCCATCGCCCGCGACCACAACGGCGGCGCGAAGACGATACGAATCAATGCGTAGCTCAACGCCAGCAGAATGCCGCCGCCGAAGCCTTGCAACGTGCGCCCGGCCAGCATCCACGGCATGCTCGGCGCGGCTGCGCACACGATCGTGCCCGCACTGAAGCCGACGAGCGCTGCGATATAAGCGACGCGCGGCCCGAGCGTCGAGAGCATCTGGGCCGCGAAGACCGAGCCGAGAATCGACGCCACGACGAACAGCGTCGTGTTCCAGGAATACAGATCCAGTCCGCCGATCTCTTTCACGATGGATGGCAACACCGTCGTCGCCACATACACGTTGGTCGCATGCAACGCGACCCCGCCCGCCAGCGCCAGCGACCGCCAGCCGTTGTTACCGCTCAACAAATCGCGCCAGCCCGGCGCCGTGGAATTCGTCGTGCTCGTTGTCATGGATGGACAGTCACCTCTGGGGCGACTAATATGCAAGAAAGTTCTTGGATATTACATGCCTCACGATGAATTACCCAAATAACCACTTGGATAATAGGGCAGCACCGCTCGTGGTCCCGGTTGCCGGGCACGAGCGCGTTTTGCATTGGTTGAAGACGCAAGGCCCGGCGTCGACGGCGGAAGTCGCCTCGGGATTGGGGATCACGGCGGAAGCGGCACGTCAGCAGGTGCAGAAGCTGGTGGCGGACGGTCTGCTCGCTGGCGAGACGATGCCCTCGCGCGGCGCGGGACGTCCGCGTCAGGCGTGGACGCTCACCGAAGCCGGTCACAGTCGCTTTCCGGACGCCCACTCCACACTCACGATTCAACTGATCGGCTCGATCCGTCAGTTGTTCGGCGAGGACGGGCTCGACCGACTGATCACGCAACGCGCTGCCGAGACGCGCACGGGCTACAAAAAGGCCATCGACCCGCTCCCGGGACTACCGGCGCGCATGGAGAAGCTTGCGGAGATTCGTTCGGCGGAAGGCTACATGGCGCGCGTGGAACGCGATGGCGACGACTGGCTGCTGATCGAAGATCACTGCCCGATCTGCGCGGCAGCCAAGACGTGTCAGGGTTTTTGTCGCACGGAACTGGAACTGTTCCAGGAGTTGATCGGTGAGCGCGGCACCGTGTCGCGCGAGACGCATATCCTCGCGGGCGGCCAACGCTGCACCTATCGGGTGAAGACGGCCTGAACGGCGGTCTTTGCTATCGCTGCTGGCGCGATTTCAGCGCGGCTGAAACGCAATCAGGCTCATGCCCGCGAGCGCCACCACGACACCCGCGACGTCCCACGATGTCGGACGCACGCCGTCGACAAGCCACAACCACACAATGGCGACACTGATGTACACGCCGCCATACGCGGCGTAGACGCGCCCGGCCGCCGACGGATGCAGTGTGAGCAACCACGCGAACAGCGCAAGCGCCGCAGCGCCCGGCACCAGCAGCCACGCGCTGCGATCCTGTTTGAGCCACAACCAGGGCAAGTAGCAACCGACGATTTCCGCCACCGCCGTGACGACATAAAGCAGAAAGGTTTTCATGTTGCGATTATGCCCGGCACGTTCGTGAAACGTCTCGCCACACACGTCTCGCCATGCAGCGCGGACGTGTGAATCGTTCAATGGCCTACAATGCCGCGTTCACCGGAGAAGCTCATGGAATCGTTGGAAGCCCGCGTCGTCGAACTCGAAGTCAAGGCAGCGTTTCAGGAAGATCTGCTGGAGACGCTCAACGAGATCGTGACGCGTCAGGAGCAGCAAATCGACCTGCTACAAAAGCAGCTCAAGGCGCTTTATCAGCAGATGCAATCGCAGGGTCAGAGTGGCGGCGGCGACGGCAATCCGCGTCACGAAATTCCGCCGCACTATTGAGACTTGCCCCCGTTGCGGCAGCGTTTGTGGCTGCCCCGCAACGGAAATTGTGGAATCTTGTTTCCGACGTCGATTGCACAGATCAACGCGGCATTCAGAACGATTCCACGCCCTGCGGGTCACACGACCATCGACGATTCAAGCACGCCCGCTTGCCGGGCCCCGTGACATGACTTCGCAACGCTCACGCCGCACCCAGTCCATCGCACACACGCTGCGCCTCGACGACACATCGATCTTTTCGCGCCGCGACACCCTGCACCTCGCCGTCGGTGGGTTGCTCGGTCTGGCGCTCGGGTCGCTCATGCGTCCGGCGAACGCCGCCTACAACATCTGGACGGGCGAGTACACGATGACGCGCAAGGACATCGAGGCCGCCGTCGATAAGCGTTTTCCCACGACGCTGAACTATGGCCAGTTGCTCTCCGTCGAGCTGACGCATCCGCAGATCGGCTTCAACCCGCAGGCCAACCGCATCAACACGCAAGTCGATGCGCAGGTGCAGAATGTGCTGCTGCAAGGTCAGCCGCTCAAAGGCGTACTCGCGATCTCCAGCGCGCTGAAGTACGACCCGGTCAGACGCGCGGTGCTGCTCGACAACCCGAGCGTCGAGCGTGTCGACGTGAACGGCATGCCATCCGCCTACGGTCAGCAACTCACGGCCATCGGCGGCAATGTTGCCCAGCAGGTCCTCAATCAGTACCCGATCTACACGTTCAAGCCGGAGCAGTTGAAGTACGGCGGACGCGACGTCGAGCCGGGGGCGATCACCGTGTTGCCGGACGGCATCAAGGTCGAAGTGAAGACGAAGTAGCGCGACGTCGAACGCAGAAAGCGAAAGAGCAGCCCGAGGGCTGCTCTTTTCACATGCGACGTACGAGGACGGGGACGATTAAACGATCGTCAGCGTCACGTCGATGTTGCCACGCGTTGCATTCGAGTACGGGCACACAATGTGCGCCTTTTGCACGAGGCCTTCGACCACGGCGCGGTCGACACCCGGCACGCTGATCTTCAGCTCGGCCTGAATGCCGAAGCCGGTCGGGATCTGACCGATACCGACGCTACCGTCGATCTTCGTCTCGGCAGGCAGCGTCACCTTTTCCTTGCCAGCGACGAACTTCAGCGCGCCCAGGAAGCAGGCCGAGTAACCTGCGGCGAACAGTTGCTCCGGGTTCGTGCCGCCAACGCCGGGGCCACCCATTTCCTTGGGCACGACCAGCTTGACGTCGAGCACGCCGTCCGACGACGTGGCGCGGCCATCACGGCCTCCGGTGGCAGTGGCGTGGGCGGTGTACAGCACTTTTTCGATCGACATGACGAACTCCTGGTAAGTAGAAAAATTTCACTTCCAAACTTCGACCTTCCTGACCCGACACAGCACAACGCGGTGCCTTGCAGCCAAGCGGTCATCTTAATGCACTCACGGGACAGCTTCTGTGAACGTCGCAGCAACCTCACCGCTTCGCTCGTCCCGTTTCTCGCATCTCACAATATCTATCTATTACTAGATAGATAATCAAACCCAAATAAACGGGAGATGTCTCCCGTGTTGGTCCTGCTCTGCCGCGATGGTCGGCGGCGTCTTTCCTCAGACATTCAGGCCACGCCACACACCGACGCGACCACATCCTCCAGCCTCGACGGCGCCCGGAACAACCGCGACGCCATCACACTGCCCTGAAACCCGGCGAACAGCGCGCGAGCCGTCGCTTCCGGCGAGGACGTCAGCGTCAGCGAGCCCGCTTGCGTGCCTTGCGTCAGCACCCGCGCCAGCCATGCTTCGTGAAACGCGAAGAACCGCTGCACCGCTTCGCGCACCGTTTCCGGCAGCGTTTCGATGTCCGCCGCCAGCATGCCGCACAGGCAGATCCGGTGGCCGTCTTCGATAATTCGTCCAAAGCCCTTCGCATACAACGCCAGCTTTTCCGGCGCGGGCAGCGTCTCGTCGATTGATGCCAGCCCTTCGCCGATGAAACCGTCGTACGCCTTGATCGCTTCGAGCACCAGATCTTCCTTGGCCGGGAAGTAGTAGTGAATGCTCGACGTCTTCACCCCGACACGCTCCGCCAGATCGCGATAGCTAAAGCCGTTGTAGCCTCGCGTCATCAGAAACGTCTGCGCATGATCGAGCAGTTGTTCCCGGACGGTTGGTGCAGCGGGCGATGTCGTTGTGCGGTTCATGTGACGAACTTTATCTACTGGTAGGTAGACAGTCAAGCGCTTTCTTCGGTGACGTCGATTGATTGTTTCGATGATGGCGATAGCCTCCCGCTGACGATCATCGTCCGTCCAATGAAAACAGCGGCCCGCAGGCCGCTGTTTTTCGTCGCATCAAGACACTGAGCGTCGATCAGAAATCGATCTTGGCGTTCAGGCTGACCATGCGCGGGTCGGCGGCCTTGATGTAGCTGTCGTACTGATATTCCCAGTACTTGCGGTTGGTGAGGTTGCTCACGGCCGCGCGCAACGTCACGTCCTTACCGGCAACGCGCGTACGGTACGTCGCACCGATGTTGATCAGCGTGTAGCCGGAGACGGTCAGCGAGTTCTGCGGGTTGAGCGTCGTGCGACCGTTGTAGCGGATATCGCCGCCGACCGACAGGCCCGGCACGTACGGCACCTTGTATTCGACGTTGCCCGAGAGCACGAAGCGCGGTGCGCCGCCGACACGGTTGCCGTCGAAGCCACCGGCCGTGCGTGCGTACCAGGCGTCGAGGGCCATGGCGCTGGCACCCAGCGTCCATTGCGGGCCGAGCTTCACGGAGCCCGCGAGTTCGATCCCCTGATAGATCGACTGACCGTCGGCCACGCGGGCGTTCGCGCTGTTCGTGTACACGGCGCCACGTTCGATGCGGAACAGCGCAGCCGTGGTGCTCCACGTCGCCTGCTCCGTCTTCACGCCGACTTCGTACTGACGGCTCTTGAACGGGTTGAGCACCGCGCCTGCGTTGGCGTAGGTCGAACCGACCACTTCACCTGCTTCGAGCGCTTCCACGTAGCTGGCGTAAGCCGTGGTGTTCTGCGTGAGCTTGTACATCGCGGCGAGGGTCGGCGTGAAGACGCCGTTGGTCGAGTACGTCGACGCGCCCTGCGCATTCGTCTGGTCGTAGTTTGTGAAGCGGCCACCGGCCAGCACCGAGAAGCGGTCCGTGATCTGCACGGTATCCGACGCGAAGACGGACTTCTGCTCGATGGCGCTGGAGCGTTGCGCCTGAAGCGGCGTGCCGTTGCCGTAGAACTGATACGAATTACCTTGATACAGATTGCCCGAATACGTCGAGAACGGCACGTACGGGTTGGCGGTCACGGGGCTGTAGACGTAGTCGTAATCGTTCGTCTGATATTGCGACGCATAGCCGAACGTCAGTTGATGCGTCAGCGGCCCCGTGCGAACTTTGCCTTCTGCCGTTACCTGCCACGCGTGGAACGTGTTGATTTCGTCGCCAAGATCGTTCAGCCCACGATAATCGCCCGCACCATTTAGCAGGTACATCGTTGCTTCATTTCGATCGCGCGTGGACTTGTTGTACGCGAAGTTCGCGGACACCTTCCAGTCCGGGTTGACCTGATATTGCAAACCCGTCGTATAGAACTGCGTGATGGTGTTCAAATGCGTTGCCTGCGTTTGCAAGTTCGCATTCGAAACGTTGATCGGACCAGGCAACTGGTTACCGGTGAAATTTGCGGTGGAAATCGACGGCGACGTGCCCGTCGCGCGACGGTCCTGATACATCGCGCCGAAGTTCCACGTGAGGTCGGGCGTGATGCGTGCGTCGAGGGCGACCGACACCGTGTCGCGGTTCAGATTGCCGTCGGTGTACGTGCGGCCTTCTTCGTGCGTGTAATTCAGACGCGCGCCGAACATGTCGTTCGGACCAGCACGGCCGCCGAGGTCAACGTGCTCGCGCCAGATGCCTTCCGATTGGAAACCGACGTCAATGCTGGCGATGCGCTCGTCCGTCGGCTTCTTCGTGACGTAGTTCACCACGCCGCCCGGCGCAACGAACCCGTACATGAAGCCGGACAGGCCCTTGAGCAATTCCACGCGGTCGAACTGTTCGTACGGCATGGTCACGCCGTAGGTCATGACCGGCATGCCGTCGAGCTTGAAGCCCGATTGCCAGTCGATGGGCATGCCGCGCACGTAGATGTAACCAGCCCACGCGTCGAAGGCGTTACTGCCGTCGGTCACCGAGGCGTCCGTGACGAACACGTCGCCGAGCTTGGTCGCCTGACGTTTCTCAAGTTGCTCCTGACTCACGACCGTCGTGGAGAACGGTGTGTCGAGCTGGCTGCGCGAGCCGAGCGCACCGGCCTGCACCGGCTGCTTCAGGTTCTGCGGCGTTTCGCGCAGCGTCGAGTCGGTCACCGTCGTCGCCTTGAGCGTGGCGGGCGCGGTCCCGGTATTCGTGGTGTCGGTCGCGTCGGTGGCCGATTGCGCGAGTGCCGACGACGCGGCAAACGTCAGCAATGCGGCGAGCGCGAGCGGTGCGACGGTGTTACGGGGAGCCAGAGAAAGGTGACGTGCAGCGAGACGGCCATTCGCGCGCAAAGCGCGGCTGACCCGGTGAGCCGGAGCGGAAGACATGCTTGAAATCCCGTGTGACTAAACAATATTTTCTTAATGAGAATCGTTAACGTTCTCATTCACAGGTTCGGGATATTAACAAACCACCGCCCAGCGTCAACAAATGTTGTCGTCAGACGGCAACGACAACACCGAAATACAACATTTCGGATCCTTACCGCATGCCCGGCAACACAACTATTGGAAATCGACGATTCGAATCTCGTCGCCAACGGCGTATATCAGATGCTTTTCATCGGGACTGAGCGCGCATGCCGATGGTCCGCGACTTTTCCCCGGCGTTGCGAGGGAGTAGCGTGCCGTATGGGTGCTAACGTCCCAGACCGTGATCGTTTGCGACGTTTTCACGTCGAATTGGCACGACACCAGCGTCTCGCCACCGGAGCTGATCATCAGGGAGACGACCTTTCCCGAAATCGGGGAAAACGTCTGCATCAAATGGCCGTCGTCCGTAGAAAACATGCGAATGGGGTCCGAGTTGTCCGTATGGACCCACTTTCCGGTGTCCTGGTCCAGCGTGTCGTGAATCGCGCCCGTGTTGGTGCCGGTGAACGCGAACCGCCCGTCGCGGCTGACGGCCAGCGCCGTTGGCGACATCGTATGAATGTCGCGTGCGATGGTTTTCTGCGTCGCGACACCCACGCCGACTTCCTGCACGATCGTTCGTTGCGAAAAGAAACCGATCCGCCGCTTGCCGTCACGATCAAGCAGGGTTTCGCTGCCAGCGAAACGCAGGCTTTTGCTATCGGCCGAAAACACCATATCGGTCGCGACGTGACGGCCGCCGAGATCAACCTCGCGAAGCGTGGCGCCCGTTGCCGCGTCGATCAATCGCAGGCGTTCGGGAAGCTGATTCTTGCGATCGCCTGCCAGCGCTAAATAGTCGATCGCCAGCACCTTGCCGTCCGGACTGAGGGCCATCTGTTTGACTGGGGCGGCGTGACCGTTCACGATCGGCTCGTTGACGTAAGTGCTCAACGCTTCGCCATCGGTGAGGCGAAACACATGCACATCCACCACGCCGACGATGAGTCGCTTGCCGTCCGGTGCGTATGCCAAACCACCGAGATACGTCCCGTACGGCAAAGGCATCTGACGTGTCAGCCTTAGATCGTCGACGTTGTGCAGGCAGACGCCCTTCCCGCTCATTCCGCTCATCCCGCTCATCCCGCTCGTCCCGTCCCCCAGCAACGCAAACTGCTTTGAATCGGGTGACCACGCGACTCGCGAGGGGCGGCAGGGAGATGCCACGTTACGCATCCGGGAGAACACAAATGCCTTGGCATCCCCGCCCGAACCGGCCTCGCTTGCCGTAGCAGGCGCGATGCACGCCATGCAAGCCATTGCGAATACGGCACCACGCGTTCGGAAGCCGCCCACACGACCACGCTCACGACGGACACTGCGATCCATAGGACCTCGCGCGATAAGCACAAGACTGCAATCTATCGAGCAGCAACGGGCTGTGGCGAGGTCTTTCAGTTTCAAACAATCGTGTGAACGACAAATAGGCTAATATCGCGGCACTGTCGCCTACCGAGCGGCTAATTGAACGGAACGCCGGCCCCCATCCGGGGCACGTGCGTAGAGTGGTATGGAACTCGACGCCATTGATTTGAAGATTCTGCGGGAGCTGCAAGCCGACGCCCGCCTCACCAACGTTGAACTCGCCTCGCGCGTGAACCTGTCGCCGTCGCCGTGTCTGGCGCGCGTCAAGGCGCTCGAAGCGGCGGGTTATATCCGGCAGCGTGTGACGCTGCTCGACCCGTCACGCCTAGGGCTGCACATCAACGTCTTCATCCACGTCACGCTGGAAAACCAGAATCGCGACGGACTGGATGCCTTCGAAGCCGCCGTGACCGCGCTGCCGAACGTCATGGAGTGTTACCTGATGTCCGGCGACGCCGACTATCTCCTGCGCGTGATGGTCAGCGACATGGCCGCTTACGAATCGCTGATCACCGACCGCATCTCCCGCATTCCGGGTATCCGCAACATTCGTTCGAGCTTCGCGCTCAAGCAAGTGATGTACACCACGGCCGTGCCGGTACCCCAGCCGCCAGACGCCTCGGGCGATGCCTGAGGCCACTTCCGAGACTTCGTCCACACCGACCGGCGCGCTGAGCGCCGCGCCGCAGGGTGGCGCCAGCCAGCAGATCGCACTGCACGTGGCGGCCATGCTCTTCGGCGCGTCCGCCCTGTTCGGCGAACACATCGCCGCGAGCAGCACGATGATCGTCTTCGGACGCGGGCTGTTCTCGTGGCTCGCCCTCACCGTCATTACTCTCGCTGGACTGGCCGGTATGCGCAGCGCAGCGCGTCTTTCGGGCGGTGCACCGTGGCGCGGTCTGTCGACGGCCTCCGGTGCGCGCCTCATCGTCGCCGGGGTGCTGCTGGCCGTGCACTGGCTGGCCTTCTTCCTCGCCATCAAAGCGGGTGGCGTCGCCGTCGGTACACTCGGCTTCGCCTGCTTCCCGGCGTTCGTGATTCTGCTGGAATGGCCACTGCGCCGTGAACGTCCCACGTTGGGGGACGCCGGGGTGATTGCGCTCGTCTGTATCGGCCTCGCACTGGTGACGCCCGCGTTCGACTGGCAGGCTGGCGCGACGGTGGGCCTCGCGTGGGGTGTGCTGTCGGGCGCGATCTACGCCGTCATCGCCCTGTCGAACCGGGTGCTGGGCGCGCAGGCCTCGCCGTTGCAGGCGAGCTGGTGGCAATGTCTGGGGATTCTGATCGTGCTCGGGCCGTTCGCATGGCGCGAGTCGCTGACGCTTCCCGCCGCGCAATGGGGATGGCTCGCGTGTCTGGGCGTCGTTTGCACCGCGCTGGCTTACACCCTATTCATTCACGCGCTGCGTACCGTCAAGGCGAGTCAGGCGGCGGTCGTGATCGCGCTCGAACCCGTCTATGCGATTGCCTTCGCGTGGGTGCTGTTCGGTACGTCCCCCACGCTCAAGATGGCGATTGGCGGCATGTGCATCGTCGGTGCCGTTGCCTGGTCCGGTTCGATGCGCTCACGCCGCCCGGCTCACTGAGCCGTCCGTCTTCAGGCTGAAGGACGTCGCGCCCCTCAGAGCATCATGCCGCCCGACGCTTCGACGCGCTGGCCGTTGATCCAGCCCATTTCGTCGCCGAGCAGCGCCGCCACGACGCCACCGATGTCGTCGGCTTCGCCCACACGTCCCAGCGCAGTAGTGCCCGCAACCATCTGATGCACGGCCTGATTGTCGCGCACGGTGCCACCGTTGAAGTCGGTGGCAATCGCCCCAGGCGCAAGCGTGTTGGCACGAATGCCGCGCGCACCCAGCTCCTTCGCCAGATAGCGCGAGAACACCTCGATACCGCCCTTCATCATGGCGTACGCCGATGCGCCCGGGAACGTGAAGCGAGCGAGACCGCTCGACACGTTGAGGATGCGTCCGCCGTCGGCCATCATCGGCAGCAACGTCTGCGTGAGGAAGAACGGGCCCTTCAGGTGCAGCCGCACGAGGAAGTCGAACTCGTCTTCCGTCGTCTCGGTCACCGGCTTGTGCAAGCCCGTACCGGCGTTGTTCACGAGGAAGTCGAACGTGTCGCGCTTCCAGACCTCGTTCAGCACACGCTTGACCTCCGCGGCGAACGGCGCGAATTGCGACGATTCCGAAACGTCGAGCGGCAAGGCCACGGCCTTCGCGCCCAGTTGGACGATCTCGGCAACCACGGTGTCGGCCTCGGCGCGCTGGCTGCGATAGGTGAGGATGACGTCAATGCCGTGTTGTGCTGCGGCGATGGCCGATGCACGGCCCAGACCACGGCTGCCACCGGTAATGAGAGCGATCTTGCGCGTCATGGTGATTCTCCTGAATGCTGAATGGGAACCGGCGAGGCCGCCCGGCCACACCGCGTTGAACTGTTCAACATCCTATTGCAACGAATTTCACCAATAAACCGGACGAATTTGATTACACTGATCAAATTCAAATAACAATCGATCGTCCATCGAGACGATTGGCCCCTCGCCCCCATGCACCAGCTCGACGCCATGCGCATCTTCGTGCGCGTTACCGAAACCGGCAGTTTCACGCAGGCCGCCGACAGTCTCGGTCTGCCGCGCGCGAGCGTCTCCAACGCCATTAAGCAACTCGAAACGAAGCTGGGCACACGCCTGTTGCATCGAACCACGCGACGCGTGCAACTGACGCAGGACGGTCAGGCGTGCCTCGAACGATGCAAGGACCTGCTCGCCGACGTGGAGGAGTGGGAGACGATGTTCGTGGCGCGCGACGAAGCGCTCACCGGCCGTCTGCGGGTCGATCTGCCCGCGACGCTCGCGCGCACAACCGTCATCCCGGCGCTGCCCACGTTTCTCGCGCAGCATCCGGCGCTACGCGTGGAATTGTCGAGCACCGACCGGCGCGTCGATCTGGTGCGCGAAGGGTTCGATTGCGTGCTGCGCGTGGGCGCGGTCGCAGACTCAACACTCATCGCCCGGCCGCTGGGTCACATGCGTCAGATCAATGTGGCAAGTCCTGCGTATCTCGAACGGCACGGCGTGCCGACGACGCTGGACGACCTGAGCCAGCACCGTCTGATCCATTACACGACCACACTCGGTACGCGTCCGGCAGGCTGGGAGTATTTCGACGGCGAGCGCTATGCGCAATGGCCCATGGAAGGCGTGCTGACGGTGAACAACGCCGATGCCTATCAAGCCGCCTGCGTCGCCGGACTCGGCTTCATACAAGCGCCCGAAGGCGGCGTGCGCGGCCTCATCGCCGAGGGCAAGTTGCAGGAGGTGATGCCGGAATTTCAGGCGGAGCCGCTGGCCGTCTCGCTGCTGTACGCGAACCGGCGTCACCTGCCGCGTCGTGCGCAAGCCTTCATGAACTGGCTTGCGGAGCTGCTGACGCCACGTCTGTAGCGCGGCCGCATTCAGGGGCGCTTACAACCCCTTCTCCACCATTGCGACGAGCCGCTGCCCGAGCGCGTCGACCTGATCGTCGGGCAAGTCTCGCAACGGACCATCGATGACGAGCACGGCGAGGCCATGCACCGCCGCCCAGGCCAGATATTCCGCACCGGGCCGCTGCGCTGCATCGATGATGCCCGCCTCCAGCATGCCGTCGAGCGCCGCCCCCAACAGCTCGAACGGATTCAGACCACTCGCCCCCGCCTTCTCCGGCCCGCCCGCCGAGCGCACGTTCTCGGACGGCGCAAACGCCGTGCGGAACAATCCCGGCTGCCGCCGCGCGAAATGCAGATAGCCAATGCCCACCGCACGAAGCACGGCGCGCGAGCGCGACACGCCGTCAGGCATCGATGTCGCGTCGATCATCGCCTGCTCGTGCTCGATCCCCGTCGCCAGTTCGGCCAGTGCCGCCGCACGCACCGCATCGAGCAAATCCTGACGATTGGCGAAATGCCGGTACGCGGCATTGGGAACGACCCCGGCGCGACGCGTCGCCTCACGTAGGATCACCGCGTCCGGTCCGCCATCGCGCGCCAGCGCGATCCCCGCTTCCAGCAACGCCCGGCGCAGGTCGCCGTGGCGGTATGTCGCGCGCGCCGGCCCGGTCGTTGTTTCTTGTTCTGTCATTGCTACCCCTTGTGGACAGTGTCCATTATGTCTGCTATTGTTTGTGTACACTGTCCACAAAGGCAAGTTGCAGTGCGTCAGACGGCATCGGCTTCGTCACATTCGCGCATTAAATGCGAAGGCACTATGGTTGATGAGGTACCGAAGACGTTCGCCCAATGACACTTCCCCAACGGGGCGTCCCCACGCCCTTTATTACCGACACATCGAGGAGCGTTCCATGCAAGTTCATTCCTATCTGTTTTTCGAAGGTCGTTGTGAAGAAGCCATTGATTTCTACGAGAAGACGCTGGGCGCACGGCGCGGCATGCTGATGCGTTACGGCGAAAGTCCGGAAAAGTGCCCCGAAGGCATGCTGCCGCCGGGCAGCGACAACAAGATCATGCACGGCGAGTTCTTCATCGGAGAATCGATGGTGATGGCCTCGGACGGCATGGTGAGCGGCAAGCCGAAGTTCGACGGCTTCTCGCTGTCGGTCGATTTCACCGAAGTCGGCGCCGCCGAAAAGGCGTTCCACGCGCTGGCTGACGGCGGTTCGGTCAACATGCCGCTCGGCGAGACGTTCTTCGCGAAGACGTTCGGCATGGTCAAAGACCGTTTCGGCATGAACTGGATGGTAATCGTGCCCAAGGAAATGCCGAAGGGTTGATCTTCCGCCTCCCCTGGCACGCAGACAGACACGTATCGATGCTCGTCGCCCGCCGCTGGGCGGCGAGCATTTTTTGTTCGTCGGCTGTTCGACGGTTCGTGTCCGACAAGTTCCTCACGCCTGTGCTATCGTCGCCGCCATGCCATCCGTGATCTCTATCCAGAATCTGTCGAAGACGTACGCGACAGGTTTCCAGGCGCTGAAGAACATCAACCTGGAAATCCAGCGCGGCGAGATCTTCGCCCTGCTCGGCCCGAACGGCGCCGGCAAAACCACCCTTATCAGCACCATCTGCGGCATCGTGCGTCCGACCTCGGGCACGGTGACGGTCGACGGTCACGATATCGTCACGGACTACCGTGCCGCACGTGAAGCCATTGGCCTTGTCCCGCAGGAGCTAACCACCGACTCGTTCGAATCGGTGTGGGCCACCGTCTCTTTCTCGCGTGGCCTGTTCGGCAAGCCCGCGAATCCGGCGCACATCGAGAAGGTGCTGCGCTCGCTCTCGCTGTGGGAGAAGAAGGACAGCCGCATCATGCAGCTCTCGGGCGGCATGAAGCGACGCGTGCTGATCGCCAAGGCGCTCTCGCACGAGCCGCGTGTGCTGTTCCTAGACGAGCCCACCGCCGGTGTGGACGTCGAACTGCGTCGCGACATGTGGCGTCTCGTGCAGTCGTTGCGCGAGACCGGCGTGACCGTGATCCTGACCACGCACTACATCGAAGAGGCCGAGGAAATGGCCGACCGCGTGGGTATCATCACCGGCGGGCAGATTACGCTCGTGCAAGAGAAGACCGAACTGATGCGGCACATGGGCAGCAAGCAGCTCGCGTTGCAACTGACCGAGCCGGTCTCCGCCATTCCCGACGCGCTCGCCGCGTACGGCCTCACGCTCGGCAACAACGGCACCGAACTCGTGTTCACGTACGACGCCAACATCGAGCAGACGTCCATCGCCTCGCTGCTGCGCGACATGGAGCGCGCCGGTATTTCGGTGAAGGATCTGCACACGACGCAAAGCTCGCTCGAAGACATCTTCGTCTCGCTCGTGCACAGGAAAGAAGGATGAGCCGCGCCATGAATTTCTACGCCATGAAGGCGATCTACAACTTCGAGATGGCACGCACGCGTCGCACGCTGATGCAGAGCATCATCTCGCCGGTCATCTCGACCTCGCTGTACTTTGTGGTGTTCGGTGCGGCGATCGGCTCGCGCATTCCGGAAATCGAAGGGGTGCCGTACGGCGCGTTCATCGTGCCGGGCCTGATCATGCTCTCGCTGCTCACGCAGAGTGTGACGAACGCCTCGTTCGGCATCTATTTCCCGCGCTTCACGGGCACGATTTACGAGGTGCTCTCGGCGCCGGTGTCCTACATGGAGATCGTGTGCGCGTACGTGGGGGCGGCGGCGACCAAGTCGATCATTCTCGGGGTCATCATGCTGGGCACGGCCGCGCTGTTCGTGCCGTTGCGCATCGAGCATCCGATCTGGATGGTCTTCTTCCTCGTGCTCACCGCGGTGACGTTCAGCCTGCTCGGTTTCATCATCGGCATCTGGGCCGATGGCTTCGAGAAGCTGCAACTCGTGCCGTTGCTCATCATCACGCCGCTCACATTCCTTGGCGGCAGTTTTTACTCGACGAGCATCCTGCCGCCGTTCTGGCGCGCGGTCACACTGTTCAACCCGGTCGTGTATCTCATCAGCGGTTTTCGCTGGAGCTTTTACGGACTGGCGGATGTGAGCGTCGCCGTGAGCCTTGGCATGACGCTGTTGTTCCTTGCGATCTTCCTCGCCGTCGTCGCGTGGATGTTCAAGACGGGCTATCGCCTGAAGAGCTGACGTAGATCGCAATGCCGGACGGTGATGCCGTCCGGCTTGTCTTGCTTCCGTCTCTTTCTCTCGCTCTACTTCACTCCCCGCTTCACCCCTTCCCCAATACGTCAGATCGGCGGCGTCTCGCGAAACGCGGGCAGCGCCTCGGCCTGTGCCGAGAAGTTGGCAATCTCGGGAAACTCTGCGCCGAAGTCGACTTCCGGCAGCAGCAACTGATGGAAACGCCACGCCACGGCGACCGCCACGCCATGCTCGCCAATCTGCTCCGGCGTTGCCAGGATGGGCACCTGCGCCAACTCCAGTTCCAGTTCGTGAAACGCCGCATGCACTTGCGTGCGCACGCGGTCGGTCCACGGCGTATGGCGCTTCTCGCTCGGACGCAGTTCGCGCTCGTACACCAGTTGCACCGACTTCTCGCAGGCCGCCAGCGCCAGCCCCGTCAGACGCAAGGCGCGCACACGTTCAGCAGGATCGACAGGCACAAGCCGCTGCGCCGGATCGACCAGCGATTCCAGATACTGGAGGATGAGCGTGGAGTCCATGAGCACCGTGCCGTCGTCGGTCACGAGCGTCGGGGCTTTGACGACCGGATTGATCGCGGCGAACGCGTCGAAGGTGCTGAACACCGACAACGACCGGTGCTCGAAGGGCAGCCCGAGCAACTTCAGGCAAATGGCCGTACGACGCACGTACGGCGAGTCCAGCATTCCGATCAACTGCATGTCTCGCTCCAAGGTTCGAGGCGCTTATCGCCGTTATGGCCGGTTTCGTCGATCATACATGACGGGTAGAATGATTCGCATGGCCGATTCGACAGGGAGACGTTTCATGAACATCCTGATGGTTCTGACCTCGCACGACCGCCTGGGCGACACAGGCAAGAAGACGGGCTTCTGGCTCGAAGAATTCGCCTCGCCCTACTACGTATTCATCGACGAAGGACTCACCGTCACGCTCGCCTCGCCGGCCGGTGGACAGCCACCGCTCGATCCCAAGAGCGACGAGCCGGACGCGCAAACGGAAGCCACCCGGCGCTTTCGCGAAGACCCCGACGCACAGAAGGCACTCGCCAGCACGCTCAAACTCGCCGACGTCAAAGCCGACGACTACGACGCCGTGTTCTACCCCGGCGGCCACGGCCCGCTCTGGGATCTCGCGCAAGACCCGCACTCCATTCTTCTGATCGAAGCCTTCGAGCGCGCAGGCAAGGCCATCGGCTTTGTTTGTCATGCGCCGGGCGTGCTTCGTCAGGTGCGTGCCGCGAACGGCGAACCGCTCGTGCGCGGACGCCACGTCACCGGCTTCACCAACGACGAAGAAGCCGCCGTCGGCCTCACCGACGTTGTGCCGTTCCTCGTGGAAGACGAACTCAAGCGGCTGGGCGGGCTATACGAGAAAGGCGGCAACTGGGAATCCCATGTTGTCGGCGACGGGCGCCTCGTCACCGGGCAGAACCCTGCCTCATCGGAAGAAGCCGCACGCACGGTGCTGGCGATGATGGAGCCGCGCCTGCCATGAAGACAGGGTCGTCGGTTCAGGTGCGTCGGCTCGTTCCCGCCGACGCACTCGCCTTTCAGGCACTACGCCTTTCCGGCTTGCAAGCGCATCCGGAGGCATTCGGATCGAGCTATGCCGAAGAGAAGGACTGGCCGGTCGAACGTGTGCGCGAGTGGCTGACGGTGCGCCCGGATACGGGCGTCTTCGGTGCGTTCGAAAACGAACGGCTTGTGGGCGTGGTCGGTCTGGGACGTCAGACACGCGCGAACTTCGCGCACGTCGGTTTCCTTTGGGGCATGTACGTCCATACGGACGCTGTTGGGCGCGGCGTTGGCCGAGCGCTCCTCGACGCGGCCCTCGCCCTCGCACGCTCACAGCCCGGGCTGCGCCATCTCACACTTCAGGTGAACGCCGACAATCGTGCGGCGCTTGCGCTCTACCAGTCGTTCGGCTTCGTGGAAATCGGCCGCGAGCCCGACGCCATGCGCGTAGGCAACGGCTTCTGCGACGACATTCGCATGTATCTGCCGATTTCCACGCGCTGAGCCTCAGACCGGCTGCATCTCGAACGGTCCCAGATAGTCCATCTTGCCGACCTCCACGCCTTGCGCGCGCAGCAGGTCGTGCGTCGTCGTCACGTGGAAATAGAAGTTCGGCAGCGCGAACTTGAAGAGATAGTCGACGGCGTCCATGGTGGTCTGCTGCGTCTTGAACTTCAGCGTGATCTGGCGCGACTCCGCCCCGTCGAAACGGTCTTCGAGAATGCCCGCAATGTAGGCCTCGGTATTGGCGATGCGGTCCCGCAATTGATCGAACGTCGTCTCCGCATCCTCGAACTTCGGAGACTCGACGCCGGTGATGCGTGACACCGCGAACTTCGCCGTATCGCTCACGCGCTGCACCTGCGCGACGAAGTCGAGCATGTCCGGCGCGAGCTTGGCCTTGAGAATCGAATCCGGGTCGGCCGACGTGGCTTCGCAATGCGTGCGCGCCTTCTTGATGTAGTCGGCCATGACGGTCAGGCCACGGAGATAAACGGGAATCGTGGCGCGATAGAGGGTGATGGACATCGGGGAACTCCTCGGGAGATGACCCATTGCGCAATGCGCGGGCAAGAGGGAAATGCGGGCAAAAGCACATGCTATCAGCGCCGGAATTTTCCTGCCGTGCACCGGGCGATTTCTGGAATTCGCCACTCGGCCATTTGCGCAAAATTAATGGCCCGGGGCAGCCGCGCAACAACGATGCGCACCGCCCCCCTCCATCACGACACAAGGATTTCATCGCATGGCGAGTTCGACGCTTTCCGTCCCTCCCGTCACTTTTCCCACCCCGCTCACCGGCCACTTCGCGAGCACGTTGAGCGAGGAGACGATCCAGACGCGCAGGGACGCCGAAAGCGAGAAGGCACTCATGAGCGCCTGGGGCCAGGTCAGGGACTTCTTTCGCGGCACACACAAGGAAGCGGCACAACGTGCGCTGTTTCGGCTGTCCCAGCCTAAAACCATGGACGAACAGGTCGCCGCATTCGCCGAACTGCTGCGCTACGTCGCCCCTGAGGATATGCACCGCCTGCATTGGCATATCTCCAGTCATGAAGTCCTCGGCTTCCAGGTCGGCGATCCTGTCTTCGCACCCGCGCACGACGTTGTCGACTACATGAAGCACACCACGTGGATGGACTTCGAAGACAGTTGCCATCTGCTGCTCAGCCTTCGGTTCAACGGCCATCACGTGCTCACCGGAGGCAACGACTTCGGGCTATCGCTACACGATCTGGCGGATGCCCCACAGTGTGCCGTGACGGCTGGGAGATGCCGGCGGCAGCTCAGCGCCATGCCGACGCTGCTCGACGCCCTGCAAATCATACGCCTGCATCGCGACGACGAAATTCCGGGTCTCAGTGCGCGCGTAAGGGCTGCGATCAACGCACTGATGATCGAGATCAACGGCACCGGTGCACCTGTGAGCGGCGAGATCGGCCGCAATGCCGGGCAGCTATGCAAGCTCGCGACGACGCTCAAGGATCGCTACTAAGCAGTCGTCGTGCAAGCCCCAACCCAGCGCCCTCAAGATTGGAAACGCATCACTAAGGAGTCATCGCCATGATCACGAACCCGTCTTCGCCGGTCCTCTCACTCTGCGGCGGCACCCCCTCCAGCCTCAGCGCGAAGCACATTGATGAGTGTACGAATGCGCGCAGCGAGAAAGACCTGGAAAGCCTCTGGGGACGCATCAAGGACTGGTTCTTCGGCACGCATCGCGTGGACGCCAAGCTAGCGCTGTATCGGATGCTGCACGCCGAAACGACCGATGTGATGCAAACGTCGTATCTCGAGCTGCTTCGCTACGTCGAGTCCGAACATCGCCAACAGTTGGCGTGGCTCATCAACGAGCACGAACGCCCCGCCTTCCAGATCGGCGGGTACGTCGTCCCCTCCAAGGTCGACTGGGCGTCTCAGGTGCCCTCGGAACCGCCGCCGAGCGTTGCCGACATGGCAAAGCTGCTGCTGTCCCTTCGATACAAGGGACTGCCAGTGCTGGAGACGCTGCGCGAGGTCGGCCTCTGCCGCATTGTCGAAGAAGCGCGCGAGGGCGCGCTTCCCGAGGCAAAGGTCGAAGTGAACGCAGATCGGATGCTCGACGCACAACTGTGGTTTCTGGCTCGCTCGCCGTCGCTTGTCGACGCACTGGAGCTCATCGGCCTGCATCGAAATGACAACGACGGAGAGCTCGCCCACCAACTCAGGCTAGCGGTCGAAAAGGCGCTTGGCGGTGAGGACGACGACGACAAGGTCGCCGTGATGTCGCGCAATGCGGAGAACCTGATGTGTCTGGTGACCGAGATGTTCCACGATCGCGAGCATCTGAAGCGGACGGCCCTGTCGGCCAACCTGCACGTCAACCCATTCAATCGCACTGCCTGATAGACATCGCCGTCGGACGAAAAATTTACTTAACAACGAAGGAAGTGTTTGCAATGACCGTTTCAGCAACACATGCGTCGATAAATCTGATTGGCAATATCCCGCACAGTCTCGATGCCGAGACCGTCACGATATGCACGAAAACCGGCGTCGACTACGCGTTGACCAGCCTGTGGGAGCGCATCAAGGATTGGTTCTTCGGCACGAACAAGGTCACAGCGATGACTGCGATTCACACGCTGGCCACCACCCCGTCGTCCAGCGCGCAAATCGACGCATTTCTCGATCTGTTGCGTTGTGTCGAACCGGAACACAGGGATCAGTTGAAGTGGTGTGCGGGCGATAGCGGCGATCCGTATTTCATGATCGGCGACTGCATCGTGCTCGCCGCACCGGACTGGTCCGCACGCGGAGAGAAGCCTCTGAACGTCGACGACATGGCGCAGATGTTGCTGAGGACGCATCACGGCGACGAGTCGATACTGTCGGCATTCATGCGCGTTGAAATGGAAACCGGCCACCTGCTGCGTCCGCCTCGGGCAAGCGTGGAAGAAGACGACGTTGTCTTCCATGACCTCAGCACCAAAAAAACTTACTTGGAAAGCTCACCTAAACTCGTCGAAGCGTTGGAGTTCGTCGGCATGAACCGCAATGGCGCGAGCTGCGACGAATCTCACGCACTCGGCATTCTGGTCGAGAAGGCTTGGCGCGAAGCGATGGTCGGGAACGGAAAGATCGATGAGCAAGCCATCCAAGCGTCGAGTGTGCGCATGGGCGGCATGGCACAGGACGTCATGGTGCTTGTGACCGACATGTTTCACGAACGTCTCGCGACGCACCGCACTCCGATGCCGAGGCGAGAGATCGGCCAATAAGGCGCCAGTGTCAACGACGCGTCGACGAGTCCGTGCCGATCGGGATGATGGTCTGGCGCAAGTGCGCGTAGCACTCGCCATAAGCCTCACAGCCGGGACAGCCCGGCGCGGGCGCGGGTGCACGTCCGTAGGCGTGCGCGCAGGCTTCGGCGAGGAACCGCTTCCATCGCAGATTCGCCGTGTTCTCGGTGACCAGTGTCGGGAAGAAGTGCGTAAGTAACGCGGTGACGTCGTCACGTCCCGTCAGCCCCAGATCGCGCCAGAGGTGATCGGGCCGCAGACACGCCGTGGCGAGGATCGTCGCCATGTCGGCCGCGTCGACCGGATGCAGCATCGGATCGGCGCGACGGCGCAGCATCTCCTTCATCTCGACGACGAAGACGGCATGCGACGCCCACGCAGGCGTCGGCAATGTCGAGGCAAGCGTCTGCCAACCGTCGGGCACAGGAAGAAAGTGACGGCGCAGCAACGTCGCCAGCGCTGCGCCCGACAGCCCGAGGCGCGCAAGGCGCTCGGGCGTGGCATTGGCCGCGAGGAGCGAGGCGAACAGCGTCGCCTCGGGGCGTGCATGCGAAGGCGTCAGTGTGAGACCGTGCATGAATGACATTGCCTTGCGTTCAGGCAATTTTGCAGAATGATGCGGATGAGGTGACTCAGGCGAAGGAGACTCAGGCGAAGGAGACTCAGGCGAAGGAGACTCAGGCGACGGCCAGAATCACGCTCGATGCCTTGACCAGTGCGGCGGCAGCGCGACCGGCCGTGAGACCCAGACGCTTTGCGCTTTCGTTCGTCACGATGGCGGCAATGATCGCGCCGCTGTCGGCCGTAATTTCGACTTCGCTGTTCACTGCGCCCGTCTCGACGCGCGAGACCTTGCCGGTAATCACGTTGCGCGTGGAAACCTTGCTCGCGTCGGCATCGACCATCACGATCACCGACGAGGCCTTGATCAGCGCCACGGCGTCGCTGCCTTCCTTCAGGCCCAGATTCACAGTGCTCTCATGCGTGATGACGGCGACGATCTCCTGCCCGGCGTCCGTGCGCAGGGTGACTTCGTCGTTCACCGCACCGCGTTGCAGCGAAATGACTTTGCCGTTGAATTGGTTGCGGGCACTGGTCTTCATGGAAATCTCCTGTCGATGTGAGCAGCGTAGCCGATGTCGACGATGTCGATGATGTCGCTCAGGCCACGCGATGCAATAAGACGTTCGGACGGTCGCGCCGGAGCGCCGGTGTGATGCAGTATAGCGGGTCGACGTGGCGTCCGGCGTAGCAGGCCGGTGATATGCTTCATCAGCGTCCGGGGCCGGACAGACGCCTGCTTTGGGCGCGCAGTATCGAGTATCGAGGCCTCACCGGCACGCTGCACGGGACGCCATCTGCCACGCATGCCGACACAGGAGCTGTCATGGGTACTCCCCGCCACATCCCTACACCGACCGAGGCCGCCACGCTCGCCCGCAGTTGGGTCAGTCACTTCTCCAAACCCACCGTCATCGGCATGACGCTCGCGTTTGTCGCCGGTTATATCGACGTGGTCGGCTTCATCGCACTGTTTGGACTCTTCACGGCGCACGTGACGGGCAACTTCGTGATGATCGGTGTGCAACTGGTCGCCAGCACGCACGTCGGCGTGCTCGCCAAGTTGCTCGCGTTGCCCGTGTTCGTCATTTTCGTCGCGATGGTCAAGCTCATCGTGCAGGGCTTTTCGAACACCAACCGTCGTCCGCTCCGGTTGTTGCTGATCTTGCAGACGTTGCTGCTGCTGGGGTTCATGATCATCGGCATGGCCGCGCAGCCGATTCTCTCGGCCGACGCGCCACTCGCCATTCTCTCGGGCATGTTCGGCGTGGCCTCGCTGGCGATCCAGAACGCCATCGGACGGCTGTTGCTCGCCGACCTCGCCCCGACCACCATCATGACCGGCAACACCACGCAGATCGTGATCGACATGGTGGAACTCGCCAGCGGCAAATCTGGCGATGACAAGGCTGCCAGAACGCGGCTGCGCAAGATGCTGCCTGCGCTGGCCGCCTTCGCCGTCGGCGCCATCCTCGGCGGCTTCGCGTATCACGGCGCAGGCTTCTGGAGCGTGCTGTTGCCGGTCGTGCTGCTCGCCGCGCTCGCCACCGCCAACGAGTGAGCCACCACCGTCCCCGAAGAACAATCCCGCGGAACGCGCGATAATGACGGCCTTTTGCGGGATTAGGGGATATCGGAATGAAGCTGGATTCGCAGTGGGTACTCGTCACAGGTGGGGCGCGCGGGCTGGGCGCGGCCATTACGCGCGCGGTGGCGCGTGAAGGCGCAGGCGTCGTCATCAACTATCTGCGCAGCGACGTGGCCGCTCGCGAACTGGCCGAATCGCTCGGCGATCGCGCCATCGCCTTGCAGGCCGACGTCACCGACGAGAAGGCCGTCGCCCGCCTCTTCGCCGAAGCCCGCGAGCGCATCGGCAGCCCCATCGTCTCCGTCGTCAACAACGCGCTGGCTGACTTCCGCTTCGACGGCGATGCACGTCCCAAGCTGGCCGACATCTCCTGGTCGCGCTTCTCGCAGCAGCTCGAAGGGGCTGTCAAAGGCGCGCTCAACACGATGCAGGCCGCACTGCCGGGCATGCGCGAAGCCGGGTTCGGACGCATCGTGAACGTGGGCACTAACTTGTTCCAGAACCCGGTCGTGCCGTATCACGATTACACGACCGCCAAGGCCGCTCTGCTTGCGCTCACGCGCACGGCGTCCAACGATCTCGGCCCCGACGGCATCACCGTCAACATGGTCTCGGGCGGTCTTCTGCGTGTGACCGATGCCAGCGCCGCCACACCCGAAGCCGTGTTCGATCTGATCGCGAGCCTCACGCCGTTGCGCCGGGTCACGACGCCGGAAGAATTCGCCGACGCCGTGCTGTACTTCCTCTCTCCGTGGGCGCGTGCCGTGACGGGGCAGAACCTCATCGTCGACGGCGGGCTGGTGAAGGGCTGAGCCCTCTAGGGCCTGTTCACACTAATTCCGGGCTCGTGTTGCCCGGCCAAAGGGGCGAGCGCAAGGAATGAGCCGAAGCGAATATCGGGAATATTCGAGAGGATCATGACGCCGCGATCGCCCCTTTGGGTGGGCAACCCGAAGGGAACGTGCCCTACCGGCCGTCTGGCCGCGTTACCGCCAGCTTGCTTGGGGCCACCAAGCGGCGCTGTCGGTGTCTTGCCAGCCAGCCGGTAGAACACGTTCACGAGCCCGGAATTAGTGTGAACAGGCCCTAGGTCCAACCTATGTAGTACGCAAGACGGGGAACGCGTCCGTGCTGTCGCCGGACGCGGTAAAATTGCCGTCTTTGTGAGCGCGTGCTCACACCCACCTCACTTCCAAACCCCGAATTCAGACAGTGACCGCAACTTCCGCCACACCCGCAGACATCCCGACTGACGACGCCAGCAGCACCGATGCCATCCACGAAGACCGCCTGTGGCGCGACGACGGGTGGACGGCGAAGGTCGTCAAGAACGAAGAGGACGACGGCTGGGCGGTGGCGATGTTCAAGGACGGCGAGTCGGAACCCGCCCTCGTGGGGCCGTGGAAGATGGGGCGCGACAAGAAGAATCCGAAGCCGCTGGACGTCGGAGCGTTCCATACGCTGGTGAAGACGGCGACTGAGGTGTTGCGGCGTCACGAACAGCAACTGCGCGCGCAGTTGCACAAGCGCATCAGTGTGGACGGGCCGGACGGCGAAATCGACGTCACGCTCGATATCGTGCCGGACGATTACGATCCCTACGCCATGCTGAGCGCCATCGACCGCTTCGGCGAAACGATCGCGACGGTCAAAGTGCCGCCGTCGTTCAAGCTTTCACGTAACAGTGCGCGCGCCTGGGTCGAGAACGACTTTCAACGCCCCCAGTAAGCACCCGCTAACGCTGCCGCCGCCTCTCCCATAACATCCCATCACTGCGGATACCGGGATAACTGCCCGTCTGGTTAGCGTGCCTGACGACGCCTAAGATGGATTTCGCCGACATACCGCGCACACCGCGCTATCCGCCGCAACATGCGAGCGGGCGCTCACACAGTGCAGCGGCGGCGTTCCCATCGAATCCGGCGTCAGGAGACCCCATGAAACGCTTTCATATCGCGCTCGCCGTGCGCGATCTCGACGAATCCATCACCGATTATTCTGCGCGTCTCGGGCAGCCGCCCGCCGCCGTGGTGCCGGGCGCCTACGCCATGTGGCGCACCGACCTGCTGAACTTCTCGATCAATCAATCGCCGTCGCGCGCGGGAGAGCTTCGCCACGTTGGCTTCGAAGACGACGATGCCCCCGAGTATTCCAGCAACACCGATTGCAACGGCCTGCTGTGGGAAGCCTTTTCCGCAGCAGAACAAGACCGTCGCATAGTGAGTACTTACGGGGTCGCGGTGCGGAACACCTGAGCGCCCTGCCCCTCGCCCCCTTTGCTTGGGATCGAAACCCGTGGGGGCGACTTGCGATGAAAACCCGGGCAAAAGGAACCTCGAACTTGCACATATGCTATTCTTGAACTATTCATGAAGTATTCATGAATGCGTTCAAACCGGGGGTTCAGATGGCCGATCAATCGCTTCGAATTGAGGAAATGCGCCGCCTGCTAAGGCTCGGGCCGCGTACTGCACAAGAGATCATGGCTGATTTGTCAATCAGCCAGCCAACCCTTTCACGGATCATCCGGGACGCTCCCGAACTATTCACAAACTTTCGAATCTCCGGGGATCGCACCCCAAAATACGGGACGTTGCGCCCGCTGCCCGGCGGGCTGTCTCCCCGTCAAGCCGTCTATCGTGTTTCAGCTGAAGGCGCGATTGCACCGTTCGTCCGCGTCGAATTTCTGACCGGCGGAGCGACGCTCGAACTCGGTGATTCGCGGAATGCGCTGTACGAAGGCCTGCCCCCGTATATGGCGTTCGCCACACCATCGGGGTTCTTGGGGCGACAAGTCGCCCGAGCGGTCGCCTTGGAAATGAAGCTTCCGGAGAGCCTTCGGGATTGGAGCGACGAACATCGTGTCGCCTATCTTTTCAGCAGAGGGCTAAATCTTCCCGGCAACTTGATTTACGGCGACACCTCCCTGCAAAGGGAGATGGAATTCCGTCAGTTACTGCCAGTGTCGGCCACGCAAAAGCTGGACTCGTACGAGGCAATGGCCAACCAGCTCAAGGACGCCTCCTATGGCTCCAGCGCGGGCGGCGAGCAACCCAAGTTTCTCTCTCTGACCGAAGACGTCGGCCATGTGATCGTGAAGTTCGCAAAGCGTGGTAGTCGCATGGCGGATCTGCTTTCGCTTGAGCATCTTGCCCTCCAATCACTGCATATCGCGGACATCCCGTCGGCTTCGACGCACCTCCTCGCGACCGATAGCTATACCTTTCTTGAGGTGCAACGGTTCGACCGGATCGGACGCTTTGGCCGCATCGGAATGCTCTCTGCGGGGGCGATTGACGACGAATACTTCGGGAAGCGAGACAATTGGTCCGCATTCGCGACACGATGCGAGCAGGCACGACTCCTTCCGGCAAGCGAAGCCACGAAGATTCACGTGATGGCCGCGTTCAGCGAGCTTATCGGCAACGGAGACCGACATTTCGAGAACATCTCGCTTCTCTTTAATGAGGGTGGCCGGATTGATCGAGTGGCCCCCGCGTATGACATTCTTCCCATGAATTACGCGCCGTTGGGCGCAGGCGTCGATCCCGATCTTTTGCCGATCACCCCCAAGATTGGGGCCATTGGCGCGAGGCCGAACGTTTGGGGCAAGGCCTATTCCGCCGCCAGAGCATTCTGGGAGGGTGTGCAGCAAGGGACTTGTTCGTTGCCGATCCCGGATGAGTACAAGGATCTTGCGACGGCAAACCTCGCGGTAGCGAAAGACTTCGTGGCGCCGCTCGTGCCCAGCGACTGAATGTCGAAGGTCCAGTCAGATGCAATCTGACTGGACCTTACGCTGAACGAACGACCCGCAAAAAATCACGCAGGCACTTCGTCCGAATCCTCCACACCACCGAAGCCGGGCAACGGACGTTGCCAGCGCTGCGCGATGAATACGCCGACGAGCGCCACGCCACCACCGATCACGTGGAACGTGTGCAGTTGCTCACCCAGCAGCACAACAGCAATCGCTGCCGTCATGACCGGCAGCACGTTGATAAACATGCTGCAACGGTTCGGCCCAAGATGCCGGATGCCCTGAATCCACAGAATCGGCAACACAATCGATGCGCCCAATCCGGCGTACAGCACCAGCGGCACCGTCGCCGCATTCAACTGCGCCTGACCGGCCGGTACCAGCGCGAGCATCGGAATCATCGTGATCAGCGCCGCCCACGCCTGCACGTAGGTCGACTGCGCGGGCGGCACCGCCACGTGCCAGCGTCGCAGCAACACGCTGTACAACCCGTACGATGCCGAGGCGATCAGCATCAGGATGTCCCCCAGATGCATGCCGCCGTCGAGCAAGCGCGACGGATGCCCCTGCCCGATCAGATACACCAGCCCCGCGAGCGACAGCAGACCGCCCACGAGCATGCCGAGGGTCGGCGGCTCGCGCAGCAGCACCACGCTCCACAGCAGGGTCAGCAGCGGGGCCAGCGCTGTCACGATCGCCATATTGGTCGCCGTGGTGCTGTGCGCCGCGAGATACGACAGGCTCTGATAGAACGACATGCTCAGAAAGCCGAGAAAACCGAGCTTGGCGAGCTGCGGGCGCACATGATGCCAGTTGCGCAGTAGCGGACGAATGACGAAGGGCGTCATGACGGCTAGCGCCAGCACCAGACGATAGAAAGTGATGGCCGACGGCGCGATGGTCGTAGCCGAGAGCTTCGAAACGATGACATTGCCGGCCCACAACAACATGGCGCCGAGCGGATACAGGAAGTACCCCATGACGATTTCCCACAGGTTTGACAAAGGAAGCGCCATCGTCAGGGATGTCACACAGGACCGTCTCACGCTAAAATTCCTAAACCTGTCTCAAAAAGGACACTCGTGGCTACCGAAAAGGCTGTGCGTCGCGTCATCGATCCGCGCCTGACCGATCACCTGCGATTCGAGAGCACCCCCATGCCGATGGCGGCGATGGCGGTCGACTACGCGCACAACGAGTTCATCGCCTCGCATTCGCATCGGCGCGCGCAATTGCTCTTTTCGATTGAGGGCGTGATGATCATCGCGTCGTCATCGGGTCGCTGGGTAGTGCCGCCGACACGCGGCGTCTGGCTGGCGGCCGGGCTGGAACATACGGTGCGCATGAGCGGTAACGTCAAGATGCGCACCGTTTTCGTCGAACCGGGCAGCGAGCCGTTACCCGACACCAGTTGTGTCGTGGAGATCACGCCGCTGATGCGCGAGCTGATTCTCGCCGCCATTCATGTGCCGCCGGACTACGGCCCCGACTCGCGGGACGCGCGCCTCATGCGTCTGCTGCTCGACGAGCTGATTGCCCTGCCCGTCCTGCCGCTCTATCTGCCGTGGCCGCGAGACGCGCGCCTGGCACGCGTTTGCGATCGTCTGATGCAAAGCCCATGCGACGACGCCATCATCGACCATTGGGCTAGCCAAGCGGGCCTATCGCCGAAGACATTTCAGCGGCGTTTTTCCACGGAGACGGGCCTGACGTTCGGCCGCTGGCGTCAGCAAGCGCGCCTGCTTCAAGCGTTGGAAGCGCTGGCCCGTGGCGAAAAGATCGTGAATGTGGCGCTCGATCATGGCTATGCCAGCCAGAGCGCATTTGCAGCGATGTTCAAACGGCACTTCGGCGTACCGCCGTCGGCGTTTTATCGATAATGACGAGTACGGCGCGCGTAGAGGCAACTGCACAACTTCATCACGCCATAGCGCGCGCAAAAATCACGGAGATCACACCATGCATTACCTGCTCACTTACGAACTCGTCGACGATTACCTCGACCGTCGCGCCCAGTATCGCGACGCGCATCTGGCACTCGCCTGGGCAGCATCGGACCGCGGCGAACTGCTGCTTGCGGGCGCGCTGGAGTCGCCCGTCGACACGGCAGCCCTGCTCTTCGAAGGCGACTCGCCTGCGGCGGCAGAAGCCTTCGCGAAGGCCGATCCGTATGTGGTGAATGGTCTTGTGAAGATGTGGCGCGTACGGCCGTGGAAGACGGTCGTCGGCAAGATGGCAAGCACGCCGGTGCGCTGAAAGATGGCCGGGCATGAACCGGCAGTACAAAAAACAAAACGCGCTTGGCCGTTAAGCCAAGCGCGTTTGTCGACAACCGATCGTGCGTCGTGTTTCTGGAGCTTTCCGAGAATCACGCCGCTAAATCTGGCGTCCCCTAGGGGATTCGAACCCCTGTACTCACCGTGAAAGGGTGATGTCCTAGGCCTCTAGACGAAGGGGACCTAAAGTCTTCCGTTTTGGTGGAGGTAAGCGGGATCGAACCGCTGACCTCTTGCATGCCATGCAAGCGCTCTCCCAGCTGAGCTATACCCCCGTACGGCGAAGAAGTGAGACTATAGCGTGCTTTTCCGACCTTGGGAAGCCCCTGCGTCAAAATATTTTGACGGGACCGGATGTCACCACGATGACTCGGCCACCGTCAGTCAGACCCGATCCCTGACCTTACTGGCTCAGTCCACGCGCCTCGATGGGCCAGAGACCTTCGACCCGCCCGTGTCGCACCGCCACGTATCGGTCGTAGAGATTGACCGTCGGATCGCAGTGTCCCGGCACCAGCAGAATCGGCTCGCCCAACCACGGCGCGCTGTCTTCGTCCGCCGAAGCAAGCTCTAACACGCCATGCTCGTCCGAGGCGGTCCGGTAATGCGGCTTGCTCGCCTGTTGCGACGACCAAAAACGTGGCAAGCCCGAATCCGTCGCCACGCTCTTGAGCCCTGCATCGCACACGATGATCCCGTTGCGCGCCGTGCTCATGACCGTCGACGCGAGAAACAGACCGTGACGGAAGTGCCAGTCGTCGCGCCATTCGAGCGAGCCGTAATGACCGTCGAGGAACACATACGACCCCGGCTGAATTTCGGTGTACACACCGCTTTCGATGTCGAACTCGGCCGTGCCTGTGCCACCGCCCGTCACAACGGGACAAGCGATGCCGCGCGCTTCGAGAAAGCGCACGTAGGCCGATGCCCGGTCGGCGGCGAGACGTGCGGTATCGCGTCGCTTTTCCCAGCCCTCCACGTGCTGTGCGCTGCCGTGATACGCCTGCAATCCGCCGAAACGCAGTCCCTCGTAATGATCGATGGCGTCGACCAGTTGCCCCACGGCGTCTGTCGAATCCACGCCGCAACGCCCCTGCCCCACGTCCACTTCGGGCAGCACGGCGATGCGCACGCCAGCGCGTTGCGCGGCCTTACCGAGCGGCGCGACCTGCCTAACATCGTCGACACACACCGACAGCGTAACGTGCGCCGCCATCGCCACGGCGAGCGCCACACGCGCCTCACCGACGAATTCGTTACTGATATGGATGTTGCCGATGCCCGCGTTGACGAACGGGATCGCCTCCGTGACTTTCTGACAGCAGATACCGACCGCGCCCGCCGCCATTTGTGCACGCGCGATGGCGACAGACTTGTGCGCCTTGGCATGCGGACGCACCGCAACACCGCGCGCTGCCGCTGCGCTCGCCATGCGTTCGACGTTCGCATCGAACGCGTCGAGATCGAGCAGCAGCGACGGCGTGGCGACCTGCGCGAGCGTGTCGCCCACACGTGCCACCGGCGGCACAGCAATGCTGCCGGTGGTCATGTTTGCAGCGTTTGCAGCACTCGCCTGCGTCGAAACCGTATTGACTGAATCTGGCATCACAATCCTCAATCCTTTGATGGGCGTTCGCAGAAAATGGCGGCAATCGCTTACGCCACCCCGCCCGGCAACGCCCGCGCCAGTACGCGCGCGACGTGCAACGCATCCGTTTGCGCCCCATCGTGAATCTGATGGCGGCAACTGGTGCCGTCGGCCACCACGATGGCGTTTTCGCTGCGCTGACGAATCGCAGGCAACAGCGTCAATTCCGACATGGCGCGCGACGTGTCGTAATGCTCCGCCTCGTAACCGAAACTGCCCGCCATGCCGCAGCACGACGATTCGATCGATGATACCTTCAGCCCCGGCACCCAACCAAGGACCGCTGTGACGGGGGAGTAAGCGTCGAACGCCTTCTGATGGCAGTGTCCGTGTACCAGCGCCTCGCCCACGCCCTCCGGCAGCGCTTGCCAGGCCACTTCCAGTCGCCCTGCCGCCTTCTCGCGAACCAGAAATTCCTCAAACAAAAACGCGTTGTCCGCCAACTTGCGGGCCGCATCGCCGAAGCCATAGCCGAGCACTTCGTCGCGTAGCGAGAGCAGGCACGACGGTTCCAACCCCACAATCGGCACCCCACGCTCAACGAACGGCATCACCGCGTCGAGCAGGCGTCGCGCTTCCGCCTTCGCTTCGTCCACCAGACCGGCCGCGAGGAACGTCCGGCCGCAGCACAGCGGTCGTTCGCCAGCGCGCTGATTCACATGCACCGTGTAGCCAGCCGCTTCGAGCACCTGCTTCGCCGCGCGGGCATTCTCCGGCTCCATGTAGTTGTTGAACGTGTCGACAAAGAGCAGCACCTGACGCGAATTCTCTGCATCGACGGGACGGCCCAGCGGCGTCTGACGCGCCAGGAACGAGCCGGTGAGCGCTGGCACGGAGCGTTCCAGTGCGAGCCCGAGCCAGCGCTTCGCCACGTTGCTGCCGGGCAAACGCTGCGCCGCATCCAGCAGCCCACCCACCCGGCTGGCCCACGGCGCGTAGCGCGGCAGATACGCGATCAGCTTGTCGCGCAACGACACGCCGTGGCGTTTCGCACGCGCATGCCGCGCCTCGATCTTGAAGCGCGCCATATCGATGCCCGTCGGACAATCGCGCTTGCAGCCCTTGCACGACACGCACAGATCGAGCGCCGCCTTCACCTCGTCGCTCGCCAGCCCTTCGTCGCCCAGTTGCCCGGAGACGGCCAGACGCAACGTATTGGCCCGTCCGCGCGTGACATGCTGCTCGTCGCGCGTCACGCGATAGCTCGGGCACATCGTGCCCGCGTCGAACTTGCGGCAGTGGCCATTGTTGTTGCACATCTCGACGGCGGACGCGAGACCATGCGTGGCGTCCGTCCCCGTGTCCGGCGCAGTCTGCTCGCCGGACAGCGCATCGCGCTTCACGTTCCAGGCCGTCCAGTCGAGCGCGGGCGTGATCGGCTTTGCCGCGTAGCCCGGCGCGAAACGGAACAGCTCGCGCGTGTCCATCTTCGGCGGGCGCACCATCTTGTCCGGATTGAAACGATTCTCCGGATCGAACAGGTCCTTGATCTCGCCGAACGCCGCATTGATGCGCGGCCCATACTGCCAGGCCACCCATTCGCCGCGACACAGCCCGTCGCCATGCTCGCCTGAATAGGCGCCCTTGTATTCGCGCACGAGCGCCGCCGCTTCCTCGGCGATCTCACGCATCTTCACCGCGCCGTCACGGCGCATGTCCAGAATCGGACGCACATGCAGCGTGCCCACACTTGCGTGGGCGTACCACGTGCCCTCCGTCCCGTTGCGATGGAACACTTCGGTCAGACGCCGCGTGTACTCCGCCAGATGCTCCAGCGGCACCGCGCAGTCTTCGATGAACGACACGGGCTTACCGTCGCCCTTCATGCTCATCATGATGTTCAGGCCCGCCTTGCGCACTTCCCAAAGCGCCTTTTGCGGCCCGGCGTCCGGCATCTTCACCACGCAGTCCGGCAAGCCGAGGTCGCCCATCAGCGTGGCAAGATCGTCGAGCTTCGCGCGCAGTGCGGCGGAATCGTCGCCCGCGAACTCGACCAGCAGAATCGCCTGCGGATCGCCCGTGAGCGCCTTCTCGATGACGGGACGAAACGCGGCGTTATCCATCGCCAGATCGATCATCGTGCGATCGACCAGTTCCACCGCCACCGGCCCCAGCTTCACGATGTGCTGCGTGAGGTCCATCGCCTGATAGAACGTGGGGAAGTTCACCACGCCGAGCGTCTTGTGGGCGGGCAACGGCGCGAGCTTGAGCGTGATCTGACGGCTATACGCCAGCGTGCCCTCCGAGCCCACCAGCAGATGCGAGAGGTTGGCCACGCCGTCGTCGGTGTACGCGCGCGGGTTCAGGCAATCGAACAGATCGAGGTTGTAGCCCGCCACACGGCGCAGCACGCGCGGCACGCGCTCGCGCAGCTCCGCCTGTTCGCGCATCGCGATGTCGTGAACGCTCGCGAGGATCGCCTTCGTACGCGCGTCCGTGGGCGGTGTGTGCAGCGAGCCGAAGTGCAGTTGCGCGCCGTCGGCCAGCACGGCGTCGATGGACAGCACGTTGTGCACCATGTTGCCGTATTCGATGGAGCGCGAACCGCATGAGTTGTTGCCCGTCATGCCGCCGATGGTGCATTGCGCGGCGGTGGAAACGTCCACCGGAAACCACAGCCCGTGAGGCTTGAGCCACGCGTTCAGATGATCGAGCACGATGCCCGGCTCAACGGTCACGGTGCGCGCCTCGGCGTCGAAGTCGATCACACGGTTCAACCACTTGCTGTTGTCGATGACGAGCGCTTCGCCGATGGTCTGTCCGCACTGGCTCGTGCCTGCACCGCGCGCGAGCACCGGCACCTTCTGGTCGCGTGCGATGTCGAGCGCGCGGATCAGGTCGTCCTGATCGCGCGGCACCACTACACCGATGGGGAAGATCTGATAGATCGACGCATCCGTCGCATAGCGCCCACGACTGGCGCGATCGAACAGCACGTCGCCGCGCAGTTCACGCCGCAGGCGGTCCTGCAACGGCGTGAGCGCCACCCCGCCGCGCTGCATCGGCATCAGATGCACGGGCTGGCTGATGGGCGTCTGGGGAGCCGGAGAAGTCGGAGAGGTGCCGTGAGGCGTCGCGCGGGCGTTCGATTGGGAATTCATGACGTTGCTGGCGTTGAGCTGGCCGTACCGAAGAAGATGCACAAGGCATCGGGGACGGGCCTGCGGCGAACGGACACGAGGCCCGTCCGGCAGGTGTTCTGCAGGAGATATCGCTTGGCTTGCAGATCGTGCGGACGCTCACCACGCCCATCACGATCCGACAGATCAGGCAGACATCAAGTGCACGTCAGGCAGGCTGACGGGCGTTGCTTGCGTTAGCGGCATCGCCTGCAAGCGAGAACTTGCTCTCGGGTTGCATGCGGAAGGCCAGCACCACACCGACGGCCATCAGAATCATGCTGCCCACGAACGGCAGTTCCCAGTTCCCCGTGCGGTCGATGAGATAGCCCGAGAGCACCGGCGAGATGATCGCCGCGAGCGCCGAACCGGTATTCATCATGCCGCTGGCCGTGCCCGAGTATTCCGGTGCGACGTCCATCGGGATCGCCCACATCGGGCCAATCGTCATTTCGGCGAAGAAGAAGCCCGACGCCAGACACGCCATCGATACATACAGATGGTGCGTGAACATCATCGGCACGAGCGAAATCAGCGTGAGCAGCATGCACACGGAAACCATCCAGCTACGAGCGCGCTTCAGGTTACCGGTACGCTCGTAGAGCTTGTCGGTGACGATCCCGCCGAGCGTATCGCCGATCACACCGGCAAAGAACACGCTCGAAGCGAACAGCGCCGACTTTTTCAGGTCGAGGTCGTAGCTATGCAGGAAGTACTGCGGAATCCACGACAGGAACAGCCAGAGCGTCCAGCCGTAGCAGAAGTACACGACCGTGACCGGCATCATGCGCTTGAACAGCGGACCCCACGGCACCGAGCCGCTTTTGGCCTTGAGTGCAGGCAGCACGGCCAGTTCTTCGGGCGTGATGCGCGGATGGTCTTGTGGGCGCTCCTTGAACGTCAGGGCCCACAGCCCAACCCAGATCAGGCTCACGATCCCGCACAGATAGAACGACTCGCGCCAGCCGTGCGTGGCCATGATGAACACCACCACGGCCGGGGCCACAGCGTTACCGATACGCGAAGCCGCGTGCGTGATCCCTTGCGCGAAACCGCGCTTTTCCTTGGGAATCCAGCGCGACATGGCCGACGTGGCCGCCGGGAACGTCGCCCCTTCGCCCAGGCCCAGCAGCAAGCGGGCAAGCAACAGCGTGACGAGGCCACCGGCCATACCGGTCAGGATCGTCGCTACCGCCCACAATGCGCCGCACACCAGCAACGTGCGCTTCGCACCAAAGCGATCGCTCACCCAACCGCCGATGATTTGGAAAACCAGATAGGGATAGGCAAATGCCGAGAAGACAAGACCGATTTCCGTCTTGCTGAGATTGAATTCCTTGCCGAAACCGGCTGCCGCCGTGCTGACGTTGACGCGATCGAGGTAGGTGATGAAATACATGACGCATAGCATCACCAACACGACCCTTGTCGCCTTGAAAAGCTTCATTGCATGTCTCCTGAAACATCCTGTGAAGCGCGCCCGCAGCATGCTGGCAGCGCAAAGGTGTTGCTGCATCACGAGCGCTTCTGTTGTGAGGCTCTGTGACGCGTGAATGACAATTAAAGCGTTTTACATCAGGAGCGCCGACGATCCTCCAAACATATCGCCGACACTCCCCGTCTCCTGGTTAGGAATACTAACGGCAGGTTACGCGGCGACCTTGAGCGACGGTGTGTCCTTCGCCTTCGCCAGATAGTCCATTGCAGCGACGACACCCGAACCCGCCAGCTTCACGCCGGAGATTTGCAGGCCCATTTCGCAGCCTGAGAGCGTCGCCATGAGCGTCAGGTCGTTGCAGTCGCCCAGATGGCCGATGCGGAACATCGTGCCGCGGATCTTGCCGAGTGCCTGACCGAGCGACATATCGAAGCGCTCGTAAATGCGCTTGCGGACTTCGTCGGCGTCCACGCCTTGCGGCATGACCACACCGGTAAGCACCGGGCTGTACACCGCCGGGTCCTGACACTGAATCTCCAGACCCCAGGCGTTGACGGCGCGACGCGTCGCCTCGGCCAGTCGCTGGTGACGGGCAAACACGTTGTCCAGCCCTTCTTCCAGAATCATGTCGAGCGCTTCGGACAAGCCGTACAGCAGGTTCGTGTTCGGCGTGTACGGCCAGTAGCCGTTCTTGTTCGCTTCGATGATTTCCTGCCAGCCCCAGAAGGCGCGCGGCAGCTTGGCCTGCTTACCGGCTTCCAGCGCTTTGGGCGAGACGGCATTGAAGCTGATACCCGGCGGCAGCATCAGACCCTTTTGCGAGCCCGAGACGGTGACGTCGACACCCCATTCGTCATGACGGTAGTCGGCCGAGCCAAGGCCCGAGATCGTGTCGACGAGCAGCAACGCCGGGTGCTTGGCCGCATCGATGGCGCGACGCACGGCCGCGATATCGGAGGTCACGCCGGTGGACGTTTCGTTGTGCACCACGCACACGGCCTTGATGGCGTGGCCGGTGTCTTCGCGCAGACGCGCTTCGATCATGTCCGGCTGCACGCCACGACGCCAGCCTTCGGTGCCCGGCAGACCGATGAACTCCGGCTTGAGGCCGAGGTTTTCGGCCATCTTCTTCCACAGCGTGGAGAAGTGTCCGGTTTCGAACATCAGCACGTGATCGCCCTGCGAGAGCGTGTTCGTCAGCGCAGCTTCCCACGCGCCGGTGCCTGATGCCGGATAGATCACTACCGGTTGTTCGGTCTTGAAAATCTTCTTGATATCGGCGAGCACTTTGCGACCGAGTGCCCCGAATTCGGGGCCGCGATGGTCGATCGTCGGGTAGCTCATGGCGCGCAGAATGCGATCGGGCACCGGGCTCGGACCAGGGATCTGCAGGAAATGGCGACCCGAGGGATGGAAATCGAGCTTCAACATGAACGTCTATCTCCTCTTGAAAAATTCTGTTTTGAATTTTGCATTCAAAATACTTTAGCAGAGCGGATGACTTTCGCAAGGGGTGAGAAGCGCTTTTAATACAGTCGTTTACCCGAAGGGTCTGTCCCCCCCTAAATCCGGACTCGTGTTGCCTGGCCAAAGGGGCGAGCGCAAGGAATGAGCCGAAGCGAATATCGGGAATATTCGCGAGGGTCATGACGCGGCGATCGCCCCTTTGGGTAGGCAACCCGAAGGGAACGTGCCCTACCGGCCGTCTGGCGGCGTTGCCCGCAGCTTGCTTGGAGTGACCAAGCGGCGCTGCGGGCGCCTTGCCAGCCAGCCGGTAGAACACGTTCACGAGTCCGGATTTAGGGGGGGACAGACCCTAGATACGGACGCCTGATACCGTGCGTTACAATCGCGACCATGACGCCTGATGCCGATTTTATGATTTTGAATGCAAAAAATGGATAACACGTCGACGATTGCCGCCCCCGAAATCCCGCGTGTCGAGCGCCTGCGATTGCACGACACCGTCGTCGAGCACCTGCGCCGCCTCATCATCGAGGGGGTGCTCTCCCCCGGGGTCAAGCTCAACGAACGCGAGTTGTGCGAGACGCTGGGCATCTCGCGCACGCCGCTGCGCGAAGCGTTCAAGGTGCTGGCGGCCGAAGGGCTTATCGAGATCGCTCCGAATCGCGGCGCGAGCGTCGCGCGCATGACGGAGAAGGAAATCCGCGAGATGTTCGAGCTCATGAGCGCGCTCGAAGCATTCTCGGGGGAGTTGGCGGCCGAGCGTATGACAGCCGTCGAACTCGCCGAGATCAAGGCATTGCATTACGCCATGCTCGCATGCCGCGCGCAGCAAGACCTGCCGGGCTACTACGCGCGTAATCAGGCGATTCACGATCGCATCAACGAAGCGGCGCGCAACGGGGCATTGCGACAGACTTATGTGGCCATCAACCGACGACTGATGGCGCTACGCTTTCGCTCGAACTTCCATTCGGACAAGTGGGATCGCGCCATCCACGAGCATGAGCAGATGATCGACGCACTGGAGCAACGTGACGGCAAACGGCTCGGTGAGATTCTGCGTAAGCACTTGCTGGCCAAGCGCGACGCCGTCCTGCAAATTCACGCCGAACCGGCGAGCGACGCCCCGAGCAACTGACGCGCCGCATCTCGCCGACTCCACGCCAAACGACAAACGGCACGTGAGTGTATCCACTCAACGTGCCGTTTGCTTTGCGACTGACTTTGTCGCGACCTTCTCTGCGGCTACCTTTGCCGCGTCATGCTTCGCTTCGCGCCGGACTCACCGGCACATTCACATCCACACGACTTTACAGCCGACGCTCTGCCGCTTCCAGCGCACGACGCGCCAGGACTGCCGGTGACTCCAGCACTTCTCCCGCAAGACGCGCGACGAGCGAAGCCACGTTACGACCGTACTGCTTACCGGAGATGACATCGGCCGGATCGAGTGCGTAGGCCGCGTCGACTTCGACGCCCGGGGCCGTGACCGCCGGGAAATCGCCAGCGAAGCGCGTGACCATCGAACCTGCCGAGCCGCGCATCTCGAAGTCGGCGTCGTCGGCTTGCGCATCGGCCCACACCATGCCGTGCTGTGCGGCCAGCGCGGCAAAGTAATCGAGCGTGTTGCGCTTGTCTTCGCTGGAGCGGCAGCTGAACGAGAATCCGCCCGCGACCTTGTTGCGCCAGCTGCGCGCGCGCCACATGCCCGTGGTCGCGTCGGCGAAAGCCTTGAATGCGGCAGCAACGCCGCCCTGAAATGCCGGTGCACCGAAGATGATGGCGTCGGCCGCAGCCAGACGCGACAGCATGACTTCGTCGTGCCATTGATTGCCGATAAGCTGATGCGGCTCGATGCTGAACAGTTGGGCGTGTGCGCCCGCGTCATTCACACCCTGGGCGACCGAATGGGCAATCATGGCGGTTGCGCCGCCCTGCGAGTAATAGACGATTGCGATATTGGACATGGCGTAGTGCTTCCCTATTAGATGTCCGCCCCATGGCACCGCCGGGATCGCGCTTCCCTACGCTTCCTCTAGCTGTCTGGACATCAGTCAAGGCCAGATAATGCCAGTGATAACCCCTAGGGAATAGCCCGCATTCGTGGACATGACTGTTCCGCTAAAGATAACAATCGGACGAATGCAGGACGCTGTCACTTCGCGAGCGCGAAACTGACAGGAAAATGACGCGGCGCTGACGGTGCGCCGCCACAGGCGCCACCGGCCGGAAAGCCCCGCGCAGCAAGGCGCGACAGGCCGATGGGCGTAACAGCCCCGACAGGCGGAGCCGAATGTTCATGGCCCCACCGACGGCAGGGGCAATTATAGGAAGATTCGAGGCGGCCGACAGCGCAGGGTGCGTCGGCAGACGCCAAACAGTTCCCTCAAACCGCGTGAGTTCGACTCAACGACGCACGAATTTTCCGTGCGCGTTTTTTCTGCGTCGACGATGCGGATTCAGCGTCGCGACAATGCCCCGGCGGGTGCCCCGAGACGAACCGACAACTGATCGGCCAGCTCACGCATCTGGCGACCGATGCGCTGTCCGGTCTGCGCATCGATCTCATTCGTCAGGAAACTCACCGCCAACCCGGCCACCGCGCGCTCACCGCTGGCGTCGAACACCGGTGCGCCAAAGCAGATCATGCCTTCGCGCATCTGCCCATTGTCGATCGAGTAGCCATCACGACGCACCTGCGCCATCTCTTCGGCCAACGCGGGGTAGGTGCCGACGCTCGCACGCGTGAGCGGTGAGGGCCACGCCCCTGCCAGCAGATCGGCCGCCTCGCCCGGCGGCAATGTCGAGAGCATGGCTTTGCCGGTCGCCGTATAGGGCGCGGGCAAGCGCATGCCGATGCGGAACGTCACGCCCAGCGGACGGTTGCCGTTGTGGCACGCGAGATAGATCACTTCCGCGCCATCGAGCACGGAGAGCGTCACGGTTTCTTCCGAGAACGCACGCGAGGCCTCCCAGACCGCCCGGAACTCCTCGGTAATGTTGGTCTGCGACAGGAACGCATTCGCCCATCCCATCACATACGACCCCATCGTCATGCCCCCATTGGCATGACGCTTCACGAGACGCAGCTTGACCAGCGTGTCGCACAAGCCATGCAGCGTGCTCTTCGGCACGCCGGTCTCGCGCGCAAGATCGGCCAACGCCACCGGTTCGGACGACGCCGCAATCACATCGAGAACGTGCACGGCCCGCACCACGGCGGGTGCCGTGGTCTTGAGCGGCTCGTCGGATTGGGCGGCGGCATTCGCCGCAGAGGCGTTGGCAGGCAGATCGAGTTTGCGCTTTGGCATGAATCGGGGATCTCGGGAATCTCAGGAAACGGCGTCGATTTTGTAGGGATGAATCGGGTGACGGACCGGGTAACGGATGACACGCCGCCAGCATGGTACGGGCAAGTCACTCTCATTCCGGCCTAGGGAAAACCCCTTAGTTGCACCCAAAACGTTCAATACGTAGAATCGCATTCAATACATAGAATATCGTTCAATAGATAGAACGGCAAGCAACAACCCGAGACACTGCCCATAGGAAACGCCGGTCCGCCCGGCCTACTGCCATGCAACTCAAAGACACCAATCTTTTCAAGACCCTTGCGTGGGTCGACGGTCAATGGATCTCGGCCGACAGCGGCAAGACGTTCGACGTGCTCGATCCGGCGACCGGCGAAGTGCTGGCCAAAGTGCCGGAGCTCGGCGCGGAGGAAACCACGCGCGCCGTAAGTGCCGCCGAAGCCGCCCAGAAGTCGTGGGCCGCCCGTACCGGCAAGGAGCGCGCCAACGTGCTGCGCCGCTGGTTCGATCTGATGATCGCGAACACCGACGACCTCGCGTACCTGATGACGCGCGAACAAGGCAAGCCGCTGGCCGAAGCCCGCGGTGAGATCGCCTACGCGGCCAGCTTCATCGAATGGTTCGCGGAAGAGGCCAAGCGTGTGGACGGCGACGTGCTCGCCACGCCCGCCGCCGACAAGCGTCTGGTCACCATCAAGCAGCCGGTCGGTGTGTGCGCCGCCATCACGCCGTGGAACTTCCCAGCCGCGATGATCACGCGCAAGGTCGCACCGGCACTGGCGGCTGGCTGCGCCATCGTGGTCAAACCGTCCGAACTCACCCCGCTGTCCGCCTTCGCACTGGCCGAGCTGGCACATCGCGCTGGCATTCCCAGCGGCGTGTTCCAGGTCGTCACGGGCGACGCCCGCGCGGTGGGCGGCGTGCTGACGTCGCACCCGAGCGTGCGCAAGCTGTCATTCACCGGCTCGACCGGCGTAGGCCGTCTGCTGATGGCGCAGTGCGCCCCCACGGTCAAGCGTCTGTCGCTGGAGCTGGGCGGCAACGCGCCGTTCATCGTGTTCGACGATGCCGACATCGACGCTGCCGTCGAAGGCGCACTCGCCGCGAAGTATCGCAATGGCGGTCAGACGTGCGTCTGCGCGAACCGCTTCTACATTCAGGACGGTGTCTACGACGCGTTCGCCGAGAAGTTCGCCAAGCGCGTCGCGGAAATGAAGGTCGGTAACGGTCTGGAAGACGGCGTGGTCATCGGCCCGCTGATCGAAGGCAAGGCCGTCGACAAGGTCGTGACGCTGGTCGAAGACGCGAAGTCGCGTGGCGGGCGCGTGCTCGTGGGCGGCGAAGCCCATGCACTGGGCGGCACCTACTACGCACCGACGGTGATCGCGGACGCCACGTCGCAAATGCGCATGGCCCGTGAAGAAATCTTCGGCCCGGTCGCGCCGCTCTTCCGCTTCACGCGCGACGCCGACGCCATCGCACTCGCGAACGACACCGAATTCGGCCTCGCCGCCTATCTGTATACGCGCGACATCGCCCGTGCCTGGCGCACGTCCGAAGCGCTCGAATACGGCATGGTCGGCCTGAACACCGGCCTGATCTCCAACGAAGTCGCGCCGTTCGGCGGCATCAAGCAATCGGGCGTGGGCCGCGAAGGCTCGCGCTACGGCATCGAGGAATACCTCGAAATGAAGTACCTGTGCCTGCAAGTGTGAGGTAGGCGGCCTGCTGGACAAACGTCCAGCAGGCCCGGGCACCGCACCGGGGCATCAGACTCCGCACGTTCATAAATCGACATACATCGACACTCATCGACACCCGTCGACATACACGTCGCAACACCACCAAAGGAAACCAGTATGAAGCGCGTTATCCAGCGCGGCATGAAGCCGCTCGCTCTCGCACTTGCGGCCGGCGCCGCGATCGCCTCGGTTGCCACCACGGCACACGCCGATGCCAAGCCGATCAAGATCGGCATCGTGACGTTCATGTCGGGCGCTGCCGCCGGTCCCTTCGGCGTACCGGCCAAGAACGCCGCCGAAGTCACCGCTGCCGAGCTTAACGCTGGCAAGGTGCCTGCCCCGTACGCCACAAAGGGCTTCGGCGGTGCGCCGATCGAACTCGTCTACATCGACGAAGCGGGCAGCACGAGCAAGCAGGTCAGCGAGTACCGCAACCTGTTGAACCAAGGCGTCGATTACGTCGTCGGCTACACCTCGTCGGGCAACTGCCTGGCGATTGCACCGGTGGCCGAAGAAATGAAGAAGGTCACGCTGTTCTTCGATTGCGGCACGCCGCGCGTGTTCGAAGACGCAAGCTTCAAGTACGTCTTCCGCCCGGTGGCCACGGCCACGATGGACAACGTGGGCGCTGCCCGCTACGTCGCAGAACGCAAGCCGGATCTGCAAACGTATGCAGGTATCAATCAAAACTACGCCTGGGGTCAGGACGCCTGGGCCGACTTCGAAGGCACGCTCAAGTCGCTCAAGCCGAACGCCAAGTCGGTCAGCTCGCAAATGCCGCAGCTGGGCGCAGGTCAGTACAACGCTGGCATTTCGAGCCTGCTCGCCGCCCACCCGGACGTGCTGCATTCGAGCTTCTGGGGCGGCGACCTCGAAGGTCTCGTCGTGCAAGCCGGTCCGCGCGACCTGTTCAAGAAGTCGCTCACGGTCCTCACCGCCGGTGAAACGGCGACGCACGGCAAGACGCGTCTGCCGGACGGCGTGATCATCGGCGCACGCGGCATGTACGGCATGTTCGCGCTGGACAACGCACTGAACCGCTGGCTGCGCACGGCCTACAGCGCCAAGTTCAACGACACGCCGAGCTACCCGTCGTACAAGATGAACCAGAGCATCCTCGCGCTCAAGGCCGCTTACGAGAAGGCACAAGCCGCGAACGGCGGCAAGCAGCCCACGCCCGAGCAGGTCATCGCTTCGTTCGAGCACCTCGCCTTCGAAGCACCGGCCGGGAAGATCGGTCTGACGTTGGGCAAGGGCCACCAGGCTGCGCAAGGCACCGCGTTCGGCATCGTGAAGAACGTGAACGGCAAGGTCACCGTGACGGACGTGAAGCAGTACTCGATCGCCGAAGTCACGCCGCCGGAAGGTGTGAAGTCGGCCGACTGGATCAAGGGCGGCCTGAAGCACTGAGCCCCCCCCCGGCAGATCCTTTCACGTAATACCTAAGCATCAAGTTCGGGAGGACGGGCGCGTCTCGTCCTCCCGTCCCCTTGCAATAAAGCGGTACCCGCAATGCGCGCGACGTGGCCATCACGCTACTCGCTGCATTGCGTTCCAAGGAGAATGCGAGATGTCGCAGATCTACGCCGTCCTGGTGGACGGGGTGATGTACGCCGCGTGGCTGTTCCTGGTTGCCCTGGGACTGACCCTCGTCTACGGCGTGCTCAAAATCTTGAACATGGCGCACGGCAGCCTGTACGCGTTGGGCGCGTATGCTGGCGTGACGTTGATCGGCCCGTGGGTTGCCCAGGGCGGCAACCTTTACGTGAGCTATCTGTTGCTCGTGCTGGCGGCCATCGTCGCGGGCGGAGCCATCGGCTTCATCATGGAGCGCGGCGTTCTGAAGCGCTTCTACGGGCAGGACCCCGTGGTGCTGCTGCTCGTCTCTTATGCGCTCTTCCTCATCATGGAAGACGCCATCAAACTCGTCTGGGGCGTCGATCCGTACTCGGTCTCGGAGCCGTACAGCTTCCTCGGCAACTTCGACCTCGGCGATCTTTCGTACCCGAATTACAACTTCCTGATCGTGGGCGTAGCGCTCATCGCGGGCGTCGGCCTCACGGCGTTCCTGAAGTTCACTCGCAGCGGCCGTTTGCTGCGCGCGGTGATTCACGACCGTGAAGTCAGTCAGGCGATGGGCATTCGCGTGAGCCGCTATTTCGTGGTGACGTTCATGGCAGGCGCGGTCCTTGCGGCCATCGGCGGCGCGCTCACCGCACCGACCGTGTCGGTTGCGCCTGGCATGGGCGTGGAAATCGTGGTGCTCACGTTCGCCGTGGTGGTGATCGGCGGACTGGGTTCGCTGCCCGGCGCAGCGTTCGGTGCGTTGCTCGTGGGTCTGGTGCGCGCGAGTGCCGTGCATTACTGGCCGCAAGGCGAGCTGTTCTCCATCTACATCGTCATGGCGCTGGTGCTGGCTGTGCGTCCGAAAGGCATCTTCGCTCCGCTGGAGGCTCGCAAGATATGAGTTCCGCAATCTGTTCCCAACTGCGCGCGCCCGGCACGTGGCTCGCGGTGGTCGGTTTCGTCGTCATCGGCGCAGCAGGTCTCGCCCTGCCCCAATGGCAATTTCTGGTCTCCGTGGCGTTGTCGAAGGGCATCGTCGCACTGGGTCTGGCGCTGCTGCTGCGCACGGGTCTCGCGTCGTTCGGTCAGGCGTTGTTCTTCGCGGTCGGCGCGTATTGCGTCGGCCTCGGCATGAACTACTACGGCCTGACGGAGCTGTTCGCGCTGCTCGCCGTATCGATGATCGTGTCGGCCGTGCTGGCCTTCGTGCTCGGTTTTTTGCTGGCACGCTACCGCGACATCTTCTTCGCGATGCTCACGCTCGCGCTGTCGATGATCTGCTACGGCCTGCTGCTCAATAACGTCGAACTCGGCGGCAGCGACGGCTTCAACGTGAACGCCCCCACCCTCGGCAGCAGTGCCGAGCCGTGGCAGCTCACGGGCACGAACCTGTTCGCGGTGGGCTTCATCGCCGCCATCGCGTGCGTGATGGCCGTGGCCGTGTACATGCGCTCCACGCAGGGACGCCTCGGCCCCGCGATCAAGGACAACGAGATCCGCGTGGAGTATCTGGGCACGTCCGCCCGCCGCAACATTCACCTGACGTACGTGATCGCAGGCGCGCTCGCGGGTCTCGGTGGCGCGTTGCAGGCGTTCAACATCGGCCACATCGATCCAGACATGGCGTTCTGGACGACCTCGGGCGAATTCGTCTTCATCGCCGTGCTCTCGGGCACCCGCTTCGCCTTCTCGCCGTTCATCGGTGCGCTGCTGCTCGAAGTGGCTCGGGCGATGGCGTATCGCTACGCACCGAACACGTGGCAAATCGTGATGGGCGCGATCATGCTCGCGATCATCGCCTTCCTGCCGGGCGGTCTCACGAGTCTGGGTCTGGGACGTCGCAAGGCGACCGCTGCACATCCCGTCACGCAAACGTCGACCGCAAAAGCGGCCGACGCAGCATAAGGGGCACGAGATGGCATCGACACACATCATTGAGGCCACTGGCCTGCACAAGACCTTCGGGAGCGTGACGCCCGCGAAGGACATCACCGTCAACATCGACGCGCAGAGCGTGGTCGGTCTGATCGGCACGAACGGCGCAGGCAAGACGACGTTCGTCAACATGCTCACGGGCTACATCAAGCCGGATCGCGGCGAGATCATGTTCCGTGGCAAGCGCATCACGGGTCTCGCACCGCGCAAGATCACGCGTCTGGGCATTGCGCGTTCGTTCCAGATTCCGCAGTTGTTCGGCTCGCAGACTGCGCGCGAGAACATCGAGATTGCGCTGGCGATTTCGGGCTTGTCGGCGGATCTGGCGAACGAAAGTCTGGCGCGTCTGGGCGTACTGGAGTTTGCCGACATGATCTCGGGCACCTTGCCTGAAGGCGTGCGCAAGCTGCTCGACATCGCACTCGCAATGGTCTGCAAACCGGAAGTCCTGTTGCTTGACGAGCCGACGTCGGGTGTCGCAGCGGAAGAGAAGTTCGACGTGATGAATCGCGTGCTGGATGCCGCGCGTGCGCTGGGCATCACCGTGCTGTTCGTGGAGCACGATATGGAAATCGTGCGCCGCTACAGCGACCGCGTGCTGGCGTTCTGCGACGGCCGCATTCTGGCGGATGGCACACCGGACGTGGTGCTGGCCGACCCGCAGGTGCGCGAGTTGATCATTGGCGAGACGGTGGCCGCAGCGCCGACGTCGGGAAATATGGCTGGCGAGGTAGCCCATGCTTGAAGTCGGAAATCTGAATGTGCGCTTCGGCGCGACGGACATTCTTCGGGGCGTGCAGTTCTCGGTCCCGAAGGGCGCCATCGTCGGGCTGATCGGACGCAACGGCGCGGGCAAGACGACGACGCTGCGCGCCATCATGGGTCTCGTGAAAGCGAACGGCGGCACGTTGACGTTCGATGGCGTGGATCTGGTCAAAGCGCCGTCGCACGAGCGTACGTCGCTGGGCATCGGCTATGCGCCGGAAGACCGCCGTCTGATTCCGGACATGACGGTTGAAGAAAACCTGTGCGTGCCTGCTTGGGCACTCAAGGCGAAGGATGTACAGGCGCGTCTGGACAAGGTGTATCGGATCATTCCGGAAGCCCGCGAGTGGGCCCCGCGCCGCGCCTTACAATTGTCGGGTGGCCAGCAGAAACTGGTGGCCGTCGGCCGCGCGCTGATGACGAGTTCGCGTCTGCTGATGCTCGACGAACCGTTCGAAGGCGTGGCCCCGGCACTCTCGAAGCGCATTGCCGAAGTGATCGGCCAGATGCGCGGTGAAGGCCTCGCCGTCATTCTCTCGGGCGCGGATTTGCAGCACGCCGGTGCGGTGCTCGATAGCGTCTACCGGATCGATCGCGGCCAGATGGTCGCGTAAGCCTCATAAAGTCTTCATAGGAAAACGATCATGAACGCATTTCGTTTCCAGACGGTCCCCACCGTCGTTGTGGAATTCGGTGCAGCGCGCCGCCTGGGTGCGCTGCTGCGCGAGCAGTTTCCGTCGGCCAAACGCCTGTGCGTAGTCACGGACGGCTTCTTGCATAAGAGCGGTCTGCTTGCACCTGCGCTGGCCGATCTGACGAAGCACGACTGGCAAGTGTCGGTCATCGACGACGTGATCGCCGATCCGCCCGAGCACATCGTGCTCGAAGCCGCCGAGCGCGCTCGCGCGGCAGACGCCGAAATCGTGCTGGGTCTGGGCGGCGGCTCGTCGATGGACGTGGCCAAGCTGCTCGCAGTGCTGCTACCGGGCACGCAGTCGATCAAGGAAATGTACGGTGTGAAGAAGGTGACGGGCACGCGCCTGCCGCTGGTACAAATCCCGACGACAGCAGGCACCGGCTCGGAAGTCACGGCCGTGTCGATCGTGACGACCGGCGAAACGACGAAGATGGGTGTCGTCGCACCGCAACTCTTTGCCGATCTCGCGATCCTCGACGCGGAACTCACGCTCGGCCTGCCGCGCGCGGCCACTGCCGCCACCGGTATCGACGCGATGGTGCACGCGATCGAAGCCTATACGTCGGCACACCTGAAAAACCCGATCTCGGACATGCTCGCCGTGAAGGCCCTGGAATTGCTCTCGCGCAATCTCCTGCCCGCCTGCAACGATGGCGCGAACCGTGAAGCACGCGAAGCCATGCTTGTCGGCGCGATGTTCGCGGGACAGTCGTTCGCCAACTCGCCGGTGGCCGCCGTCCACGCCCTCGCCTACCCGATCGGTGGCATCTTCCACGTCGCCCACGGTCTGTCGAACGCGCTGGTGCTCTCGCACGTCATGCGCTTCAATGCACCCGCTGCCAGCAAGCTTTACGCTGAACTCGCCGACGCGATTCTTCCTGTCAAGGCGACCGGCAGCGACGAAGCGAAAACCGATGCGCTGATCCAGCACATCGAGTCGATGATCGTCGAGACCGCCATTCCGCGAACGCTGCGCGAAGTGGGTGTCAAGCAGGATGACATCGCGCGTATGGCCAGCGACGCCATGCTTCAGACCCGTCTGCTCGTCAATAACCCCCGCGAAGTCTCCGAAGCCGACGCTTTCGCGATTTACTCGGCAGCGTTCTGATTTTTGCGCTGGCGATGCGTGGACACCTGTCGCGCTAGCCAGCACCCCGACGGACCGGGGCTCCCTTCCGCCCCTCAGACATAAACCCAACTCGGTTCAGAAGGGAGCCCCGGTCCGTCTCCCCCCTTCTCTCCCCCCAAAACCTTCCGTCTTTTCTGCCTTCGTCAGAATTGGGCGCTGTATCGCACGCAACTTCCTTTTCTCTCCCGGAGACGCTCGACATGAAGAAGGCCTTTCCCTCGCCCGACGAAGCCTCAGCACTTATCGACGCCCGTATCACCGAGCTCGCAGACTGGCGCGGCGATATGCTCGCCCGCCTTCGCGCCATCGTGACCCGCGCAGCCCCCGATATCGTCGAGGAATGGAAGTGGCGCGTGCCCGTCTGGTCCTGTGACGGGATCCTATGCACCGGCGAAACCTATAAGGCCGCCGTCAAACTGACCTTCCCGAAGGGCGCTTCGCTCCCGGACCCCGCCGGTCTCTTCAACGCCAGCCTCGAAGGCAATACCCGCCGCGCCATCGATTTCCGTGAAGGCGCCGCCATCGACGAGAAAGCGCTAATCATTCTCATTCGCGAAGCTGTTAAGGCGAATCGCGGCTAATGCACAGCGTTCCAAATAAGTAACTTTTTAATTACGATTTGCACACCTCATCAGTGGCGGTTACAATTCTTGATAACGATTCTCAAAAAAACAAAAAGCCAAAAACCTCAATAAAAAAAGTGCAAAAAAATAGAATCAGTTTCAGACAAAATTCTCGATCATAGATCAAAAAAAACAACAAAAAAATATCTAGAAAATCGAGAAGTCTCGTTTTTCGATATTTTCGATGCATCGATTGAAATCCCGTTAACCCGTTGATATTCTTCAGCGCATCGGTGTACGGAACCAAGTTCATACATGTGGCTAGAGCCGCCCGACACCGGTACGTAGTGCTTTCGATTTATTGCATTTGCCACGGCGTGCGAAACGATTGCCAACGTAAGCGACACCATCTTGTTTGCAGTGTTCAATTAAAAACTCCGATGCATCAGCATGACTCAGGGGCCGACATGGCGTAATTCGCCATGGTGGCGTCGTGCGCGCTTTCGGAATCGGTGTCTATAAAACAAGCAGTTAAACGCACAAGCATCCGGTTTCCCCCTGGAGACATCATGTCTGCCTTGATACATTTGCTCGAAGCAATGGATAAGGACTGCAATGGCATTACCGATGCACAAATCTTGTTTCAGCGCATCGACGAGTTCTCCAAACGGATCGGCTTCGATTACACGTGTTACGGCTTTCGCAGCCATCGCAGCGCAACGCAGTCGGAGTTGCATATCTTCGACACGTATCCGCCTGGCTGGATGGACTATTACGCAAAGCATAATTTCATCGAAGTCGACCCGACCGTCGTCGTGGGTCGGCACAGCGAGCGTCTGTTGATCTGGCGCGATCCGTCGCTACCGCCAGCAAACGCTTTCTGGGAAGCCGCTTCGCGGTTCGGACTCAATCATGGGGTCGCGCGATCGAGCTGGGGGCCGCACGGCGAATTCGGGCTGCTGAATTTCGGACGCACGCACCCCCCACTCAATGCTGCTGAGATCGCTTCGTTGCGTGTCGGGATGGGGGCGATTGCGAACTATACGCACGAGGCAATGAGTCGCCTTCTGCGGCCGAAACGCCCCCCTTTCGACATCGATTCGCTCTCGTTGCGCGAACGTGAAGTGCTACTGTGGACAGCGGAAGGAAAGACAGCCGACGAGATCGGCGCAATCCTCGGCATTTCCGCACGGACGGTCAATTTTCACATCCGCAACTGTCTCGACAAAACGGGATGCCGCAACAAGGTTCAAAGTGCCATACGGCTTGTCATGTGGCGTTGACGCGGATCGGGTATCGATGCCGGGGCACTCACCGGCATCTCCGGCGGCAGTGTCATATCGGCGGCGGGCGTTGCCGCACATGTCAGGCCGAGCGCCGCAAGCGCGATCGCATCGACATCGATGCGGTAGGCCGCCACCCAGCGACCGTCGATGCGATGGCATTTCCCCAGCCGATGCGTCGGCACACCCAATCGCACGAACAGCCGCGCCAGACTGACATACGTCACACCGACGAGGCGTCTCGCCCCTAGTGCCAGCGCTGCGAACATCGCGGCACGCAACAGTTCGCGCGCCCCCTGAATCGCATCGTGCGTCTGCGCGGCTGGCAGCACCAGCGCGAAACGCGACAACTCCCACACTGAGGCGCACGCCGTATCGTCCGGGGGGCAATGCTCACTGACCACATCGCCGCTGTCGGTGACCCGATTTTTGCCTCGTCCGATGCGTGTGGGAAGTTCGAGCGACATGGCAGATGGCAGGTCGTCGACGAGATATTGGAAATGATCTTTCAACAGGAAGCGGCGGGTCGCGGGCAACAGGCGGGCACAGCCGACAATATCGTCGCCCGGACCGCGCAACGTGACATACACGGTTTCCTCATGGTCGTATTCGTCGGCCTCTTCGCCACGCGACGCAGCATCCGCAGCTCGCCGTTCCGGCACGCGCCAACCGAGCCGCTCCACAAACACCCGGTGCCTGAAGCGCGCCAGTTCGGCTCGCACGGCCGGCATCATCTGGGCACCTGTGATGACATCCACTCGCATCGTATCTCTCCAATAAAAAATAATAGGAGAGCTCAGCGTATCGACCGAACCGATGAGCGAAAACTGTCAAGGTTGACAGCCATTCGTTGAAAAATTTGGGAAATTGGCTTTCAAGAAACGAGCATTTCCCGGCACGTCGCCGACCCGCGTCCCCGGAGACGGGGGCGCGTCGGCGCAGGTGCCTCGTTCTCATTGCATCGCAGCCCAGCGAATCAGTTTCCGACGGCCGTCGTGCTCATCGCCCCCGTTTGTTCTGCCGGGACGTATCGGAAAATCGACCCCGGTGCCATCGGCAGGCGCATGGCAACGACCGGCATGAAGTGTCCGGTTCTCCCCATGTAGTCCTGCTGAATGGACTGCGCGTTTCCGCGCGTCGCGTCGGACTGATAGAAGAAAGCCTGCAAGGGCAGATCATTGGGAATGTCCAGCGGCCACGAGGCAAGAATGATTTCGTTGTGCACGGCGCTAGCCGATTGCCGGGAGTTAACGAAAGCCTGAAATCCTGCGACGCTCGCAGGCATAGCACCCGGACGCGAACACCGCCCCGGCGTGCCCGCAGTCCCGGCATCGTACGTGTAAGCGCATCGCCATTGCGGCGTGTATGTCGACGGATATCGCAGTTCGTGCAGAAGCATCCCCGCATCGGTGTACAGCGCCCTTGTCATGTTCATGTCCCTGCGTGCGTACGACCAGGACAGCGCACCGTCTCTAATGCCATTCGTACTCGGATTCCATGCCCGGACCCCAGGACCGTACCCTGTCACTCGGAACAGCACACCAGAGCACTGATAGCCCGGCGTGTTGCCCGGACACACCATGCGCGTGTCGGCATACCGAGCTTCCAGATCCTTCACGACGGTAAAGCCCCACATCAGTTGGTCGCGTTCATCGAAGCCGAATTCGGTGCCGTCGCCACCGGTGAGCCTCGCACGCAGAATCGGGACCCATTGCCCCGTCGCGGCGAAAAAATCGTTCTGGTACCGCAGCGCCTGCATCAACTGACCGCCCGCGCTGACGTCGTAATAAATCGCTTCCACATCGAGCGAGGCCGGTGTGTTGGCATCCCACAAACTCACGCCCACGGCGTTCGGGCTGCGCGCACACGCCGCGCACGCGGGCAATGTCTGGCCGTACGGTGGGCAGCCGCACATGAGCGAATACGGCTTCTCGTTGCCTGCGGCTCTCGGCACAGTGGCCAGCACGAAGCCCACCGAGCCGGGTGGACGCGCCGCCGGTGTGTCCTGACGCACGTACGTGATTTCGGCATACCCCGCCGCCGTCTCCGCAGGACTCTGACGCCAGAACGTATTGCCCACCCCGTCCGGTGGCGCCACGCGCAGCAGCACGCCAGAGCATTCGTAAATCGAGCGCACCTGAAAGCATCGGGTCGGCGTGTTCCTGTATCGCGCGTTAATGAGCCGGGCGGTGTCGGCACCGCTCATTTGTGCGGCTTCGGCGGCATCGATTGCGACGGTGTCGCTGAGTGTGCCGATTTCGATATCGTCGGGCGCCAGCGCATGCGCCGCCCCCACGAAAAGCCATAGCGTCAGCACGTAGCCAACGCTCGTCAGCCATCGGAATATGCGCGTCATGAGGAACCTCCCTACGAAAGTCCTGTGAAGACTCAGTTTCCGATAGCCGTCGTGCTCATCGCCCCGGTTTGTTCCGCTGGAACGAATCGGAAGATCGAGCCCGGCGCCATCGTCAGACGCGCGGAAACGACCGGCATGAAGTGCCCGGTCGTCCCCATGTAGTCCTGCTGAATGGACTGTGCGCCGCCGCGAGATGTGTCGACCGTATAGAAGATGCCCTGCAAGGGCAGATCGTCGGGAATGTTTTGCGGCCATGCGGCAAGAATGACCTCGTTGTGCGGACCGCGAACCGATTGCCGGGCGGTCACCAACGCCTGGAATCCGGCGGCGGTCGCGGGCAGAGCGCCCGGGCGCGTGCACCGCCCCGGCGTGCCCGCAGTGCCCCCGTTCACCGCGTAAGCGCATCGCCATTGCGGCGTGTATGCCGACGGATATTGCAGTTCGTGCAGCAGGAGTCCCGGCCCGGTGCCCGCCGTGGCCGTCATGTTCATGTCCCTGCGCACGTACGACCAGGACACAGCACCGTCTTTGACGGCCGCCGGACTCGGATTCCATGAACTGAATGTGGGACCTGATCCCGGCACGCGAATCAACACGCCCGAGCAGTAATAGCCCGGCGTGTTGCCCGGACACACCATGCGAGTGTCGGCATACCGAGCTTCCAGATCCTTCACGACGGTAAAGCCCCACATCAGTTGGTCGCGTTCATCGAAGCCGAATGCGGTGCCGTCTCCCCCAGTGAGCGACGCACGCAGAATCGGAACCCATTGCCCCGTCGCGGCGAAATAATCGTTCTGATACCGCAGCGCCTGCATGAGCTGGCCGCCCGCGCTAACGTCGTAGTAAATCGCCTCCACGTCGAGCGAGGCCGGTGTGTTGACATCCCACAAACTCACGCCCACGGCGTTCGGGCTGCGCGCACATGTCGCACACGCGGGCAATGTCTGGCCGTACGGCGGGCAGCCGCACATGAGCGAATACGGCTTCTCGTTGCCTGCGGCTCTCGGCACAGTGGCCAGTACGAAGCCCACCGAGCCGGGCGGACGCGCCGCCGGTGTGTCCTGACGCACATACGTGATTTCGGCATACCCCGCCGCCGTTTCCGCAGGACTCTGACGCCAGAACGTATTGCCCACCCCGTTTGGCGGTGACACCCGCAGCAGCACGCCGGAGCATTCGTAGATCGGGCGCACCTGAAAGCATCGGGTCGGTGTGTTCCTGTATCGCGCGTTGATGAGCCGGGCGGTGTCGACACCGTTCACTTGTGCGGCTTCGGCGGCATCGATTGCGGCGGGGTCGTTAAGTGTGCCGAAATTGATATCGTCGGGTGCCAGCGCGTGAGCCGCCCCCACGAAAAGCCATAGCGTCAGCACGTAACCAACGCTCGTCAGCCATCGGAATATGCGCGTCATGAGGAACCTCCATACGAAAGCCCTACGTGGGAGCGGCGCGAATTCGGTGCGAATTCTGCGCGTGAACCGGCCCACCCGGCTCGCGCGAACGCACGCCGGGGGCGTGGCCGCCCCACCGGGCGGTCCAATCCATCGGGAATATCAGGCAGGAATCGAAGCGATGTCAGGCAAGCGTCACAAGGGACGATTGCGCGTCACGCAGGCGACGCCTGACGTCACGGGGGCGTGATGCCCACCACCGGAAGCCGACTCGTCACGCTGCGGCCGCTCACATTTCTCTCCTCGGACCCGCCGCTCAGGTCGTACGTCACCGCGGTCGCCGAGTCCAACGGCGTACTCGTCCAAAAGTGGTAACTGAGCCACCCCATATGACGACCCACCGGTCCGCTGCTGGGGAAATAAGTTCGCCAGAACGCCTGCATTTCGTCCACGCTCGGCAACACCAGCCCCACCCTCGTACACGCGGTGCGTGCGCCCGATTGGGTCGCGTTGTCGCTGACGTAAGACATCTGTCGTGCGCCGCGCACCGTCAGGGTGAAGCTGCGCGACTGTCCGAGGCGGTCCGTCGCGGTCATCCTCGCCGTACCGTTGCCGGTGGCCGTCACGCGCCCGTTGGCATCGATCTGCGCCACCGAGGTGTCATCCGAGCGATACGTGTACGGTGCCGTGCCGAATCTCGCCTCGCGCGTGAGCATGGCGAAATCGGGGGGCGCCAGCGGAGGCCTCTCGCCGATGATGTACCCGTGTACCGCCAGATCGATCGTGGCGGGCGCATCGAAGGGCGCGCCCACATACAACAGATAGGCAGCCGAGCGCACGGGCATGGCCGTGCCGCGCACCACGGCGTAGGCAATCGACGCCGAACGATCGACGTTCTGGTCGACGTGAATGCGCGGGACTTCGAAGACAATGCCATCCTGGGGTGTCGCCCCCACCGTACTGCGGGCCACGAACGGGGCCGGTACGCCGCTGGCGTTGGTCCAGGCAAGCTCCACTACGTCACCTGTTGCAATGCCCGGATAAGGTCTGACCCGCACCTGCACCGTAGGGGTATTGAGCGTGACGGGATCGATTGTCTGGGACTGGGCTTGCGGCACCTCGACGGCGGGCAGCGCGCCGACAGGCTCCAGCACCCGCAGCCGCGAATCGTTCGAGTGGATGAGCGTTCCGTTCGCCAGCATGACCTGCGTTTTCACCACCACTTCGCGGCCGGAGACGCTGGCCAACACCTCGCGAGGAATGGTGAAACGCACCGGCTGGTTGACGTCGGTGGGCAGTTCGATGCGTTTCGCGTCTTCCCATCTGGCGTTATCGATGTTGATGAAAACGACATCGAAGCGCGCCATGCCCGCATAGGGCCTGATCGTCGCCGATGCGCCTTGCGCGGGCACGCTCTCCAGATTCAACACCCCGCCTACAACGCCGTCGATGACCGGCGGATCGACGAGTCCCGGCTCCGGCGCAGGCTCACCGATCTGGAGGGTCAGCGCGCGGGACGTGTCGGTCACCCCGTTGCGGTGTGTCACGGTATAGGTCACGCTGACCGTCCCGCCCTCACCGGCAAGGACGACAGTGCCCGGCACGGAGAAACGCTGCACTCGCGTCACAGCAGACGCGCTCACCCGCAGCGTGTCCGAGAAGGTTGCGGCCGCCGTGCGTCCTCGCCAATTCACCGTGACGAGGTCGTCCAACGCCTTGCCCGTATACACGGGAACTTCCACTGTTGCCGGGTCCGTCGCAGGGTCGAGATTGTTACCTGTCGCTTCGGTAACTCTCGGCGCTTCAAGGACTGCCGCAGCGGTTGCCAATACCGATACGTCGTCGCGATCCATGATCGTGCTCCACTCAAGATTGATGGCCGGAAAACTGCCTCGCGTCGCGCCCGGTCGCCGTGCTGCCATGCACGTCGCCCGGGGGCCGCAACGGCTAGCTCGTCCAGCGCGTGCGGTCGGCCCTCGCCTCGCGGCGTGCCCGACGTCGTGCCGCGTCGCTATTGCCATCGTCGGAATTTCCCACCCCGGCAGCCCATCGTGAACGACGCTCGCCGAGACCCTCCGCCCCCAGCGCCTCGACATGCACGCCGAGCGTGTCCGACACGCGTTGCGCGCCACCTGCGGCCGGACGCACGACGTAGTCCACCGTGATATCGCGCCCCGCCAGTGTCTTGAGCTTCGGCCACGGCACCCATAGCGTGATGTCCTCGCCGATCCAGTTCTCGGTCACGTCGAAATCGGTCGAGACGACGCCTGCGTCCCCGCCGCTCACGCGCAGGGACACGCTGTCGCCCTCGCTCATACCGGTATAGGGCGCAATCGTGAACGCTGCGCCACGCATGCCGACTGTGCGCAAGACCAGCTTGCCGTCCTCCACATCGACGGCTGTAGGCGCGAGTAGTGTTTCGGTAGCGGACGCAATGCCCGAGACCTCGGAGACCGACGCCGTATCGGCCGCATCGGTGTTGCTGTTGGTATTGCTCTCATCCATGATGGTTCTCCTTGTCGGTCAGGACGCAACGACGATCCGGCCACGCGACGCTGCCGTGGCGAGATACGTGAGGTTCGTGCCGAGGAACTGTTGAACAGAGGCGCTGTTGCCGCCGGATGCGGGCAGGCCCCAGGTCACGATGCCTCCCTGTTCCAGCACGGCCACGAAACACTCTGTTCCGGCGTACACCGCGACAACGTTCCTCAACTGCCCCGCGACGGGTGCTGTATTGCCGCCGTTGTTTTGATCTCCCCATGCCACGACCGTACCGTCCCGGCACAGGGCAGCGAACGCGAAATTTGTCGACGCCACCTGCACGATGTCATTGCGTCGTGCAATGTCGGCAGGTACGACCGCCCCCTGTGCTGTGTTCCCCCAGGCCACTACCGAACCATTGCTACGACGCGCGCAAAACGCGCCTGCCGTCGCCGTCGTTTCCTCGATATCGGTGAAGCTCGCAATATCGGCAGGCACCGTGCCGCCGTTCTTAGTATCTCCCCACGCCACGACCTGCTTGTCCGCCGTGATGGCGCTGAAAGCGCGCGATGACGCCGCCCCAGGCACGACGATATCGAAACGCGCCGCGATATTAGGCGGCACGGTGCCACCCGCCGCAGGGTCGCCCCACGACACGACGGTGCCGTTACGGCGATATGCCGTGAAAGCGTTCCAAGTGCTGCGCACGCCGAGAATGTCGGTAAAAGCGAGAATATCCTGCCCCGGATTGCCGCCGTACGAGGCATGCCCCCAACAGGTCACATTGCCGCCTGCCCGCACACAGGCGAACGCTCCGGAATATGTGGAATAGACCATGCGCCCATCGGTGACCGCCTTGGCCGCTGCATTCAGTTGGCCGCCGTAGCTCGAATGCCCCCATGCCGCCAATTGACCGTTGTTGTGCACGAGACCAAAGGCGGAGAACGTGCCCACGATCCGTCTGGCATCGGTCACCGAGAAATCCTGCGGCAGCGTACCGCCGTAGGACGCATTGCCCCATACCGCGATGCGACCGTTCAGCCGACGCAGCGCAAAGGCGTTGTAGGTCGAAGCGATATCGATCACGTCGTCCAGCGTGTATAGCGTCGACGGCATGACGCCCGCGGCGTTGGCCGAATTTGCCCCCCACGTCACCACACTCCCGCGATTGGTGAGTGCCATCATTTGGCCGATGCCGGGACTCGTCATCCCGAGACCGAAAATGTTGACCGGGTTCAGCGTCACCACATCGTCTTGTGTGCTCACCTGAAGCGTCATCCACGGACGCCGGTCCCGGAATGTCGTGGCGAGCGTCACCTCACTCTCATCGTCGTATTTCCACAGCGCCTTGACCGGCTGCCGCGTAGCACGCACGAAGCTGTGGATGAATTGCGACGTTCGAGACGCAATAGGATCGCCGAACAAATTGCGCGCCCCCATCACCAGCAATTGGCCTTTACCCGGCACCGCCACAACATCGAAACGCGCAGGCGGTGCGACCTCCTGCGTTGCGCCATTCGCCCGCTTGAGCGAGTACTCCAGCGAGATGGTTCGCCCGACGTTCGCCCGCGCTACGCTCTGAGGCAACACCACGATCAACTCGCCCCCGGCTTGCGTCTGCGTCACCTTCGCCGTCTGCGTCATCGTGCCGCCGCCCGGTGCGCCTCGCAGCGTCACCGTTACCTCGTCGTTCAAGCGCAACTTCGCCGTGGCTGGGATGCGCACATGCACGCCGTTCGGGCAGTCGTCCGGGTTCAGACGGTCGTTCACCGCCTGGACAATTTCCGCCGCCGGGGTCACCGCGTTACGAACCACCAGCTCCGTCACTTCCCCCGTGAAGACCACCGCCGCACCGCGCGTGACGTCGTAGCTCACATCCGCCATCTTTTCGCCACCGGCGCGGACCCGCGAGTAAGGCACCGTGAAGCGGATGTCTTGCCCCACGTCTGTCGCTTTGACGATATACGGATTGCTCGTGTAATCGCCTTCGTCGACCTCGCTGTCCCAGTACAGCGTAATCACGTCGCCCTGACGTATGCCCACGTTGGCGGGCACTGTTACGGTTACGCCTGTGGTCGGGTCCACGTCGCGAATATCCAGTTGCCCGTTCGCCGACGACGGCACCACCGGCGCTGCCACCGCAGCCGATTCGCGTTTGACGTCGAGCACGAGCGCTTTTGACGGCTGCCACGACCCATCGGGCATTTCCTTCGAGTACGTCAGCGTGACCTTTTGCCCGATGAACGGTGTGATCTTGTTCACCGGAATGCGCAGCGGATACGGCGCGTTGAGGTATTTTTCCGAGATATCCAGATACCACTCCGCGCCCGTTGGCGGACCACCGGCCCACACCACATGCACGTAGTCGCCGTCGGTAATGCCCGCGTAGGGGCCGATGAGCGCCGTCACCCCCGTGGGTGCCAGATCCGGGTTCAGAATGCTGCCGGTCGCTTCGCTGATCACTGGCACGGCGAGCAGATTCGGATCTTCCACCTCGCCGATCTTCAGACCCAGCACCTCCGAGGGAATCGGTGCGACGACCCCCGTACGCACGACCTCGTAGGCCACCGGAAGCTTCCGGTTCTTGAACGGCGCGATGACCTCCGGCGGTACCGAGAACGTCACCGCTCGCACCGCGCGCACTTTGATCTTGTCCGTGTAGAACGTCGATTCGCCCTGCGTGCCGATCAGCAGACGGATCTCGTCGTTGATCGCCATGCCCGCGTAGATCGGAATCCGCACTGAGATACCGTAGTCGAGATACTCGACGTCCAACTGGTCCCCCGTCGCTTCCACCACCACCGGCGCGATAAGCTTGGTCACCGCCCGAACACCGATGAACAGCGGCAATGACGCAGACGTGAGGTCGTCCCCTTCGAACGGCGACACCACATAGTCCACGCCAATCGTCTTGTTCAGTGCCGCGGTCATGGTCGCCTTGGGCACTGTAATCACGAGGTCCGTGCCGACCTTGGTGTCCGAGACGTCGTACTCGCCGACCTGCGTTCGGACACCATCGACCGTAAAGAACAACTGGACGTAGTCGCCATCGGCCATCCCCGGATAACTCTTGATCGTGAAAGTCGCCCCACGTGCCGACAAATCCGGCGGGTTGACCGCCCCGTTCTTTGCTTCGTTGCTGATCGGCGCCGCAAGGGTGGCCGCAGCGACCAGAGTGCCTTCTGCCATGATTGCCTCCTACTACTTTCGAATGTGAGCGAATGACGCAATCGGGCTTAGCTCTGCCACCGCGTGCGATTTCGGAAGTCCTTCTTTTCGCCGCGCACGCGCGGTTCGTCGTCGTCTTCATCGGCACTCCGGCGTCGGCGCCCGGCCCCACCAACCGGGAACGCGTCGACGTTCAACGAGACCGCCGAAGAAGCTTCGCCGACGCCGCTGCCGACTCGCTGCAACACGTAGTCCACCGTCACGTTACGGGCGGCCAATGTCTTGAGTCTGGCCCACGGCACCCACATCTCGAGGTCCTTTCCGACCCAATTCGATGTCACATCGAAGTCGATGGCGCCCGCCCCCGATGCGCCACCGTCGAAACGCAGCGACACGTAATCGCCCTCGCGCATGCCGGGGTACGCGGCGACTGAAAAGCAGGCGCCACGCATGCCCAGCTCGCCCAGCGCAAGCGTGCCGTTCACTGCGTCGTTGCACATCGGAGGGGGCAGCGGCGCGCCGCCTGCGCCAGCGCCTGCTGCGTCAACACTGCTCTTGCCATCGTCCATGGTCGATCTCCCGAAGCGTTTCCTGTTGGCGCCAGCGGGTCCACACGATCCGCATGGACCGCGCTGGCGCAGCGTAGGTCATACCGTTGCCGCCATCGCAGCCTTTCCTTGCGGGGTCGCCAATGACAATCCCCCCGCAGTCGCCTGATAGAAGAAGTTCGTATTGAGATTCGCACGGATCGCATCCGGAATGGTTGCACCGCCGTTCCCGACACCCCAGGTCACGACACCGCCTGTCGCTTTGACCGCACAAAAAGCTTCTGTAGTGGAATAGAGCGCCACGATGTCCGTCAACTGACCGGCGACGGGCGCGGAGTTACCGCCTTGCGTCCCGTTCCCCCAGGTGACCACCGTGCCGCTACGCGTAAGCGCAGCGAAGGCACCCGCCGTCCCGACCACGTGCACGATGTCGCGGCGGCGCGCGATCGCATCCGGCAAATTCGCGCCACGGTTGATGTCGCCCCAGACCACAACAGCACCGGTGCTAAGCCGGGCAGCGAACGCGCCCCATGTCGCCGTCACCTCTTCGACATTGGTCAGACTGGTAATAGTGTTGTCAGGCGTGCCGCCGTACGCGGTCGGGCCGAACGCGAGTACTCCGCCCGCTCGGGTGCGCACCGCGAAGGCGCGCGCCGTGGCACTGGCCAGTTCCACAATGTCGAACCGGCCAGCGATCTGCCTGCCATCGTCGACATTCGCGCCCCACGCCACGACCGAGCCGTTCGCGCGCAAGGCGCAGAACGCCGTGAAGTTTCCGCGTATGTCGATGATGTCGTTCAGCGCGGTGATCGCCTGACTGGGGTTGCCGCCGTTGGCTTGCTCGCCCCAGGCGACGACCGTGCGACGGCTGGTGAGGGCACAGAACGCGTTGCCTGCGACAGCCACCGATCTGACGTCGTTCAGATTGCGTGCGGCCGTCGAGAGCGTTGCCCCCGCTGCGCCGAAGCCCCAGGCGTCCAAATACCCCTGCCCGCGCACCACGACGAATGCCCGGCTGTTGCCGTGAATACGCACCGCATCGTTGACACTCGTGAAGAGGGTGCTCGCCCCGCCTTCGGCGCTATTGCCCCAAGCGGCGATCTGTCCACCCGCGCGACGAATGGCGAACGCACTGCGTGTTGCCGATATCTCCACGATGTCATCCAGCGTGAGATAGGTCGTCGGCCGAACCACACCACCGTGCGCGTCAGCCCCCCAGGCGTCGATATTCCTGCGAGCGAAGATCGCGCTCATCGCCGCCACACCGGTCGCGGTCACGCTGTCGGAGCCGTTGCCGAAGAGATTCACCGGATTGATCGTGACCTGATTGGTGCTTGAGCGCACACGCAGCGGCATCCACGGGCGGGTGTCCTTGAACGAAACGGCAGAGGTCCAGGCTTGCTCGTCCGAATACCGCCATTCGGCCAACATGTCGTTGCGCGTCGTGCGATCCAGGGCACGCAGATACTGCGGCATTGCCGACGCCCGGTAGGACGTACCGTTGTTACGCGCGCCGATCACGCGCAGATCGCCGACGCCCAGTTCACGCCTCACGTCGTACACGTTCGGTCCGGAATTCTCGACGAGGGTGCCACGCGTCACCGAATAGCTCAGTGTCATGGGCGCGCCACCATTGTTCGCGTCGATCACGCTCTTCGGCACGACAATGTCGATATGCGAACCTTCCTGTGACGCCAGCACCACGTGCGTGAACGTCCCGGAACCCGCTCCGGCCGCCCCGACCACGCGCAATTCGATCCGATCGTTGGCCCGGAATAACCCTGTCGCCGCGAGCCGCACGGTCGCACCCGTGGCGGGCACGGCGGTAGGATCCAGAACTTGCCCGATGGCCTGCAAGATGACGGGCAAAGGCAGCGCCGAACGGCGGACGACGAAGTCCAGACGCGAGCTCGTCGCGATGACCGCATTCAGACGCACCACTTCGTACCAGACGGAGACATTGCCCCCCGTGCCCGCCTGAACCTTGTCGGCACCGATGGTGAATGAAATAGGATTCTGCGTGCTGCCGACCGTCGCAGTCCGCTCGTCGCTACCCGCCGCAATCGAGTTTTCCCAATGCAGGCGGATGGTGTCGCCCTGGCGCATGACGTTGCTGAAGTCGACCAGCACCTGCGCGCCCTGAAGCACCTCGCGCGGGTCCAGCACGCCGTTCTGTACGGACGGCACGCGCGGTGCGCCGATCTGAAGCGACTGACGACGCACCGTCAGCGTCAGAGGATCGGACACACGGCGCGGCGGGCGAAGGCCGTCGACGCTGTATTGCAGCGTGACCTCGCGTCCCTCGAACGGTGTGATGTTCGCCATCGGGATCGGCCGCGTGATGGGCCGCCCAACCATGGCAGCCGACACGTCGATCTCCCACTCCAACCCGCCGCTGCCCGGCCCGCCGCCCCACGTCATGACGATGAAGTCGCCGCTGGCCATGCCGGGGTAAGCCGGAATCGTCGCGGTCGCACCGGTGGTGAGCTTCGAGGGATCGAGCACGGTGCCGTCGGCTTCCGGCACCGACGGTACGGGCAGTGTCGGCTGCTCGTTCATGCCGATGCGCAACTGGAGCACCTCGGAACGGAATCGCACCACCCCGCCGCGCATCACTTCGTACCAAACCGGTACGGTGCGATTGATCCACGGCGCGACCGTGGCGGCACTGAGCAGGAAGTGATAATCGCGTACGGTGCTCACCGTAATGCTGTCGGTGTAGAACCCGACGTCACCCGGATTGCCCCAATGCATGATGAGGCGATCGCTGCGCATCATGTCGGCGTACCGCAGCACGATGGTTTCCGCGCCAAGGGCGGCCAGTGCAGGATCGAGAAAGTCGCCAACGGCATCCACAACGCGCGGTGCAGGCCACCGGCGCTCGGTGCGCACGATAACGGTGAAGTCCTCCGAATCCTGGCGGGTACCGTCAAGGCGATTGACGGTGTAGTTCACGACGACCGAGCTGTCCTGGAAGAAGTCCACCCGGCTCCTGTCCACGCGCATCGTGATATCCATGTTCTCGATGTTCGTCGTGATATCGATCGTGCGAATCTGCTCGCCGCCGCCGGTGCCCTCCCCCCATCGCACGGTCACACGGTCGCCGTTGCGCATGCCGGGATACGGTTTGACGCGTACCGTGACGAAGCTACCCGTCAGCGCTTCAGGGTCCAGTACGCCCATCGGCGCTTCGTCGACCAGCGGCGCGGGCAACCCCGGCTGCGGTACAGCCAGTACGGCAAATCGATTGATGCTCGACTCCTGCGGCGTGGCCTGACCGGCGCGCGTCACGCGGTAGTGAGCGTCGACCGAAGCGAGCCCGGCAGAATTCGCATTGATGACCGCACGGGGAACCGTCACCGTGACGGCCCGGCTGGGGTCGGTGACGACGACGCGCCCGCGCGTGGAACCCGCGGTGGTCGGACCGTCCCAGAACCACTCGATCACGTCGCCCGCACTCATCAACGTGTAGGGCAACACGGTCAGCTCGACGCCTTGCGTCGGATTCGTCGGCGGCGTCAGTTGTCCGTTGGTCACGCCCGCCACTTCGGGGCGTCGCAGCAAATTCGCGCCGACCACGTTGAGCGTGAGGACATCCGACACGCGCGTGAGTCTGTCGCCCGATGCCGGCGTCACCGTGTAGAACACGTCCACCGTGCCGCCCAACAGGGTATCGACGTAGAGCGGCGGCACCAGGAAGTCCACCCGATTCTGAATATCGGCCGCTGTCAGCGTCCTGCACGACGTGTACACCATCGGCGTGCCGTTCGCTCGCGTGCCTTCCCAACGCAACGACACGAGATCCCCTTCGCTCATTCCCATGTAGGGGTCGATCTCCACGTTGGCACCGTTGGGCGTGTTGATGGGATCGAGTTGGTTATTGGCGGTTGCCTCGCGAACGCGCGGCGCGGCCAGCCCGCCGCGCTCACCGAGTACGCGCAAGTACAGCCGCCGCGAACGCCCCTTCTCCGTCGTTCCGCTGCGCACGAAGTAATAGACCGACGCGGTGCCCGGCGTGATGGTGCGCACAACGGCATTGGGCAGCTTGGTCGTGATGAGCGCACCGGCGACGGTGACGCGCGCCGTCATTTCGTGGCGAACCGTCACGCCGTCGCCGGAGAGTCCTTCGAAGACCACGAGCACGGTGTCGCCGATGGCCATCGGCGGACTCAGATACATCACGACGACATCCGCGTCGCGGCCGCTGAGCGCGGCATAGTCGAGGTCGCCGCTAGGCGCCTGGAGGATGTACGGCACGGCAAGCGTCGCGCCGCTCGCTTCGACGTTGACGAACGCTGGCGGCGAGTTAAACGACCATTCGCTCACCACGTCGTCGATGTCGTACGTGACCATCAGATTCTCGCTATCGCCGCCAGCAAGGATCGTGTTCTTGTCGATGACGACCGTGACCGGTCTGCCAACTTCCGCTTGCGTGAGCGGGGGGTGGCGCACTGACTCGATGCCCCAGCGAATGCGCAGCCGATCGCCGACGGCCATGTTCAGCCAGGGGGGCACCGTGACAGGCACACCGGCTTCCGCTTCCGGCACGCCGATGATGCCCGGCGGAATGGTCGGCGCAGCGAGGTTCTCGTTGGTGTAAGGCGTATCGACCGGGTTCGGATCGCGACCGCCCGGCAGCGTCATCTTCACGCGCACCAGCGCATCCGGGGAGCGCTGCACATCGCCAGTGAAGGCAGACGTCACGGTGAACCAGACCGGAATCAGGCCGTCGCCGATACGTTGAATCAACGTCACGTCGATCTCGAGCGTGATCGGCAGGTTCCTGTCTTCCTCCGCCATCGTGTGCACGGCCGCTGCGAACTGATCCGTACCCCAAAACACCCTGAAGACGTCGCCGATCTCGAAAAGCACATTCGGCGCAATGGTCACGAGGAGCTTTGCGTCGGGTTGCTGAACATCGCGAAAGCCGACGCCGCCGTATGCCAGGACCACCGGCACGATAATCGATTGAAGGTCGGTATTAATCGAAATGAGATCGCGCTGCACAGGCGCAAAGACAAGGGCGTCGCTTGCCGATGTCTCGGGTAGCAGCGCGGAAAGAACGTCGGTCGTCGGCATGGTTCGTCTCCGCAGGAATTCGATGAGCCGTCGAATGCCCGGGAGCGAATACATCGCACCCGGCACTCCGGAGCTCCATCAAGCCACGCTTGATTTGTGTGCGCCAACTGTCAAGGTTGACAGTTACCCGGCGGCAAACTGCGGATTAACAATGGTCTCCCGCCAACGGTGTGCGCTCGGCGGATCTGCCCGCGAGCCGCGAGCATGGAGGCATGGCCCCGACAGCCAGCACGCAACGCGCACGCGCCGACTTCCACTGGTAAGGAGTTCTGTTATGAGAACCGATGAAAATACGCCACTGATCGTGCCGGTAGGCGATCAGGTCGCGGCCCCTCGAATCAAGGTGCAAAGCGATTCCGGGATCGACATCTACACGCCGACACTTCCCGTGGATCTTCTGGCGCCGTTGCCCCCCGGATTTCCTGCGAATGGACTGCTGCTGGCGTCGGCGAACGACAAGCCGCTTACGCTCAGGGCGACGCTTGATCGCGACGCCTTCGAGCCGTACGGTGAGGGCGACCTGATCGAAGTGTCGATCAACGGCGAGATTCAGCCGCTGCGTGAGATTACCCGGGCTGAAGACGCTGCCGCAGAAATCACCATCGTCATTCCCGCGCCGCGCGCCCACGGCAATTATCAGGTGCGATATCAACTCATCTCCGGTATCGTCGGTAACGAATCGGGTTTCAGCGACCCTGTGTTCTTCATCGTCGACACGAGACCTCCGGCTGTGCCCAAGCCGGGCAGTCTGGGGCTTCCGCCATCGGTCGTGTCCGACGGCATTACCGACGCCGTGCTCACGGCGCTCGGCGATGTTGTGATTGCCACCATCTATAGCTACTCCGACCAGTCTGCGGGCGATGTCATCACCGTCGTCGCGACCGGTGCCGACGGGTCCACCGCGACGAGCACCTATCGCATTCCCCTGGGCGGCCAGGACGATTTGATCGAGGTGCCGTTCACCCGCGACCAGTTTCTTTCTCTGGGGGACGGCCCCGTATCGTTCACCTACACGATCACGGATCTGGCGGGCAACACGTCGATCACTTCACCTGGCGTGCCATCTGTCATTCGCCTTCAGGACGGCATCACCGATCTCGCACCACCGGTCGTTCCCTTGTTCGACGACGACGGTCTCATCGGCGAGGCCGACGCCCGCACGCCGGTCGGCGTGGACATTCCGCTGAACGCGAAGATTCAGAACGGCGACCGGATTGTCGTCATCTGGGGCAACACACGCAGTGCGCCGGTCGCCGTGACCAATGCGGGTGGAGCGGTCGAGCCGCTCATGAGCATCTCGATCCCGTATGCGACGATTCAGGCCGAAGGTAACGGCAACATTGCCGTGACCTACGAGGTCCTTCGCAACGGCGAATTGCTCGGTACGCCGGCGATGGCGACCACCGTGGTCGTCGATCTGTCGCAGCCGGGCGGAGACGATGCCGATCCGAACACGCCGACCAACGACAACCTCGGTCTGCCGATCGTGCGCAAGGGAGGCTGGGTCGCCCCCGATCCCATCAACAACATCCCGGTGGAAGACTCGCTCAGGGACGCGACTTTCGTCATCCCGTGGCAAGGCGTATCGGGTACCCCGTCGTTCGAGGCAGGCGACGTCATCTCGCTCTTCTACGGCGTTGATCCCCTGGTCAACCCGGCCGCCACGCCGTTTGCGACGTATACCGTCACCCCGGCCGATGTGACGAGCGGCGTCGACCTCACGCAGGTGCTGCCCTTCGCAAAGATCACCGAGTTCGGCAGTGGATCGATTCCCGCCGCTTACACCGCCACACGCGTGGTGCGTGCGGCCGATCCTGCTAACGGCATCACGGAGGTCGCCAATACGTCGTACTCCCGCGTGCAGGACGTCACGGTGCAAAGTGCTGCCGAACTGCCCGGCGGGGGCGGCGGGTTACCGGTGCCGGTGTTCATGCCGCTCGTCGGCGCGCCCAACAACAACCTCGATTACACGCGCTCGTTCGCGGCCGGGGGCTCGATCGTTCGCGTCCTGCCGTACCTCAATATGCAGGTCGGCGACCGTGTGCGCATTCACGTGTTCGGCTTCTTCGGCAGAAACGGCGATCTGGGACCGGTTGCACTCGCCGAATTCGGTCACGCCGGCGACACGTTGCTTCCCGGGACACCGTACGAGGTCACGGTGACCACCCCCGGACAACCGATCGAGTTCCGGTACCCATGGTCGCGTCAGCAATATTTCTACTCGATCTGCCAGGTGACGGCCCGGGTGACGGTCACGAACCTCCGCGGTTCGGTCACGTCGCCGCAGGCGCCGATGATCTTCGCCGATACGCGGGCGAACAGGACCCCGCCACTCGACCCGAGTCGCCCGACCTGATCGGACGCTTAAACGGCTTCGCCGGTACTTTGCGGCACGCCGGACCGTTTCCCCGATCATCGGGAAACGGTCCGTTTTTTCAACGCGCATCGCCAAAGGGAGGGCCAACTCCGAAGCTACGTTTTCGGCGTACTATGGTTCAAAACCAGTGCGTCCGGCTGTTGCCACAAGCTCGAGATGCACGTATTGAAGTCCCCACGACAGCACCGCGACGCAGCGCCAGTGGCAGACGCGCAACGCCGCTTTTTTACACTCACAGATGGCCAAGTTCCTGATCGGCGACGCCGTACGTTTCGACAGCGATACGTTTGCGCTCGCTACCAAAGGGAATCCCGACGTGTCGCTCCCACTCGGCGCGGCAGCAGGCCGCTGCTTGCTGGTGCTGCTCGAAGCGAACGGCGAAATCGTCACCAAGCGTGCAATGCTTGGCAAGGCATGGGAGCAATACGGCGCCGTCGTGACGAGCAACAATTTGAGTCAGGCGATCATGCAAATCCGGCGCGCCTTCGAGCAAGCCGGTGCCGACCCCTCGGTGTTGGTGACCGTGCCGCGCATCGGCTATCGCCTGAACAACGTTGTGAAGGTCAGTCCGTTCGTCGACGCCAGTGCAGTCGAAAGCGTACTTCCGGCGTCTCCGGTGCTTCCGATGCCTCACTTTTTCGATGAAAAGTCCCAAAGTGACTCGGAACCAGAAAATTCTTTTCCCATTACGGAAGCGATCGTTCGCGAAATCGAATCCGATCTCGCACCGATGTCGCCAGACGCATCCGCAACCGCAACCGCATCGGACGCAGTGGTGACAGCGACGTCACCTGTGGCAATCCCTTCGTCCCACGATGCCCCTCCCGTTGTCCGGCACCGCATGCTTGTGCGACCGGTACGCACCACGCATCTCTTCTTGGCGATGGGCCTCTGGACGATCATCGCGCTGGCCAGTGCCATTTACGCGTTCCGAACGCTTCCACCGTTGCTCGGAAATCTGTATCAACATGCGCGCTCGGGCCAATGGGTCCCCGTGCCGAGCGACGTTACCCATCGTTACTTCGTGACGCCGGAACGCGCGGGCGACGCCCAGTTCGTCGCGAATCGCGTGAGCATGATCGAAAAGGAGCCGCCCAAATCGATCGTCGACTTTCCTGAGCGTCTCGTCTACATCAACGGCACCGCGTACAACGATTTGTACAGTTACTTCCTATGCCGACAACCCATTGATCGTCCCGATGCGAATTGTGTTTCGTATCTGGTCATGCAGGAGACGGGCAACCGGCCATTTCCATGAGACTCCGAATTCGCCTGCGCCACGTTGTGCTCGGAACGGCACTCGCCGTCATCGTGCCGTGGGTGGTCGTGTGGCTGACCACAACGCCTCAGCGCAAGCCCTGGCAATGCCATTCCGACATTGAAATCGTGACGCATTCAGACACGCCCCAACCCGGCATGGTGCGGGTCTGGGGAGAACTCGACACGGCGTTTGGCCGGGACGGCACGGGGTTTTCCCGCTTCGCCGGCTACATCGCCGACGGCCGCTCGTCGACACGGATACATCGCGCGATGGAGTTCGACTACCAGACGCTCGCAGACACCGTGCGCATGACCACCACGCGCAGCGCCCGACTGCTGAGCGACAACTCGGACGAGGAGAAAGTCTTGCGACATCTGCTGCCGCGCTTTCGTCCCGGCAACACCGATTACTTCCAGATCGTGCGCGTGAAGAACAACGCGGCGATGGCGTTCGTCGACCAGCCCCGCCTCTTTTGCGAGCGGCAATAAAAAAACCCTGTGCGATATTGCATCGCACAGGGTTAAGGATCCGGGCCGGGTGTTCGCGCATGTCGACACCCGACCGTACGATCGCCTCTCGTTATTTTCAGAACGTGTAGCGCACGCCCACATTGACGCCCCAGGGCTTGTCGAGACGCTTGCCCACGGCGTACGACGTATCGACATAGGCCTGAAGGTTCTTCTGCATCTGGGCTGCGAGACCGACGGAGAACTCAGCGCGCGTACCCGACAGGTCGTTATTGAACGATTCGCCGTTAATTACAACCGCGTTGTTCTTCGCGAACTCCTGCACCACCGCGGCGCGAACGTAAGGTTCGAACGTCCCCATTTTCGTGTCGATCGTCTTACCCACGCCGACACCCAGCGCGCCCTGCACCGAACGGCCACGCCCCGCATCGACTTGCATACCGTTATCCAGCGTGTAGTCGGAGGCACGCGACATCATGGCGGCGACTTGCGCATAAGGCTCGACGAACCAGCCGTTGTTGAACGACAGCTTGCGGCCGAACTCGGTCGAAAGGCCGAGGCCATTCGCGTGATAGTCGCCCTTGCTGCGGCGGCCATCGCGCATCATCACATCCAGTTCGGATGCGTAATGGTTGTACTTGAGCACGCCGTCGAAGTAGTAACCGTTCTTGCCCAGCCACGTCGCGTACATGCCGACCGTGTAGCTCTCGACGCTGCCGTTGGAGCCGACACCGAACTTCATCCGGCTGGTCGACGTACCCGCCATCGCACCGACGAGCCACTGGCCCGCGTCGTTGCTGGCAACGACGCCATCGGCGCCAGCGAGCACGCCCCACTGATCCTGCGAATAGCCGTGGCCGCCCGCCGGTTTGGCGTTGTATCGGTTGCCGAATGTACGCGCCCACACGCCACCGCCCTTGCCTTCGTTCAGGCGGACTTCGCCCAGACGCGCACGCAGCGTCGTGATCTCGCCGAGCCACACTGATGGCAGGGCGCTGGCCGCGCCGAGAACCGTCTCGGTGCTATTGGATTGCTCTTGTGTGCGCACCAACTCCCAATAGCGCTTGCCATCGGCCTCGCGCGCCACCAGTTCATAGGCGCGAGTGCCGAGATCGACCTTACCGCCGACGACGGAGAAGGTTGCGGCACCGCCATCGTCCTGCACCAGTTGCTGCACCGGGATTGCGGCGAACGCGCCCGTATTGAGCACGTCGAGTTTGAACTGGCCCGTCGAATCGTTGTCGCTCAGGTGCAGTTGGTCGGCCCCACCGTGCTCGAGATCCGTTTGCATGCGGAAGGTGCCCTCACCCGCAAGCGTGGCAATCTCCAGCGTACGGAACTGACCGGGAGCCTCTCCATGGCGCAGATCGATCACGCCGCCGCCCAGGACCACCTCGCCCGCGAGCACCTGGTTGTCGACGAGACGCCATTCGGCATCGTTGTTGACGTGCAGATGGCCCAGGCCGTCGATTCTGCCCGTCAGAATCGCGTTGTTGTCCAGGCGCAGACGCGTGTCGATAGACTCGTTCGTCACGTGTTCGGGACGGAACACCATGTCGCCGTCGAGCACGCTGTTGTCCACGTTCACGTTGACGTGATACGGCGTCATCGCGTTCGGCACCGTCGTGACACTGAGAAGCGTGCCACTGTCAGCCTTGATAGTCGTGCCGTTCCTGATATCGACGTCGATCATGAAATCGCCCGGCGCACTCAGCACGCCGCGCTCGATTCGAATGCCCGCACCTTCGGCAAGCAGACGCGCGTTGTCCAGCACAACCGTCGAACCGGCGTGCTGCGGGCGCGATTCGGTGGTGATCTTCACGGCGGCGTCCGAGCCTGAAATCGTCGTATCGACGGCGGTGAACTGGGAATCGGTCACCTGCACCGCGTAATTCATGCGCGCGCCGTCGTGACGGGTTGCCGTGATGTGCGAATTCCGAACGTCGACCGTGCTGTCGCCGGCCACCACGAGCGCGCGGCCGCTACCTTCCAGGATCACGTTATCCATGTACACCGTCGAACCCGGCACGTTCATGTCCGTATTGCCGCGTGCCGCCCAAAAGGCGACATCGCCGGAGTTCCTGATGGTCGAATCGATGAGCGTGACGGTCGATCCAAACATCGCGGTCGCCAGCGCAGAACTCGGTGCTACGTTGGCGTAGCCCGTAATGTTGATTTCACTGATGAAACTCGTGCCGCCATTCGTCGTACGCACGTACGACATCGGGGTCCGGCCGTCGATCGAGATCCTGCCCCCGCCGCCGATATTCGCAATCCCTGCGCCCGTCACGGTCACGCCCATGTTGTCGGTCGCCGTGACAACGTGGGCCATGCCGCCGGGGCCGGGCGTGTCGATCGTCATTCTCGGGCTGGTTTGCGCGTGCGCCAGAGGCGTGAAAACGAGAGCGGACGCGGCGGCCGCTAAGAGGCGGACACGAAAAGGTGTCTGAGCTTGGGAAGGCATATCGGTAATCCTTGTCGGGGTAAAAAGCAAGGCGAACGATATGCGCAAGAACCGCGAATCTACGTCAACTTAGGACGAATATCAGTGAATTTAATAAAATTTCACCGATTTTGAAGCATCATCACAGATTTTTCAGAAATGAATCAGAAGGTGTAGCGCACGCCGATCTGCGCTCCCCAGGGCTGGTTGAGACGTTTGCCCACCGCAGTTTCCGCTTCCACATAGATCTGCGCGTTGCGGCGCACTTGCCCGACCACCCCGGCGCCAAACTCCGCACGCGTGCCCGACAAGTCGTTGTTGAACACGATGCCGTTGATGGTGGTCTGGTTGCTTTTGATGAATTCCTGGACCAGCGCCATCTTCAGGTACGGCTGAATCGCGCCGCCGCCGGGCAGCGTCAGCGTCTTGCCGAACGCAGCGCCAACGCGCGCCTGGACAGACCCGCTGTGCGCCGAGTTGGACACCATCCCGTTGGTCAGTCCGTAATCGGCCCCGCTCACCCCCAGCGCCGAGAACTGGACATAAGGCTCCACAAACCAGCGGTCGCCGAACTCGAGATGTCGGCCGAATTCCAGTTGCAGCCCCACGCCATTGTTGTTGAAGCTACCGTGCGCGGCGACGCCATCGCTCATCACAGCGTCGGCAGAGTTCTGGAAACGGTTGTACTTGAACACACCATCGAAATACCAACCCGTCGGGCCAAGCCAGGTCGCGTAGAGCCCGGCCGAATAGCTATTCACGCCCCCCGTCGAGGCATTCTCGAAGGTGAGTTTGCTGTGGCTGGTACCGAGCATCGCGCCGACCAGCCACGAGCCACCCCATGTCTGCCCAACCACACCGTCCACGCCCGCCACCACGCCATATTGCGTCTGGCGATAGCTGGTTCCCGCATTGGGCTTGCCATTGAATTGCTTGCCGAAGGTGCGCACCCAGACACCGCTATTGCGCTGATCGTCCATTCGCAATTCGCCCATACGGCTGCGAAGGACTGTTGCCTCCCCATACCAGACGGAGGGCGCGGCGGACGACAGCCCCAGCACGGTCTGCGTGCTCGGCGACAGATCGCCGGTCGCCGGATCGCCCGGATCGCCCGTCACGACATCGACCGTCTCCTCGCCGTTGCGCGGGTCGACGGGGGTACCGGTGTCGGTCACGAGCGCCCAGTTGTTGCCTTGCTGTTGCAACTTGTAGGTGTACACGCCGATATCGACCTTGCCGTTGACCAGCCCGAAGCCTGCACCGCCGCCGCCAGTCTGCACGATGGTCAGCGGCAGGAAGTTGGTCGGCTGCGCACCTGTGTTGCGCACCAGAACCTGGTAATCGCCGGTGGCGGTGCCGGTCACGTTGAGCAGATCACCCGAATGCGTGCCCAGATTCGTACTCATCTGGAACGTGCCGCTGCCCGCCAGCGTGCCGATGTTCAAGGCTCGCAGCGTCGATGTACCGAGCGCAGTACCGGAGACGTCGATCGTGCCGCCGTTCATCGTTACGTTGGAGACGGTGTTATCGCCCGCCTGACGCCACACCGCATTCGAGTTAATCGCCAGCGAATTCAGATTGGTCAGATTGCCGGTGAGCGAGGCGGCGTTCTGAAGCGTGAGATTGAGCGTGGCGGTGCCGTCGCTGCCGACATTCCCGCCGATCACCGTGTTCGCGCCGTCGATGGTCACGTTGCCTGTCACGCCACCGCTCGCCTGCACCGCAAACCCATTGCTGCCCTGTAGCGTCGTGCCGTTTTGCACCATGACATTGGCGGTGTGTCCGGTATACGTGGCACGCCCCGGTGCAATGAGAATCGCGGGGCCGCTGGCCGCACTTACCGCGACGCCGTTGAGCGTCGTGTTCGAGACGGTCGTGAGCCCGGTATTGAGCGAGATAGCGCCGACACCGGCCAGATTGCCGCTGATGGAACCACCATTGACGGTCACGTTCGAGTCGAAATTGATGAGCCCGCCATTGATCCCGCTATTGGTCCCGGTGCCGGCGCTCAGGGTCGAATTGGTGATCGTCACGGTCGCCCCGGCGCTCGCCGCCACGCCGTACTGAAATCCGGAAACCGTACTATTGGTGATCGTCCCCGTCGAGGGCTGGAGCCCGCCTGTGAGCTGCGAGACGAATTCGATACCGATGTTGTTCGGGCTGGAGATTGTGGAATTGGAGATGGTGACGGAGGCGTTAACTACGCTGATCGCCGGTGGCGGTGTCGAGCCGGGCGGGGAAGTGGGGAGCGGCGGCAGTGTCGAGATGACGGTTGCGCCGTCCATGATCAGTTGAGGCCGCCCCGTCGAGGGGGGACCGCCCTTCAACGCGATCCAGTTGGTCGATGCGCCACTTTGCACGACCAACGTGGAGTTGTTGGTCACCGTCCAGGTGGTATTGGCGTCGCCCGGTGTGGCCACCGTGGTGGTACCCGATGTCACCGTACCGGCCTGCGCCGGGATAGCCAGCGACGCAACGGCCAGCCCGACAGCCGACGCCAGCACGCGCTGCCGAGGTTTCACGCAGATAGAGTTACGCATGATCGTTGGCTCCCAAAGACCGGGCTAGCCTGCGCCACCCCAGCTCACAACTTCAAGAAAGCGAGTTCCTTGGCGTTGCCCTTCGCCATGCCGTTTCAGCCTGCGTTGCGCGCAATCGAATTGTTATTCGAAGTCTTTTGTCATGCGCTAAATTCGCATCTGAGCGGCTAAAATCCGATTCGTCATGCAGAAAAACTACCCGTGACATGCGTTTACCAAGTCATTTCGACTTACCTTAGGCGACACATGGCAATGCGTCACCTGTCAACGTTGACAGGTGACCGGCAACGAAAAAATCCCCGCACAGCCGAAACTGTGCGGGGAACAAGGGTCCCGGAAGCCAGGTTAGGGGAACCAGCTCCCAGGCCACGTCAAGCCAGTGGTAGGGCAGTACACGCACCCCTACGCGCACCTCCCAAGGCATGTCGGGACACTCGTCGCCGCACTACAAGCACCCCGACACGCCCGCAGATATTCTCTTTCTGCATCGATAAGGCGCAACCTCATCGACTTCCACCTGCGTGCCTGACATATCGTTATTGAATTCGCTTTGCTCGACGACGAGCGAAGCAAACGATAAACGTCAACGCCGCCGCAAGGCGATCGCACACGATGGTTTTCACAGCAATTCATTCGAATTAATCAGGCGTCACGTTGTTGCTGCGACGACACAGGAAAGGGCAACGTTGGCCGGAGACGGGCCTGGGGTGAATGTGCGCGGAGCAGGTGAGACAGCGCCGTCCCCGACGTCTATTGACGGGGGACGGCGCTGTGATGTGGTGTGGGGATACTGCGAGGGTCTGCGATGTGCAAACCACTCACGGACGTGCGATGAACGCCTTACCGAAGGCGTTGGGGATGACTGGCGAGGGCCGCGACGATGGTTTCGGCAAGCTCGTCGGGATCGAGTGCGCTCACATCCGACTCGGTTTGCAATGGGGTCGACTGACAGCGCGGAGTGAGCCGCAAGTAAGGCGGTTCGCCCTTCGCGAAGAGCGTGACGCTCGGCGTCGCCGTGGTGTGGGCCACATGCATCAGACCACCGTCGGCCCCAACGAAAAGAGACGCATTTGCAATAATTCGCTTCGCATCGCGCAGCGTCAGCTCGCCGACGAACGACACCACACGCAGATTCACAAACGTTGCGCCGAGCAACGCTTTTGCGGCATCGGCACCGTTGCCGGAACCCAACAAGACGATCCCGTTCGGCATACCGGGCTGGTAAGCCACGTCGTAAGCCTGCAGGCACTCGCGCCAATGTGCATAGGTGCGGCGCGGTTCGACCCCACCCATTGCGAGCGCAAGAAATGCCCCCGAGGGTAGTTGCTGCGCAATCGTCGGCGGCAAATCCGACTCTTCACGCAGGTACGGTTTGGCGCGTGCGAACAATTCGTCCGATGCCAGCCCAAGGGAGAAAACGTCGTTGACGGCAGCGAGGCTGAACTGGGTCTGATTGCGATCCGGCCCGTGAAAATAGCGGAACAGGCAAGCGAACGGCAGCGCCGCGAAAAACTTTCGTTTCAGACGCAGCGTCGGATAGTTGAATTCCTGAAGCACGACGACGTCGTAATCCGCCGGATTCACCTCAGCGGGATCGCCATAGACGCGGCGGAAAATGTCGTCTCCCTCGAAGACCGCTTTCAGTCCCGGCGTGATCAACAGATCGATGGGGCCTTCGCGTCCGCGCAGCAGTGCACGACCCGACATATCCATCACAGCGTCGCCCACCGAGTGCTTTCCACCGTAAATCCACAACACGCGCGCTTGCGGTGCGACATGTCGCACCTCGTGGCGAAGTTGTCCGCTCATCGCGAGTCGCAGACGGCGGTGGAGATATTTCTTGGCGACGGTGAACGCCGACTTACGTTGCATGAAGACGTCGGGCTCGTGATACACCCACGCGTACGGAATGCGGGTGCTCGGCTCTGTGAGCGCGTCCAGTCGGCGGGTGATGAAACGCGGAAGTGGCATGGTCGGATCGAAAGCGGGGCAGCGCCGGAAGTTCGGGAGTATGCCACGGGCGCACCGCCGGGACGGATCACGTCCCGGTAGATTCGGACAAATGCCTTCCGTCCTGACGGGCTACACCACCTGAAAGTGATGCGTGCCGTCGCGATGCAACTGGCTGACGAGACCGAACTCCCAGTCGAGATACGCCTGCATGGCTTCGGCGGCGTTATCGGTGCCTTCGTACGGACGGCGATAGCGGTCGTCGCGCGCACTGGCCAAATGCGTTTCGCCCAACGCTAGCGGCAACCCGGCGTTGATCCATGCCTGCGTGCCGCCGTCGAGCACCACGATCTCGGCGTCGGTCAGACGCTGCAAGTCGGCCGCCGCGAAGCGCGCCAGCAGGCTGGATCCGCATGTCAGGACATATCGTTGCACCGGCCCGATGGTGCGAAGCGCTTCGGCCAGACGCGCACGAATCACGAACCATGCGCCCGGGATATGCCGTTTGACGTAATTGACGCCTGACGTGAAGTCCAGCACCGCGATCTGCCCCGGTGCTGCTTCGTCGAGCCAGCGCGCGAGCAATGCGGGCGTGACGGTGGCGACTTCCGGTGCGCTCGGCGTGTGCAGCGGCCAGCCGCCTTGCGCGCTACGCGCATGGGCGCTGTGCGGCTCCACGACGTACACCGTCCAGCCCATTTGTGCGAGCCACGAGCCGGTCATGTCCGCGCGTACGCCGTCGTCGTCCGCCAGCACGATCCATGCGCCGCGCACCGGTGCCTGATGGTCCGTCTCCTGCACCAGCTGACCGCCCTGTGCGTTGGCGAAATCCGGCAGATGCCCCGCCGCATACTCCTCCGGCGTGCGCACGTCGAAGCGGTAGACGGTGCGTCCCGGCGCATTCAGCGACGGCACGTCCTCAAGTGCCACGCGACGCACACCCGCACGATCCGCCACGGCGCGCGCCCCTTCACGGGCAACGGCCAGCGTGGCTTCGCGCACGGTTGCCGGGTGACGGCGGTCCGCGCCGCGCTCGAGCGACTGACCGGCGAGCGTCCAGCCGATGGTGCCGTTGCGAAGTGCGGCGACCGGATTCGGCAGACCTGCATTCACGAGCGATTGCGTGCCGATGATGCTGCGCGTGCGTCCGGCGCAGTTGACGATCACACGCGTGGCCGGGTCCGGCGCGAGCTCGCGAACCCGCAGCACCAGTTCGGCACCGGGCACGCTCGTCGAGCCGGGAATGTTCATCGTCTGATATTCGTCGAAGCGGCGGGCGTCGACAACCACGACGTCGGCATCCGCGTCGAGCAGCGCCTGCACTTCCTGCGCCGAGAGCGACGGCGTGTGACGCAGCCCTTCGACCCACTCGCCGAACGCCTTGCTCGGCACGTTCACGTCGCGGAACACTTCGCCGCCAGCGGCAATCCAGCCGTCCAGACCGCCCGCCAGCAGATTGACATCGGTGTACCCGAGCTTACGCAGCACGGCGGCCGCACGCGGTGCGAGGTCTTCGCCGTCGTGCACGCCATAGACGACGATGCGCGTGTCGCGACGCGGGATACGCGCCCATGCGTCGATCTCCACGCGCGAGAGCGGCAGGTTCGCGGCCCACAACGGGTGCGTCTGCGCGAACGGGTCTTCTTCACGCACGTCGAGCAGTGCGATTTCCTCACGCGCGAGCAGCGCGGCGCGCACGTCGGCGTAGGTCAGTTCGGGGAAGTCTGCAGCCTGCGACGGCGCATCGGAGGTTGATTGGTTCGGATGCTCGGACACGGTCATTCCTTGAATTCGTCAGATGTCGAAACGTTGAGGCTTGTCGATTATTCGTCGTAGGTTCGTCTATTGTTTGTCGGCAGGTGGCGCAGCCTTGCCCCACGGATTGGGCAACTGCGCGTTGGCGTAGCCGGACACGAAGCCCTTGCGCTCGCCTGTCTCGGTAAAGACACTGCGATGCACGGCGCCGATGTTCGCGCCATACACGTGGATGCTCACCGACACGCGATCCGCATACGCGTTACTCACGCGATGAATGTCGCCAAGACGCGGCGACAACACCTCCACGTCTCCCGGCAGGAGCCGCACGGCCTCGCCCGCCACGACGGGAATGCCCTTCGCGTCGAGCACATACGGTTGAGAATCTTCCGAACCGCGCAGCATGCCGATCAGCCCCCAGACGGTGTGATCGTGAATCGGCGTGCGCTGCCCCGGGCCCCAGACGAAGCTCACGATGGAGAAGCGTTGCGCCGAATCGCAATGCAGCAGGAACTGCTGGTAATGGTCGGGGTGCGGCGTGGCGAACGCATCGGGCAGCCAGTCGTCGCGCGCCACCAGTTGCGCGAGCAGGCCCGCGCCCTCTTCTAGCAGCGTGGTTTCATGGGGACGTCGATCCAACAGTCGCGAGAACCCGGCGACGAAGGTGCGTAACGGATCGAGCGCGTCGTAATCGTGCGCTGGCAGGTCGCGCGACAAGGCGATGCCATCCAGCACTTCGGTCGTACCAGTCATGCGAATTCCCGGAAAGCAGCGAGCGCCTGCCGACCGGCAGCGCCCAGAATGGTGTCGTTTTGCGGCGTGTGGATACGGCTGCACAGCACGTCGCGATGATAGCGCTCAAGCGGGTTGTTGCGCGAAAGCCCGTGATTGCCCGAAAGCTGCAAGGCCAGTTCGAGAACCCGGATCGCATTGCCCGTCACCGTGAACTTTAGCGCACCGCTGGCGATATCGTCATCGGGTTCTCCCGCATCGGCCGCTTGCGCCGCCGCGTCCAGCAGACGCTGATTGACGTGTAGCAGGGCGGCGATCTCCCCCACCGTCTCCTGAATACGCGGCACTGTGGCCAGCGACGCGCCGAGATTGCCCGGCACACGGGTATTCAGGAACGTCACGAGCCAGTCGGCGCCAGCACGCGCCACCGCATCGTAGAGCGTGCCCAGCAGCACGCTCATCCATGCCTGTTGTTCGATGTGTGCATCGTTGTCGCGCTGGCCGATACCGGCTGGTGCCCATTCGTTCGGTGGACGAATATCGACCGCGTTGCCGAACGGCAGATCGATGTCCTCCAGCACGACCTCATGGCTGGCGGACGCGCGCAACCCGAGGTGATCCCAGTTCTGTACGACGCGAATGCCCGGGCGGTCTGGCGAATCCGTCGGACCTGCCGGACGCGGCACCAGAAACACCCCGACGCGCGGCTCCGCTTCGTCCGTGCGTGCCCACACACTGAGCCAGTGCAACGCGGGAATGCCCGTGCAATAGAGCTTGCGGCCGGACAAACGCCAGCCCGTCTCCGTGCGCCGCGCAATCGTCGAGGGCAGCCCACCCCGGGCAGGCGTGCCCAGCTCCGGCTCCACGCGCAGCGCGTTGATCAACGCGCCGTCCCGCACCGCACTCTCGAACACCGCGCGACGCTGCGCCTCGGGCCAGCGCGTGCTTTCCCGCACGAGCGAGCGGTGCTGGAGATACGTCATCGTCAGCACCAGCGCGGTAGCCGATTCCCCTTTGGCGACGGCACCGACGATGCGACGTGCCGTCACGAGACCGCCGCCGCGCCCGCCCGCCGCACGCGGCACCACTTCTGCAATCAGCCCGTGACGATGCAGCAGAGCGAAGTTGTCGAACGGGAAACGTGCATCGCGATCGAGCGCCGTCGCGCCCTCGGCCAGCGCGCGGGTGATCGGAGGCAAGAGCGCATCGAGTTGCGTGTGACGTGCGGGGCCGTCTCCACGTGGCTGGGGCGGCAGCGGCAGTACCGCCCCGGAAGATGCGAGACCTGAAGAAGCCATGATTTTGGAATAAGCAAATACGCGTTCGACGCACAGTGCGCCGCGCTACGCAGTGCCGCTAGCGTAAGGCTCGGCAGTGCCGCGCCCAACCATCCATATCGAATAATCTTTGCGTAAATGATTATTTAACGCTCGATGATTGTTTGCGTAGGCTCACTCCCATTCACCGTCTGTTCCGATCGATGGGCGTGTAGCGCAAACCGACCCACGTCGCCGTGCACGCGTCCCTTACCCCACAAGGAGAACGTCGTCATGAGCGTAGAAATTATCGGCATGATTCAGAGCAGTAAGCAGTCCGAAATTCATCCCAAGCAAGGCGCAGCTGTCGACCGCGACTACGTGCGCAACTTTGCGCGCGCTCACGAGCAATCCGGCTTCGACCGCATTCTCGTGCCCCATCACTCCACCAGCCCGTCGGCCACGCTCACGATTGCCTATGCGGCGACCGTCACCGAGAACATCCACTTCATGCTCGCGCATCGTCCGGGCTTCGTTGCGCCGACGCTGGCCGCACGTCAGATCGCCACGCTCGACCAGTTCAGCGGCGGCCGCCTCGGCGTTCACTTCATCTCCGGCGGATCGGACGAAGAACAGCAGCGCGACGGCGACTTCCTGCTCCATGACGAGCGCTATGCGCGCACCGACGAATACCTGAGCATCCTGCGTCGCATCTGGACGGACGACACGCCGTTCGATCACGACGGCAAGTACTACCGCTTCAAACAGGGCTTCTCCGAGGTCAAGCCCGTGCAGCAGCCGCATGTGCCGATCTTCTTCGGCGGGGCCTCCGACGCCGCACTGGAAGTCGCGGCCAAACACGCCGACATCTACGCGCTGTGGGGCGAATCGCTCGATCAGGTGCGCGACATCACCACCCGCGTGCGGGCCGCCGCCGCAGTGCACGGCCGTACGCCACGCTTCTCCGTGTCGTTCCGCCCGGTGCTGGCCGAGACGGAAGCGAAGGCATGGGAACGTGCCGACAAGATTCTGGCGCAAGCCAAGGCGATCCGCGAAGCCGCCGGTGTACCGCAAGGCTCGGCGCTGCAAAGCGAAGGCGCACGACGTCTGCTCGCGGCGGCCGACAAGGGCACGCGTCTGGACAAAGTGTTGTGGACGGAGATCGCCAAACTGATCGGCGGACGCTCGAACTCGACGGCCCTCGTCGGCACGCCGGAGCAAGTCGCCGACGCCCTGCTCGACTACTACGACCTCGGCGTGACCACGTTCCTCATTCGCGGCTTCGATCCGCTGGGCGACGCCATCGACTACGGCCGCGAACTGATTCCGCGTCTGCGCACGCTGGTCGCCGAGCGCGACCGTCAGAACGACGCCACGCGCCGCGCTGCCTGAGCGGCGTCCCCACACAACACGGAGAAAACACAATGGCTGCCGTTCTGCCCGTCGACACACACAGTTTCGGACGTACCACGTCCACCCTACCCGCCCAGACCAGGACCACGCCCACCGGCCTCGTGCTCAACGCTGCGCCGCAGCAGCGGTTCTGGTTCGACGCACCGCCCGTGCGCAACGACATCCTCACTGAGCGCCGCCATCGTCAGACGCGGCTCGCCGCAGCGTTCCGAATCTTCGCGCGTCACGGCTTCGACCTCGGGCTCGCCGGTCACATCACCGCGCGCGATCCCGAGTTGCCCGATCACTTCTGGGTCAATCCGCTGGGCGTGCACTTCTCGCGCATCAAGGTCTCCGATCTGCTGCTCGTGAACGCCAAAGGCGAGACCGTGGTCGGCGACCGTCCCCTGAACAAGGCGGCGTTTGCCATTCACGCGGCGATTCATGAAGCTCATCCGCATCTGGTCGCCGCCGCGCACACACACTCGACCTACGGCAAAGCATGGTCGACGCTGGGTCGTCCGCTCGATCCGCTCACGCAGGATTCCTGCGGCTTCTTCGAGGACCACGCGCTGTTCGACGACTTCACCGGCATGGTGGTCGACGGCAGCGAGGGCGACCGCATTGCGCAGGCACTGAACAAGCCCGACGGCAGCGGCACAGTCAAAGGCGTGATCCTGAAAAACCACGGCATTCTCACCGCCGGTCCGAGCGTCGAAGCCGCCGCGTGGTGGTACATCGCGCTGGAGAACGTGGCGCACACGCAATTGCTCGCCGAGGCGGCAGGCACGCCGCAGCCCATCGACGAAGCGACGGCACGTCACACACACAGTCAGGTCGGCGGCCCGGAAGGCGCGCTGTATTCGTTCGAGAGCCTCTACGAAGGTCTCGTCGAAGCCGAGCCCGATCTACTCGACTGAGGTCATCGACTGAAGCGCCAGACACATAAACATCAGAAATCAACAGGGGAGTCTTACCCATGAAGTTCCGCCACACCGACAAGACCACCGGCATTACCGGTATCAGCAGCACCGCCACCAAGGCCGACGTGCACGCCGGTCGCCGCAAGGTGCTGCGTGCGGGCACCGCTGTCGCGCTTGCCGCGCCCGCGCTGCTACTCGGCCGTCAGGCATGGTCGCAGCCGAAGAAGCTCACCTTCGCGTGGAACCAGAACTCGTTCTGCCTGACGCCCATCGTCGCCGCACAGGAGCGTGGCTTCTTCGAGAAGAACGGTCTGCAAGTCGACCTGATCAACTACAGCGGCTCGACGGACCAGTTGCTCGAATCGATCGCTACCGGCAAGGCCGACGCGGCCGTGGGCATGATCCACCGCTGGCTCAAGCCGCTCGAATCGGGCTTCGACGTGAAGATCATCGGCAGCTCGCATGGCGGCTGCGTGCGCCTGCTCGGCTCGAAGGCGGCGGGCATTACGTCGCTCGCCTCGCTCAAGGGCAAGACGGTCGGTGTGTCGGATCTGGCCGCACCGGGCAAGCACTTCTTCCAGATTCTGCTGGCAAAGAACGGCATCGACGCCGAGCGCGACATCACATGGCGTCAGTACCCGGCCGACCTGCTCGGTGTCGCCGTCGACAAGGGCGAGATTCAGGCCATTGCCGACGGCGATCCGAACCTCTATCTGCTGGAGAAGCGCACCAACGGTGCTTACGTCGAGCTGGCGACGAACCTCACCGGCGAGTACGCCCGCAAGGTGTGCTGCGTGATCGGTGCGCGCGGCGATCTGGTGCGCAACGACCGTGCGGCCTCGAGTGCGCTGGCACGCTCCATCGTGCAGGCCACCGAGTTCGTCAACGAGAACCCGAACGAGGCCGCAAAGATCTTTGCGAAGTATTCGCCGAAGATCAGCCCCGAGGATCTGCGCCGCCTCTACGCCACGCTCACCTATTCCCATCACCCGACCGGCGTGGACCTGCGCGATGAGATCGCGTACTTCGCCGACGACTTCCGGCGCATCGGTGTGCTCAAGAAGTCGACCGATCCGCAGAAACTCGCGCAACACGTCTACGCCAACGTGCTGGGCTGAGCGCACCTCCCGGACAAGTGATCATGAGTGCCATTCTCGACAACGCCGCACTGCGCGGTGCATCGCCCGCCAGTGCGCTTGAACTGACGGAACAGACCGAAGGGTCCGCGCTGCGGACAAGTGCAGCGAGCGCCGCTTCCGTGCCGCGCATCCCGGCCTTCGACGAAACTGAGATCGACCAGTTGTTTGCCGCCCCGCGTACGTCTGCGCTGTGGGGTGTGGGCTTCGCCGCCGCGCTGGCGTGGGCGGCCTTCGGCACGCTCACACTGCGCTGGCCGAACAAGGTCGTCGGCTTCTCCGACTGGGCCTTCACCGACGAGTTGGGCGTGTTCGCACTGGCTGTGGCCGCCCTCCTCGCCGTGCTGTCGGTTGCTGGCCGCGCAACGCCGCCGCTGCTGCGGTTGCGTGAGGCCCTGACGGGTGCGGGGCCGTGGCTTGTGGCCATTGCGGTGGCGCTCTCCGTCTGGGAAATCCTCACCGCGAAGACCGGCTCGCTGCCCACGCCGTTCTTCGCACCGCCGCAAGCGCTCATTGAGGTCTACACGGAGGACTGGCGACGTCTCGGCGACAGCGCCGCGAACACGCTCAAGCTGCTCGGTCTGGGCTTCGGCTTCGGTGCGATTGCAGGCTTTCTGATCGGCGTCTCGATCGGATGGTCGCGCGCCATTGGCTACTGGGTGCATCCGGTGCTTCGTGTGCTCGGCCCCGTGCCCGCTACGGCACTGTTGCCGCTCACGTTCTACTTCTTCCCGTCGAGCTATTCGGCGGCGGCCTTCCTCATCGCATTGTCGACAGCCTTTCCCGTCGCCGTGCTCACGTGGTCGGGCGTCGCTGGCGTCAACAAGAGCTATTACGACGTGGCACGCACGCTGGGCGCGTCCGAAGCGTTTCTGGTGCTGCGCGTGGCGATTCCCGCCGCACTGCCGAATGTCTTCGTCGGCCTGTTCATGGGGCTGGGGGCGTCGTTCTCGGTGCTGGTGACGGCCGAAATGATGGGCGTGAAGTCCGGTCTCGGCTGGTATCTCACGTGGGCGCAAGGCTGGGCGTCGTACGTGAATATGTACGCCGCGCTGATCGTCATGGCCCTGCTCTTCTCCGGCGTCATCACGCTGCTCTTCACCGTGCGCGACCGTGCACTCGCCTGGCAGAAAGGAACCGTCAAATGGTAAGCGCCGCCGCTTCTTCCCCAACTTCTTCCCCCACGTTCGCAGGTGCGGATGCCACTTTGACATCGCCGTCGATTCACGACGGCGCACACCCGGCCAACGATACCGGCGCGCAGATCGATATCCAGGGGGTGAGCCACTGGTTCGGCTCGCGTCAGTCGCCATTGCAGGTGCTCGACGGCGTCGACCTGAAAGTCGCGCCCGGTGAATTCGTCGCGCTGCTCGGCCCGAGCGGGTGCGGCAAGTCGACGTTGCTGCGCCTTGTCGCCGGTCTGGAGACGGCCACACGCGGCACCATCACGCAGGACGGCACGGCCATCACACGCCCCGATCCCTCGCGCATCGTGGTGTTTCAGGACCCGACGCTCTACCCCTGGCGAACTGTGCGCGACAACGTCTCGCTCGGTCTGCAAGCGCGCGGCGTGCTCGGGAAGGAACGTCATCGTGTCGATGCGGCGCTCGCGCGCGTGGGCCTCTCCGAGTTCGCGGACGCCTTCCCGCACCAACTCTCGGGGGGCATGGCGCAACGGGTCGCGCTTGCGCGTGCGCTTGTGAACGACCCGCGTCTGCTCGTGCTCGACGAACCGCTCGGCAAGCTCGACTCACTCACGCGGCTGGCGATGCAAAGCGAACTGGTCGAGCTTTGGCAGCGTGCGGGCTTCTCTTCGCTGCTCGTCACACACGACGTGGAGGAGGCATTGTTCCTCGCGCAACGCGTGATCGTGTTCAGCCCGCGTCCGGCAAAGATCGTGGCTGAGTTGCATGTAGACCTGCCCTATCCGCGTCATCGTGGCGACGCCCGTATCACCGAACTGCGCCACGAAGCGCTCCGACATCTGGGGCTCGATGCAAGCTGGTAATTCTGAATTGCGTGCTGTCGTTAGCCGAATGGTTCGCCGTACTGCGATGTCGTTGAAGTCGCCTCTGCACCGATGACCTCGCCGCCTTCCCATCTCTGGCTCAATGCGTTGCTGCAGACCTTGCAGTTCGTTCAATCGACGTGGCTCGGCACGCTCTATGCGCTCGGCATTACCGACGATTCGCACGGCGCGCCCGCGTGGCCGTGGGCCCAGCGCATCGCGGGTGAGAACCTCGTCATCGACGTGGCGCTCGCCCGACAATTCGCGTGGATGCTCGCCGCTATCGCGTTCGCCGTCGTCTGCCTGCTGCTCGCCGTGTGCTGGCGACGTGCGTGGCGTTGGCTGACGGTGGCGGCCATCGGTGCGCTCGTCCTCGCGCCGTGGCCATCGCCCCGGTTGTGGCTAACGGCAGCCGTGCCGACCAGTTTTCATACGAGTCCGACGGGCTTCACGGTCGACAGCATCGCGCGCGGCGCACGTATCTACTCGGCGCAATGTGCCGCCTGCCACGGCACGGATGGACGCGGCGAGGGACCGCTCGCCACCACGCTCAGGCGCTGGCCACCCACGATGGCGAGTGCGCTGCTGAGCCGTCGCGCCGACGGGGAGCTGTTCTGGCACGTGCTGTACGGCATGCGCGACGATCAGGGCGTCACCATGCCCGGTTTCCTCGGCCGTCTGAGCGACCGTGAAGTATGGGCCGCCCTCGATTACATGCGCGTGTTGTCCGCGTCCGCAGGCATGGCCGCCGGGGGTAGCTGGCCCGTGCCGATTGCGTTGCCGTCGGTCGCCGTGAAATGCGCGGGCCGTCCCGACCGTACGCTGGACGCATGGCGCGGCAATCAGCGCGTTCGTGTAGTCGCGGTCGACGCCGCCCATCCGCCGCCGTTCGAAGATCCCCGATTCCTCACGCTGCTGATCCGGCGCGACGATGTTCTGGCGACGGGACCGGCGGCCGTGTCCGTGCGCAAGGTGGCTACTGTGGCCACACCGCGCACGCCCGGCAACGTCACGCCGCTGTTCGGTACCCGTGCGGACTGTGTCGCCGATGCGGGCGAAGCGTGGCAAGTCTTCGCGCAGATCGCGGGCGCGTCGGCATCCGGTCTGGCGGGCACCGAGTGGCTGGCGGATCGCGACGGCTGGCTGCGCGCGCTCGCCCCGGCAGGACGTCGCGGCTGGGCCGACGGCGGCCTGATGTGCACGACGTCGACTTCGCTGCAAGACGGCGACAAATCGTCTGCACGCGACCCGCTCACCGCCACGCTGCGCGAGATGGATGGCGACCCGGTGCGCTTCGTCAAAGGCGGCTTCGTGCACTAACGCCCGTTTGCACGCACCGCCAACACCTCAACCTCAAGACCGTTTCGATCCATCACAGGCTTTCAACATGACGATTTCCCGACGCCGTTTCCTGCAGTACGTCACGACTTCCAGCGCCGCCGGTGCGCTGACCACGCTCGCACTGCCGGGCACCTCGTTCGCTCAATCGGGACGCCCTGTCCTCAAGGCAGGCGACCAGAAAGGCGGACTGCGCGCGCTGCTCGAAGCGGCCGACGAACTGAAGCAGTTGCCGTACGACATCCAATGGACGGAATTCCCCGCCGCCGCACCGCTGGCCGAAGCGCTCAACGCCGGTGCCGTCGACTGCGGACCGATTGGCGACGCCCCGGTGATCTTCGCGCTGTCCGCCGGTGCGGCCATCAAGATCATCGGCGCCAATCGCTCGGACGCTTTCGGCACCGCCGTGCTCGTGCGTCCCGACGCGACGCTGCGCACCGCCGCCGACCTCAAGGGCAAGAACATCGGCACGACGCGCGGCTCCATCGGGCACTTCGTCACGCTCAAAGCGATCACGGCGGCAGGGCTTGCGCCGAGCGACGTCAATTTCCGCTTCCTCCCTCCGGCCGATACGATCACCGCATTGGCGAGTGGCTCGGTCGACGCCTGGGCCACTTGGGAGCCCTATACAGCCGTCGCCGAGACGACCGGACGCGCACGGGTGCTGGTGAACGGTCGTGGACTCTGGTCGGGCCTGAGCTATCTCGCCGCGACGGACGCCGCCATCGCCGCCAAACAGGAAGTGCTGCGCGACTTTCTGGCCCGGGTGGTGCGCGCACAAGTCTGGTCGTACCAGCATGTGGACGCGTACTCGGCCGCAATGGCGCGCATCATCGGCATTCCCGTCGAAGCGGCGAAGCTCCAGTTCTCGCGGCGCGCGACGAAGTGGCGCAACATCGACGACGCACTCGTTGCCGAGCAGCAACGCACGGCAGACTTCTACGCGCAGGTCGGGTTGCTACGTCAGCCGCTCGACGTCAGGCCGACGTTCGACCGGCGCTTTCCGGTCAAGGTGTGAGGTGTAACGAGGCGGAACGCTTAGGCGGACGGGCGTAGGGCGGACCCACAGCGAACTGGCACGGTAGAAATCACGCGAACTGTCTATGGCGCGAGGCGAGGCGCGCCCCGACACTCTGACCATTCCCCATCAGAGTGCCCGTCTGCTTGCCCCTCACCGGGTATCGGTCATCGGGCTTAAGGTCCATAGGGTCCGCCATGATCGTCAGCACCGCGCTCTCCGCCCATCTTCTGGTCGCCTTCACGGCGTACTTCGTCAACGCCGCGAGTCCCGGTCCGAGCAATCTCGCGATCATGTCCATTGCCGCCAACCACGGTCGCCGTCCAGCGCTCACGTTCGCCCTGGGCGTCATGTCCGGCTCATTGTTCTGGGCGACGGTCGCCATGCTCGGCATCTCTGCCACGCTGCTGGCCTACGCGCAGTTCCTCGTCGCGCTCAAGCTCTTCGGCGGTGCGTATCTGCTATGGCTGGCGTTCAAGTCGGGGCGTGCAGCGCTGCGTCCGTCAAAGGCCGTAACGTTCGTGCCGACGGACGCCAATGGGGTGTTGTCCCTCAAGCGCCTCTATGTGCGCGGCACGCTGTTCCATCTCACCAATCCGAAGGCGGTGCTGGGGTGGATGTCCGTGGTCGCGTTGTCGTCCGGGCCTGACGGGAGCATGCCGGTGACCGTCGTGCCCGGTTGCGCGGTGCTCGGGCTGATGATCTTCTGCGGCTACGCGATGTTGTTTTCGACGCAAACCGCGCGGCGCGTGTACCTCAGAATTCGCCGCTGGCTCGACGGCTGTCTGGCCGTCGTCTTCGGTGCGGCGGGGTGGCAGTTGCTGACGTCGCGAGTTTGAGCTATACCTGCGCTCATGCTTAATTTCGACGCCGACGCGCTGATGCGCCTCGTAACCACGCCCATGCCCTACGGCAAGCACAAGGGCACGATGATCGCCGACCTGCCGGGCAACTACCTCAGTTGGTTCGCCCGCGAAGGCTTCCCGCCCAACGAGATCGGCCGTCTGCTCGCGCTGATGCACGAGATCGACCATAACGCGCTCGGCGACTTGCTCAAGCCGCTGCGGGCACGCGCGCAGGCGTCACGTCCTAAGTAGGACGTTTGCCTGCGCGACGTGTCAGCACCCTGCCAGCATCGGCGGCAAACGACGCCGCACCCACTGGGTCTGCTGCTCGTGCGCATGCGCGAGTTGCAGCACCGCGAGATCGGCCTGCGCGGGGCCGATAATCTGCAAGCCCATCGGCAGCCCGCGTGCGTCGAACCCGACCGGCACACTGATTGCAGGCAAGCCTGCGAGCGTCGGCCCGATCACGACCTCCATCCAGCGGTGATAGGTGTCCATCGACTTGCCTGCGACCTCGGACGGCCAGTGCGTCTGTGCGTCGAATGGGAACACCTGCGCCGACGGCAGCAGCAGGAAGTCATAACGCTCGAACAGACGCGCCAGCGACCGGTACCATTCACTGCGGTCGACGGATGCACGGAAGACGTCGGTCGCACGCAGTGACGCACCGCCCTCCACTTCCCATCGCGCTTCCGGCTTGAGCTTCTCGCGACGCGCCGGATCGGCGTACATCTCGCCGAGCGAGCCGTTCACCATCCAGTGACGCAGCGTGAGCCACGTTTGCCACAGCCGGTCCGGGGCAAAGTCGGGCGCGCACGCCTCGACTTCGCATCCGATCGCGCTGAAATCCTTCAGTGAGGCCTCGCACAGCGCCATCACACCGTCTTCCATCGGCAGATAGCCACCGTAGTCACCGAGCCAGCCGAGCTTCAGTCCCTTGACATCACGCTGCAAGGCACCGGCGAAGCGGGACGCGCCGTTCGCCATCGACAGCGGGCTGCGTTTGTCGTAGCCGGACTGCGTGTCGAGCAGTTGCGCGACGTCGGCGACCGTGCGTCCCATCGGTCCTTCGGTGCTCATTTGCTGTACGAAGACTTCCGGTGCCGGGCCGTACGGTACACGGCCTTGCGACGGCCGGAATCCGTAGACGTTGCCGAACGCCGCCGGGTTGCGTAGCGAGCCCATGAAGTCGCTTCCGTCGGCCACCGGCAACAGGCGCAGCGCCAGTGCGCTGCCCGCGCCGCCGCTGCTGCCACCGGCAATGCGCGTGGGGTCATAGGCGTTGCCCGTGGTGCCGAAAACAGGGTTGTAGCTGTGCGAACCGAGTCCGAACTCGGAGACGTTCGTCTTGCCAATGAAGATGGCCCCGGCCGCGCGAATGCGCGACACACTGATGCTGTCCTGCGTGTCCGGCGCGGCGGATGTCAACGGCGACCCCTTGCGCGTAGGCAATCCGGCGCACGACGCGATGTCCTTCACCGCATGCGGCATGCCGTGCATCCAGCCGAGCGATTCGCCACTGACCAGTTGACGGTCGCGTGCGTCGGCTTCGGCAAGCAGCGTCTGCGCGTCGCGCAGCGACACGATGGCGTTGACCTCGGGGTTGTACTGCGCGATGTGCGCGAGATACGCCTGCATCACCTCGCGGCAGGACACGCGACGACGGTGAATGGCGTCGGACAGCGCCAGCGCGTCAAGTGCGGCGATGTCGTTCAGGTTCGGCACGGCGGCCATGTCTCTCTCCTCGCTATCGATGGAATCGATGGTATCGACGTCGTCCGATGCGACGTCTCTATCTGATGCGTCATTGTCGGCCAATCCAGCCCCGATACCGAAGCGAAAAAATTATTTCACATATTCGCTATCTGAGTTTGCTCATCCGCACCGACGCTGCGAGGCACAAAAAAACGCGGCCCGACGTTGATCGGGCCGCGTTGGCTTTCCTGCGAAACAACCACCGAATCAGTGGGTCAGCGGATCAAGACCGGTCGATTCAACATCTTTCGCCACGGACGGTGCCGCCATATACGTCAGCAACTTCTTGCCTTCTTCCGGGTGCGGTGCGCTCACGGGTACACCACCGGCGAAGCGCGTGACCGATTGCAGCGACTCGGGAATCTTGCCCGCGAAGGCGATGCCCTTGACCGGCAGCAATTCGCTGACCTGTTGCAGACCCAGTGCGTAATCGCCCGCCGCCACTTTCTCTGCCACTGGTGTCTTCTGCACCATCACCGCCTTGCCTTGCATCTGCTCGGCAATACCCAGTTTCTTGAACAGTTCGCGCTCGACATAGACGCCGCTCGCGCTGTCCGAGTACGCGACCGATTTCGCTGCGAGCAGTGCAGCTTTCAGCTTTTCAGGCGTACTGACGTCGGGCACAACTTCACCGGCTTTGACCACGACGCCGATGCGCGAGTCGGCCAGATCGACGCGCGAGTCCGCACGCACCTTGCCAGCCTTGATGAGGTCGTCGAGCGCGTAACCGACCATGATGACCACGTCGGCCGATTCGCCGCGCGCGAGCCGGTTCGGGATCGCCTCGGGCGCCTTGCCCATCGACGGCCCCCACGCCGTGTCGACGTGATCGCCACTGGCCGCTTCGAACTTCGGCAGCAGCAACTTGTACGCCGCCGTGAATCCGCCGGAGTTCATGACGTTCAGATTTTCTGCGCTCGCCGGTGCAGCGGCGAGCGTCGCCGTCAGGACGATGCCCGCGCCTAGTGCGCTCAGCAGACGTCGCGTCGAAATGCCTTTCATGGTGTGACCTGTCTCTCGTTATTGTGAATTGGGACGATGCGGACGCCGTCGTTTTGCGGCGTCCGGTATCCGGTGATATCAGCCAGCCGCAAGGCCTGCGTTGTTCTTGCCACCACTGCGACCACGATAGAGCGCGAGCGTCGCGCAGATGGCGCACAGCGCGGCAAAGCTCATCCAGTAGCCCGGTGCGGCCTTGTCGCCCGTCGCGTGAATCAGGTACGTCGACAGGGCAGGCGTGAAGCCACCGAAAAGCGCCGTCGCGAGGCTATACGCGAGCGAGAAACCGGCGACGCGCACGTCCGGCGGCATGACTTCCGTCAGTGCCGGGATCATTGCGCCGTTGTACATGCCGTACAGGAACGAGAGCCACAGCAGGGCGACCAGCATGCGCGTGAAGCTCGGGGCCTGCACGAGGAACGACAGCACCGGGTAAGCCGTCAGCAGTGTGAGGCCTGCGAACAGCAGCAACACCGGACGACGGCCGATACGGTCCGACAGCGTGCCGCCGATCGGCAGCCAGATGAAGTTCGACACACCCACGCACAGCGTGACGAGCAGCGCATCGGCGCTCGACAGGTGCAGCACGCTCTTGCCGAACGTCGGGGCGTAGACGGTGATGAGGTAGAACGCCGTCGTGGTCAGCGCCACGAGCATGGTGCCGCCGATCACGACGCCAAGGTTCGCCGCCATCGAACGGAACACTTCGCGCACGGACGGGTGACGCTTGCGTGCCTTGAACTCGTCGCTTTCCTGAAGCGAGCGGCGCAGTGCGAAGATCACCGGCACGATCATGCAGCCCACGAGGAACGGCAGACGCCAGCCCCACGCCGCGATCTGTTGTGCGGTGAGCGTGAGCGACAGCGTGAAGCCGAGCCCCGCCGAGACGACGATGGCGACCTGCTGGCTGGCCGACTGCCAGCTCGTATAGAAGCCCTTGCGGCCCGGCGTCGCGATTTCCGCGAGATACACGGACACGCCGCCGAGTTCGGCACCGGCCGAGAAGCCTTGCAGCAAGCGGCCGATCAGCACCAGCACGGGGGCGGCGAGACCGATGGTCTCGTAGCCAGGCACGAAGGCAATGAGGATCGTGCCGCTCGCCATGATGGCCAGCGTCGTGACCAGCCCTTTGCGGCGGCCGACGTTGTCGATGTAAGCCCCGAGCACGATGGCGCCGAGCGGACGCATCAGGAAGCCTGCGCCGAAGACGGCGAAGGTCAGCATGAGCGACGCAAACTCGCTGTCCGTCGGGAAGAAGACGCGGGAAATCTGGGTGGCGTAGAAACCGAACAGGAAGAAATCGAATTGTTCGAGGAAGTTACCGGCGGTGACGCGAATGACCGCGCCGACTTTCGAGGGTTGACGCGAAACCGCATCTTGGGGGCGCTGTGACATGCGCTGTCTCCGTGTTGCCTGCGGCCCGGGGGGTCGGGCCGAGATTAATCGTCGCACTGCGTCTCTGCCAGGGACGTGTCGAGCCGTCACGGACGCTTGATGAAGCCGCTAATGTTGCGCCGGAAGTTCCGCGCTTGTGAATTGCAATTTTTGGAAAGATTGATGCGCATACGCTATCAATGGCAGGATGCTTATGCACCTACCGAGCGGTAACACGTTACACTCTGCGCCGCACCGGTATCTGCCCTCGCTCCCTTGCCATCAAGGGTTTCAGGGTCCGTCGTGTGCTTGTACGGCATTCATCCCCTCATGTCATGGCGATCAACTTCGATCTGAACGATCTGCAGGCCTTCCGCGCAGTCGCGCAACTCGCGAGCTTTCGTCGCGCGGCCGAGTCGATCCATCTCTCCCAGCCCGCGTTGTCGCGTCGCATCGATAAGTTAGAGGAGGCCTTGGGCGTCAAACTCTTCGAGCGCAGTACGCGCCGCGTGGCGTTGACCAACGTCGGTCGTGCTTTCGCCCGCGATGCGGAACGGATCCTCGACGACCTCGACAATGCGCTGCTGGGCATTCGCGACGTCGCGTCTTCCAGTCTAGGTCACGTGACGATTGCCTGCGTGCCTTCGGCCGCCTACTACTTCATGCCGCAAGTGATCTCGCGCTATCACCGTGCGTTCCCACGCATTCGTGTGTCGGTGCTCGACGCGAGCGCCAACGAGGTGCTGGCGGCCGTGGTGAACGGCGATGCCGATTTCGGGCTGAATTTCATCGGCAGTCAGGAGCCGAACATCGAGTTCAAGCTGCTGTTGCAGGAGCGGTACGTGGCGGCGTGCCGTCGCGATCATCCGCTGGCGGGCAAGAAGCGGGTGACGTGGCGTGAGCTATACGAATACGACTACATCACCGTCGGCAAGGCTTCGGGCAACCGGCTGTTGCTCGATCAGGCGCTGACCGGGTTGCCGCAACGTCCGCCGAGCATTTGCGAGACGCAGCACGTCACGACGATGATCGGGCTGGTGGAAGCGGGCCTCGGGGTCGCGGCAGTGCCGACGATGGCGATGCCGGGCGGCGGTCATCCGCTGCTCACGAGTGTGCCGCTGGTCGATCCGGTGGTGACGCGCCGCATGGGGATGATTCGCAGCAAGGCGCGTCCGCTCTCACCGGCGGCGGCGCAGCTGTATCGCTTCGTGGCTGAAATGAGGGTGGCGTCGCGACGGCGCGCGGGCGCAACGGAGACGCCCGACGTCGATGGCACCGAGAACGGCGATAGCGTCGATGTGACGTGATTGCACGCACCGAAACACTTTGTTACCCGTCTTACGAGAAGTGAAACATTGGGGAGACGGCGGCGCGGCGGGGTCTCTTTATACTTGCGTCGCGTTAATCCGAATTCTCATCAAGACTCATGTTCAAGCGAATTTTTCCGATTGTGGCGATGGCCACGCTGGCTGCAACGACTTCCCTGACGGCAAGCGCCAGCGATATGAACAATGCCCTCGGCGGTGCGCTGGGCGGCGTAGCAGGCGCGGCCGTGGGCGGCGCGCTGGGGGGTAGCACCGGTGCGGTGCTGGGCGGTGCGGTCGGCGGTGGCGCTGGCGGCGCAATCACGTCGAACCGTCGTGAGCGCACGGGCGCAATCCTCGGCGGTGCCCTGGGTGGCGGCGCAGGCACGGCCGCAGGCAATGCCATGGGCGGACGCTCGGGCGGCCTGATCGGCGCGGCTGTCGGCGGCGGTGCCGGTGCGGCACTCGGCGGCAACATGTCCCGCTCCAGCTCGTACGACGACGATCACTATCGCGGCAAGCGTCGCGGTCATCGCAAACACCATCATTGATGCTGGCTGTCGGGCGTGTCTGATCTCAGACCGCCCGAACCTCAAGTCGTTTTCCTAGTACCGCGAACGCGGACTCCACGGCATCGAGTCGCGATGCATATCCGAGCTTTAGCAGGCGATCCACTTGCACCTGGTTCACGTGCATGCGTCTGGCCAGCTCGGCCTTGCGCACATTCTGGGCAATCATCTCGTTGGCAAGCAGGACTTTGATCGACGCCATGATCGGCAGCGTAATCGTCGCCTGCCCCCGCTTCGGACGTGACGGCCAAGGAATCGGCGTCTTCTGTGCGAAGTAGAACTCCAACGCCGCTTCAAGCGCTTCGAGCGCTTGTTCGCGCGCGTCCGCTTCGTTCTCGCCGACCGTAATCGCTTCAGGCACGTCAGGGAACGTCACCAGCAACGTGCCATTGGTATCTCGCTTAAGCGTGATGGGATAGGTCAACATGGTGCACCTCGAATGTATGTTGTGCCCTCAGGGTGTTTGCCGGACTCACTTCAGCCCCAACTGCTTCTTGATGGCTTCCACGAGACCCCGCCCCATTTCCTTTGCTCCGTGATCGGGAAAGACCGTGGAACGTCCATTGAGCGTCACGCGAAAATGGCTGGAACCGGCTCGATGCTGTTCGAAAGTGGCCCCCTGCCGACGGAGCCACCTTCTGAACTCGCTGTACTTCATAAGTCACCCGCGATGGATTTGAATAATACAACAGATTTGTTGCAATTTTTATCGTGAAAACAGCAACACATTTGTTGTAAATCCGTAGAGCGCCGCTCCTGCCCACTGGGACAGGCCGGTGACATCATCTCCGACCGTCGGCTGCCAAGGTGCGGGGTCGTCGATTTATCGGAATGGCCCTACGGAAACGAAAAAAGCCGCAGCGGGTAGCTGCGGCTTTTCCGATTGACGCGAGTGTTGGCGGTGTTAGCGGCCGCCCGGCTCAGGCAGGTACGGACCGATGCCCGTGGGGTAGCTGCCCGGGATCAGCATCGACGGGTCCAGTCGGTCGACGGTCGTGCGACCCGTGAGCGCCATCGTCACGTCCATCTCCTTCGCGATCACCTCCAGCGCACGGCGCACACCGGCCTCGCCCATCGCGCCCAGACCGTACAGGAACGGACGCCCGATCAGCGTGCCCTTCGCGCCCAGCGCCATCGCCTTGATCACGTCCTGCCCCGAACGGATACCGCCGTCGAGCCAGACTTCCGTATCGCGGCCCACCGCCGCGACGATGTCCGGCAACGCACGGATCGACGACATTGCACCGTCGAGTTGCCGTCCGCCGTGATTGCTCACCACAATGGCGTCCGCCCCGGTGTCGCGTGCCGCGCGCGCATCCTCCGGATCGAGCACGCCCTTGAGCACCAGCTTGCCGCCCCAGCGCTTCTTGATCCACTCGACGTCGTCCCACGACAGACACGGATCGAACTGCGCCGCCGACCATGCGGCCAGCGAACCGATGTCGTCCACCCCCTTCGCATGCCCGACGATGTTGCCGAACGTGCGACGACGCGTGCCCAACATCCCCATGCACCAGCGCGGCTTGGTCATCATGTTGGCGATGTTCGGCAGCGTGAGCTTCGGCGGTGCCGACAGCCCGTTCTTGATGTCCTTGTGACGCTGGCCGCTGATCTGCAGATCCATCGTCACCATCAACGCCGAACATCCGGCCGCTTTCGCCCGGTCGATCAGACGCTCGATGAAGTCGCGATCGCGCATGACATACAGCTGAAACCAGAACGGCGCTTTCGTGTGCGCCGCCACGTCCTCGATGGAACAGATCGACACGGTCGAGAGCGTGAACGGCACACCGAAGGCTTCCGCCGCGCGTGCCGCCAGAATCTCCCCGTCGGCATGCTGCATGCCGGTCATGCCCGTGGGCGCCAGCGCGACCGGCATGGCCACCGGCTGGCCGAGCATCGTCGTGCCCGTGCTGCGATGCTCGATATTGACCGCCACCCGCTGACGGAAACCGATGCCACCGAAATCGTCGGCGTTGGCCCGATACGTGGACTCGGTCCACGAGCCGGAATCGACATACTCGTAAAACATGCGCGGTACGCGCCGCTGCGCGAGAACCCGCAAGTCCTCGATGGTGGTGATCACTGCCATGCTGCGTCTCTTCTTTTAAGAATTCTCTCTCGTACTTTGAGAATAGTTAATATGTTCTAGATTTTTTATTTCTGCTTCACGAGGTCGACAAGCGACTGTGTGTTCTTGATTGTCTTTAGGACAATGTTCGATTGAATTGACATAACGGCCGGTGCGCGGTACAGCTCATTGACGATAAAGTCGGAGTAATGCGCGAGGTTGCGCGCTCTTACCGTCAAGATGTAATTCGCCGATCCGGTGACGATGCGCGCGGTGACCACTTCGGGCCAGTTCTGCACGGCCGCAAGAAACTTTTCGTGCCACTGATCGACGTCCGGACGCAGCGTGATTTGCACTAGCGCTTCGAACTCCAGCCCGATATGCTGTGCGTCCACGATGCAGCGGTATCCGGAAATCACTCCCCGATCCTCCAGCAATTTCACCCGGCGCAGGCATGCCGACGGCGACAGGCCGACGGCGTCCGCCAACTCCTGGTTGGATATACGGCCATTGAGTTCGAGATGGCGGAGGATGCGCAGATCGGCAAGGTCGAGGTTCATCGGCAGAATCCATCAAGTTTCCCAGGATTCTGGCAGATCCTTCGATTTACCGCCAGTTGCTTGATAGAAATAGCAAGCAAATTCAATTTTTGCGTTGATATGATAGCCCTCGGCCCCGCGCCGGGAGCTTGAGACATTCCCGGTCGGGTGCTTTCAGATATTGCAGTCGTCGTGCCGAGAAGAATCCGCTGTCTCCTATATCGGAAGGAATGGCGGATCGTTTTAAAGAGCATTCATAAAACGTCTACAAGGCGTCACCAGGAGACCCATGAAGTCTGCAATTCCGGCCAGTCTGGCCATCCTCTCGGCCGCTTGCGGCCTCGCCTTCAGCACCACCGCCGCAGCACAAAGCTCGGGCAACGTCACCCTGTACGGGATCGTCGACCAGAGCGTGCGCTATCAGACCAACTCGAACGCCAATAACGACGCCCTGTGGCAAGTCGCCAACGGTGCCGTGACCAACAGCCGCTTCGGCTTCAAGGGCACGGAAGACCTCGGCGGCGGCATGAAGGCGATCTTCCAGTTGGAATCGGGTATCAATCCGCAAAACGGCACGCTCGCCAACGGTCCGCGTCTGTTCGACCGTTATGCGTTTGTCGGCCTGCAGAACCAGTACGGCACGATCAAGATCGGCCGTCAGGCCACCGAGGCGTTCAACGTCTACGGCGACTTCGACCCGCTCACCATCGGCAACTACGCGAACAACTCGTGGATGTACAACATCACGCGCGGTCGTGTGGATAACGCCGTAAGCTACGCCGGTACGTTCAGCGGCCTGTCGGTCGGCGCAACCTACGGCTTCGGCAACACTGCGGGCACGATGGCCGCCAGCAACTACTGGGGCGCACGCGCCGCGTATGCGATGGGTCCGTTCCAGGTCGCCGGTGTGTATCAGCAAGCGCGCGACGCAGCCAAGCGTGTGCAGCAGATGTGGGGCCTCGGCGGTATTTACAGCGTCTCCATCGCCAAGGTGTTCGTGGGCTACATGGGCGGACGCGATCGCAGCGGCTGGCTCGACGGCACGCTCAACGATCCGGCGCACACGGTCACGACGGGCAACCTGAACGACAACCCGCGCAAGGACACGACGTTCTACCTCGGCACGACCATTCAGGCCATGCCGAACCTCGCGATCACTGGCGCGGCGTACTTCGACGACATCAAGAACATCAACGCACAAGCGGGCGATGCCGGTTCGGGTCGTCGCTACACGTATGTGCTGCTCGCCGAGTACGCGCTGTCCAAGCGCACGCAACTCTACGGCACGGTCGATTACAACAAGGTCAGCGGCGCAGCGCGCGTCGAACTGCCGGGTAACTCGACGCAAGTCGGTGTAGGCACGGGTATCCGCCACATCTTCTAAGCGGCAGGCGCGAGCGTCGTTCTGTTTCGGACGGGCTCGCGCCCTCCCTCCTCCCCGCAGCACGCTTCAACTTTTTGTAGTGAAAGGTGTGTCATGACGCGTACTCCCCAGCCCCCTTCGTCTTCGTCCCCCTCGTCCGGCAAGCGCGATTTTTCGCACATCACGCGCCGCGAACAAGGCTTGCGACGCTCCCTCACCGCCAGCCAGATGGCCATGATCGCCATTGGCGGCGCCATCGGCACCGGACTCTTTCTCGGCAGCGGTTTCGCCATCGGCTTCGCCGGGCCGAGTGTGCTGATCTCCTATGCCATCGGTGCGCTCATCGCGCTCATGCTCATGGGATGCCTTGCCGAGATGACCGTCGCGCATCCGACGTCGGGCTCGTTCGGCGCTTACGCGGAGCATTACATCGGACCGTGGGCGGGTTTTCTCGTGCGTTATGCGTACTGGTCGTGCATCGTGCTGGCCGTGGGCACCGAGGTCAGCGCCATCGCCGTCTACATGAAGTACTGGTTCCCGCAGGTACCGGGCTGGTATTGGGTCGCCGGTTTCTCCGCCGCGCTCGTGCTTGTGAACGCCATGTCGGTGAATCTGTTCGGCGCGATCGAATACGGCTTCTCACTCATCAAGATCACGGCCATCGTCGTGTTCATTCTGATCGGCGCTTACGTGGTGTTCATTGCACCGGGTTCCGTGGCCGACGGCGCGCATTCGCCCGCCGGATTCGCGAACTACACCGCACATGGCGGGTTCTTCCCGAAGGGACTCTGGGGCATGTGGGTGGCTGTGATCATTTCGATCTTCAGCTACCTGTCCATCGAAATGATCGCCGTGGCCGCCGGTGAAGCCGAGAACCCGGAACGCGCCGTGACACGCGCCTTCCGCTCGACGGTCGTGCGCCTCGTGCTGTTCTATCTGCTCACGCTCGCGCTGATGCTCGCCATCGTGCCGTGGACCGCCGCCGGACAAGACGAAAGTCCGTTCGTAAAGGTGATGCAGGCCATCAACATTCCGGGCGCCGCAGGCGTGATCAACTTCGTGGTGCTGATTGCAGCGCTCTCGTCGATGAATAGCCAGCTCTACATCACGACCCGCATGATGTTCTCGCTCTCGCGCGCCGGTTACGCCCCTGCCCGCTTCGGTGAAGTGAACAAGCGCGGCGTGCCGCTGGCCGCCCTGCTGCTCTCGACGGTCGGCATTGCGCTGGCGACGCTCGTGAACTTCCTGTACCCCGAGTCGTCGTTCACATTCATGATGGCGATCTCGATGTTCGGCGCAATGCTCACGTGGATGATGATCTTCGTCACGCACTTCTTCTTCCGTCGCGCATGGCGACGCGAGAACCACCCGCCGCTGGCGTTTCGCATGTGGGGTTTTCCGTGGCTCACGCTGCTGGGGGCCGCACTCATGGCCGCCATCATGCTCACGACGCTCCTGACCGGCGTGTTCCGCATGACGATGATCTTCGGTGTGCCGTTCGTGGCCGCCGTGCTGCTGATCTACTTCCTTTGGTATCGCAAGCGCGACGGCGAGCCGCAAGCGCGCACGGCGACGCAATCGTAAGCGTTCACCGCACGCAGAGATGAAAAGAGACGGGGCACCTATGGGTGCCCCGTCTCCTTTTCGACTCACGCACTGCAACACGCATCGGCGCATGTTGCGCCGCTCAGCCCATCACGACTTCGCGGCAGCCTTGCGCTGCCGCACCGTGCGCTCCAGCAAGTAACGCGTCTGCTCCAGCACGGCTTCGCGCACCATCCGGTTGCGCTCCGGATTCGGCTCCGAGTCCCATCCCATCGAGCTGTCGACGGAACGGCGCATCACACGAAACGCCATCCCGAGCGTGCTGATGCACACGGCGCGTATCCGCATGGCCTCGTCGTCGGGCGCAACGCCCGCGAGCCGCGTCACGATGTTCGCGCCAACCGACGCCAGACGGCGTGAAAAGCGATCGTGAAACACCTTGAATCCCGCCTCCGGCCCGAGCCCCGCCTGCTCGCGGGCCATGAACATGTTCCAGCCCTCGATCTCGGGCACTTCTTCCATGAAGCCCGCTTTGCGATTCTGTAACTCGCAGAAGGCGTCGATCAGTTGCTTGTCGGTGGCGTCGGGATCGGCCATCACCCGCTCAGCCGACTCGATGGCCTCACCCATCTGCCCGAGCACCAGCCCCAGGATGTACTCGACGCACGCCTTGTACACCCCTTCCTTGTTGTCGAAGTAGTACTGAAGCGCAGGCGCGTTCACGCCCGCCACGTTCGCGATGTCGCGCGTGGACGCCCCGGCGAAACCGAACTCGCCGAAACACTTGATCGCCGCGAGGATGATGCGCGCACGCGTTTCCTCGCCGCGCTGATAGCCGGTATCGACCGCATGCCGCGGGCGCGTGGCTGTGCTCTGCATGCGAACGCGCCCGGCACGTGATGTCCCTGTCATGACTCTCCTTGCTTCCCAAAACTTTCGTCAAAAATATAACACTTGACATAAATCGATCAACTGGAATAATTCTGCCAATTGGAATAATTTGGGGAATTTCCCATGAATACGGCAACACAGGTCAAACCGTCGGAACCGGTCCACACGATGGAGCGTCCGGCAGACGCCCCCACCGCCAAAGCGATGGAAAGCGCCGGAAAGCCCGGCCAGACGAAGGCCCCGGCCAATCCGCGCCGCAAGAAACTGCTGCTGGGCGCGCTTGCGCTGGGCGTCATTGCGGGTCTGGGCTGGGGGGCGCACTGGTGGCTGGTTGGCCGCTTCATTGAATCCACCGACGACGCCTATCTGCAAGCCGACAGCATGACCGTCGCGCCGAAGGTCGGCGGCTACGTCACCGAAGTGTTGGTGCGCGACAACGAAACGGTGACGGTCGGACAACCGCTGGTGCGGCTGGACGGGCGTCAGTATCAGGCCGCGTACGATGAGGCGACGGCGACCGTCGTGGCGCGTGAGGCGGACGTCGCTCGTGCGCAGGCCGAGCTTTCGCAACACGCTGCGACCATTGCGCAAGCCCGCGCCGAACTCGATAGCGCAAAGGCGAACGCCGCTTACTCTGCCGGTCAGGTCAAGCGCTACGCCCCGCTCGTGGCCACCGGTGCGGAGACGGACGAACGTCTGGCCGAGCTGCGCAACACCAGCACCCGTGCCGACGCCTCGCTCAAGAGCAACGAAGCCAGCCTTCAGTCGACCGAACGTCAGACCGATACGCTGACCGCGGCGCTCGCTCAGGCCAAAGCTCAACTGGCCGTGGCGCAGGCCAGCGCGCGCAAGGCCGAGCTCGATCTCGCCGACACCGTGGTCAAGAGCACGCTGGCCGGACGCGTCGGCGACCGTGCCGTTCGCGTGGGTCAGTTCGCGCAGCCCGGCACCCGCCTGCTGACGGTGGTGCCGGTGCAGAACGTGTATCTGACGGCGAACTTCAAGGAAACGCAGGTCGGTCATATGCGCCCCGGTCAGCCAGTGTCGATTCACGTCGACGCGCTCCCTGGCGAGCCGATCCACGGCGTGGTCGATTCCGTCTCCCCGGGCACCGGCTCGCAGTTCGCGCTGCTGCCCGCCCAGAACGCGACGGGTAACTTCACGAAGATCGTGCAGCGCGTGCCGGTGCGTATCCATCTCGACGCGCCGGAATCGCTGCGCGCCGTGCTACTGCCGGGACTGTCGGTCACGGCAGACGTCGACACGCACGCAACGCCCCAAAAGACCGCGTCGACGCCGACGAAGGTGTCGCTCAGCGCACCGCTCGGCTCGGGCGTCGGTCCCGCGATGACCATGCCGTCGAACGCCAGCACGGCGCCGGCCAACGGAGTCCAACGTGGCTAACGCCGGTGCCGCTGGCATCGCCAGCGCAGCAGCCAAACCGGCCAACGCGAACGCGTCGGACTGGATCGCCGTCGCCGCCGGGGCGCTCGGCGCACTGCTCGCCACGCTCGACATTTCGATTACCAACTCGGCACTGCCACAGATTCAGGGGCAGATCGGGGCGTCGGGCACCGAGGGCACGTGGATTTCCACGGGCTATCTGATGTCCGAAATCGTCATGATTCCGCTCGCCGCGTGGCTCACACGCGTGCTCGGATTGCGTCGCTTTCTGATGCTAAATGCCGTCTTCTTCACGCTGTTCTCGATGATGTGCGGTGTGTCGAGCAGCCTGACCGAGATGGTGGTCGGCCGCATCGGCCAAGGCTTCGCAGGCGGCGCGATGATTCCGACAGCGCAGATGATCATTCGCACGCGTCTGCCCCGGCATCAGATGGGGGTGGGCATGGCGATGTTCGGCCTGATCGTGTTGCTCGGCCCGTTGCTCGGTCCGGTAGTGGGCGGCTGGCTCACCGAGAATGCGAACTGGCGTTGGTGCTTCTTCCTGAACCTGCCGCTCTCCGCTGCCATCGTGACGTTGCTCGGGCTGGGTCTCAAGCGCGAACCGACCAACTTGCAGGCCTTCCTCAAGGCAGACTGGCTGGGTATCGTGGGGCTGACCATCGGCTTGAGTACGCTCACCGTCGTGCTCGAAGAAGGACAGCGCGAGCGCTGGTTCGATTCGCACATGATCATCTGGCTGTCGGTGTTCTCAGTCATCGGCATCGGCATGATGCTCGTGGCGCAGTTCACCGCCGAGAAGCCCATCGTCAAACTCGCGCTGCTGCGCAACAAGAACTACGCGAGCGTGATCTACATCGTGTTCACCGTTGGCGCGGGGCTTTATGGCGTGTCGTATCTGTTGCCGCAATTCCTCGCCACGATTGCGGGCTACAACGCACAGCAGTCCGGCAACATCATGCTGCTCTCCGGGTTGCCTGCATTCTTGATGATGCCGTTCTTGCCGCGCCTGATCAGTCGTGTGGACATCCGTCTGCTGGTGATCATCGGGCTGCTCTGCTTCTTCGCGAGCTGCATGCTCGACATCGATCTGACGGCGCAAAGCGTAGGGCACGATTTCACGTTGTCGCAATTGCTACGCGGCGTCGGACAGATGCTCGCGATGATGCCGCTCAATCAGGCATCGATGGCGGCAGTGGCAGCAGAGGACGCCGGTGACGCCGCAGGGCTCTACAACATGGCGCGCAACCTCGGCGGCTCGGTCGGCCTCGCGCTGCTGGGCACGCTGATCGATCGTCGCACGGACTATCACGACGCCGTGCTGCGCGAGTCGCTCACCGCCAATAATCCGATGGGACAGGAACATCTCGCGGCCAACGCGGCGGGCTTTTTTGCGCAGACGGGCGACATGGTGCACGCGCAATTGCAGGCGACGGCGCAACTTGCCGCCGAGATCGCCAGACAAGCCAGCGTCATCACGTTTTCCGAGACCTTTTACGCATTGGGGATCGCGCTGCTGCTGTGCGTGCCGCTCGCTCTGATGCTCAAGCAACCGGCCGGTTTCAGCTCCGGCGGGCATTGAACGATCATGACTTTTCATCTCAGAACGCTGGCCGTGGCGGCCACCTTTCTCGTCGCAGGCTGCACCGTCGGCCCCGACTATCGCGGTGCGCCCGAAGTGGCTGGCGACGCGCTGAGCACCGGTGCGACCTTCGCTCACGCGGGCGAAGGCGTCGAAGCGCACGCACCCGGTGTAGCGCGCTGGTGGACAGCGCTCGACGATCCGCAACTCACCGCGCTGATCGACGACGCCATCGCCCATAGCCCCGATATCCGCGCGGCGCAGGCCAAGGTGCGTCAGTCGCGCGCCAGTCTGCGCAGCCATCAGGCAGACCTGCTGCCGAAGGCCACCGTCGATGCTGCCATGCTACGCACACGCTCGCCCGATCTCGGCATGCTGACCGGCAACGGCGGTGGTAGCGGACGCGGACCACTCGACCTTTACGTCGCCGGTTTCGACGCCAGTTGGGAAATCGATCTGTTCGGCGGCACGCGTCGTGCGGTGGAAGCCGCAAGCGCCGATGCCGACGCCGCGTCGGAAGACCTCGCCGACGCGCACGTGCAACTGGCGGCGGAAGTTGCGCAGAACTACGTCGCGCTGCGCGATCAGCAGGCCCGGCTTGCGCTGGTGCGCGACTCGGCCCAGCTCGAAGGTGAGATGCTCGAACTCACGCGTCAGCGTCGTGCGGGCGGTGTCGCCTCGGAGCTGGACGTCGAACGACTTTTCACGCAGGTGGAACAGACCCAATCGCGCGTGTTGCCGCTGGAAGCCGACGTCATCGAGTCACTCGATCAACTGGCGCTTCTGACGGGACGTGCACCAGGCTCACTGGACGACACACTCAAGTCGCCCAAGGCGTTGCCCAGTGTCCCCGCGAAGGTGGCCATCGGCGATCCGTCGGCGTTGTTGCAAGCGCGTCCGGACATTCGTGCAGCCGAGCGACGTCTGGCCTCGCAGAACGCGCAGATCGGTGTACAGACCGCCAACTGGTTTCCGAAGCTCTCGATCATGGGCGAACTCGGGTATTCCGCGTTCGATCCGGGACATCTCGTGCGCAAGGACAACTTCAGTTGGATGACGCTGCCGCGCCTGCAATGGAACGTGCTCGACTTCGGACGCGTGCAAGCAGGTGTGGACGGCGCAAAGGCGGGGCGCGATCAGGCGCAGGCCAAGTATGAAAGCGCGGTGCTCACGGCACTGCGCGACGCCGACGTCGCACTCGCACGCTACGGTCATCAGCGTGAGAACGTCTACCGTTTGCGCAGTGTGGAAGCATCGGCCACGCGCGCGGCAACACTCACACGTCAGCGTTATCGTGCGGGCACAGCAAGCACGCTCGACTGGCTCGACGCCGAACGCACGCGCTTCTCTGCCGAGCAGGATCGAATTGCAGGTGACGCACAACTGCTCAAGTCGTTCGTGACGTTGCAGAAAGCGCTGGGACTGGGTTGGCAGGTGGGACAGACGACGAGTTGATCGTCGTTGCGGTGACGGCATTCGCGAGAAGGATGCCGTCACACGCTGTGGATGTGGAAAACGAAACGTAAACGAAAAACGCTCCAGAAGCTTTCGCCTCTGGAGCGTTTTTGCCAACTGAGTTGGCGCGGCTGGCAGGATTCGAACCCACGACCCCTTGGTTCGTAGCCAAGTACTCTATCCAACTGAGCTACAGCCGCACTTACTGCACGAGATACCGATCAGACGATCCTGCTGCTGTCGGCTTACCTTTCATCGATACTGACCGGTGCATGACACTCGGTGCATCAACGGAAGGACTCTCCCGAAAAACTAAGGGTCTCCCCGTGAGGAGACCCTCGAAATAGATGGCGCGGCTGGCAGGATTCGAACCCACGACCCCTTGGTTCGTAGCCAAGTACTCTATCCAACTGAGCTACAGCCGCGCTGTGAGAACAGAATTATGTAAGAAACCAACTCACCACGCAAGTGTTTTTTGCAATTCTTTTGTCATATCCCCAGTTTTCTCGCCGCATCGGGCAATTCATGCGGGATTAGCGCGGAATCCCCCTCACTGGCAAGCCTTTGCCGCTAGAGCAATTACTCCACGCAAACCCGCATCAAATCAGGGCTTTCCATGTGCTCGCGCCGGAGACGGCACGGTATGCTACGGCTTTTTGCAACGCATCGAATGGCGCACCCGCTGCGCACGCGAGGCAGAATCGGGCAAGGAGACGCCCCGCTCGCACCCCCACACGACATGCGATGAAACGATGCATCGGTCGCCCTGTACTTTTTCACTGGTACTTCCCCCGGCGCGCCAGATGCGATAAAAACCAGTCCAAGGAGGCGCTCATGGATAAAGTCTGGCTCAAAAGCTATCCGCCCGGCGTACCGGCAGAGATCGACGTCAACACCTATCGTTCGCTGAACGATGTGTTCCTGCAAAGCTGCCAGAAGTTCGCGAATCGTCCGTCGTTCACCAATCTCGGTGTCACGCTGACCTTCGCCGACCTCGAGCGCAAGTCGCGCGACTTCGCCGCGTATCTGCAAAGCCTGCCCGGATTGCAACGCGGTTCGCGTGTGGCCATCATGTCGCCGAACCTGCTCCAGTATCCGGTAGCCGTCTTCGGCATCCTGCGCGCGGGCATGGTCGTCGTGAACGTCAACCCGCTCTATACGGCAGGTGAACTCGAACATCAATTGAAGGACGCGGATTGCGGCGCGATCCTCGTGATCGAGAACTTCGCCGCCACGCTGCAAAAGGCGCTGCCGAATACACCGGTCAAGCACGTCATTACGACGGCCATCGGCGATATGGTGCCCGCACCGAAGCGCTGGATCGTGAACTATGTCGTGCGTCACGTGAAGAAGATGGTGCCCGAGTGGAATATTCCGCACGCTGTGCCCTTCCGCACTGCCATGGCACAAGGCGCGCGCGCCAAGCTGGACGAAGCGCAGCTCGGTCACGACGACATCGCTTTCCTCCAGTACACCGGCGGCACGACCGGCGTGGCCAAGGGCGCGATGCTCACGCACTACAACATGATCGCCAACATGTTGCAGGCACGCGCGTGGATCGGCTCGGGTCTCGAAGAAGGCAAGGAGATCATTGTCACGGCGTTGCCGCTGTATCACATCTTCTGTCTGACGGCGAACTGCCTGGTGTTCCTCCAGCTCGGCGCACTCAACCTGCTCATCACCAACCCGCGCGACATGCCCGGCTTCGTGAAGGAATTGGGCAAGTGGAAGTTCACGTTCATGACGGGCGTGAATACGCTGTTCAACGGCTTGCTCAACACCCCGGGGTTCGATCAGCTCGACTTCACCGCGCTCAAGTGCGCACTGGGCGGTGGCGCGGCCGTGCAGCGCGCGGTGGCCGAACGCTGGCAGAACGTCACGGGGCACCCGCTGATCGAGGCGTACGGGTTGACGGAGACGTCGCCTGCCGTGTGTATCAACCCGCTCGGCAGCGAGTTCAACGGCTCCATCGGTCTGCCGATTTCGTCGACCGAAGTCAGCATTCGCAACGATGCGAATGAAGCGCTGGGCTTCGGCCAGGAAGGCGAGATCTGCGTGCGCGGCCCGCAAGTCATGAAGGGCTACTGGCACCGCCCCGACGAGACAGCCAAGACCATTACGCCGGACGGCTGGTTGCGCACCGGCGACATCGGCACGATCGACGAACAAGGCTACGTGCGCATTACCGATCGCAAGAAGGACATGATCATCGTGTCGGGCTTCAACGTCTATCCGAACGAAGTCGAGAGCGTGCTCGCGATGTGCCCGGGCGTGCTGGAATCGGCAGTCGTTGGGGTGCCGAGCGAGCGGACCGGTGAGGCGGTCAAGGCGGTGATCGTCAAGAAGTCGCAGGACCTGTCGGAGAAGGCCATCATCGACTTCTGCCGTCAGCATCTGACGAACTACAAGGTGCCGCACGTCATCGAGTTCCGCACCGAACTGCCGAAAACGCCCGTCGGCAAAGTGCTGCGTCGCGAGTTACGCTGAGACGTTTTCATTGCGGCAGTGCCGCATTCACGTTGTGACGTTATGCATAACGAAACAACGCGCCACAAACAACAACGGCCGGAGATTCTCCGGCCGTTGTTGTTTTGGAAATCGAGAGACTGATCGAAAGGTATTTCCTACAAGCCGCTCAGCGCCCAGCCATCGATCGCTACCCTTTCGTAACTTTTGGTTACAGACGCCACGCGCGAGGCTTGGGAAAATCTCGGGCACGTGAGTGCCCGCACCGAACCCATTTCAACGTCCGACCTTCGTCACTAGCTTTAAAACGTGAGCAGCGGCTGCCATGCCGAACGTCGCTGTGACACACATGCTCGAACCGAAACCCGCGCAATTCAGGCCCTGCGGTCCCGTAGCCGCATCGGGCGTTTCGCCCGGCGCGCACACCGCTTCCGGATATTGCAGCGGCTCGTCCGAGTACACGGCCGGCACGTTGAACTTGGCTTTCGGACCACGGACAAATCCATGTTGCTTGCGTAATTGCGCACGCACTTTCGCAAGCAGCGGATCCTGGATCGTGCGGGCGAGATCGTCGATGCGAATCCGTGTCGGATCGATCTGACCGCCTGCACCGCCTACGGTGATCAGACGCTGCTTATGCGCCACGCACCATGCGATGAGCGCCGTCTTCACCCGAACGCTGTCAATGGCGTCGACCACCCAGTCGAAGCCACCGCCCAACATGGCGTCGAGATTTTCCAGTTCGACGAAGTCCTCGACGAGCGTAAGCTGGCAACCAGGATTGATGGCCATGATCCGTTCGGCCATCGCGGCAACTTTGGGTTTGCCGTAGTTGCCATCGAGTGCGTGCACCTGACGATTGGTATTGCTTTCGGCGACGTTATCGAGATCGATAAGCGTGAGTCGGCCCACAGCGCTGCGTGCCAGCGCTTCGGCGACCCACGAGCCAACGCCGCCGATGCCGATGACGGCCACGTGGGCTTCACGCAGACGCGCGAGACCGTCGTCACCGTACAAGCGCGCGAGGCCGCCGAAACGGCGGTTCGCGTCATAATCCTTCTCCGATGGCGTGGCAGGCACCGGAGCTACAACGATCGACGGGGTACTGTTCATGATGCGATGGGTAACGTCCTTGAAATGGCTGGCGATCACGATAGTCGCCATCGTGCTGGCATTCGCGGCGTTCATCACGTGGTTTGACTGGAACTACGCCCGGCCCTTTATCAACCGGGAGGTGAGCACCGCGACGGGCCGCCCGTTTGCCATCCGGGGCGACCTCTCGCTGCACTGGCTGGCCCCGAATGCGCAGGCCCCGGGTCTGGGGCGCTGGCTGCCGCGGCCTCGCCTGATCGCGAATGATATCGTGTTAGGCAACGTTGCGTGGAGTCAGGAGCCGAACATGGTCTCCGTCGGCCGACTCACGTTCTCGCTCGAATGGCTGCCGCTGCTCGACAAGCACATCGTGCTCCCCGAAGTGGCGCTGTCCGCGCCGAAGGTCGTCATAGAGCAGCAGGCGGACGGGCGCAACAACTGGACCTTCACGAAGGGCGACGGCCAACCGTCGCCGTGGAAATTCCGCATCGGACGTCTGATCCTCGAAGATGGCGTGGTGCGCGCCAATCTCGTGCCGCAGCAACTCGATCTGACGGCCAACATCGCGACCATCGACGGTCAGGCACCGTACGGCATCGGCGTCGCCCTGAAAGGCACGTTCCGCAAGGTTGCCGTCACCGGCAAGGGGCGTGGCGGCGACGTCCTTTCGCTCGAAGACTCGGGCGAGCCCTATCCGCTCGACGCGAGCGTGCGCATTGGTCGCACGCAGATCGCTGCCAACGGCACGTTCACGAACCCGGCCACCCTGTCTGCACTCGACATGCATCTGCGTCTGGCCGGACCGACCATGGCTGACCTTTATCCGATCACCGGCGTGCTGCTGCCGGAGACGCCGTCTTACGAGACCAACGGGCACCTGCTGCATACCGCCGGTGTCTGGCGATATGAGCGCTTCCAGGGCAAGGTCGGCCAGAGCGATCTCTCGGGCACGCTCGTGTTCCGTCAACGCCAGCCGCGCAACATTCTGCAAGGCGCGGTCGTCTCGAATCAATTGCGTCTGGTCGATCTGGGGCCAGCCATCGGCGGACAGAATCCGTCGGGCGGCAGCGACCTGTCCGGCAAGCCTAAAGCGCCGCCGTCCGACAAGGTGCTGCCGGTCGATCCATTCAAGACGGACCGCTGGCGCGCCATCGACGCAGACGTGCAATTCACCGGTCGCAAGATCATCAAGGACAAGAGCCTGCCGATCGACAATCTCGTCACGCATCTCGTACTGGACGACGGCGTGCTCTCGCTGCGTCCGTTGGAATTCGGCGTGGCAGGTGGGCGTATTACATCGACGCTCGTCCTCAACGGACAGGCCGAACCGATGAAGGTGGATTCGCAGGTCTCGCTGCGCCATCTGAAGATGAAGCAGTTGCTGCCCGACGTCGATCTGATGAAGACGAGTGTCGGCGAGGTCAATGGCGACGCGGCCCTCACCGCCACCGGCAACTCGATTGCAGCACTGGCGGGTTCGTCGAACGGCGAGATCAAGACGCTCATCGACCGTGGCTCGGTCAGCAAGCTGCTGCTGCAATACATGGGCCTTAACGTCGGCAACATCGTGCTGACGAAGCTCTTCGGCGACAAGCAGATCGAAATGCGCTGCGCCGCCGCCGACTTTGCCGTGCGCGACGGCCTGATGGACGCCCGCACTTTCGTGATCGACACCGACGACACGAGCATTGGGGTGACGGGTCAGGTGGACCTCAAGCGCGAACATTTCAACCTGACGATCCGGCCCGAGCCGAAGCACTTCGGCCTGCTGTCGTTGCGCTCGCCGCTGTATGTGCGCGGCACCTTCAAGCATCCGGACGTGGGCGTGAACGTGCCAACGCTGGTGGCCCGTGCGGGCGGCGCGATTGCACTGGGCGTGCTCGCCCCGTACACCGCGCTCGTGCCGTTGCTCGAACTCGGCCCCGGCAAGGACAGCCCTTGCGGCGAACTGCTGGCCAAGCTGCAACACCCGCCGAGCCGCAACCCCGCCAACGTCAAACCGGTGCCCGACGCCAATGGCACCGGCACCGGACCGGGCAACACATCCGGCAGTAAGTCTGGCGGCCGGGGGCGCACGCCGCAGTCGTCACCGTCAGCCGCCGCCGTCGGCTCTGGAAGCGAGAAACCCTGACCGCTTCGCGTTGCATGGGCATGGCACGGCCAACGGCACACAAAATTCTAAGCAATGCCCATGCCAACGTGATGGATTTGCCGTCGCCTTCCAGGGTGCTTTTCGGGACAGGGAGCGGCCCCCGACGGAAATACTTCACTCATTAAATATCAAGCACATAACGTGAGATGCCCATTCCACGGGGCATTCGGCGGATCGTTGCGCGCACGATGTGACAAATCGCCACGTGCGCAATTTCCCTAACTCTTCGCTATACTGTGTCGCAACCCCCAACGCACCAGACCGATTACGATCGTCGTGACCCAGACGCTTTCTCTCGCGGACCTGCGCAAAAACTACGCCCTCGGCTCACTTTCGGAGACCGAGGTCGCGTCCAGCCCGTTCGACCAATTCCGACTCTGGTTTGAGCAAGCGCTCGCCGCCCAACTGGCCGAGCCGAACGCCATGACGCTCGCCACTGTTACGCCGGACGGCCGCCCCGATGCACGGATCGTGCTGATCAAGGGTGCCGACGAGCGCGGGTTCACGTTCTTCACGAATTACGAGTCTCGCAAGGGTCAGGAACTGGCGGCCACGCCGTACGGTTGCCTGCTGTTTCACTGGATCGAACTTGAGCGTCAGGTGCGTATCGAGGGACGTGTCGAGAAAGTGAGCGCAGAAGAAAGCGACGCCTATTACCATTCGCGCCCGGTGGGTTCCCGCCTTGGCGCGTGGGCCTCGGTGCAAAGCGCCGAAGTGGCCGATCGAACCATCATCGAGCAACGCGAAGCGGATTTCCGGCGCCAGTTCGGCGACGCCCCGCCGCGCCCGCCGCACTGGGGTGGTTACCGGCTCGTGCCGGAAACCATCGAGTTCTGGCAGGGTCGCGAATCGCGCCTGCACGATCGCATCAAATTTTTCCGGCTTGCCGATGGAGCGTGGCGCATCGCGCGCCTGTCCCCCTGAACGTTGTTGTGTCGGCTACGCCGACGCGGTACGCCTGCCCGCCCGTTTGACGAGGAGACGTCACCGTGCCGACGGTACGGATGAAAGTTTTTTTGGTGACACTTGGAGCACATCCATGTTGTGGGAGAAAAAACTCGAAAACTGGGTCAGCGGCGTCAAGACCTCTTCGAACCTGCCCATTCGCCTCGCGCTTTGGACCGGTCAGCATTACGATTTTGGTGCCTTCGATAACCCCAGCGTAACGTTGCGCATCAATGGTCCTGCGGCCATGACGCGTCTACTGAGTCCAAGCCTCGACAATCTCGGCGAGGCGTATGTGAAGGGTGAGATCGATGTCGAAGGCCGGCTGGCCGACGTCATCGACATGAGCTACGCGCTCGCGGGCAGCAGTCTGACGACCCTCGGTCCGCTTGAGCGGGCCGTGCGTCACTTCAATCACTCCAAGAAGTCCGACAAGCGCTCGATCGAGTTCCACTACGACGTGTCGAACGAGTTCTACCAGCTCTGGCTGGACAAGAACATGGTCTATTCGTGCGCCTATTTCGAAAATGGCGACGAAGACCTCGACACGGCGCAAGAGAAGAAGATCGATCACATCCTCACGAAGATCGGACTTCAACCCGGCCAGACGCTGCTCGATATCGGCTGTGGCTGGGGTGCACTGGTGATTCGTGCCGCGCAGAAGTTCGGGGCGAAGTGCCTCGGCGTGACGCTCTCGGAAAATCAGTTCGCACTGGCGACCGAACGTGTCAAAAAGCTCGGGCTGGAAGACAAGATCGAGATCCGCATTCAGGATTACCGCGACGTGGAGGGTCAGTTCGACCGGATCACGAGCGTGGGCATGTTCGAGCACGTCGGGCGCAAGAATCTGAAGGACTACTTCGCGAAGATGGCTGCGCTGCTCAAGGACGACGGCGTCGCCATGAACCACGGCATCACGTCGACGGATCCCGACAGCGGCGAGACGGCGATGGGTGGCGGCGAGTTCATCGACAAGTACGTGTTCCCGAACGGCGAGCTGCCGCACATTAGCCTGGCATTGGAGTCGATGCAGCGTGGCGGACTGGAAGCAAGCGACGTGGAAAGTCTGCGCCGTCACTACGCCCAGACGCTCACGCGGTGGTCGGAGCGCTTCGAAGCGAATGCGCCGCGTCTGCGCGAACTGGCCGGTGAAGAGCGCTTCCGTGTCTGGCGCGTGTATCTTGCGGGTTGCGCCTATGCGTTCGAGCACGATCACGTCTCGATCTATCAGGTCGTGTGCCGCAAGGCAGGACAATCGGCGAAGCAGCTTCCGTGGTCGCGCCGTTACATGTACGAGAATCGCAACAATCCATGAGTCAGATCGATCTGTTCGGCACGCCGCCTGACGATCCGCCGCCAGGCGGAGGTGCCGGGCAGGTCGACGGCAAGTCCGCTTCTACTGCCGCAGCCCCCGGCGCCGAGGGTCGACGTCCAGGTCAACGCCCTTCACGCGGCGGCGTCGGCGCGGCCGACCTCCCGCCCGAAGTGCAAACGCTGGGCGAACGGCTGCCCGGCAACATCCGTCTTGGCACCTCGTCGTGGTCGTTCCCGGGCTGGAAGGGCATTGTCTGGGACGACGATTACAGCGACACCAAACTCTCACGTCAGGGACTCACCGCGTACGCCAGTCATCCCGTGCTGCGTTGCGTCGGCATCGACCGGTCGTTTTACAAGCCGATGTCGATCGTCGAGTACCAGAAGTACGCCGAGCAGGTGCCGAAGGATTTTCGCTTCCTGGTGAAAGCGCCGAGTGTCGTGACGGATGCCGTCGTGCGGGGAGAGAAAGGCGAAGGTCTCAGCGCGAATCCGTGCTTTCTCGACGCGCGCATTGCCGCCGAACAGTTCGTCGCGCCGTGCCTCGCGGGGCTGGGGCCGAAGGCTGGTGTGCTCGTGTTTCAGGTGTCCCCGTTGCCGACCGAGTTGCTGCGCGACATCCCCACGTTGATTCAACGCATCGAGGCGTTTTTCTCCGCCCTTCCCCCCTTACCTCAGGGCGAAACGCTGCCCGACGGGACGGCAGCGCCCGGACCGTGCTACGCACTGGAGATTCGCGATGGCGCACTGCTGACGCCACGTCTCATGCGCGCGCTGGGGCAACTGGGTGTGCGTTACTGCATCGGTCTGCATGCGCGCATGCCGCATGTGGAGCGTCAGGCCGCCGCATTGGCATTGCTTGATGAGATGGGCGCGGGACCGCTCGTCGTACGCTGGAATCTGAACAGCGGTCACAAGTACGAGCAAGCCAAAGCGAAGTACGCGCCATTCGACAAAATCGTCGATCCCGATCCGACCACGCGCGACGTGCTCGCCGCGTTGGCCGCGCACTATGCAATGGCCGGGCACCCCGTCTACGTCATCGTCAACAACAAGGCCGAAGGCTCGTCGCCGTTGTCGTGCAAGGCGCTGGCCGAGCGCATTTCCGAGTTGTCGCAGACGCCAGAAACGACAATGGCCTGACCCGGCAGTTACGCCGGGCTCAGGCCATCGTCATTCGAACGCGAAGCGCTTGAATCGCTTACGCGACGAGGTGCGGAATCGCGACGTCCGGATTCACGTCGGCGTCGTAGTCCACGCCTTCGATCTCGAAGCCGAACAGACGCAGGAACTCGTGCTTGTAGCCCGCGAAGTCCGTCAGTTCGTACAAGTTCTCGTTCGTCACCTTATCCCACAGCGCCGAGACTTCGCCCTGCACTTCCGGCGACAGTTCCTTCTGATCGGTGCGCACGCGACCTTCTTCGTCGAGCAGCGGCGAAGCGTTGTACAGGCTGTCCTTGTACAGACCGTAGATCTGTTCGATGCAACCTTCGTGCGTGCCCTGGGCCTTCATGACCTTGAACAGCAGCGACAGATACAGCGGCATCATCGGGATCGCCGAGCTGGCCTGCGTGACGAGTGCCTTGAGCACGGCAACGCGTGCATCGCCACCGCTCGGGGCGAGCTTCGCACGAATGCCCAGCACCTTCTCGTCCAGATCCTTCTTGGCCGCGCCGATTGAGCCGTTCCAGTAGATGTCGTGCGTGATCTTCTCGCCGAGATACGTGAAGGCGGTCGTCTTGGCGCCCGGGGCGAGCACACCGGCGTCGGCCAGCGCGTCCATCCACATTTGCCAGTCTTCGCCGCCCATGACGGCGACCGTGTTGTCGATCTCTTCCTGCGAGGCCGGTTCGAACACCGACTCCTTCACGACTTCCTTGTCCGTATCGATGCCGCGCAGCGTCACCGACTTGCCGACCGGCTTGAGCACCGAGTTGAACACCTGCCCCGTTTCCGGATGCGTGCGGCGCGGTGCGGCCAGGCTATACACGACCAGATCGACCTGACCGAGATCGTTCTTGATCGTCTCGATGGTCTTGGCCTTGATTTCCTTGGAGAAGGCGTCGCCGTTGATGCTCTTCGCGTAGAGGCCCTTTTCGGTGGCGAACTTGTCGAAGGCGGCGGTGTTGTACCAGCCCGGCGTGGCGGGCTTGGTCTCGCTGCCTGCGCGCTCGAAGAACACGCCCAGCGTGTCGGCGTTGCTGCCGAAGGCGGCGGTAATCCGTGCGGCCAGACCGTAGCCGGTCGACGCGCCGATCACGAGCACCTTCTTCGGGCCGTTCGCGATCGGGCCTTGCGCCTTCACGTACTCGATCTGTTGCTTGACGTTGGCTTCGCAGCCGACGGGATGGGTGGTGACGCAGATGAAGCCGCGCACGCGTGGCTTGATGATCATGGAAACCTCGTTCACAAAATTCGGTGATGCCGGCTCACCCGGCAAACACCGCGCATTGTAAACGAGGTCGGGCCGGGCCCGGCAGTTTGAGACCGTTTTGCCCGGTCTGCGCCCCGATTTCCGGCCACTTTCCGCCGTTCGGCAATGTCCGGTCGGACAGCGCCGAACGATATTCGGATGATTCCGGTGCTATTCCGGTGCAACGACGACCGTACGGTCGACCCGCTTGGGGAACTGAATCTGACGAATGCGGCGCACCAGCAAAGCCGCCACAATTGCGGCCACGCCCGTGAGTAGCACACCGGCGTGCACAGCGTTCACCAGCGTCTGACGTGCCGTTTCGACCAGAGGCAGGCCGTCGATGCCCATCGCACGCAAGTCCGTCAGCAAGTCGGCGCGCAACGCCGGATCGATCAGAATGCGCGGATCGAGGGCGCGCGCCACAGCGTGCGCTGCGGGCGTGCCGTCGTAGCTCGTCACGGCACCGGCCACACCGCGTGCGTACCAGTGATTGACCAGCGTACCGACAATGGTCGTGCCCAGCATGCCACCGACCATGCGCGTCGATTGCAGCAACGCGGTCGTGATGCCGAAGCGCTCGCGCCCCGCGATTTCCTGCCCGAACACGTTCATGTTGTTCAGGATGAAGCCGATACCGATGCCCGCGCAGGCCATCGCCAACGCAAGCAGGCCATGCGGCGTCGTGTTGTGCGCCAGCCCCACCCCTGCCGAAGCGACCGCCAGCAGGCAGAAGCCGATGACGAGCATGTTCGTCGGCCGCGCGAGACGCACCACCACCGGCGTGTTGATGAAGCTGCCCAGTGCGATGCACGCGGCAATCGGCGTCGCGATCAGCCCTGCGGCCTGCGGGCTGAGGCCGAAGCCGCCCTGCAACAACAGCGGCGCGAAGAAGATCAGCGAGTACATTACGAAGCCGATCAGCACGGAGAGCGTGAAAAGCACCACGAGCTGCGGGTGCCGGAACATGTCGAGCGGCACGATCGGATGCGTCGCGCGCCGTTCGGTGCGCAGCAACGCCCAAAAGCCGATGGCGACAGCTGCGATCAACGCGAGGTTGACCAGAGATGCGCCGTGCTCCGGCACGCTCTCGATAAACACCTGAAAACCGCCCAGCACCACCGCGATCCAGAGCGCGCCGCGCCAGTCGACGCGAACGTCACCCTTATGGGCGGGCGGGAATTTCGGCAGATAGCGCCACACGAAGTACAGCGCCGCCAGCCCGACCGGTAGGTTGACGAAGAAGGTGGACCGCCAGCCGAAATGCTCGGAGAGCAGACCGCCCAGCGACGGGCCAGCCGCCGTGCCGATGCCGTACGCCGTGGTGATCACCACTTGCCAGCGCACACGCGAACGCGCATCCGGGAAAAGGTCCGGAACCGACGCGAACGCCGTGCCGACCATCATCCCGCCGCCAATGCCTTGCAAGCCGCGCGCGAACACGAGGAACGGCATGTTGGGAGCGAGGCCGCACAGCAGCGAGGCGAACGTGAACGTCAGCACCGACGCGATGACGAACTTGCGTCGACCGAAGTAATCGCCGAGCCGTCCAAATACCGGCACGGTCACGACGGAGGCCAGCAAGTAAATGCTCGCAATCCAGGCGTAATACTCGAAACCCTTGAGCTCGGCGACGATGGAGGGAAGTGCTGTACTGACGACGGTCTGGTCGAGGGCGACCAGCATGTTGACGAGCGCGATGCCGATCATGGCCATCAACGCATCGCGGAAAGGCAGGGGGCGCACGGCAAACTACCTGAAGACTTCATGGAGGGGAGCCGCCATTTTATGCGAAAAATAATGAATATATGAACGGTTATGCATGGCGCGCATTTCCAGCCGGAAGCCCCCGGTACGCCTTGTTCTGCGTCGATCCCCCGCTTCTCCTTCTGTTGCGAAGTCGCCACCGAAAAAAATTCAACGAATATAGATAAAAAATTCAACAAAAGTCCGCTCCACGACTCGCATTGCCACCCATCCCCTCAAATCGGGGCATTGTCCGATCCCCCTTTCGGACGCGCCACAACCCCACCTCACCTCGCGGCGGGCATCATCGATGTGTCCTGGCCGGACGGCGCAACGCAGCAAATACGTCAATTCCCAGCGCATTCGCCAAAACCGCGCTTTAACAACGGCCGCACCATCGCTCGACGCTTCGGAAAGCGTCGTCGTCACTTTTCTGGAGATACGCCCATGAAACATCGCCCTGCGCGCGAAGACTACCGACGCTGGCTGAACGCACAACGCGGCGAGACATCGGCTGACGCACAGGAAGCGGTCCAGACAACGGCCGCACTTCCAGAACTTCCCGAGACATTGCCGTATGCCGGATACGTCGTCTGGTTTTACACAAGCCTCACCTATCTCGATATTCGTTTCGATCACCATCAATTCGCCATCGTCACGCAGCAAGTGCCCAGCCCGGCCGAAGCGTTCTACTTCGATCACTTCGACGCCGCTTATGGGCATGCCGCCGACGTGGGCGAACCCTGTCTGATCCTGTTCGCTTCAGTGACCGGTGGCGCGGCGAGCGTCGCCGGGTAGACGCTCGTGGGGTCCGCAGGTAGACGCAGCGGACTGTCGGCGTTCGCACTGCCCACGAGGTCCCGCCTCTTTCCCTCTCATCCTCCTCAACGATATGCACTCTCTCAGGGAGCTTTGACCATGCCGTTTATCGCTATTGGGATGTCGCTTTCGCAGGCTCGTGCGGCCAAAACCAACGTTGAGTTCGCCGTGCCGTCGGCCGCCATCGAAATGCAAGCAGTCAGGAACATCGACGCGTCGGCCACATCCCGTGCCAAACATGCGCCCCCGTCGACCGCCATCGAAATGCAGGAGGTCGACAACACTGCCTCGCTCACAGACAAGGAGTTGCCCACGCGTCAGGGAGTGGCTTCGGACAAATCAACTCGCCGCGCTTTCGGATGCCAGCCGACGCCGGTCGACACATACGTCGCCAATGCACTCGCCGAGTTCGTCACGCCACGTGGCGAATGCGCGCCCCGAACGTTCGCAAGCAATGCCGCGCTTCGTACAGAACTTGCCGACATGCTGGCCCTTCACCCGGACGGCGAAGGCGTGAGTGTGGCGGCACAACTCGAAGCGCTGGGGTTGCCCTCGTTGTTGGTCGACGACCGAAAATATTTGCCCGGGACGCTTGACGCGATGCGTTACGACGTAGGCGCCAACGCTATTCGTCTTGGGCGATTCAAATTCTCGGAGATCGACGCCTACGGCAAGGCCGCAGCATTTCGTTTTGCAGGCGAATGTGAGTTGGCACATCTTCACAAGGGCGACCCTGTCGCCGCGCTGGTCAGGGAGGACCACGCATCGATACTCGATTTCCACTACCGTGCCGCCGGAATGCGAGGCCACACGGCGCTACCTCCGACCGGCTATGTCAAAGCCGGGCAAGACGAAACGCAACTCTCGGATTTCACTGCACACCTCACGCGTTGCCGACGCCTGGGGCCCCCTCTTCGCTCCATCCGGGCCAGCGGATTGCGCGTGTATCCCGTCTCACCGCTGGACACGATGCAAACCGGTCCCTGCGTAATTCTCTGATGCTTCGCACGATCTCGCGAGCGCAGCGCCCCGTCGGGCGATTGCGTTACCGCAGCAACGACATACTTTGAGAGAGGACTACATGCCTGCCCCGTCACAATCACTCCCGAGCTATTGGCCGCAATTGTCGAACTGGCAAGTCCAGGCGGGCGAGGCACCCGGCAACGCCCGTGCGGCAACACAGTTCACCAGCATCAGAAATCGTCTGCCTGAAGGGCACGCGATCCGCACGGCGTCGTTGGCAAGGGAAAGTCAGGCCGTTCCGGCGGAAACGCCGTGTCAGGGCGTGCATTTGGATGACTACATGCACAACGTGCTCGCGGCATTGGTCACGCCTAAGGAGGGATGTCCGTCACGACGCTATGCGCGCAATGCGGAGCTTCGGCATTCGGTTGCGACCGCGCTGGCGTTGCATCCGGAGGGGGGCGCGGCGTTGCTCGAAGCGAGGCTGAAATCGCTGGGACTGCCCTCGTTGCTCCGAGACGAGCCGCAACATCTGCCGGGAACATTGGAGGCGCTACGTTATGACGTTGGCGCACAGATCGTGGCCATCGGGCGGAGCGAGTTGTCCGATCTTGCGGACGTCGATACGCCGGAGGATGGCGCCTTACATGAGGCAGGCGCGCGCGAACTGTCTTACCTCGACAACGACAGCCCTCACGCGGCGGAAGTCCTGCGCGACCACCGACGCATTCTCGACTTCCATTACAGCGCGGCGGGGGTTAATTCGTTTGAGGCGGATGAAGCCCTTCAGGCGCTTGAAGCCATGAGGCGCACGGCGTTCCCGTCGTCCGTACAACTCATGGCTCCCTTCAAGACGGAGGCAGCAGCCATCGCGGCTGCCGTGGCAAAGCCTGATGTGCCATTGGATCAGCGACTGAGAAATGCGCGGCACCAGCAACACCGTATCGCGACCTTCATCGGGCACATCGAACGATGTCGGCAGCGCGCAGAACCGCCGCCCTTACGAAGCCGTAGCGGGAGCGCGTGGGGCCGGATTCCGGTTTCGGTGGGGCCGGACGCACAGCGCGCACGTCGTACGGTAGCGGACAATGGTCCGCCGCCGCCTCCTCCGTATCCAGCTCATCCGCCGTCGCGCGAGCACGACCCGCTCTACAACTGCACGATCCTGTGAGCGGGATCGTCAGCGCGCGACCTGTTCCGCCAACGTATGCCGCCGACTTATGCCGCCGACTTCAAACGGCGGGCGAACTTCTCGCGGAATTTCTTGAGCTTCGGCGCGACGACATACGCGCAGTAGCCCTGGTCGGGATGCTGACGGAAGTAGTTCTGGTGGTACGCCTCGGCGGGCCAGAACGTCTGCGTCGCGACAACTTCGGTGACGATGGGATGCTGATACGTCATCTCCGCCATCAGTTCGGCAATGAGATGTTCGGCCGCCGTTTTCTGTGCGTCGTCGTGATAGAAGATCGCCGAGCGATATTGCGTGCCGACGTCATTGCCCTGACGGTTGAGCGTGGTCGGATCGTGGATCTGGAAGAAGACAATCAGGATTTCTTCGAACGTGACGACGTCCGGGTCGTAGGTCACTTGCACCACTTCCGCGTGGCCCGTGTCGCCTTCGCAAACCTGTTCGTACGAGGGATTGTCGACATGACCGCCTTCGTAACCCGAGACGACAGACTTCACGCCGTCCAGTTGTTGATAGCAGGCTTCGAGACACCAGAAACAGCCACCGGCCAGCGTGGCGACTTCGGTACGGGTATCGCTCGGGGAGTTCGTCTGCTCTGTCATCTTGACCTCGCTTGTCGACTGCGATTGTGCGCACTTGCGTCGGACCGGCATGCCGCAGTGCACCAAACAAATAGGGCGGGCGATCGAGAGTTCGATCGCCCGCCCTATTGTCGCGCAGAAGTCCCGCGAACGGCGCAAATAACCTTAGGCACTGCGCGGGGCGTGACGCCCCGCTCGCTCCGTAGCTACGCCGCTCAGCCCTGCAGCTGCGTGATCAGCGGATGCAGCAGACGTGCACCGACACGTGCCGTGAGGCCGTCGCGGTCGTACGTCGGGTTGTACTCGGCGATGTCCGCCACGCGCAGCTTGCCCGAACGACGCACCACGCCGATGAGCGCTTCCACCACTTCGAACGCCACGCCGTGCGCTGCCGGTGCCGACACGCCTGGGGCTTTCTCGCCCGGCAGCACGTCCATGTCGATGGTCAGATAGACGTGGCTCACCTTCGCCAGCTTCTTCTCCAACTGTTCGCACATTTCCGGCAGACGGTGCGCGAGCATCGTCGAGTCGAGCCAGTAGTCGACGTTCAGCGCGGTGGCGCGCTCGAACAGCGCGTCGGTGTTGCTGTAACGGCTCACACCGAGACATGCGTAATGGAACGGCGCCTGACGGCCCGCCAGCAACTGCGAGATCTGCCAGAACGGCGTGCCGGAGCTGGCCGTGGGCTGTGCGCGCAGATCGAAGTGGGCGTCAAAGTTGAGAATCAGAATCGGTTCGTCGCGCAGACGGTCACCGTAGTGTTCTGCCACACCCAGGAACGTGCCGTAAGCGATCTCGTGTCCGCCGCCCAACACCACCGGACGCGCCCCTGCCGCCAACACTTCGGCGACACGATGGCCCAGCGCGGCTTGCGCCGCTTCGAGCCGTTCGTCGGCACACACGATGTTGCCGCCGTCGAACACGGACGGCGTGCCCTGCACGGGCAGACTCGCCAGTGCCCGGCGCAGCATGTCGGGACCGGCCACAGCACCCTGACGTCCGTGATTGCGGCGCACGCCTTCGTCACTGCAAAAGCCCAGCACCACCGCGCCGCCCGCCACTTCCGATGCGTCGCAAGCATCGTAGTCGCGCAGCACCTGATGCAGACGCAGTGTGTGGCCCGTTTCGCCGGTATCCACACGGCCTTGCCAGACCGCTCGATCGATTGTCATACGTTTTCCTGCCTTGCCTTACCTGCTCGTAACCGTTTTACTTTGCGCTTTGCATCGACGAGCACCGGCGCTGCCGGTGCCGCCAGGTCGCCGGGTCATTACGCCGAACGCGAAATGACCGCTTGCAGGAATTCACGCGTACGCGCTTCGCGCGGCGCGGTGAAGATCTGCTCCGGCGAGCCGGCTTCGATGATGCGGCCCTGATCCATCACGACCACGACGTCAGCGACTTCGCGGGCGAAGCCCATTTCGTGCGTGACGACGAGCATCGTCATCCCATCGTTCGCGAGCGCTTTCATGACTTGCAGCACTTCACCGACCAGTTCCGGATCGAGTGCCGACGTCGGTTCGTCGAACAACATGACTTGCGGCTTCATGGCGAGCGCGCGGGCAATCGCCACGCGCTGCTTCTGCCCACCGGATAGCGTGCCCGGGTAGACGTCCGCCTTCGCGGCGAGCCCCACCTTGGTGAGCAGTTCGCGAGCGAGCTTTTCGGCGTCGGCGCTCTTCATGCCGCGCAGCTTGCGCGGTGCGAGCGTCACGTTATCGAGCACCGTCAGATGCGGGAACAGATTGAACGACTGGAACACCATGCCCACTTCCGTGCGCAGATGGTTCAGCGGGTTCTCGCCCATCATCTTGCCGTGATCGACGAGCTTCTTGCCGACGATCTCGATGGTGCCCTGTTCGGCCGTTTCCAGACCGTTGCAGCAACGCAGGAACGTGCTCTTGCCCGAACCGCTCGGGCCGATGACCACAACGACCTGACGCGGCTGCACTTCGAAGTCGATGCCCTTGAGCACCTGATGGCTGCCGTAAGCCTTGCCCAGCCCTTCGATCTTGAGGATCGGGGCGCCGTTGGTTGTCTTCACTTCGCTCATTGCACGGCACCTCCGGCACGCAGGGACTTCTCGGCACGCTGCAGCAGCAGCGTGGTGACACCGGTCAGAATCAGATAAACAAATGCAATCGCCAGATACACTTCCAGCGAGCGATACGACACGCTGATGATCTTCTGACCTTCGTGCATCACGTCATGGATCGTGAGCAGCGACACAAGGGCGGAGTTCTTGATCAGCGCGATAAATTCGTTGCCCAGCGGCGGGATCATGCGCACCACGGCCTGCGGCAGAATTACCGAGCGCATGGCCTGACCGTAAGGCATGCCGAGCGAGCGGGCGGCTTCCATCTGACCGCGCTCGATCGACTGGATGGCGCCACGCACGATTTCCGAGACGTAAGCACCGCTATAGATGCCCAGACCCAGCACGCCGCACAAAAACGCCGGCAGCAGAATATTGAACTGAGGCAGACCAAAGAACAGGATAAAGAGCTGCACCAGCAGCGGCGTGCCACGAATGAACGTGACGTAAGCGGTACAGATGCCGTAGCGAATGCGGTTGGCCGGGTTGAGTCGGCCCATGCCGACCAGCAAACCCAGGACACAGCCGAGGGCCAGGGCGCAGGCGGTGACTTCGACGGTCACGAGCGCGCCACGCGCCAGGTCCGTCCAGTTTGCCCACACCGGCGAAAAATCGAGTTCCATGCGTACTCCGTCAGTTGCTCTACTGCGCTATTGCTTTATTACTTGGGCAGGCGACGTCACTCCAGCAGAAGTGACGGCCAGCCCGCCCGGTATTGCTTAGGTCATACGTGATGCGACTAACTCGCGAATGACGCGACTTACTTCGACGTACCGAAGTACTTCGTCACCAGCGCGGCGTAGGTGCCGTCAGCACGCACCTTTTCCAGCGCCTTGTTCATTTCTTCGGTCAGCGCCTTGTCGTCCTTGCGCAGCGCGAAGCCATAACGCTCGATGGTCAGGGTCTTGTCGAGCACTTTGACGCTCGGGTTGGCCTTTGCGTACAGCAGCGCTGCGGGCTTGCCCGTCACAGCGGCGTCGGCACGGCCGATCTTCACGAGTTCGAACATCTGGTCGTTCTTCTCGACTTCTACGCGCGAGACCTTCGGGTAGTTTTCCGTCAGGAACTGCACCGACTTCGTACCGACCTGCACCGACACCTTCTTGCCGTTCAGATCGGCCGGTTCCTTGATGCTGGTGTTGTCAGCCTTGACCATGATGGCCAGACCGCCGGTGTAGTACGGGTGCGTGAAGTTCACGGCCTTCAGGCGTTCGTCGGTGATGTAGATCGCCGAAGCAGCCACGTCGACACGCTTGGACAGCACGGCCGGGATCAGACCCTTGAAGTCGATATCCGTCCACTCGACCTTCTTGCCCATGGCCTTGCCCAGCGCTTCGATCATTTCGACGTCGAAGCCGGTGCGCTTGCCGTTATCCACATATTCGAACGGGGGGAACGTGGCGTCGGTGGCAACACGCAGCACGTCGTCAGCAGCGAAGACCTTGCTCGAGCAGGTGACGGCCAGCGCCATCGTGAACAGGATGTGACGCAATTTCATCTGGTACTCCTTCGTGTAGTCTCGGTTCGGAAAAACCGGTTAAAAGTACTGCAATCGATTCGAAATACGCTCGGCTGCCGCCACCGTGAGGCGGATCAGCTCTTCGTGGCGCTGCGCCACACGCACGGCCGGCGCCATCAGCGTGATGGTGCCCTCCAGACGTTCCTTCGCGGCAAAGACCGGGGCCGACACGCCCCAGACGCCGAAATCTACTTCGCTCTCAGACACTGCATACCGTTGCTTGCGAATCTCTTCGATCTGCGCGGCCAGACGCTCTTGCGCAACCGGCTGGCCAGCCAATTGACGGCCGATCAGATTTTCGCGGGTGGTCTGGGGCAGGAAGGAGAGCAAGGCTTTGGCCGAAGCACCGTGCACCAGTGGGTGTGCACGGCCTTTTGCGAACGAGCAACGCAGCGATTGCTCGCTCTCGTGCATGTCGAGGCAGACGACCTGACCGTTAGCGGCGACGAGCAGACCGACCGTCTCCCCGGTGCGCTGCACCAGGGCGTCGATCTCTTCACGTGCCTGAGTCACAAGATGCGAGTTGTGGTCGAAACCCCACGCCAATTGCACGCCGACCGGACCCGGTTCGTAGAGCGCCTCATGGGCGTGCTCTTGTACCAGCCCCCACTTCTTGAGCGGAACGAGGTGGCGGTAAACCGTAGAGAGCGGCAGGCTCGTTTGCGCGGCGATCTCGCGTGCCGCGATCGGGCGTCCATGACGCGCTACAGTCACAAGGACTTGCAGTACGCGCTCGGAGACCGAATGAGCTTCGGTGGTGTCCATCGTCTTCAAAAACCAAAGAAAGCAAAAAAATCAGCAGGCTGTGCCGCTGATGACGACATGGGCGCTATCTTGCGATGCAATTCCCAAAGTAAAAAATGCGATTCTCATCGGATGGTAACAAATTGGGAGATTACGCATAGGGACTTTCCCTTATGCATCGCGGAAGACCATCATAAAAAAATGCCGGATCCCTTGTGTGACAAGGCATCCGGCGCTTTTGAGAAAGATTTGAATAAAGCTTCTGATTAGCGACTCTTGGTAGCCATTTGCGAATTCGCGGCGTCCGATAGCCACTCGATGAGAATCGGTTTTTGCACTTTCCCAAGTGCGCTCTTGGGCAGGTTCTCAAAAATGACGACGCGTCGCGGCAGTTTGAAGCGCGCGATGCGTGTGCCGAGAAAGTCGAGGACGGACGCCTGCGTCGCACCCGCTTGCGGGGTTGCCACCACCACGGCCACCGGCACTTCGCCCCAGCGTTCGTCCGGCACGCCGACCACCGACGCTTCGAGTACGCCCGGGCAATCGACCAGCGCGTTCTCGATTTCGGCGGGATAGATGTTCTCGCCGCCCGAGATGATCATGTCCTTGCTGCGGCCGACGACTTCGAAGCAACCGTCTTCGCGCAGGCGCGCGAGATCGCCGGAGTGGAACCAGCCGTCGGCGAACGACACATGATCGGGCGCACGCCAGTACTCGCGCATCACGTTCGGTGCCCGCACGAGAATTTCGCCGACGTCGCCGAAGGCTACGTCCTGCCCCGCCGGGTCGACGAGCCGCACTTCCACGCCGGGACACGCACGCCCCACCGCACCGGGATACGCCTTCGCCTCGCCGAAGCGCAAAGCGATGGACACCGGCCCCGTCTCCGTTGCGCCATACACCTGCCCGAGCGGAATACCGCGCGCGTGGAAGGCGTCGATGGCGGACATCGGCACGACGCTCGATCCCGCCATCACGCCACGCAGCGACGAGAGATCGCTCGTTGCCCACGCGGGGTGCGTCTGCACGGCGCGCATGGTGGCGGGCACCATTAGCGAGAGCGTCGGGCGATGCCGTGCGACGTCGGCCAGCCACGCCGCCGGATCGAAGCGCGGATGTAAGGTAACGCTCGCACCGCACAGCAGCGCGGGCAGCGTCTGAATGCACAGACCACCGACGTGAAACATCGGCAGCGTCGAAAGGATGTGATCGTCGGCACGCATGTCGTGCGACCACCAGCTCGCTTCGGCATTGGCCAGCAGCCCGGCCTGTGTATGCAACGCGCCCTTGGGTTCGCCGGTCGTGCCGGATGTATAAGCGAGCAGCACGGGGGCATCGGCTGGCACATCCGGGTAGTCGACCGGCTTGACCGACGGCACCGCAATCAGGCCGTCGATGGGCGCAATGGCTGGCGGCGGCAGATCGGTGATGGCGTCCTGTTCGAGCAGGTCGCGAATCTGACGCGCAGCGTCGCGATGTACAGCGTCGAACCACAGCACGCGCACGCCCGCGTGACGCACGATGGCGGCCAGCTCAGGCACAGCAAGCCGGAAGTTCAGCGGCAGAAAGATGGCACCGGCGCGCGCGCAGGCAAACAGCAGCGCCAGTTGCAATTCGTCGTTCAGACCGAGACAGGCGACGCGGTCGCCCGGCGCAATGCGCCACGTCTCGCGCAGATGGCCGCCGACGCGCTCGACGCGTCGCCACAGCGCGGCGTAATCAGTCGTGGCAGTCGTGAGGGCTTCGTCACCGAAACCGCAGCGCAGCGCCAGCCGTTTGGGCGTGGCGCGCGCATGACGGGCAAGCGCTTCTACAAAAGGCGTCAACTTCTTCTCCGTCACAAGAGAGACGGCGAGGTCATCGCCACCTGGCGACCTCGCCGATTCGCTGAACCACTGCATTCCGAATGGGCGACGCAATCGCCTCGCCCCGGGGATGACTTATTCGTCGCGCTCGCCCGGCTCGTACAGCGCCTCGCGACCGATACGGTCGAGGCACAGTTCGGCCGTCCACGGCAACATCAGCGCGCCGCAACGCGAATCGCGATACATGCGCTCCAGCGGCAAGGTCTTGAGCATCGACTGGCCGCCGCACGTGCGAATCGCGAGACGGCACAACTCGTTCGCATTCTCCATGATCGTGTACTGCGCCGCATACGCACGCAGACGCGCTTCCTTGCCCGGATCGGCCCGGCCGTCCTGCAAGGCTCGCAGGAACAGCGCACGCGTTTGCTCCAGCATGATGTGCATCTGTGCGACGGCGATCTGTTTCGTCGGATACATGCGACGCTTGACCGGCGCGCCCATGCCTTCGGCTTCGCCGCGCAGATATTTGACGGTGAAGTCGTACGCTGCCTGCGCGATCCCCATATAGGTCGGCGCGAGCGTCATGAACATGTGCGGCCAGCGGCTCGCCGCCTGATAGTAGACGCCGCGCGGCATCAGTTGCAGTTCGTCCGGGACGAACACGTCCTTGAAGAGCAGCGTACGCGAGACGGTGCCGCGCATGCCGAGCGGATCCCAATCGCCGGTGACGGTCACGCCCGGGGCGTCGCCCGGCACGGCGATATAGAACGTGTCCTTCATCGACAGCTCGGGCTTGTCTTCCGTGCACAACACGCCGTAGTAGTTCGCCGCGCCCGAGAGCGAGGCAAATATCTTGCGGCCGTTGATCATCCAGCCGCCGTCCACCTTCGTCGCCGTGGTGCCGAACGGCGCTTTGCCTGCGGCCGCCGCACTGCCTTCGGAGAACGGTTGCGCGTAGATCGCGCCGTCCTGAATCACGCGCTCGAAGTGATGCTTGCGATAGCCCGCATGCTCAGCGCGTTGCTCGGGCGTCATGTCGAGATCGTCGGACAAAATGCCGGTCCACATCATCGAGCACGTATGCATGTTGAACGTGAGTGCGGTCGCGCCGCAATGACGGCCCAGCTCGGCGGACACCATCATGTACGTGGCGAAGTCAGCGCCCAGCCCGCCGTCTTCTTCCGGGATGCACAACTTCAGCAGACCGGCGGCGCGCATGTCGTCGTAGTTCTCGAACGGGAACGACGCTTCGCGGTCCCAGCGCGCGGCGCGCGGGGCGAGCGACTCGCGGCCGACCTGTTCTGCCAGCGCCAGCAAGCGCCGCTGCTTGTCCGTGAGCGGGAAGTGCTCGCCGACGATCGAGGGGGGCTGATAGGCCACGGTTGTCTCCTGATGTTTGTTCTAGAGCGTTGCGAGGAAGGTGCGCCCCTCGGCGTCGAAGGCAGCCGGGTGTGTCAGATTCATGAGGTGGCCTGCGCCGGGCAGGCAGACGTAGCGCGCGTCGGGAATCGACTCGGCCATGCGCGCCATCACTTTCGGTGGCGCGTTGTTGTCGTGTTCGCCTGCGATCAGCAACACCGGCACGTTCAGACGCGCCAGTGCCGCGCGTTGCTCGAAGCCGACGAGTGCCTGCAATGCGGCCCGATAGGCGGACGGCGTGAGCGCGCCCATCGCGTCGACGGCCAGTGCGCGCGCGTGCGCGCGTGTCACGTCATCAGGCTCACCGAGCATGCCCGGCACGATCGCTTCGGCCATCTCGCGCAGGGTCTTGCCCGCGTCGAGCGGCGCGGTGCGCTGACGCACGAACTCGCGCTGGAAATCGCCGTCCGGTTTGCCAAAGGCCGGTGACGTGCCGCACAGAACGAGCGCGGCGACATCGCGGGTCGCGGGTGCGCCGCGCGCCATCAATTCCTGCACGACCATACCGCCCATGCTGTGTCCGATGAGGACGAAGCGGGATGCATCCGATGCGGGCGACGTCGTATGCAACGTATCGAGCAAGGCACGCAGACTATCGGCGAGCGCCGCCATCGTCGGTTCGGCTGGCATGGCGCTGTCGCCATAGCCCGGCATGTCCCACGCCACGACGCGGTAACCCGCTGCGACGAACGTATCGAACTGCGCAGGCCACACGTGACGGTTGCCGCCGATGCCATGCAGCAGTACGAGCGTAAGTGGCCCGTCACCAGCTTCGCGGTAGGCGGGCGCGGCCATCGTGGGTGACGTCATGATGCGAATTCGCCTTGCAGTTGCCCATCGCGCACGACGACGTCGCCATCGAGTGCAATCGTGCATTTGCGCAGCGGCAGATCGAAGTGGCCCAGCGTGTGGCGTCCTGCCACCTCGTTGGCCCCCGTCGAATAAAGGAAGTTGCCTGCGAAGGCGCGCTGCTCCGTGCCGTTGCAATCGCGCTTGTCGTAGCAGGCGAGTGCATCCCAGCGGGCGCGTGGGTTCAGGCCGAAGCCGACGTGCGACACGGCGTACGCCTCGCGGTCGCCCCACGCGGCGAAGTAGTCGCGCATGAGATCGACATCCACGCCCTCTCCGTCGATGGCCACGACATAGTCGTCCTCGACGGTGAGCGCGATGCGATCCCGCAAGTATTGTTTGAAGGTGAGATTGATGTCGCCCGGCGCGAGCACGAGCTGGCCGTTGACGCTATGCGCGGCCGGGAACGCCAGCGCGAGGCCACCGGGCCAATGCGCGACCTGTCCCGGTTTAGCGCACCAGCCCCAGACGCCACCGACGCGCGCGTCGCGAAGTCCGATGCGTAAATCGGTACCGGCGGCGGACGTCACATGCATTTCTGCTGCACTGCGCAAACGCTTGATCGCAGCACGCACTTTCGGCTCCAGCGCCGGGTCGGTCGCGCAGCGCTCCAGAATCTCGGGATGTTCGTTGGACACCATCAGCACGCGCGCGCCGCCGCCCAGAATCTCGGGCAGTTCGGGGGCGTGCAGGAGGCCTTCCACGGTGCAGTCGACGACGAGCGTCGCCGCCTTGAGGGCGGCCACGACAGGGGCCAGTTGCCCCAGCGCGTCGCTTGCCCCGGTCGAGCGCACCGGCACCGGTGCACTGACACGGGGACTGGGCACCACAAGCCGGAACGGCCTTGCGCCAAGCGCCTCGGCGGCCAACTGGGCCAATTCCACATTGATAGGCCGGGATTGCGTTTCAGCTACAATCGCCACCACATCACCGGGTTGTATGTCGCAGCGCCGCAAGGTCTCGGCAAATACGTCGATCCACTTATGCTCGATTCGCTCGATCAGCATATCGTCTCCTGAGCGTCTGACCCTTGCGCCCTTGCCGGGCAACGTTGGCCGTCACGCGTCTTGTCGATCTGTTGTTCGTGCCATAGTATATGAATATTCATACAAATCAACCCGATCAAATTAGCCGGACGGGAGTGCAGGGAAAGTGAACGCCAATCGCGCCTCGGCGCCTGAATTCGACAGTGCAGCTTTTCGCAGTGCGCTCGGTCAATTTGCGACCGGTGTCACCGTGATCACCACGCGGGCCGACGACGGCTCGCTCATCGGCATCACCGCCAGTTCGTTCAATTCGGTGTCGCTCACGCCGCCGCTTATCCTGTGGAGTCTTGCCACGCGTGCGGGCAGCATGCCCGTGTTCCGTGAAAACACACATTACGCCGTGAACGTGCTCGCTGCCGATCAGCTCGATCTGTGCAAGCGCTTCGCGACGATGAAGGGCGACCGGTTCGCGGGCGTGCCTTACACGTTGTCGGCGTCGGGCACGCCGGTGCTGGACGGCGCGCTTGCCTGGTTCGAATGCCACAACCGCAGCCGTTACGACGAAGGCGATCACGTCATCTTCGTGGGTGAGGTCGAGCGTTGCGGCGTGCATCCGGATGTTGCAGAACGCATGCCCCTGATCTTCCACGCAGGCGGCTTCCACAAGCCGCAGTCTCTGGGCTGAGGCACATCATGTCCGCTGCGCGGCCAGCCACCCCGGCATCCTCCGACACGCCGTTCGTCGACGACTATCTGCTGTATTTGCTCGCCCGCGCGAGCGCGCTCGTGTCGGACGAGTTTCACCGCGAAGTGGCCGCCGCAGGACTCGGCGTACTGGAGTGGCGCGTGCTGGCCACGTTGTCCGACGGGCAGGCGCGCACCATCAATCAACTGGCGGACATCGTGCTCGCCAAGCAGCCAACCGTCACCAAGGTCATCGATCGGCTCGAAGCGTCGGGCGACGTCGTGCGGGGCGAGAGCGCCACTGACCGTCGACAATCGCTGGTCTCGCTCACCGACGCGGGCGTCGCCCACGTCACCCCGCTGCTGGCGGGTGCGCGACGTCATGAGGCGAGTGTGCTCGCGCGATTCGGCGAGCCGCAGTCGGCCCAACTCAAAGAAGCGCTGCGTGAGCTCATCCATCAGATGACGCATCGACGCTAGTCGCCCTCCCCGCTCACTCCCCTCGCATTACCCCGCCGACGAATTCGGGCGAACTCGCATCGAATTCGATCAAATTCGCAAAACTTAAAAGAATCCACCGAAAAATCAGCATAAATGTCGGCCTGATTTCAATTCCGGCTGCCCGGCCATTCGAATACGCAAGCACCTGCGGCGAAGAATTTCCTACACTATCTGGGATTTCTTCTTCCACAAAACGCGCTTTATCTAGCGCTTGCGTATGAACGTTTCGAACGCCCCGGAAGCACCGATTACGGCGGCCAACACCGCAGATGTAGCCACCACGACCGAACGTCGCGTGTGGGACATCAGCGCGCCCTTGTCCGCAGACACGCCGGTATGGCCCGGCGACACGCCGTTGACTGAAGAAGCCGTGTGGCAGATCGGGCCCGGCTGCCCAGTCAACGTCGGCCGCATCACGCTCTCGCCGCACACTGGCGCGCATGCCGATGCGCCGCGTCATTACGACGACGCGGGCGTTTGCATCGGCGAAGTCGACCTTCAGACGTATCTGGGGCCGTGCCGCGTGATCCATTGCATTGGGGCGTCGCCGGTTGTCACGCCGGAGATGGTTGCGCCGCACCTCGCCAGCGTTCCGCCGCGCGTGCTGTTGCGCACGTACACGCAAGCGCCGGTCTCGCGCTGGGACAGCGAGTTTTGCGCGGTTGCGCCGGAGACAATCGATTTGCTGGCGTCGCATGGCGTGAAGCTCGTGGGCATCGATACGCCCTCGCTCGATCCGCAGCAGAGCAAGACGATGGACGCCCATCACCGCATTCGTGCGCATCGCATGGCGATCCTCGAAGGGCTGGTGCTCGACGCCATCTCCCCGGCCGATTACGAACTCATCGCGCTGCCGCTGAAGTTCATGCGGCTCGATGCGAGTCCGGTGCGCGCAGTGCTTCGCGCACTCTGAGCATCGCGGCACACACGGTATTCTTTTTTCATCCAACGCTTTTACTCATTACTCAACTACGCAAACCATGACGTCTTCTCGCAACGATTGTCTGGCCCTCGACGCGGCCGATGCCCTTGCTCCGCTGCGCGCGCAATTCGACCTGCCCAAGGATGTGATCTACCTTGACGGCAACTCGCTGGGCGCACGTCCGATCGCGTCGGCCAAACGCGCGCAGGAAGTGATTACCGGCGAATGGGGCGTGGGCCTTATCCGCAGCTGGAACGAAGCCGACTGGTTCGCACTGCCGCGCACGCTCGGCGACAACCTTGCCCCGATCATCGGTGCAGGCAAGGGCGAAGTCGTGGTGACGGACACCACGTCGAGCAACCTCTTCAAGGTGATGGCCGCCGCGCTCGACGCGCAGCGTCAGCGTTCGCCCAAGCGCCGCGTCGTGATCTCCGAGCGCAGCAACTTCCCGACCGATCTGTACATCGTGCAAGGGCTGACGCGTCTGCTCGACGACGGTTACTCGCTGCGTCTGATCGACTCGCCGGACGAGTTGCAAAGCGCGCTGGGCGATGACGTCGCCGTGGTGCTGCTCACGCACGTGAACTACCGCACTGGCGCGATGTACGACATGAAGGCGCGCACGGCCGAGATTCATGCGAGCGGTGCACTGGCGGTGTGGGATCTGTGCCACTCGGCGGGCGCTGTGCCGGTCGATCTGAACGGTGCTGACGCCGATTACGCCGTGGGTTGCACGTACAAGTATCTGAACGGCGGCCCGGGTTCGCCTGCGTTCGTGTGGGTCAACAAGAAGCATCAGGACACGTTCTGGCAGCCGCTGTCGGGCTGGTGGGGCCACCGCACCCCGTTCGCGATGACACCGGAATACACGCCGGATGACGGCATCGGCCGTTACCTGTGCGGCACGCAGCCGATCGTCTCGCTGTCGCTGGTGCAATGTGGTCTGGACATTTTTGCGCAGACATCGATGGACGCACTGCGTCGCAAGTCGCTCGCGCTGACCGACCTGTTTATCAAACTGGTCGAAGAGCGTTGTGCCGAATTCCCGCTGACGCTGGTGACGCCGCGCGATCACGCGTCGCGTGGTTCGCAGGTGAGCTTCGAGCATCCGGAAGGTTTCGCCGTGATTCAGGCACTGATTGCGCGCGGCGTGATCGGCGACTATCGCGAGCCGCGCATCATGCGTTTCGGCATGACGCCGCTGTACACGAGCTTTGCCGACGTGTGGGATTCGGTCGAGATTCTGCGCGACGTGCTGAGCACCGGTTCGTGGGACAAGCCCGAGTTCCATCGCCGTGGCACGGTGACCTGAGCAAGGAGTTGTCAGCATGACCAAGCCGTCCCCCAAGGCTACGACCCCGACGTCCGACTCGTCCACCTCGCCCGCACAGGGCGGGTGCCCGTTCGGGCATGGAAGCGAAGCGAGCGGCGGTGCGTCATCGACGCCCGCCAGCACGTCTGCCAACGCCACGCAGTGGCACGACGCGCAGCTCGATTTCTCGAAGAGCATGAGCTATGGCGACTACCTGTCGCTCGATCCGATTCTGAATGCGCAGCATCCGCGTTCGACGGATCACAACGAGATGCTGTTCATCATTCAGCATCAGACGAGTGAACTGTGGATGAAGCTCGCGCTGTACGAGTTGCAGGCAGCGCGCACGGCGGTTCACAACGACGAACTGCCGCCAGCGTTCAAGATGCTGGCGCGTGTGTCGCGCATTCTCGAGCAGTTGGTGCAGGCGTGGAGCGTGCTGGCGACGATGACGCCGTCGGAGTATTCGTCGATGCGTCCGTCGCTAGGTAGTTCGTCGGGCTTCCAGTCGTATCAGTACCGCATTCTGGAGTTCATGCTGGGCAACAAGAATGCAGCGATGCTGGCACCGCATTCGCATCGTCCGGACCTGTATCAGCAGGTCGAAGCTGCGCTCAACGCACCGTCGTTCTATGACGAAGTGGTGCGTCTTTTGGCGCGTCGCGGCTTTGCGATTGCCCCGGAGCGTCTGGAGCGCGACTGGACGAAGCCGACGCCGCACGACACGACCGTCGAAGCGGCATGGCTTGAGGTGTATCGCAACCCGTCGCAGCATTGGGAGCTATACGAGATGGCCGAAGAACTGGTCGATCTCGAGGACGCTTTCCGTCAGTGGCGGTTCCGTCACGTGACCACAGTCGAGCGCATCATCGGCTTCAAGCAAGGGACTGGCGGCACGAACGGCGCGCCGTATCTGCGCAAGATGCTCGACGTGGTGTTGTTCCCCGAGCTTTGGCACGTGCGCACGTTGCTGTGATGTTTTGGTTGGAACCGGTCGCTTAGATTCGGTGAGCGCCCTTGTCCGATGCCCGGGCAGCGGCGCTTTTTCGTTTACCCAATCGTTTGAATACGGTTGGTACCCTTGGCTCATGCCCGGGGCAGCGACGCTTGCCCGGCCCCTGACTCCGCTCCAAGACCTTTTAAGTCGCTACGTCAGGGGCCGGACAACCACCGCCATCGAATGTCCAGAGACCCGGCAAGGTCGCCGTCCCCTCGGTGTCGTCGCATCGATAGTGGTGACGAATCGGGTTGGGTGTCGCCCGCAGCGCGACTAAAAAGGTAGTGGAGTGCTGCGGGCGACACCCAAGCCGATTGACCACAGACCGATTAGGCGTTTCCGCTGAGACGAGCAGCCGACTGTTTCAATCGGCGTCCGACCTCGTCCCAAAAACCCGGGGCAGTCATCAACCGCTTGGTGTCGTCGCATCGATAGCGATGAAGAATCGGGTTGGGTGTCGCCCGCAGCGCGACTAAAAAGGTAGTGGAGTGCTGCGGGCGACACCCAAGCCGATTGACCACAGACCGATTAGGCGTTTCCGCTGAGACGAGCGGCCAACTGTTTCAATCGGGGTCCGATCTCATCCCGAAACACCGAATCCGGAATCGAAGAAGACGGCCCGCTGCAACTGATCGCGAGCCAACGGTTCTGCCGGATGTCGCGAAGCGGCACGGCGACGGCGTTGACGCCTTCATGCCACTCACGAAACGAGTAGCAGAGCCCTTCCCGCTTGTACGATTCGATCCCTTTATCGACACCTGATTGCAGCGCGTCCCAGCCGACATTGCGCAGTGCGGCGGGATTGGCATCGTAGGCATCGTGCAGATCCGAGAGCATCGTCTCGCGCTCGGTCGGCGTCATGGCCGCGAGATAGACGCGCCCCATCGAACTGGTCAGCATCGACAGACGCGAGCCCGCCGTCAGACCCAGCGTGAGATGCGCGGCATCGCTGCGAATCGTCTCCAGATACATCATGTCCACGCCCTCGCGACAGCCGAGGGAGATCGAGCATCCCATCTCTTTAGCGAGCGCACGCATATGAGGACGCGCCAGCGTCAGCATATCGGTGCCGTTCAGGAAGGCGTAGCCGAGGGCCAGCACGCCCGCGTCCAGCGCATATTTGCCGAGGTCAACGTCGTAACGCAGGTAGCCGAGTTCGGTGAGGGTGTAGGCCAGACGGCTCACCGTCGCTTTCGGCAAGCCCGTGCGCGCTGCGAAATCGCGGTTGCCGAGCAGCATGTCGTCCGGCCCGAAAGCGCGCAGCAGTTCAAGGCCTCGCGCCAGCGCCGTAACGAACTTGCGCTCGTCGTGCGACGGCGATACACCATGAGCCGGCGCACCGGTAAGGGCAGACAGGGACGTTTTGATCACAGCCATCGCGCACTCCGCATCGACTTCGCAGTCACATTGAACGTACCGGGCAAACAGATTCGGCCAGCGCACGCACTGGCCGTTGCCCGGCGAAAAATTTTAGTGTTAAACTAACTTCGATTTCAGAACATTGTTCCGCATTACGGAACTTTCGTCAAGTTGATTGGAGGAGATGGGTCATGGCAGGCAATGCACAGTTTCACTGGGAAGATCCGCTGTTGCTCGACGCGCAGCTCACCACCGACGAGCGCATGATTCGCGACGCGGCCGCCGCGTATGCGAACGACAAGCTCGCGCCGCGTGTGCTCGAAGCGTTCCGTCACGAGCGCACCGACGCATCGATCTTTCGCGAGATGGGCGAGATCGGTCTGCTCGGCCCGACGATCCCCGAACAATACGGCGGCCCCGGTCTGAACTATGTGGCCTACGGCCTGATCGCCCGCGAAGTCGAGCGCGTGGATTCGGGCTATCGCTCGATGATGTCCGTGCAGTCGTCGCTGGTCATGGTCCCGATCTATGAGTTCGGCAGCGAAGCGCAAAAGCAGAAGTACCTGCCGAAGCTCGCCAGCGGCGAATGGATCGGCTGTTTCGGTCTGACCGAGCCGAACCACGGTTCGGACCCGGCGGGCATGACCACGCGCGCCAAGAAGGTCGCCGGCGGTTATGAACTGAGCGGCAGCAAGATGTGGATCACGAATTCGCCCATCGCCGACGTCTTCGTCGTCTGGGGCAAGCTCGCCGACGAAAACGGCGAAGAGAAGATCCGCGGCTTCATCCTGGAAAAAGACTGGAAGGGTCTGTCGGCCCCCGCGATTCACGGCAAGGTCGGCCTGCGTGCCTCGATCACCGGCGAAATCGTGATGGATCAGGTCTTCGTGCCGGAAGAGAACCTGATGCCGGGCGTCTCCGGCTTGAAGGGGCCGTTCACGTGCCTGAACTCGGCCCGCTACGGTATCGCCTGGGGTGCACTGGGCGCCGCCGAGTTCTGCTGGCATATGGCGCGTCAGTACGTGCTGGATCGTCAGCAGTTCGGTCGCCCGCTCGCCGCCAACCAGCTGATTCAGAAGAAGCTGGCCGACATGCAGACGGAAATCACGCTGGGCCTGCAAGGCTGCCTGCGTCTGGGTCGCATGAAGGACGAAGGCACGGCGGCGGTCGAGATCACCTCGATCATGAAGCGCAACTCGTGCGGAAAGGCGCTCGACGTAGCGCGTCTGGCGCGCGATATGCTCGGCGGTAACGGCATCTCGGACGAGTTCGGTATCGCCCGCCATCTCGTGAACCTCGAAGTGGTCAACACCTACGAAGGCACGCACGACATCCACGCCCTGATTCTGGGTCGTGCACAGACGGGCATTCAGGCGTTCTTCTGATTCCCGGAAGTTTGAGAAGTGGGGGGGGGGGGGGGGCCCCCCGCCTTTTGAATATTTTTTTTTTGGGGGGTGTGGGTGGGGGGAGGGGGGGGGGGGGGGGAAAAAAAAGAAGAGAGCGGGGCACAAAAAAAAAAA
>NZ_JBIVYJ010000002.1:805462-894438 GCF_044772185.1 Pandoraea sp. NPDC090278 | reverse complement strand
GGGGAGCAGTCCCTACAACGACGCCGAATAGATTTACGCAAGCCAACAACGACATCGAGAATCAGGGTTGCAAAAATGGGGAGGACCATAGATTTGTTTTTGCCGCTATGCACCTATGTTTTTAATTGCCACCCCGTGAGGTCAAAGAAATGACAACCGGCAGGGGCCGGGCAGCTCGACCGAGCGCCATGAGTCATGTCGATATGTATGAGGCTTACTCGGACACTTCCCGGATGGGGCACGCAAGCTCTTTGAGAACATGTCAGCGTTGTAAAATCTCACCCATCAAAAAGGAGACTGTCCCTTTCGGATGTGTCAAGGCGTTATCAACACACGATCCGATATCTTCTGCCATGCGGCTGGCGCTCGCCTGATAAACGGTGGCATTCGCATCAAGATCGAGAAGTGATTTCGTCTTCTCTACAACGTCCATCTGGCAATGCATCAACTCACCGGCTATTCGACCGTGATACCAGACCATTGCTCCGTAGCTGCTCGGTATACCTATGGCAGCGCAAATCATGGTTCGGATAATCCAAAGCTTCGCTTGTACAGATAAGGAATCAAATAATTCCCACGCGGTGGACAAGATACGCATGTCACCTCCGCTATAGACAACTGTGCACGCTACCCCCTCAGCTAGAACTCCCTCTGCGTAGTCACCCAGATGTCCCCGCTTCAGAAGGCCTGCTCTCAATTGCGCTGCGGGTCGTCCTTCCTTTGCCATTGCGAGCTCGCGACGAACTCCGAAGCTGCGCCTGAAGCCACGCAATCTCCGCCTGTTGTTCAACGCACACGAGCAAAAGTGCTCGATATTGAGCATCGCGACCGGCCAAACGCCCCAAATTCCGTGGAGCCTCTTCGTGCATCGAACCCCGTCTCTTTGAGGGTATCCTTGGCCCCCCAAGCTCAAGAATCTCTTCAATCAGATACCGATGATGCGCATATAAATTTGCCCGACTCACGCCCGCAGCCTTACATACTTCCACGACCGACACATGGGCCCGCCCCTGATCTCTCATCAGGGCCAACGCGGCGCGAACGCGTGCAATAACAGAAAGTTCGAACCCTCCTGAGCGAAAAAGATCCGGGGTCATACCCACTCCTTCCGCTCATCGGAAATATGCCTCAGGACTCCCAGTGAAGATCGAACGCGCCTCAATAAAATCTGCCGGGTTTGTTCGGGCAATCCCTTTCGACGTAGAAATGCTTCATCCTCGCGCACACGAACCTCCCACCACATGCGGTGTTTTTCGGTGACGACGAAATTCTTGCATCCTGAGCATACCTCTGGGCATCGATTCACTGCATCCGGCCCATCCGCATCGCCATGACAAGCCGAATGTGCCATCGTATAGATGCAATAACCCCAATCACACGGTGCAAGCTGCATACCGTCATCAATGAGTTTATCAATAAGAGACCTCAGGCTTTTCTTCCCCCTAAATCGCCCGGCCTCATGGCGTATTCGCTCCAGTGCATGCGCTCCGTTCCCGCCCACTTTGGAGCTGGTCAGAATCGACTCAAGCCCTTTCGCAAGCTCCTTTCGATCATATTCGGCAAGCAATCTCACCAGTTGATGATCCGGTCTGACATAGCAGTTGTCGGTAAATGAACTGTAGGCATGACCTAGCTGTGCCGCCACGGCATCTAGCCGACTCTTATCTCGCTTTACAGCCAATTGAGCAAACGTCTTCCGTAATCTATGTGGGTGAATCGCACAATCTGCAATTTGTCCCTCCCCCACGGCCGCTGCAACGAACGTCTGGATCCGACGAACTAGTGAATCCCGATTCCAGCGCCGAACGCGGCGGCCAAAAATAAACGTTCGCGCACCCGATGGCCGCAACAAGAACATTGGTTGGGGACCGTCACTTTTGGTGAAAGCAAACGAAGTCAGATCCAGCAAGAACTTAACGACAGATGTAACAGGCTCCCCAGCAACCCATCGCCGAGACATTCCACCGCTCTTTGCAGCAAAACCGCGCAGATACGCGATGGGCTCTCCGTCGTCGCCACCCTCTATTTCCACTGCATTTGCGTTCAGAGAAAGAAGCTCGCTGGCCCTAATACCGACAAGGACTAGCATAAGAAACGCGCATGCTCCTTCCGTTATGGAGATCGCCCGTCCAATCGTTTCACTGACTCGTGGGTCATCACCAAGCACGCCCCGCAAACGCTCATATTCCGGAAGAAGCGCAACCTCTCGTAAAAATGCCTTCCGCCGGCTCTTGTTCAATGACGAGCGATATTGCCCCTTCATCTCTCGACTGTTGGACCACGCGGCATAACTCAGATCGCGAACGGATTTTCCGTACTTTTCCAACCACTCGAAAGCCTGCCGAATCAACGTTAACGCCACATCATCATCGAGCCCGCTCCACGAACGGTTCGGTGAGCGGCGCACTCTGACCAATATCTCGGTCTCCAGCATGGCAATATCCACGTCTAGCGGATGCGCATAGTGCCCACCGACATCCTTCATCATCCGGAAGATCCAAATCCATCCGCAAACCGTCGCCTCTCGCGGGAAGTCATTACGAGCCTGGATTTGCTTAAAGAAGTCCAAGATGTGGGTAGCCCGCAAATCAGAGAATCGCCAGATATCATGTGCAGCCATCCATCGAATGACCTTTCGGATCTTCGCGAAAGCTTGGGCCTGAGTGAGCGGACTGTAAGTCCGCCCTCTCAGACCAGAATCGGCATACAGTACTAAGAAGAGGCTCTTCGCAGAATTTAGTAATCTCTGCCGTTGCGTTCCGGTGCCGCACCCTGCAGGGAGAGCGTCTCGCCACGAAAGGTCGATACTGCGCTGGCCATCCAGCTCACGACCTGCGATCCGCCAAACTCCAGAACGACCTACACGAGTGATATCACCCATAACTACTCCGGCTTCGGGATGGGAGGTAGCCGCCCCATTGCAGCCTTTGCGGCAGTCAGAACTTCCGGCGAGACTCCAGGAAGAATTGTTTCGGAAATGATCCGCAACGTGTCGGCGTAAAGCGAACGATATCGCTTTGACCAACCCCGTCGATTCGCATCAACTCTAGCTTCCTCAAGAGACGCCTGAGTCGCAAGCAATCTCGCAATTACACTTACGTCGTCTAATGGGACGATTGCCCCCGGGCATGTGCTGCACCTCGTGAAGTTAAGGCACCGGCTACCCTTCGCGGTCGTCCCGTCGAGACCTCCGAAAGGGTCCCTACATTCAAATCCGAATACCGTCTTGGCGTGCGCTATCAGCTTCTCTCTATCTAAGCAAGTGCTTTCACGCTGAGCGTCCTCTCCGCGGGCCTTAGTGACCAATTCACCCTGGAATTTAGAGATGATCTTGTAATGTTCGGGCGCGATCTCGTCTGTTAGCGTATACAGCGTGGTTGTTCTAACGTTGGCATGATTAAGTCGACGCCGAACCACGTCGTGCGCTCCAGTCTTCCAGTAGTGAGCCCAAGCCGATGTAGCACGCAGATGCTTAAAATCAAAATCTTGTAGTCCGAATTTTTTTAGAAATAGAGCCAAGTAATTGTGGAGTGACTGAACGGAAGGGACTCTCGCTACACTACTCAAGAAGTTACGAGCAAGAAATACGGACTCACGATCTCTGGCCAGTGCATTTGCCCTCAGATCGCTATTCATTGCAACCAGTCGACGTATTAGGTTTGGCGCAGACCACTCTTTTCCTGCCGGGAAGTCAACCCTTTGTTCACGATTCGCTCGTGGCTTCTCCCACGTTAGGCACTCCAAGTCGTCCCTCAAAGGATGACCGGAAAGGCAATCCAACTTCATACTTCGAATAGCCATCGGGTTTCCGCCTGTCTGCATCAAGACGGCAAGATAAAAAGGCACGATGTCCTCTATCGTGATATAGATCGACGATACTATTTGACGCAACCCACCTTGCTCACTCACCCGCCTAGCGAGCGCCAAGCCACTGCGATTAACCACTTTTTGGTTAGGCAACTGCCCCTTCCCCGCCCGCAATAAATCGATGACCGTCTTACGTAGTTCGAGCAATTCACCGTCACTTACTGCATTTTCAGAAAAGCACATTCTCCCGCGAGCCAAACGCATCTCGGTCGCCTCGATTTCTTCATAGCATGCGGAGAGCAACGAGCGCACCTCGCTCTCCTCTAGCCGTCTCATTTGCGTCGGCTTTGGCCGTCTAAACGAAGGCGCAAGCATGCTTGCTTTGGGATGAACAGTACCGGGCAGATTGCGCGCACACCAGCGAAGTACAGCCACAACTATGTTCTGGTGACTCTGGGCGGTGGACTCGTTTAGTCCTGAGGACTTTATCCAATCATGGAAAATCTGGGCAATGGAAATCGGTAGCGGAACACGATTGTGTAAAGCGTGCTCCTGAAGGCAGAGAATGAGCTTCCGTATTGCTCGGTGCGCCTGCTTCTGGGACTCGATTGATGTGTGTCCAAATTCCGCGGCATGCGCCCGAAGAAATGCAGAAGCCAGCGTTGAGTGAACGTCCACTGCAGACAGGTCGAACGCTGCGACCATATTTCCGTCGGCGTCCAATATCCTGTGACACAACTGATGAACCTCACGGGTATTATTCATATAGACGCCCCGTATAGGTGCAGCAACGCGTCGACAACGTCTGGGCTCGTAACTTCCATCGCCCGCAGATACAGTTCGGTGGTTTCGCTACTCGAATGCCCCATCAACACCTGTAAAGTCTTTAGAGGATTACTCGGCTCCCCGTTGTTTCGAAGATTCGCCCCGTGGAGATATCGCAATACGCTCACGGCATACGTGTGCCGCAAATGGTGTAATGTGGACTCACTACCGATTAGATCGGCACAGCGACGGTACTCTGCCGACAACGCTCTACGCGATAGCGGAAATCCGTATCTCCCTACAAAAATATGATCCTCAAACCCTGGACGAGGCCGAACTCTCTCCGTAAGAACATGCCAATTTGTCTCTTCGACTAACGATACAGGTGCGTAGACAGTGAGCTCCCGCCCGCCCTTTCTCGTCAGAGATATCTTGGCTAACCCGTCAGATTGAAAAGCTAATACCTCCGGCTTCGGCATTGCTGAGCATTTGAGACTCGCAAGTTCGAAGCGACGCATACCGGTCACAAGCGCCCATCTAAACGCGAGCTTATATGCGGGCCTCACAAGACGGAATAGCGCGAAAATTTCTTCCTCGGAGAGTATTTTCGGATGACGTCGAATGACTCGTGGAGTCAGCGATCTACTACGATTGGTTTGGTCTGAAAGGTACGTCGCCAACAACGATTCGTGTCTATTCTTACCGCACCACCGATAGAACTGAATAACTACTGCAACTCGTAGGTTGGCGGTAGCGGTCGATAGCGCACTCTTGCTGGGCACCCCAAATCCACATTGCTCAGACCTGAATCGCTGTAATATTTCTTCATTTGCGTCGTCGATCTCGATGCCATTTCTGGTTAAGAACTCAATCCACGACAGCAAACTTTCACCATAGGTTCGTATGGTGTCGTCCGTCACCCCTCGGCTCTCAACAGCGCACCTGGCGAGATACATTGTCGGGGCCCAGATTGGGATGCCTGACGGATCAACTATGACTTTTAGCGACCTGAGTGATGCATATCGAGCACTGAGTTGATTAACTGCCTCGATTCCCGCCCGAAGGCAAACGTCCCGCCAATCCATATAGTCGGTGGGCCGAAGGGAAATCATACTTGCCTTCTGCATCCGCATAGACAATCTCCTCTGTCTACTGCCAATCCTTCCCGCAAGCGTACTCTGCTCTCAAAAGCGATCCATGTACACGGACAGACAGTCAACGTCACCTAATGCCCGAGTTTCAGCGTCGTGTCCTGGAAGTGTTGCGTGAACCGCTGGAACTGGGGCACGTCACGATTTCACGCGCAGGGGGACACGCGACTTTTCCCGCCGCATTTCAATTGGTAGCAGCGATGAACCCATGCCCATGCGGGGACCTTGGGCACCCGTCACGCAACTGCCGGTGCACGAGCGACGCGGTGGCACGTTATCGCAATCGTCTGTCGGGACCCTTGCTAGATCGTATCGATCTGCATGTGGAAGTGCCCGCGCTCAGCGCGGAAACGTTCGCCGCCCCGGCCACCGGCGAGCGCAGCGAAGTCGTGGCGATGCGCGTGAGGCAAGCGCAGACGCGCCAGCTATCGCGTCAGGGCCAGTTGAACAGCAGCCTGTCGAATCGCGCGCTTGAAGCGCAATGTCAGTTGGCGCCGGAAGCGCAGGAGGTCCTGCACCGTGCGGTGACCCAGCATCACTGGTCGGCCCGCACCTATCACCGTGTGTTGCGCGTGGCACGCACCGTGGCCGACCTCGCCGGTTGCAACGCAATCGATGCGTCTCACATCGCCGAGGCGGTGCAATATCGCGAGGCACCGGGGTGACCGAAGACACCGACGAAACCCTCACTCCAGCGTGAAGGAGTCCAGAAACTGATCGACTTGTTCCTTGCCCGGCGCCTTCGTCCCCATGACGACCACCTGATAGACGTGGTTGCCACGTCCGACGAAGCGGGCGGAGACGTAGCGTTCGGCTTTGTCGCTCGCCATGCCCTGTGCAGAGACCGCCATGCCCGGGAGCGAAGGCGCATCGCCCGCCTGACGCACCATCACTTGCGAGGGCGACACCTGGCGCTCGTTCACATTGGCAAGCAAGCCGTGTTGCAGTTCGTCGACGACGGTCTGGCGCAGCGTCGCGTCATCGCTGGGAAGCGTGACCACGCCCACCGCGAAGAGCGCAGCGTCGACGCGCGCGGCCTGCATGCGCATCGGCAGCGGCCCGGAGGCGAACTTCACCTCGCGTTCGTCTTGCGTCGGCTTGGCAGGATAGGTCACGGCATACGCTCCATCCTTGTCGTGGACCTCACGCCAATCGTAGCGAGGTGAGCACGCGGCCATCACCATGGTCGTGACAGACGCAGCAAGCAGGACGCAGACACGGACAACGCGGTTCATAGACGTCAGAGGAGTCGTGAAGAGGGAAGCCGCCATTATCCGCCATGCGCAGCGGCAGGAAAAACGGCACGGCGCGGTTCCCGGTATCATCGGCGGCATGACACACGCCTGCGCCCCCACGTCCCTTACCTCGTCCGCCCCGACGCCCCCCGCTGCTTCACCGCGGGAGATGGGACGCGCACGGCTGCTGAGGTCGCTGATCGCCAGCGCGGTGATCACACTGCCGATCGTCATGCCGGTTGCGGCTTTGGCGTCGCCTGGCGTGCAAGGCGCTGACGACGGTTTCGGCCAGTCTGTCGGACACCCGACGTCTGCCACCTCGACGTTGGTTCTCGCGCAGGCAACCGGCGTCACCTATCCGCATGAGGGTGCGGCGGCAAAACCGCTCGACAACAAGACAGCGGCCAAACAGCAGGCAGCGGTGCCGCTGGCGACCGACTTCGCGGCGCACGCGCGTCGCGCGGCTTCGCTCGACGCGCCGCTGATCGTCCTCGTGTCGTTGCGGGACTGCGTCTATTGCGGTCCGATCCGTCAGCGAGAGTTGGCCCCGCTCGTGCGCAGCGGCAAATATGAAGTGCGTGAAATCGGCATGGACAGTACGACGCCCGTACGCGATTTCGATGGCACGACGACCACCGGCGTTGCGTGGGCGCGTGCCCATGGCGTCAAGGTGTCGCCGACGGTTTTGTTCCTCGATACCAGCGGACACCCCGTCGCCGACCCATTGATCGGCGCAGGTCTGCCGGACTTCTACGGCGCATATCTCGACGACGCCATCGCGCGCGGACGCGCCCGTCTGCACCCAGGCAGCGGCACCACGACGCGCTGAGATTCAGAGTAGAATCGGTGGCAAATCGAGGGCGGATCCACGTCAAAACGGCGAATCTCTGCCCCCTACCGAACTCCATTACCCACACGGCTGTGTCATGAGCGCTACGACCTCCCGCAAGTCTCCCATCGGCAAGATCCTCGCCGTCGTGGTTATCGCCGCCGTGGCGATCGCCGCGTACTTCACGTTCGCCGGTCAGAAGCGTGCGCCCGAAGCGACGTTCACGCTGCTCTCGGGTCAGAAGCTCGGCACCGAACAACTCAAAGGCAAGGTTTATCTGGTCAACTTCTGGGCGACGAGTTGCGTCACGTGCATGAAGGAAATGCCGACGATGGTGAAGACGTACGAGAAGTACAAAGGCCAGGGACTGGAGTTTGTCGCGGTGGCCATGAGCTATGACCCGCCGATGTACGTGATGAACTACGCGCAGTCGCGTCAGTTGCCGTTCAAGGTCGCAATGGACTCCGACGGCAGCGTCGCGAAGCAATACGGCAACGTCCAGCTCACGCCGACGACGTTCGTCGTGGATCGCAACGGCAAGGTGCTCAAGCAATACGTCGGCGAGCCGGAATACGCCGAACTCAACAAGCTGATCGAGACAGCACTGGCAAAGCAAGCCTGACGCTTGACGTTAGCTGCCAACAAAAAAGCGCCCCGCAGGGCGCTTTTTGTTTTCCTGACGACGTCAGCGTCCATCGCCACCCTCGCCGTGCCCGCGCGTATGCAAGCCATAGCGCTTGAGCTTTTCGTACAGCGTCGCCTTCGGCACATGTAACGCCTCGGCCGTCGCCGCCACGTTACCCTTGCTGTGTTCCAGCGCCTCCTGAAGCACGGCCCGCTCGAACCGCTCCACCTGCTCCTTGAGCGGCAGCGGTGCGAGCGACTCCCCTTCAGGGGCGCTCGCCACACCCAGCACCAGACGGTCGGCCGCGTTGCGCAACTCACGCACGTTGCCCGGCCAGTCCGACTGCAGCAACTCCTGACGCATCCGGTCCGACACCACCGGCGCAGGGCGTCCGTAACGCACGGCCGCATCGAGCATGAAATGTTCGAACAGCGGCAGGATGTCTTCACGACGCTCACGCAGCGGCGGCAGCGCCAGTGTCACCACATTCAACCGGTAGTAAAGGTCGCGACGGAACGTCCCCTCGCGCACGAGCGCTTCCATATCGCCCTTGGCGGCCGCCACCACGCGGCAGTCCACACGAATCGACTGGTTCGATCCGAGACGCTCCAGCACGCCGTCCTGCAACACGCGCAGCAACTTCACCTGCAACGCGGCGGGCATGCTCTCGATCTCGTCGAGAAACAACGTGCCACCCGACGCATGCTCCAGCTTGCCGATACGACGTTTCGCCGCGCCGGTAAATGCACCGACCTCATGGCCAAACATCTCGCTCTCGAAGATCGCTTCGGGAAGTGCGCCGCAGTTCAGCGCGACGAACGGTGCATCGCGGCGACGCGACAACTCATGCAGACTGCGAGCGACCAGCTCCTTGCCGGTGCCGGTGTCGCCGTTGATGAGCACCGGGGCATCCGTCATGGCGACGTTGGCGATGAGCGTGCGCAGCGTCTCCATCGACGGACTGCGTCCGATGATGCGCGAGGCGCGTCCGCCCTGCTCCGCCAGTTCACGGCGCAGCGCCTGGTTCTCCAGCATGAGCTTGCGCGTTTCCAGCGCACGCTTGGCCGACTCGATCAGACGGTCCGGCGCAAAAGGCTTCTCGATGAAGTCATAAGCACCGTCGCGAATGGCCTGCACCGCCATCGAGATATCGCCATGACCGGTGACGAGAATGACCGGCACTTCCGGCGCGTGCTGACGCAAATGCGCGAGCAATTCGAGCCCGCTCATGCCGATCAGACGAATGTCCGACACGACAATGCCGGCGAAGTCCGGCGTGATGCGCTCTCGCGCCGCTTCGGCCGAAGCAAGCCCGAAGGCATCGAGTCCGGCGAGTTGCAGGCTTTGCAGCGTGGCACGCCGCACGAGTTCGTCGTCTTCGACAAATAGGATCTGGAGGTTCTTGTACATCATGCGATTGTCGCGCCGGTGCGTTGCACGCGGCGCAGCGTCACGAGAAATTCAGCCCCACCGCCCGGAACGTTGCGGGCGACCAACTGGCCGCCGTTCTCTTGTGCGATGGATGACGAAATTGCGAGTCCGAGCCCCATGCCCTGACCGCCCTCCTTGGTACTGAAAAACGGCTCGAACAGACGCGGCATATGTGCCTCCGAAATGCCCGGCCCGTTGTCGCGCACATAAATGCGCGCCCACAGGTCGTCCGCGTCCACATCGATCCATATCGACGGCGAGGCTTGCGGGTGAGCTGCCCCCACCACGGCGTCGATGGCGTTACCTACCAGATTGATCAACACCTGTTCGAGACGCAAGCCCTCGCACGCCACCTGCACATCTTCCAGGCCGCGCGCGAAGGTGGTCGTCACCTGAATACCGGCCAGACGTACGCGCAACAGCATCAGCGTATTATCCAGCGCGCGCTGCACCAAAGCTTCCATATCGCCACGCCGCGCGCGCCCTGCAAAGAGACGCAACTGCCCGGTGATCTTGCCCATGCGGTCGGTGAGCGACGCAATGGCTTCGAGGTTCTCCTGCGCGGCGTCGTACTCCCGACGCTCGATCAGCACGCGCGTATTGTCCGAGAAACTGCGCAGCGCCGAGAGCGGCTGGTTGAGTTCGTGCGTGATGCCTGCTGCCATCTGCCCCAGCGCCACGAGTTTCGAGGCCTGCACGAGTTCGCTTTGCGCCTCGCGCAGTTCGTGTTCGGTGCGCGAGCGCTCCTGCACTTCCGTTTGCAAACGCTCGTTGGCGGATTGCAGATCGGCCGTGCGCTCGGCGACACGCTCGCCCAGTTCGGCATAAGCAGACTGCAACAACTCGCGGCTCTTGAGCATGTCGCGCACACGCTGACGTCGCTGATTCCACGCCACGCCCAACAAGCAAGTAAACGCCGCCAGACACGCCGCAGCGACCGCCGCGATCCGTGCATTGGCGATCACCTGATCGAGCGGCGCGAAGTACATGAGCGTCCAATCCGGCTCGCCCAGCTTGCGCTGCACGGCGAGAAAGCGCCTGTTCTTGCCTGCGGCCCTGCCGTCATGCACCGTCACGACCTCGCCGTCGGCGTCGAGTCGTTCGTCCTCGCTCCAGGCGAGCGGCGTCACGTTCTGGTTGTAATACTGGCGCGTGCTGTCGAGCGCCGCCTTCACGTCAGGAGCGAGCGGCGTGAGCGAACGATACTGCCAGCGCGGCTCGGACGACAGGAAGATCACGCCGTGATCGTCGGCCACGACAACGGGCTCGGAGGCGTCCGCCCCCGCGCGCTGGAACCACTCCAGATTCAGCTTCACCACGACCACACCGTGGATCTGGCCGTCGACGAGAATCGGCTGGGAGACGAAATACCCCGGCTCGCCGGAGGTCGTCCCCACACCGTAAAAGCGGCCGAATGCGCCCTTGATGGCGTCGATGAAATACGGACGGAAGCGGTACTCCTGTCCGACGAATGTGGCCTTCTCGCGCCAGTTGCTTGCGGCGAGTGCCAGACCGTTCGCGTCGATCACGTACGCTGCCGATGCCTTGGCGCGTTGATTGACGTCGAACAGATAGTCGTTGGCCCGCTGCACCACGGCCTTGTCTTTCGGATTGAGCAACAGGTCGTGCACGTACGGATGCAGCGAGAGCAGATACGGAAGAAATTCGTAGCGGTCGACGGTGCTGCGCAGGCTCCCTGCGTAACGTTCGACACGCGCGCCTGCGTTCACGCGCAGGTCGGCCACACCCCGCTGCCAGCTCAGGGCGTACGTCAACCAGCAAAACAGGACACTCGCCAACAACATGACGACGATCCATGACCAACGGCGCATCGGGACAGCCCTCTCGAGATCGATGGGGACTTCGTCGCGCCGATTGCCCACGGCGTCCTTACCGTCCTTATGGCTCACGGGCGCAGCGACACCTTGGGGTGCGTGACTGCCGTGGGCGTGGCGGGCGCGGATCGTGTTGTCGTGCGGGGTGGCCATTGGGGCACAGGGTGTTGCGTGAGGTGCTAAAGGACCACCGGGCGGCGAAGCTCAGGCGCTATTGTGCCTGTGCCGCGCCGCCCGGTGGCGAACATACGGTCGATACAGGTTGGCAGGGACCCGGAGAACCGGCTGGCAGTGTCGCGCGAAACACGTCACGCGCAACACCGCCCGCCCCTGCCGCCAGCCCTTAGGCCAGCTCCGGACCTTGCTTGCCCGACATGGCGTCGTTCAGCTTCTTGCGGTCCAGTTCCTTTTCCCAGGCCGACACGACGATCGTTGCGACACCGTTGCCGCAGATGTTCGTCAGTGCACGGCATTCGCTCATGAAGCGGTCGATACCGAGAATCAGCACCATCCCGGCAACCGGAATCGTCGGGATCACAGCCAGCGTTGCGGCCAGCGTGATGAAGCCTGCGCCGGTCACGCCCGAAGCGCCCTTCGAGGTCAGCATCGCCACGGCGAGCAGCGTGAGCTGTTGGCCCCAGGTCAGATCGATGTTCGTCGCTTGTGCGATGAACAGCACGGCCATCGTCATGTAGATGTTCGTGCCGTCAAGGTTGAACGAGTAGCCGGTCGGGATCACGAGACCCACCACCGACTTCGAGCAACCGGCCTTTTCCATCTTTTCCATCAGGTGCGGCAGCGCAGCTTCCGACGAGCTCGTACCCAGCACGATCAGCAGCTCTTCCTTGATGTACGCAAGGAAGCGGAAGATCGAGAAGCCGGTGAACTTGGCGATCAGACCCAGCACGACGATCACGAACAGGAACGACGTCAGGTAGAACGTACCCATCAGCTTGGCGAGCGGCACCAGCGAAGCGATACCGTACTTGCCGATGGTGAAGGCCATCGCACCGAAAGCGCCCAGCGGAGCGACCTTGGTGATGATGTGCACGACGCGGAAGAGCACGCCCGACACGCTGTCGATCCAGCCCGTCACCACGCGACCACGCTCACCGATCATGCCCAGCGCAGCGCCGAACAGGATAGCGATCACGAGGATCTGGAGAATTTCACCCTTGGCGAACGCGTCGGTGATCGTGTTCGGAATCAGGTGCAGCAGGAAGTCGGTGAACGTGTCGCCGTGTGCAGCCTTCGCGGCGTAGCCTGCGATGGCCTTCGGATCGAGCGTACTGATGTCGACATTGAAGCCAGCGCCCGGCTTGAGCACGTGCGTGGCGATCAGGCCGATCACGAGTGCGAGCGTCGAGACGACTTCGAAGTAGATCAGCGCCTTACCGCCAACGCGGCCGACCTTCTTCATGTCTTCCATGCCGGCGATACCGGTCACGACGGTACAGAAGATCACCGGACCGATGATCATCTTGATGAGCTTGATGAACGCGTCGCCAAGCGGCTTCATTTCGACGGCCAGATCGGGCCGGAAGTGCCCGAGCAGAATGCCGACGACAATGGCAAACAGCACCTGCACGTACAGGATGCGGTAAAAGGGTTTTTTGGTCTGGGTTTGCATGTTGTTTCCTCTTCAGGCGGCGGGGCAAGCCACCGCCCTTCTTATTAATCCGCGGTGACGCCGCGAATCTCGCTTTGCGCAAAGCGCATTTGCTCCTCCATCACCATCTGGGCCAGCTCCTTCTTCAATTCATTGAATTCGCTGCCTGCCGTGTCGCGCGGACGGGGTAGTTCGATGACCACGTCCCGCTTGACCGTGCCCGGCCGGTACGTCATGACGACGACCCGGTCGGCCAGATAGATCGACTCCTCGATACTGTGTGTGACGAAAATGATCGTCTTCCTGAATTCCTCCCAAATGCGCAGCAGCTCGTCCTGCAACGTGCGACGCGTGAGGGCGTCGAGCGCGCCGAACGGCTCGTCCATGAGCATGATCGGACTGTCGAGCGCGAGCACGCGGGCAATCGCCACGCGCTGACGCATGCCGCCCGAGAGATCGCGTGGATAGCGGTCGCGGAACTCGCGCAGGTTGAGCTTGCCGAGCAGAAGGTTCACTCGCTCGTTGATCTCGGCGCGCTTCATGCCCTTGATCTCGAGACCGAACGCCACGTTCTGCGCCACGGTCATCCAAGGGAACAGTGCGTACTCCTGGAACACCATGCCGCGATCCGGACCCGGTTCGGCAGCAGCGTCGGCACGACCGTCGATGCGAATCGCACCCGACGTCGGTTGCACGAAACCGGCGAGCGCGTTGAGCAGCGTCGACTTGCCACAACCCGATGGGCCGAGCAGGCAGACGAACTCGCCCGCGTTGATGTTCAGGTCGATGTCCTTGAGCGCGTCGACGACGCCGCCGGGAATCGGGAACTGTTTGTTGACGTGATCGATTTGAATCAGCATTTTTTATCGCCTCACTTGGTTTCCAGACCACGGTGCCACTTGAGCAGGTGGTTGTTGAGACGATCCATGCCGAGGTCGATCACCAGACCGAGCAGACCGATGGTCAGCATCCCGGCGATGATCTTGTCCGACCACATGTACTCGCGCGCTTCCAGAATGCGATATCCCAGACCGTTGTTCACGGCGATCATCTCGGCCACGATCACGACGATGAACGCCGTGCCGATACCGATACGCACACCCGACAGGATGTAGGGCGTGGCCGCAGGCAGAATCACGCGACGGAAGATCGTGAGCTGACCCGCGCCGAGATTGCGCGCGGCACGCAGATAGATGCCGTCGACGTGACGCACACCGGCAATCGTGTTCATCAGCACCGGGAAGAACGCGCCCAGTGCGATCAGGAAGAACGCGGGGGGATTGCCCAGACCGAACCAGAGAATGGCCAGCGGGATGTACGCGATTGGGGGAATCGGACGCACCACCTGCACCAGCGGGTTGAACAGGCCGTAGACACGCGTGCTCGTGCCCATGAGCAGACCAAGGGGCAGCGCAATGCCTGCGCCCACGATGAAGCCCATGATTACGCGGTAAAGGCTATGCGTGGCGTCCATGAGCAATTCGCTCGATTGCAGCCACGCACCGAAGCCTTCGGCCATCGCCACGGTCGGTTTGAGGTATTGCCACCATTTGGTCACGACAGCGACCGGCGACGGAAGAATGATCGGGTTGATCCACTCAAGGCCCGTGACGATCTGCCAGATCACCACGACCGCGAGCGGAATCAGCACGCCGCGCATCATGCGCGCGGCGCGAGAAGCCCCCGTATTGGAAAGCACTGCTGACATCCGTTCGCCTCGCCTTACTTAATGTTCAGCTTGGCTTTCGCCTTGGCGAGCAGGTCGAGCTTGACCCAGTCGTCAGCCTTCGGCACCGGATCCTGCAACTTGCCCACGCCGAACTTCTTCATGAGGTCGGTCGTGAGTTGCACGTGCGACAGCGTCAGGTCGTAGCTATACGGCGAGTTGCCGATCGCGTCCGTGAAGTCCTGTTCGGTGATCTGATTCTTGAACATGTCTTCGCGAACGAACTTCTCGGCCGCTTTCGGGTTCTTGATGAAGTAGTCGGTCGCTTCGACGAAGGCGTACATCAGACGTTGGGCCACGTCCGGCTTTTCCTTGTAGAGCTTCTCGGTGATCACGAGCGCACGCACCGGCTCGCCGATCGGCGTGTCGTACGGCTTAAGCACTTCGACACCGAAGCCCTTGTTGATGGCTTGCGAGGCTTGCGGCTCAGACTGGCACATCGCATCGATGCTACCTGCGGCGACCGCCTGATTCAGATCGGCGTAGGCCATGAAGAGGATCTGTACGTCCTTGCCCGGTTGATCCGACCACGTCAGACCGGCCTTGGCCAGTTCTGCGTACAGAATCAGTTCCTGCGCACCGCCACGGGCCACGCCCACTTTGCGGCCCTTGAGATCGGCGATCTTGGTGATCGGCAGACCCTTCTTGGCCACGATACGCACGCCGCCCTTGGCGAAACCGGCCACCGCGTAGATCGGTGCGCCCTGAGCGCGACCTGCGATAGCGGCGTCAAGCGCGCTTGCCGACACGTCGATCTGACCGGCCACGATGGCCGGCATGATGTCCACGCCCTTGGCGAACATCCGTTCCTCGATCTTCAGGCCGTACTTCGGTCCAATCACTTTCATGTACGACACGGCGCCGTAGTGGGCGAACTTCAGGTTCCCCAGACGCACCAGATCGTCGGCAAAAGCGTGTAGCGAAACTGCACACAGCGCAGCGGCGGCAAGGCATTGCTTGAACATAAGGTCTCCTCTCTTTATTAGAACGGCTTGCTCTGGGTTTCCGGATTTCCAATGGGAATTCGGAAACGGCGGCAGCACGCGCGTTAGAAAGCAATACTCATGCCAGCGTTACAAGTGTTTGATTTTATTGTGGGAAGCTGTGGAAAACCCGATGGTCGCTTATACGGAAAACCGGAAAGCAAGCACAGATTGTTTCTGGATTTCCAGAAAATCCGGTGAAATTGGGAGATTTCACGCGATGAGGGAAGATCCTGACGACGTTGGATTCGTCACAACGGACCGTTGAAACAAATAGAACCTCCCTTGAAAGCGCCTACCTGGGGTGGCAGCGCCTTCGAGGAGAGGTTTCGATACAGAGGGCGATGTCAGGCCGACAGCGCTTCCGGGACTGGCGTGTGATAACCCAGTGCGGCCGAAATCTCTGCGGCACAGGCCGACAGACGCGACGAGATATCGGGCAGCAACGCACGCGTCATCCGCGACGACGGACCCGAGGCCGACAGCGAGGCGATCACTTCGCCCGATGCATCGCGCACCGGCACCGCGACCGAGACGGCTTCCGGCGCGAGTTCGCCAAAGCTCACCGCGCAATCCTGACGACGCACGTTCAGCAGCTCGGCCGCCAGTTCGTCGCGCTCGATCAGCGTGCCCGCCGTGAAGCGCTTGCGGGGACGGCCCAGCACTTGCGCACGGACGTCGTCCGACGCGAAAGCCAACAGCACACGGCCCGACGCGCCAACGTACAACGGGCGACGATTGCCGACCACGCCATGCACGCGCAGCTCATGCGTCGATTCCACACGGGCGACGCACAGCGATTCGAGACCGTCACGCACACGCAACTGGATGTTCTCGTTGAGCGCGCGGTTAAGTGCCTGCAGGTGACGATGGGCGACCTTCACGAGGTTGACCTGTTCATGGCCCGCCACACCGAGCACCAACGCCTGCGCACCCAGCACGTAAGTCACCGGGCTGCCCTCGCGAACCACCCAGCGGTGCTGTTCGAGCGTCGCCAGCAAACGAAATGCCCGCGACTTGTTCAGGCCAGCGCGCTGCGCCAGTTCCGTCACACCCAGGCCAGGGCACTCCCCGACCAGCGACAGCAGCGAAAGCGCTGTGTCAACCGAAGCGACTGTGTAGTCCATCTCAAACTTCCTCGCTATGTTGTTCGGCATAGGCGGCAAGCGCCGCCGCAAATTGGCCAAGTTGCGATTGCAGCGTCGAAAAGCCGTCATGCTTTTCGCCGCTAGATTCATTCAGATAAAGCGCCTGATTCAGTTCGATCTGCACGCTGTGACGCCGCTCGGCGGGGCGTCCGAAATGACGCACCAGATCGCCACCGCGATACGGCGCGTTGTAGGCCGTACGAAATCCAAGACGCGTAAATTCGGCCATCACCCAGCGTGAAAACGCGGGGTCTGCGGTCGTGCCGTCACCGTCGCTCACCAGAACGTCGGGGCGCGCCATGCCAGCGTCGGGATCGAGCGCCCCGCCGAGCGAACGCATCGAATGACAGTCGAGATGCCAGACCACGCCGTGACGCTGCCACGCGGCATCGAGTGCATCGCGCAACGCGTGGCGGTACGGCAGGTAGTAATCGTGAATCCGTCGCTCGAGTTCGGCCACCGTCAGACGGCGGTCATAGAGCGGTACGTTGGGGGCAGCAAACCGGTGCAGCAGGCCGACACCACGCTCGCTGTAGTGTTGCGGACGCGCATCGTGCGGCCACAGGCTCGCCAGCAATTCGGGGTCGATGTCGTGCTCAGCACGATTCGGGTCGATATAGGCGCGCGGGAAAAGCGCGGCCACGAGCGTCGCGCCGTGATGCGTCGCGACGGACCAGAGTTCGTCGACGTAGGCATCGCCGCAAGCGAGGATCGCGGCGGTCGGGGCAATCGTGTCGAAGTCCGGCGGGAACACATGGCCGCTGTGAGGCGCGTCGATCACCAGAGGCAAGTGCCCCCCGTGGCGCATTGCGCCACCTTGCGGTGCTTCAACGAAAAATCGGCCCTCAGTGACCTGACGGGACATGCTGCCTCCTGGCGTGCATCCGGAACATCCGCTCGCCCAATAACCATGACGCGCGCAGTGTTTTGCCAAGCAAAACAAAGTTTCAATATTCTGGAACAACGCACCCAGCGCCACAAGGTGACGGTTGTTACAACATATTTCGAGGGAGATGAAGCTGGCGGATGGGGGTAACGCAAACCGTTAGGCGACGATCATCACAAATAGCGGTGCGTATCGTAGGCATTCGGACGCGTTAGTCGGCATCCGGCGATGCCTGCGGCGCGTATCGGCTATTGAACCGGGCGCGACTTGTGACGTCCCGTAATCCAGTATGGGCGTCGGGCTAACGCTTGGTGGCGGTCATTGGCGCGATCAGTGCTCGTTCAGCGCCCCAGCGCATGGAGGGTACGGACGAAAAAAAACGGACCGTCTTTCGACGATCCGCTTTCGTGACGCTTCCGTCCGGACGATTGCCGGGAGGATTTCTCGCTTAGATGGCGTCGGCCACGCCTGCTTCGTGCGCCTGCACGTCGGCGTGATAGCTCGAACGCACCATCGCGCCCACGGCCGCGTGGGTGAAGCCCATCTTGTACGCTTCTTCCTCGAACATCTTGAACGTGTCGGGCGTCACGTAACGGCGCACCGGCAGGTGGTGCTCCGACGGTTGCAGGTACTGACCGATCGTAAGCATGTCGACGTTGTGCGCGCGCATGTCGCGCATCACCTGAAGAATTTCCTCGTCCGTCTCGCCCAGACCGACCATCAGGCCCGACTTCGTCGACACGTCCGGGTGCTGCGCCTTGAACTCCTTGAGGAGCGTGAGCGAGTGCTGGTAGTCCGAGCCGGGGCGCGCTTCCTTATACAGACGCGGCACCGTTTCGAGGTTGTGGTTCATCACATCGGGCGGTGCGGCATTGAGAATGCCCAGAGCACGGTCGAGACGCGCGCGGAAGTCCGGCGTCAGGATTTCGATGCGGGTCGACGGCGACAGCTCGCGCACGTGGCGGATGCAATCGACGAAGTGCTGGGCACCGCCGTCGCGCAGGTCGTCGCGGTCCACGCTGGTGATCACGACGTACTTCAGGCGCATCGCGGCGATGGTCTTCGCGAGGTTCAGCGGCTCATCGACGTCCAGCGGATCCGGGCGGCCGTGGCCGACGTCGCAGAACGGGCAACGGCGCGTGCACTTGTCGCCCATGATCATGAACGTGGCCGTGCCCTTGCCGAAGCACTCGCCGATGTTCGGGCAGCTCGCCTCTTCACAGACCGTGTGCAGATTGTGCTCGCGCAGGATCTGCTTGATCTCGTAGAAACGGGAGGTGTGAGTGGCCGCCTTCACGCGAATCCAGTCCGGCTTCTTCAGGCGCTCGATCGGCACGATCTTGATCGGGATGCGCGCCGTCTTGGCTTGCGACTTCTGCTTCGCGGTGGCGTCGTAATCGCCGTCGATCGTGCGAACTTCTTTGTTCGTGCTGTCGTTCTGAGTCACGGTGGTCATGATGGGGGCTTTCCAGGCGTCCAATCAGGCGGCGGCGTCTGCGCTGGCGGCCGAATTCGTATCGGCCTGCGGCGCGGCAACTGTCGTCGCGGGGTGCTGTTCGAGGTGATGACCGAGTTGCTGCGCCAGTCGCGCGGCCACTTCATCCCAGCGGGGAGCCACGCCAAGCGTGGCCATGTCTACGGTTTGCAAACCGGCGTAACCGCACGGATTGATCCAGTCGAACGGGCGCAGATCCATCGCGACATTCAGCGAAACGCCGTGATAACTGCAGCCGTTGCGGATTTTCAACCCGAGCGCAGCGATCTTCGCGCCGGCATGCGCCACAGTGCCGTCGCCCGGGCTCACATAGATACCCGGCGCACCGGCATGGCGCTCAACGTCGAGATTATACGCTCCAAGGGTGTCGATCACCGCCTGCTCGATCAGCCGCACCATTTCGCGCACGCCGAGCTTGCGGCGTCGCAGGTCCACGAGCAGATAGATCACCACCTGACCGGGGCCGTGATACGTGATCTGGCCGCCACGGTCGACTTTGACAAGCGGAATACCGGTGTTGGCAACGAGCAGGTGAGCGGGATCTCCAGCGAGTCCGAGCGTGTAGACGGGCGGATGCTGGACGATCCAAAGCTGGTCGGGGCCGTCCGAGCCACGCGCATCGGTGTACGCGCGCATGGCGTCGAACGAGGTGGCGTAGTCTTCTATGCCGCGCCAGCAAACTTCGATCGGGGAGGTCATGGACGCAATTTTAGCGAAACCACGCCAATCTTGCTCGAAGCCACGACCGGCAAGACGCGGCACGAAGTGTTGCCCGGCCGCAACGATCCCCGGCGCCAGATCCGCAGGCTCAGGCTGCCTTTCGGGCGGGTGTCGCGCCCAGCCCCCGGGCATACCACCCGGCCGCGAGCAGAATCATCACGCCGCCCAACCACTGCGTCGGGTGCAGCACGATGCCGAACGCCAGAAAGTCCACCGCCACGGCCACCACGGGGTAGACGAAGCCGAACACCGCCAGACTCGACGTCGACGCCTTCTGAAACGCCCCGTAGAGCAACAAATACATGAACGTCGTATGGAATAGGCCCAGCGTGACGATGGCGCCGACCTGGCGCGGTGCCGACGGCAAGTGGTGGAAGTCCGCCATCCAGACGAAAACGACCGCGCCGATGACCATGTGCAGCGCCGCAATGATCTCGGGACGAATCGTCCCGGCCAGCTTCTTGGTGAAAAGCGTGGTCGCGGCGTAAAGCGACGCGGCAGCCAGCGCACTCGCCACGCCGATCAGATAACCCGCCCCATGCACGCCCCCCGGCTCGGCCAGAATCACCAGCCCGGCGAACGCCACGCCCAGACAGCCCAGCGTGGCCAGCGACGGTCGCTCTCGCGTAACGATCACACTGGCGAGCACCAGCAGGAACGGCTGGACGTTGTAGACGACGGTCGTAATGCCGACCGAGGTCAACCGGTAAGCCGTGAACAGGAAATACCAGTTCGAGACAAGCGTAATGGCCCCGAGCGTCACGTTCACCACTTGCCAGCGGGTCATGCGCAATCCCCGCCAGTAACCGCGAAGCGCACACCAACCGCACAGGCTGAGCGCACCGATCAGGCAACGGAAGAACACCACATTGAGCGCGGGCTGGCCCGACATCAACACGAAGTAACCGATCGTGCCGGAGATCACCATCGCCGCGATCATCAGCAAACGCCCAAGGCGTTCGTCGGCTTGCGGGTTCGGTGTGGCGGAGGATGGCATCGATGCAGGGGGCGAAGCTTGGTTCATCGGGGGACGACTTCTCTTGTTTCGACGCGTTATCGCTGTGTTTTTGATTCGATTATTGCGCGTCTTGTTGTGAATTCGAGTAACAGCACCGAGGGTCAGACTTCCACGGCCCAAACGAAACACGCGCTCGTCCGGCGACTATCGCCATTGAGCGCGTGGTGTTCACGGGCCGGAGCCCGGCATATCGATCGGATCGGTCGGATTGCCAGTGATATCAGGCAGCGCAGGTGCAGGAATTCGCTTCACGTGCCGCCCGACGGCCCGCCAGCCACTTGCGAAGCAGGCGCATCGCGGAGAAGCGCCGCGAGACTTCGCGCTCCAGTTCGGCTTCGGCCGTCTCGTCGGCAGACACCCAGTAACGGCGTCCCGGCTCGACGGCCAGACGTTGCCCCGGTGCCAGCCAGTAATCGCGCGGATCACCAGCACGCGTCACCCAGACCGACGAGCCCCGTGCGACGAGCGTATGCTCATGGTGCAGATCGAGCGTGATCATTTCGCCCGGGCGAAGACCGTAGAAGTACTGAACCTTTGTCAAATTGTTTTGCATTTTACGACCCCCACTCAGTGCGAGACAATGACTGAATCATAGGGACTGGCAGGCGCCGTACCAAACGACATATTTTCACGGCCTTGCGAATAGAGCTCACATGGACCTTCGGAGACTTCCTAACCTTAGCGCCTTGCGCGCCTTCGAGGCGGCTGCCCGCCTGGAGAGCTTTTCCCGTGCGGCGGAAGAATTGTTCGTCACGCACGGTGCGATCAGCCATCAGATTCGTGCGCTGGAGCAGGAGCTGGGTACCACGCTGTTCGCCCGCAACGGCAAGCGCATCAGCATCACACCCGCGGGGCGCCAGTATGCCGCGTCGATCCGGGCCGCCCTCACCGACATTGCGCAGGCCACGCGCAAGCTGCAAGCGGGCACGCGCAGCGAGCGGCGTCTGGTGCTCACCACCATGCCGTCGTTCGCCAGTCGCTGGCTGACGCCGCGCATCGGCCGCTTCATCGACCGGCATCCGGAACTGGAAGTGGAGTTGCGGTGCAGCGCACAGTTGACCGATTTCGAGCGCGACGACGTCGACATCGCCCTTCGCATGGGCAAGGGCAACTGGCCGGGGCTGCATATCGAGAAGGTGCTCGACGACGTCTTCTTCCCCGCGTGCAGTCCGTCCTATAACGACGGCAAGCTGCCGCAGACCGCCGACGAATTTCGCCAAAGCACGCTGCTGCGCTCGCAAGATGAGCCGTGGGCGCCGTGGTTCGCCTCCGCAGGCTTCGATATCCCCGAGCCGATGCAAGGGATGATGTACGAGGATTCCGGCATGCTTTCGCAGGCTGCCATCGTCGGTCAGGGGGTGGCGCTGGTGCGTCGGTCGCTCGCGGTCGGCGACATCATGGCGGGACGCCTCGTGCGGCTGTCCGACGTCGATACGCCTTGCGAATGGGATTACTTCTTCGTGTGTCCGCTGGCCGTGCTGGAGACGAAACGCGTGCAAGCGTTCAGAGCGTGGTTTCTGGAGGAAGTGGCAGCGTTCGAGCTGGTGAAGGACACGCGACAGCGTCCGACGAAGCCGAGCCGTGCTGCGCTGGCGGCCGGGATGGCCGCGACGGCTGGGGAGATGGCGACTGACGCGCAGTTAGGTCTCGATCCGGCGAAGCTGCCCGACGACGGGGCGCCGACGCATGCCTGACCGCGATCCGGGGATCGAAAGACGCGCGCCCGAGGCTAACTCAGGCACGCATCGATACTACGTCGCTTACAGCACCACCTTGACCATCGGATGGGACGTCAGCTTGCGGTAAATGTCGTCGAGGTGCGCCTGCGAATGCGCGCGCACCGTGACGGTCAGACCGAGATACTTGCCCGTGCTGGACGGACGCATTTCCATCGTCGCCGCGTCGAACTGCGCATCGAACTCGCGCAGCAACTCCGCGATGGCCTGCGCGAAGCCGTCCTGCGCATGCCCCATCACCTTGATGGGGAAGTCGCACGGAAACTCGATCAGGCTCTTCTTCTCTTCCGTCATAGTGCCTCCTTGGCGCGTTGATACGCCGCATAAAGCGCGCGGAAGACAGGACCCGGCTTGCCATCGCCCACGGGCTTGCCGTCGAGCGTGACGACCGCCAGCACTTCCTTCGTGGCAGACGTGATCAGCAGTTCGTCGGCGTCGCGCACTTCCGCTTCGCTCACCGCACGCTCCTCGAACGCGATACCGCATTCCTGCGCGAACGATTCGAGCGCGCCGTAGCGAATGCCTTCGAGAATTCGATTATCGCGCTGCGGCGCGGCCATTGCACCGTGCTTGATCACCCACACGTTGCTCGACGACGCTTCCGTCAGCAGCCCGTCGCGGAACTGGATCGTCTCCTGCACCTCGTGATCGGCCGCGTATTGCGCCATCAGCACGTTGCCCAGCAGCGACGTCGACTTGATGTGGCAGTTCAGCCAGCGACGGTCTTCATGCGTGACCGCGCCGACGCCCTGCTCCACCTTCTCGCGGCTCGGCAGCGTAAGTGGCGTGGCGATGCCGAACACCGTCGGCGTGATGTCCTTCGGGAACGTGTGCTGACGCGGTGCGACACCGCGCGTGACCTGCACATAGACGCTGTGCGGATCGGCCGGACACGTGGCCGACAGACGCGCGAAGAGCGCTTCCCATTCGGCACGCGTGTACGGGTTCGCGATGCGAATTTCCGCGAGACTGCGCTCAAGGCGGTCGAGATGCTGCGCAAGACGGAACGGCTTGCCGTGATAGACCGGCACGACTTCGTAGATCCCGTCCCCGAAGAGGAAACCTCGGTCGAGGACGGAAATCTTCGCGTCGGCAAGCGCAATCAGTTCGCCATTGAGCCAGACGGTGGGGTTGTTCATGATGCGAATGGCTTCCCGATTACTTCTTCACGAACATCAGACGCAGGGCGTCCCATGCACGGCCGATGAAGCTGGCCTGCGCCACGTCGGCCAGCGCCACGACCGGGAATTCGGCCAGTTGCTTGCCATCTGCCATGACCTTGACGGTGCCGACCTGCGCGCCGTTGGCGATCGGTGCAATCAGCGGCTCACGCAGTTCGAGCTGCGGCTTGATCTTGTCGGCCATGCCCTTCGGCACGGTGATGAAGGTGTCCTTCTTCACGCCGATCTTCAGCTCGCTGTCCTTGCCCTTCCAGACCTTGGGCGTCGCCACGACCTGATTCGCGCCGTACACGCGCAGCGTGTCGAAGTTCTGATAGCCGTAGTTCAGCGCGGAGAGGCTGTCCTGCACGCGTGCGCGCTCGGTCGGCTCACCCACGACCACCGACAGCACGCGGCGGTTCACGCCAGCGGCACCCGGCAGCGGACGCGATGCCGTCGACACGAGGCAGTAGCCCGCTTCCTTGGTGTGGCCGGTCTTCAGGCCATCGACCGTCGGGTCGAGCGACAGCAGACGGTTACGGTTCGGCTGACGGATGTTGTTGTACGTGAAGCTCTTCTCCGAGTAAATCTTGTAGTACTCGGGGAAGTCTTGAATCATGTGCGTCGACAGCGTGGCGATGTCGGCCACCGTGGTGTAGTGCTGCGGGTCGGTCAGACCGTCGACGTTCGTGTAGTGGGTGTTCTTCAGACCCATGCGCTGCGCGGCGCGATTCATCAGTTCGACGAAGCCCGGCTGCGAGCCGCCGACGAGTTCGGCCAGCGCGATGGAGGCGTCGTTACCCGACTGAATGATCATGCCCGAGACCAGATCGCGCACCGAGACCGGCTTACCGGCTTCGATGAACATGCGCGATTCGTCACGACCCACCTTGCGGACCGACTCGCCCGGAATGACGGTCTGATCCATCGAGATGCGCTTGTCGCGAAGGGCTTCGAAGACCAGATACGTCGTCATGATCTTCGTGAGCGAAGCGGGCTCCACGCGGGCATCCGGGTCACCGGCGGCGAGCACCTGACCGCTGGTCACGTCGACAATCGTCCATGCCTTGGCCGACATCGGCGGCGGCGGAATCTGTTGAGCACGGGCGGGAAGCGTAGCAAGCGAGCCACAAGCGACAATCGCCGCGGCGGCGGCGGCACGGGACAGCGAAGCGTTGAATTTCATTGGCGATGAGAAAAACGAAGTGAGCGAAGCAAAACTCAGAGGCATCTGCGCTTGAAGGCACCGTGCAACCCACGCTTTGGCGAGCGCGGCACGGCGAAGAAGACGGCGGCACCGGAGCGCCGGAGCCATGCCGTCCGGGGAAGTAGACCCGACACGGCATGACAAGGTTCAGAGGCGAATTATACCCGTCGCCATCCGACGTCCCCAGCGAAGCAGGTCGCTGTCAGACGAAACAGCCCGAAATTCGGGCCAGATGTATCAATGACGCCACGCATCGACCACGATCTGTTTCAGCAGCGGTAACAGGCCGTGGAAAAAGTGTTCGCCGCCGGGGATTACCACGACGGGCAAGGTTTGCGGACGCGCCCAGTCCAGCACCGATTGCAGCGGCACCGTGTCGTCCTTCTCGCCGTGGATGACGAGCGTATCGGCCGGTACGGTCGCCACGTCCCAGTTGCTCGCGGCCGTGCCAACGAACACCAGACGTTGGGGAGGCGTACCTGCGGCTTCGAGCGCCTTGGCCACGTGCGAGAGCACGAACGTGCCGAACGAGAAGCCAGCGAGTGCGAGCGGTTGTGTTTCCCACCCCGGTTGCTGACGCATCCAGGCGATGACGGCCATCAGGTCGTCGCGCTCGCCGATGCCTTTGTCGTGCTCGCCTTCGCTCTTGCCCACGCCACGGAAGTTCGGACGCACCACTGCGTAACCGAGCTGGACGAAGGCACGCGCGAGCGTCTGGGCCACCTTGTTGTCGAGCGAGCCGCCGAACAGCGGATGCGGATGCGCGACGAGGGTGATGCCGCGCAGATTTTCCGGCACACCGGCCGGGCGGTCGATAGCGATTTCGATGGCGCCGACCGGGCCGTCGATGGTGAAGCGTTCAGTCTGAGCGTTCATGAGCGAAGTAGGTCTGGAGTGCGAAGCCGACGCTGGCGTCGACAGGGTGTGTCGACATCGCGGCAGGCCAGTCGATGAGTCGATCAGTCGATCAACAGGCGCTCGACGATCTCGCCTTGCGCCAGATGCTTCTCGACGATCTCGTCGATATCGGTCTCGTCGATGTACGTGTACCAGGTCCCTTCGGGATAGATCACGACGACCGGCCCCAGCTCGCAGCGGTCCAGGCATCCGGCCTTGTTCACACGCACCTGACCGGGACCGGCCAGACCGAGCTGCTTGACCTTCTTCTTGGCGTATTCCTGCATCGACTGCGCATTGCAATTTGCGCACGACGGACGGTCGGCGCCTGCTTCGCGCTGGTTGAGACAGAAGAACACGTGATGCTTGTAGTACTGCGACTCGGTGGTGGACATGTCGGTGCTTTTATGTGGGGGAATTGGCAACGTAACGACGTGTTGCGGGCATTCTAACCGACCTGCTTAAGGCTTGCGGACGGCCCCGGCGGGCGCATTCAGCGCCCGGCACCGAAGAGATGAGGAAATGCAGATTCCGGGACACCCGAACATCGATCAGCGAAGACGCCGTTGCACCGCCATGAACAAGGCGCAGAAGGCTGCCAGACACGCGAAGCCGAAGAACACATTCACACACGAGAGCACCAGCGCCTGTTGCGACGCGAGATTGCCCACCCATGCCGATGCCATGTGCGCCGCCGTCGTCGCATCGACACTCGCACCGAACGTCTGCTGCGCCTGCGAGACGGCTGCGTTGTAGGCGGGGTTCAGCGGCGTCATCGCGGGCGTCAGTTGATGCATGAAGACGGCCTGACGGTCCTGCATCAGCACGGCCATGACGGACACCGACATCGAACTCACCAACTGACGCACGATGTTCTTCGTCTGATAGCCATGCTGGAAGACATACTCGTCCATGCCGCGAAACGTCAGCTCGGCAATCGGAATCATCGCGAACACACCACCCAGACCGCTCAGCACCATCGGCAGAATCAGCCACTGACTCGACACGCCCTGATAGCTCTGCGACAGCAAGAACGCGTAGCCGAGCAGGCACAGATAGCCGAGCAGCACGAACGGCTTGAGCTTCACGAACTTCGGGCGCGCCATTGTGTAGATCACGGCCACGACGAGACTCGTCACCGACGCCACCGCTTGCAGATACCCCGTGTGCTCGACGCTCCAGTTCAGCCCCTGCTGCATGTAGATCGGGAACAGGTAAGACGTCGAATACGAGAAGAAGTAGTACACCGCGTACCCGCCCAGTCCGAGCACATACACAGGATTGCGCACGAGCACGCGAAAGTCGATCAGCGGCTTGTGATGCGAATATTGATGCCACATGTAGCCGATGGCGCAGATTGCCCCGACCAGACAAAGTTCTAGCAGATGCAGCGGGCTGGAGAAGAAGTCGAAGCGCGAGCGCTGCATCATGACTTCGACGAACAGCACGCCCGCCGCGAAGAACACGATGCCGCGCATTTCGAATTCGCCTTCGTCGCGCAGACGTTCGCGAAAATCCGGAATGACGAGCCACGACGCCAGTGCCCCGGCAACCGCAATCGGCACCATGACAAGAAATACCGACGACCACATGAAATGATCGACGAGATAGCTCGCAAGTAACGGCGCGGAGATCTGCGCGCCGAAGAAGCCATAGGTGAAGAACAGCAGCGCACGCAGCCGCAGTTCGGGCGCGAAACACAGGTTGATCAGAATACGGCTCGCGGTGAAAAGCGACCCCGCCCCCAGTCCGAGCACGAAGCGCGCCACGGCAAGTTCCACCGGGTTGTGCGCCATGCTGCACAACCATGCACCGAACGCCATGAGCGTGAGCGCACCGGTCAGGAAACCACGATAACCCAGACGCGAGGCGAGCCAGCGTTGCTTGAGAATGACGAGAATGCCAGCGACGGCGTAAAGCGTAGAGACGAAGGCGTACTCTTCCGGGGCTGCGCCGACGCCGCCCGCGATGTGCGACGACGCGAACACGAACATGCCGTTCTCCAGCATCTCGATGCCGGTGGCCGCCGCGATCACAGCCATCAGCACGCGCTGCCGTGTCTTGTGCGCAAACACCAATCCCCAGGTACTCATCTTCGCTCCCCAATGAAAACCGCCCGGGATCTGCCTGTAGATGCCGGGCGGTCGTGACGCACCGAGTGTCAGTACGCCTTACATGAGAGTTTAGGAGTCGAGGGCGGCCTCACCAATGGGCAGACGGCCAATACGCTATTTCCAATTTGGAAACAATGGCGCGGGATAATCGACTGGAAACGCTTGCCGGACGGGCCTTGACGGACATTTCGCCGCTCCGGCGACCGCATCGACGCGCCCGTAGAAAATGCCGTACTTCCTGGCGCGCGTTGACGTCAGTCCGGCTTACCGCCGCGACGCGCCGGACCGCGATGGCTCGGGTCGAACATCGCCAACAGGTAGATCAGCACGAGATACGGCCATGTCCACGCGAGCCAGCGCGCCAGTACGTTGAAGTGCACGTACTGTCCCTGACGCCACGACTGAAGCGCCGCCTCGTAATAGGGATTCGCAGGCAAAAGATTGACGAAGACGAGCAGGACGACCAGCGCCGCCAGTGCAACGGCGCCCCGCAGAAAACGCGGCCCGCGTCCGGCAATGATTAGCACAAGCGAGCCGATGACCAATCCGTAGATCGCGCCTGCCGTCACCCAGTCGAACGCCTGCGCGGGTGAGAACTGCCATGCGGCCGCAACCGCCTTGATCGCGAAGGCGCTGATGAACATCGCGCACAGCAGCGGCACACGCGGTGCCGTGCGACGCATGGCCAGCGTCGCGAGCAACCCTGCGAGAATCGTGCCGCTCGCGGTCACAACCGTCTCCCACAGGGCGTGGCTCGCGACGGCATCCAGCGCCGACAGATAGTCCTGCAATTCCCCCAGCTTCGGCACCCAGTCGAGGACTAGATCGGTGATATCCGGGTCCTGCCAGAGCCAGATTTGCCGGACGAGGTCGCCGTCGCCAAAGAGAAACTGCTGCGGATACGCCTGCGCCCACGGCCACAACGCCAGCAACACGAGCAGCAGGCTCGCATGACGCTCGAACCACGCAAAGCGCAAATGGCGAAGCCATCCGCGATCGAGCAACGGGCTGGTGAGCGGTACGGCCATCGCACCGCCAATGAGCGCACCCAGTGCATTCGTCGCAAGATCGACATTCGACGCCACGCGCGTCGGCAGATACGTCTGTAACGCCTCCATGCCGCACGAGAGCAGCGTGCCCAGCACAAGCGCCGCAAGCACCGCGCGCGTGCCGCGCCATGCCGGATGCAACGCCCACACGGTCAGCACACCCAGTGGGATGTAGCCCAGCACGTTGGTGACGACATCGAACATCGTCATCCAGCGGGGCAGCGGTGCGAACAGGTAGTCGAACGGCCCGACCGCCGCCCGCTGAAACTCAAACGGATACAGGCTGGCGTAGGCCATCAGGAGAATCAGGCACAGCAGTGCCTGACGCGTAAGCGGAGAAGCGCGTCGTTGCCAGGGTTTGACTTCGTGCTCGGGCATCGGCGAGACGACCCGCTATCGCGACGGCGCCGAAGCGCTCACCGACGACGAACCTACGGAAGAAGCGGCAGGCAGCGCACGCGACTGCGCAGGCGCACGCGTTGTTGCCGAAGGTGCCGGTACACGTCCGGCGAGCCACTGGATCAACTGCTTCTGCACCGCATCGCTCGCGGTGGCCAGCGCCCGCGCGCCACCGGCGGCATCCGCCGTGGCGGCGGGGGCCTGAGCGCGCAACGTCGTCTGCGCGAGCAGCTTCGGCCCGTCGAACAACGTCGCGCGGACCTGCACCACGCCATGACTGGCCGACGTGCTGTCGAAGTACTGCGCGAACTCTTCAAGCTCGACACGCAGCGCGGGGGCAGCCGCCGGATCGCCTGCGGCGAGCACCACACGGTCGACGGACAGCGCCGCACGCAGACGATCGCCAAAGAGCCGTGCGGGCGACGCAAGCCAGCGGCTGTTCGCATACACGCGCGCCTGATCGCCTTCGCTGGCAGGCAAACGGTAATAGATCATGTCCGAGTCGAGCCAGCTCGGCGCGTTGACCACGACCTTGAGCGGCGACAGTTGCTGCGCACCGGCGGCCGCGACGTCTGAGGCAGGGGCGTTGGCACCGGCTGCACCATTCGCACCGGCTACGGCCGACGCAGGAATCGTCGGCGGCCCCAGATCGAAGCGCGCGAGTGCACCCGACGGCGCCGGTGCAGCGCATCCGGCGACCAGCACCGCAGACCCCAGCACGGCCCCAAGACTGAACAGCCACGTGACGAGGCGACCCTTACTGTTATTCATCTCGATATCCCCTTGCGTGACGGTGTCGCGCATCATTGACCTGCCCCTGCCCCATTCGGCCACGCGAAACCGGTTTCACCCGGTCCCGGCGGCGGCGGCGACGTGCCGAAGAGCAATGCGCGCGGATTGCGGTTGATCGTCTCTGCGGCTTGCCCCACCGCCTGCGACGTGAAACGCAGATCGTCCGACAGACGATTCAGACGCGGCAGCGCCTCCTGTTGCAGCGAACCTTCGAACGTCTGCATCGTCCCCTGGAACGCCGCGAGGCTCGACGCGGCCTGATCCGCCGCCCGCCCCACGCTATCCAGATTTCGCACCAGCGGTCCCTGCGGATCCGTCAGTTGGTTCGTCAGACGATGCGCACCGGCGAGCGTTCCGTTCAATTCGCGCACGGTTTCCGGCAGTTGCTTGGTGACCGGTTCGAGTTGCGTCGCCACACGGTTCACGCTCTGGGCGGCGGTCTTCACGCTATTGATCGAGTCGACGATCGCCTGCCGATTCTCGGGATCGAGCAACTTGTTGACCGACGACGTCGCTTCTTCAAGCTGGTGCACGAGGTTGTTGCCACGCCGCTGAAGCTCGTCGACGAAGCTCGGACGCAAACGCAATTGCGCGACCTGCGTCTCGGACGACGACAGCAGTGTACGGTCGTGTCCGTCGTCATCGAGTTGCACGAAGGCCAGTCCCGTCACGCCCTGATAACTCAGCGTGGCGAACGTCGACTTGGTCATCGGCGTACCTTCGTTCACGAGAATACGAATCAGGATCTGACCCGGCGTACGGGGATCGAACTTGATCGACTCGACTTTGCCGACGCCCAGACCGCGATAACGCACGGCCGACTCCGGATTGAGACCCGTCACGTTGGTGCGCGAGACCAGGTCGTAGGGCACTCGGACGCGGTTGTCGCGATTGAACCAGTACACCGAAGCGGCGACCGTGGCGAGCAATACCAGTGTGAAGAGGCCCGCCATGAAAGCGTGCGATTTATTTTCCATCGTCGAGTAACTCCGAAATCTTGGCGCGCCGTGCCGCAGGCAAAGCCAGCAACGCGCGTCTACCGCGCTCACCGAGGAAGAAGCTGTGAATGAACGGGTGATCCACACGCACCACGTCTTCGACCGGCGCGTTCACGAGTACCTTGCGGTCCGCCAGCACGGCCACACGGGTCGCCAGCATCATGACCGTATCGAGATCGTGGGTGACCATCACGACAGTCAGGCCCAGCGAGCGATGCAGGCCACGCACCATGTCCACGAACTCGTCCGACGCCTGCGGGTCGAGCCCGGCCGTCGGTTCGTCGAGGAACAGCAGTTCCGGCTCCAGCGCGATGGCGCGCGCAATGCCGACGCGCTTGATCATGCCGCCCGACAACTCCGACGGCATGCGATTGGCCATGCGCCCCGACAACCCGACCATCTCCAGCTTGTACATCACCACATCGCGAATCAGATCTTCCGAGAGCGTATGCAACTCGCGCAGCGGTTGCGCGATGTTGTCGAACACCGTCATCGCGGAGAACAGCGCGCCACGCTGAAACAACATACCCGAGCGACGGCGCAGCAGATGCGCCGTGCGCCGGTCGATCATCGTGATGTCGTGCCCGAAGATACTGATATGGCCGCTGGTCGGCCCTTCCAGACCGATGATCTGCCGTATCAGGGTGGTCTTGCCCGACCCCGATCCGCCCACCAGCGCAATGATCTCGCTTTGACGCACGGTCAGATCCAGATGTTCGTGAATCGTGTGCGTGCCGTAGCGCTTCGTGAGATCGCGAACTTCGATGACCGGCTCGGCTTCGCCCGGCAACGTTGACGACACCGGCGGGCAACTGGCGGACGCACCGAACAGCACATCGCTCTGGGATGGCGGCGACGAGACCGCAGCGGGGTTGGCAGGATCGCGCACGATAGGTTCGCTCATCAGCCAATCCCCACATTGCGGAAGAGGATGGCGAAGACGGCATCCGCCAGAATCACCACGGTGATCGACGTAACGACCGATTGTGTCGTGCCCTCGCCAAGGCTCTGTGTGTTGGGTTTGACGCGCATGCCGAAGTGACATGCCACCAGCGCAATCAGCATGCCGAAGACAACGCCCTTACCCAGACCGATCCACAAGTTCGCGATACGAACGGCGTTGGGCAGCGTCGTGAAGAAATAGTGCAGCCCGATACCGAGCTCGTACTTCGCTGCGATGGCGCCGCCGAGCAGCGCGACGATGTTCGTCCACATCACGAGCAACGGCATGGCGATGGCCAGCGCAATGACCTTCGGTAGCACGAGTCGTAAACCATGCGGGATGTCCATTACACGCATGGCATCGAGTTCTTCGGTCACGCGCATCACACCCAGCTGCGCTGTGATCGCCGATCCTGAGCGCCCCGCGACGAGAATCGCGGAAAGCACCGGCCCCAACTCCCGGATCACCGACAGGCCGAGGATGTTCACGATAAACGTACTTGCCCCATACAACTTCAGTTGCTGGGCAGACAGATAGGACAGAACGATGCCAATCAGGAACGCGACCATCGCCGTAATGCCGAGCGCCTTCGCTCCGGCACTGTAGATGTTCGCGGACATCTCCAGCCATGGTGCGCGCGACGGATGGCGAACGACACGGCCGAGGTCGATCACGAATCGGCCGAACATCGAGATGCCGTCGCGCAGATGCTCGCCCAGCGTGAACAGCGAATAGCCCAGTTGGCTAACGGGATCGACGCGGCGCTTGGGCACCGGACTCTGACGCGTGCGGTCGAATTCGGCGAGGTGATCGAACAGCGCGCGCTGCGTGGCAGTCAGCGCGATACGCTGAGGGTACTTGCGTTGCCAGTAGCGCCACAGCGCCTGCGCCCCCACGTGATCGAGGCGCTCCACACACGTGAGGTCCCACGCCAGCTCGCCGTGCGGCAACGCACGCACCAGCCCGATGAGCGTCTTCTTGCGCTGAGAAAGCGCCAACGCCGTCCACAGACCGCGCAGCATGACCACCGGGCCTTGTGCCGAGGGGGTCAGCTCGAGAGTGGGTACGGCATCGAGGTTCAAAACGGGGGATCTCCTGACAACAAACTCGCCGGAATCCAGCGTGGATCCGGCATGGATCCGGCAAAATGCGCGGCAAAACGCGGTCATTGTACGGTACAGGCGCGGCCATATGATGGCAACCCGGTGGCGGCTGAAAACCTGCCGGAATTGTCCGATGCGCGCCTCGGATGATGCCGAAATACGGCCTTCGGCGCAGGACAGACCGGCGCGGCGCCAACCTCGCCGCTACAATAGCAGCCATGAATAACGCCGCACCTTCTTCGCCTATCGCTCCGCTCGACGCCACGGCCACCGGTTCGCCGGAAAGCCGCTCCGGCGCGGATGCAACATCTGCCCACGGCACCGCCGCGCGTCGGCTCGACGGTGAGCGCATTCGCTCGCGTCTGGCGGCGATTTGCCGCGACTGGCAGATCGAAGTCGTCGACACCACGGGCTCCACCAATCTCGACCTGCTCGCGCGCCTTCGTGAAGACGCATCGTGTGCACCGGTCGTGCGCGCCGCCATGCAGCAGACCGCCGGTCGCGGCCAACGCGGGCGCGCATGGCAGAGCTTGCCGGGCGACAGCCTGACGTTCTCCCTAGCGTATGTGATGTCCGGTGGCCCGGCACAGTTGGCCGGATTGTCGCTGGCAACGGGCGTCGCCGTGGTGGAGGGATTGTCGGATCTGCCGGTATCCGCCCCGCAGGCACTCGGCCTCAAATGGCCCAACGACGTCCTGCTGCGCGGCGGCAAGCTCGCGGGCATTTTGATCGAGACGGTCCCGGCAGGGCCGGGACGCATCGGCGTCGTCATCGGCATTGGCGTCAATCTTCGTCACGCGGGCGATGTGGCGACGCGCATCGACAGCGCTGCGGTTCAGAGCGCAACGACAACCGCGCCCAGCACCGCCACCCAAGCGGTTCCTGCCACGCCGCCCGCTGCGCTTGAATCGGTCCTCGTGGATCCGGACATGTCGTCGGTCCTGGTCGCCTTGGTTCAGCGACTTGCGGCCATGCTCGCGCGCTTCGACGCGCAGCGCTTCGACGCGTTCCGCGAAGACTGGGAAGCGATGCATGCCTACGGCGGGTCGTCGATTCGTGTGATCGAACACGGGCGCGACGTGTTGCACGGTGTCGCACTCGGCGTCGATTCGCAGGGCTGCCTGCGTGTCGCCACGACCGAAGGCGAGCGCACGATTGCCAGCGGCGAAGTCTCGGTGCGGTTGCTCGATCCGTCTACCGCAGCGACACTTCCCGGAACGCAGGGAGGCCGCTGATGTCCGCGCCCCGTAAAGCGTCGTCAGCCTCACCGAGGTCTGCAAGCATGCAGGGCACGGACGGCATGCCTGTCGCATCGAACGGCAGCGTCAATGGCAGTGCCGCTCCCTGGCTGCTGGTTGACGCCGGGAACAGTCGCATCAAGTGGGCATTGGCACCGGCTGTGCGACCGGCACACTGGCGCGCCGCATCGCCGTCTTTCCTCGCCAGCGGCGCGGTCGATCACGCCGAGTGGCGCACGCTGGCCACACAAATTCGCGCTGGCTGGTCGGCCCTAGCGGCCGATACTTCTGCGTCGACGGATGCCGACAGCACCGAGAGCCAAACCGGCGGTCGGCACTTCGCGCCCAACGATGCACCGCTCGCGATCGGGCAGGGCGGGCAGCATGAGGGATTCATCTGTCCGGCCCCCTCCGGCGTGTGGCTCACCAATGTCGCGGGCGACGCCGCCGAACAAGCCGTCCGCATGACGTTGCAGACGCTGTGGGGCATGGCGTCGTCCGACTGGCTTCAAGTGCTGCGCGCGAGCGACGCACGAGCGGGTGTGCGCAACGGCTATCACACGCCTTCGCAACTCGGTAGCGACCGCTGGGCCAGCCTGATCGGCGCGCACGCTGCTTGGCCGGGCGAACACCTCCTGATCGTGACACTGGGTACCGCCACGACCATCGAAGCGTTGCGCGGCGATGGCGACTACCTCGGCGGGCTGATCGCCCCGGGCCCCGCGCTGATGCTGCAATCGCTCGCGCAGGGCACCGCGCAGTTGCCCACACTCGACGCCACGATGCCTTCGGGTGGTCAGGCATTCGCGCGCAGCACGACCGAGGCCATTCTTCGCGGATGCGCTGCCGCTCAAGCCGGTCTCGTCGAACGCAGCTACGCACAGCTCGAAGCACAGCTCGGCGCCCCCGTGCGCTGTGTGCTTTCCGGCGGTGCGCGTCATGCACTCGCGCAAACGCTCGCGTTGCCCTTCACCGAGCACGATCAGCTTGTGCCGACAGGACTCTATGAAGTCGCGTTACACGCGGCTAAATCGTCGGCGGCAAAAACCACCGAGCCCCATACCCCGGTAGAGGCTTCACGCGATGCCGGACAAGCACGAGGAGGCGTTTGAGATGTTGCGCGCGTTGTTGCTCGTCATGTTTCTCGCGGCAAATGCGGCACTCGCGGCCGTGCAACTGGGCTGGCTGCAATGGCGCGACGTGCTGCCCGAAACCGGCCGCGAACCGGCCCGCGTCAAGACGCAACTCGACCCGACGCATATCCGCCTTACAGGCGCGGACATCAGTGGCGGGACGCCGGTACAGGCTTCGGCGGTGGTGGCAGAACCGCCGGACAGCGCAAGCGGAAATGCAGCGTCTCTTGACGCCACTGCATCGGCAGCGACGCAGGCGGTGGCTGCCGCTACGCCAAGCGTCGTCGCCAGCGACGCCAGCGCGGCTCAGGCCGCCGCAGCCGCCGCGACGTCGACCTGCCTCGATATCGGCCCGTTTGCCGCAAACGACGCGCAACAGGCGCGCGGTCTGTTGCTCGCTGCGCTGCCCGCCGGTCAGGGCGACATTCAGTCGGTCGCTGTCGACAAGCGCTACTGGGTGCATCTCGACCCGGTGCCGAACAAGGCCGCTGCGGACAAACAGGTGGCGCAATTGCGCTCGGCAGGCGTGACCGAATACTTCCTGCTCAACGACGAAGGTTCGAATATCGTCGTCTCGCTCGGGCTGTTCAACGACAAGGACCGTGCGACGCGTCTGATGGCGACCGCACAAAAGAAAGGCCTGACGCCGCAGTTGAGCGAAAGGCCGAATGCCAAGAGCAGGATCATCTATCGCATTGCCGGTATCAATGCGAACGCGGCAACGCAGGTGCGTGGCGTCGTCACGCAGCAATGGTCGGCACAGTTGGTGAAAGCATGCCCGGCACCGGCGGGAAGTCCGCCCGCCGGGGTGCATTAGCAGGCATTCGCGCGAGCCGACGATCACTCGCGGAAAACGACAGCGGTCAGTAGTTGCCGTGGCAGTCACTGTGGCGAGCGCTGCGCATGTCGCGCAGACGCATCGTCCGCCGTTCGTCAGGACTTCAATTCACCCGCTTCAAGTCGACGACAGGCCGCACAACGCCGGTTTGCGTACCCCGTGCGTTCTTGACGACGGGCGACACCCAAGGGGCAAGACCGGTGGCTTCCGGTGCATCGACAAGGCCCAGTGCTTTGAGAACGGCTACTGCTGCGGTGTAGAGCGCGCGCATGTTGCCGTCGACCACCTTGATGGCGATGCCCAGGCCAGCGGAGCGAACGCCGATGGTCTGCACACCGTCCGCGCCGATTTTCGCCACCCAGTCTCGGGGCGCCATGCGCATGAAGGCGAGGTCGTTGCGTGCGGTCCCGGACACCATCTCCGGCTGCTGCGTCATGGCGTCGAACAGCGTCGAGAGCGCTGCGTCGTCACTCGCTGCGAGACGCGCGTAGGCCGCCGCCAGCTTGTCGAGGGGCAATGCGTAGTTCGGTGCGGAGCAACCGTCGATGCCCAGCGGCAGCGCATCGCCCGAAACACCCACCACGTCGCCCACCCGTGCGCGAATGCGCTGCTGCAACGGGTGCGAGGGATCGAGATAGGTGTCGAGCGGCAAACCGTGTTGCGCACAGTACGCGAGGAAGCCCGCGTGTTTGCCCGAGCAGTTGTGGTGCAACGGCGTCGGCTTCAGATCGGCCGGTGCGCGCTTGCCTGTGGCGGAATAGAACGTCGGCACGTGGCATCCGCACTGCAACTGATGCTCGTCGCAACCCGCCTTGCTCAACAGGCTTTTCACACCGTCGACGTGGAACGACTCGCCGGAATGGCTCGCGCACAGCAGCGCCAGCTCGGGTTGCGTCAGACCGAAGTGCGCCACGCCGTCACCTTCCACGAAGGGCAGCGCCTGAAACGGTTTGAGCGTGGAGCGCGAGAACGTGAGGAACGACGGATCGCCTGCGGCATAGCGCAAGCGCCCTTGCGCGTCGACGACAGCCACCGAACCGTAATGGATGCACTCGACGGTATCGACACCGTTGGCACCGCGCGTGACTTCAACGAGAGGCGCGAGACTCACGATTGGGCTCGCACTTTCTTGAGCAGCGACGTCGTCGAGCGCTGATGTTCGAACGGAATGGCCACTGCCTTGCCGCCCCAGCCGCGCACCAGCGCAGACTCCGGCAGCTTGTCCATGTCGTAGTCGCCGCCCTTCACCAGAATGTCGGGGCGTACCGCTGCGATCAGCGCTTCAGGCGTCGTTTCGCCAAACGTCACCACGTAATCGACGCTTTGCAAGGCCGCGAGCAAGGCCGCACGATCGTTCTCATTGTTGATGGGGCGATCGTCGCCCTTGCCGAGGGTGCACACCGAAGCGTCGGTATTCACGCCGACGATCAGACATTCGCCGAGCGCGCGTGCTTGCGCCAGATAGGTCACATGACCGCGATGCAGAATGTCGAACACGCCGTTGGTGAACACCACCGGGCGCGGCAGCGTCGGCGCCAGCGCGGCAAGCGCTTCGCGCGAGAGGATCTTGGCCTCGAAATCGGCCTGAGGAATGACTTGGGAAGTTGACATGACGCTCGATCGAAGTGGACGCGCTATTCGCGAAGATGGTCGCTATTGTCCCACGAGCCCCACCGCCCCAAACAAAAAAGGGGCCGAAGCCCCTTTCTTGCTGATACCGCGAAGTCTGCCTGCGTATTGGATTACGCAGATGCCGCGACGGCCGGTGCCGGTGCGGTCACGGCCGCGAGGCGGACGGTGATTTCCTTGCGGTAACGGTTCAGGTCCTGCGCCGTCGCGAACGTGCGCTCGAACAGCAGCGACATGTTGTGCAGAATGCGCTCGACCACCTTCTTTTCCCAGCTGTCGTCGAACTTGATTTGCTCGTCGAGCCAGTGTTCGAGCCATTCCGGCTCCGGCAGACGCGACTGCACCGTATCGTTCGGGAACAGTTCCTTGTTCACGTGCAGATTGGTCGGGTGCAGCGGCTTTTCCGTGCGACGCGCGGCAGCCATCAACACGCCGATCTTCGCGAACGCAGCACGTGCGTTGTCGCCGAAGGTCGTCATGGCCTTCTTCATGTAGCGCAGGTAAGCGCCGCCATGACGCGCTTCGTCGCGCGAAATGACTTCGTAGATGTGCTTGATAACCGGCTCGGTGTGCCATTCGGCAGCACGGCGATACCAGTGGTTCAGGCGGATTTCGCCGCAGAAGTGCAGCATCAGCGTCTCGAGCGGCGGTGCCGGGTCGAACGGGAAACGCACGGCGTGCAGCTCGGCTTCGGTCGGCACGAGTTCCGGACGGAAGCGGCGCAGGTACTCCATGAGCACCAGCGAGTGCTTCTGCTCTTCGAAGAACCATACGCTCATGAAGGCGGAGAAATCGCTGTCGTCACGGTTGTCGCGCAGGAACATCTCGGTAGCCGGCAGCGCCGCCCATTCCGTGATGGCATTCATCTTGATGGTGCGCGCCTGATCGTCGGTGAGTTGGCTGGCGTCGAATTTGTCCCACGGAATGTCCTTCTCCATGTTCCAACGCACTGCCTCCAGCGACTTGTACAGTTCGGGATACAGCATTTCGGTCATTTCAATTACCCCCAAGGTCGCGAGACCTTACACCAGGACTCAAGATAGTATTGTGAAAGTTTACGCCGAATTTCGACAGACAAAACGGTGAGCGGGTCTCGGTCGGCCCCCGCCTTCCGGTTCCACGTCTTGAACCCTGCCGTCGCAGAAGGACGGCGATTTCACGCCTGTTTTCTGGCCGCATCCTGGCAAAATGGCTTAGAGCGACCCTACTAAAATATGGGCAAACTCTTGAATCATAACATAATTCCCCTTCATTTCCGTGACGTTTGACACTCACGTGACGGTAATGCGTCGTAATTTTGACGCCCGTCAAATTGTCACGCAAACCTCCTAAGCTGAGGGGGCGAGAGACTTCCCGGCACACCTCTCCTGATAGACGGTTGCACGCAGTCGATGCTTAGCCTGCCCCGGTCGTCCCGAGGGCGATTTCAGGTGAGGTGTCAGGGTATGTCCTTGTGCCACGGGCCTGCGCAGGCGGCGTCCCATGGTCTACGCTGAAAGCAATCGTTCCGAATTTGCGACGACACCCCCTCAGACCGGCCGCGGCAACCGCCGCTCGCCACGCCGCACTTTGAGGATAGTTCTCAGTCGCAATTACGCAACACGTATGACGGGCAGACGCACCGGCTGAACGAGCCAGGCGCCGCCATTGGGCCTACCGACTCGACTTAATCCTTGATCCCTTCACCGATAGGGAGCCGAGCATGGCACTTCGAGCACATCGGGCAAACCGGGCGCAGACAGTTCATCGTCCCCACTTTGCCGCCTGGTTGCGCACCGCCTGTTTTTTGATGGCAGTGGCGGCAGCGCCTGGCGCTCTGGCGTTCGACGCCGAGCAACTCGCCTCGCAGGAAATCCCGTCCGCACATCTCGTCGGGCAGGGATCGTTCTCGCGAATGGGCTTCCATCTTTACGACGCCGCCCTCTTCTCCGGTGCGAACCACCTCAGCGCCAACTGGAGCACGCATCCGCTCGTGCTAGATGTGCGCTACGCGCGAAGTTTCAAGTCCCACACGCTCGTACAACGCAGCCTCATCGAGATGAGCAAGCTGCAAGTGGGGACGGACGCCGAGCGCCAACACTGGGCCGAAGAGCTCGCGCGCATCTTGCCCGACGTTTCGGCAGGGCAGCACCTCACCGGCGTCTTCCGGCCGGGTGACGGCACACGCTTCTTCTCGGACGGCAAGCTCATCGGTCAGATCGCAGGCGACGCCTTCGGACGCGCCTTCTTCGCCATCTGGCTGGACCCGCGCACCAGCGCGCCCGACCTTCGCGCGGAACTGATCAGCGACGTCCGCTGAGCCCGCGCCCGGACACGCGTGCCTATGGACATCGATCACGCTGCCGCGCTCACGCGCCTGACCCACTTCTTCGAGACGTTGACCCGCCAGAGCATCGGGAATCTGGGGGAGTTCTACACCCCCAACGTCTACGTCAAGACACCGCTGCACGAAGTACGCAGCGCCGCCGAAGTCGCATCGCTCCTCACGCATCTGTTCGAGCGCCTCGACGTGCCGCGCTTCGAAATCACGGCGCACCTGCTTCAGCACAATCAGGCGTTACTCGTCTGGAACCTCCACTTCCACGCCAAACGTTGGCTCGACGACGAACAGGTCATTCATGGCGCGTCGCATCTTCGGCTCGCGGTCGACGGTCGTGTCGTCTACCAGCGCGACTATTGGGATGCGACTGAAGACGTTTATATGAAACTCCCCTTTCTGGGACGGTTAATACGCTGGCTGCGTGAGCGCATGTGTCTTTGAGCCACCACCGCCCGGCATAGAGCAGTTTTCTTCAATACACCGCGCAAGCCTCCCCCTACAGTCGGAACCTCACACACGCCGTCATGTGACGGACGTGATGTTGTGAACTTGTTCGCAATGAGGATTCCGATGACCGTTTTCTATTCGATGGCCGCGTTCGCGCTGGCGGCCTCCATCACGCCCGGCCCCGTGAACGTCGTGGCACTCGGCTCGGGCGCGCGCTACGGGCTCGTGCCGAGTCTGCGTCATGTGACGGGGGCGACCGTCGGCTTTGTCGCGTTGCTCGTCGCAGTGGGTTTCGGCGTGTACGAACTGCTGCAACGCGCGCCGGTGCTGCTGCACGCGATCCAGTGGTTCGGCGTGGCCTTCCTGCTGTACATGGCGTACAAGCTCGCCGTCGACAACGGTGAACTCGGCGACGCCAGCACACAACGCGGACCGACCCTGTCGCACGGAGCCGTCATGCAGTGGCTCAATCCAAAGGCGTGGCTCGCCGCGCTTGCTGGCATGGGCGCTTACACGGGCGGCGACCCCACACGCATCTGGCAATTCGCCGCGATCTACTTCGTCGTGTGCTGGTTGTCGGTTGGATGTTGGGCGGCGGCGGGCGCGATGCTACGGCATCACATGCGCGATCCGAAGCGGGTGCGACGGCTCAATCGCGTGATGGCCGTGCTGCTGGCGGGAAGTGCGGTGTATCTGGTCGCGGCGGGATGATGCGGTGAGATGACGCTCAGGCCACACGCGACTCGCGGTAATGTCCCGGTGTCGCGGCAAGAAACTGCTTGAAGGTTCGCTGGAAATGCGCCTGATCGGCAAAGCCCGCATCGAGCGCGACTTCGGCGATGGCGTGTCCGCGCCGTAGACGCGCCCGAGCATACTGAATGCGCTGGTTCATGAGAAACGCATGCGGCGTGAGGCCGAACTGCGCGCGGAATGCCCGCGTGAGATACGACGCCGACAAGCCCGCCGCCGCACTGATCTGCGCCAGCGTCAACGCTTCGCAGCAATGCGCGCGAATGAAGTCGGCGGCGTCACGCAGTTTGTGTGAATCGTCGCGCATCGGCTTCGGCGCAGGATTCAACCGCTCGTGCACATCGATAAAGAACTGCTGAACGACACTCTCGCGCTCCAGCCGATCGCGCGACGCGTCGGTGCAAACGTCGTAAAGCCGGTTCAGCCCGTCGTACAGCGCAGGGTCGGTCGACGACATCGGGTCGAAAAGATGCAGATCCTGCCCGTGCGCAAACCCCAGTTCGCGCTGAAGATCGCCCAACCACGCCGTGTCGACGAAAAGCATGCGATAAGCCCATGCCTCGTCGCCGATGGGATTGCAGGCATGTACCGCGTCGGGGTTCATTACGACGACGCTGCCGCGCCCCACCGTCTCACGTGCGTGGCCGTTCAGATACGTGCTGCGGCCGCCCGTCACGGCGCCGATGGAAAACGTCTCGTGACTATGCAGCGCGTAGCACACGCGCCGCCCGTCGAGCACTTCGCGGGCTTCGATGAACGGCAATGCCGGGTCGCGCCAGAACGTCGACGGGTAGGGACATTTAACGGCGGGGTATGCGACAGCAGAACGGAACGATTTCGACATACGCGCGACTCAGTGAAGACGGCAATGATAGCGGGACATGCAATCCATGCACCTCATGCCGCAGGCTTTCCGGTATCCGCCACGGCATCGGGATCGATCGACAGCGGCGAGTTGGCTGGCGGCTCGACACCACCGACCGCACCGGCTTCGACGTCGTCGAGCGGGCTCGTGCCATCGGCTTCAGCCACCAGCCACGCGGCAATCGCGTCGCGCTGCGCGTACGCATCGGCTTCACCGAGCGCGATCAGCTCCTGCGTGTAGGACGACTCGAACAGCAAGTAGCTCGCAAACGCCGCGCCACGCTCGGCATCCGCACCAATGGCACCGAGCATCGTGCGAACGGCGCGTGGCAGTTGCTTCAGATGTCGCGCCGCAATCGGCTCCAGACGCTGGCTCGGCGAAATCAGCAGCGTCTCGATGGGACGCCATCCGCTCGACGCGCGCTGCGCCTCCGGCACGTATCGCAGCACATTGTTGATGTGTTGCAGACGCTCGAGATCCGCCGACAACCCGTCGATGAACACGCTCGCCAGGGCCTGCCCGCCGATCTGCGCAAGGCTCGGATAGCCGCCGATGCGCTCGCCGCTGCTGTCGAGCCCATATTGTCCGTGCGACGCACCGATGATCAGCACACGCGAGGCCCCCAGATGAATCGGCGGACTGAGCGGCGCGATCTGACGCATCGAGCCGTCGCCGAAATACTCGGGCTGTCCGTCGAGATCGAGTTCGATGGCCGGAAAGAGGAATGGGATCGCGCTCGACGCGAGCAGGTGCTCGACTGTCAACGGCACGGCCCGTGCGAGCCGTAACGAACGCTTCCACGCCTGAATCGGCTCGGCGCTTTGATAGAAGGTGACGTGTTTGCCCGAGGAGTACGACAACGCTGTGACCGACAGGGCTTCGAGCGCACCGGAAGCGAAAACGTCCGGCAGCCGGTCCAGACGAATCGCCTGGCGCAGCATGTCCGCCAGCGGCGACCAGTCGAACAACGAGCGCGGCGAGCGGCGCAGCGCCCAGCCGAGGGAGATGGCGGCGAGCCAGCGCGCACCGGTGCCCGCCATGCCCAACGAATCGGCGCGAAACACCTGCCCCGCGTGAAACTGACGCCAGACTGCGTCGAGCTTCATCACACCGTGCTGGAAATCGTCTGCATGCGAGGCGAGTGCAGCGGCATTGATCGCACCCGCCGACGTCCCACAGACAATCGGAAACGGGATCGCCCGCCGCGACGGCAAGACCTCGCGTTGTATCGCGGCAATCGCCGCGAGCACGCCGACCTGATACGCGGCGCGTGCGCCTCCGCCCATCAGGACGAGACCGGTACGTTCGCCTGAGATCATGGGGGGCCTCCTCTGCCTTCGCAGTCGTTATTCTTCCCTCGCCGTCAGCCGTCCGGGCACGCGACCGAAGTCGCGCGCCCTACCACTTCCAGGCGGATTGTTTCCCTGTGCTGCCCGATGCGCGGCCCTTCGGTGTGTCGCCCTCGGTCTTTGCCGACGACGTGCGTCCCGTGGTTTTCGCGGATGTTTTCGCCGATGTCTTAGCCGCAGCGGATTTTGCAGGCGTCTTCTTGGCGGCTGGCGCACGTTTGGCTGCCGTCTTGGATGCCGTCTTCGTTTCCGGTGCGGCGCGCTTTGCAGGTGCCGCCGTCTTGTCCGATGCTTTCGCTGCGGACGGTGCGGCGGCCTTCGTGGCTCCCGAGGCCTTCGTTGCCTTGGCCGCCGCGTCGGACATTTGCGCCGCCGCAGCTTCGGTCATTTGCGCGGCCGAGACGCCTGCCGCCTGCGCAGCAGCGGCAATCTGATCGAATTGCGCGCGCATGGCGTTGAACCACATCGACGGATCCAGCGCGCCGTAGGCGCTGCTCGCCTGCCCAAACGGCGACGACGAGGCCCCCGCTTCGTTTTCTGCACCGGCTCCAGGTGCAGCTTCCGGCTCGACTTGCGGCTCAGGTTCGGGCGCACTCGCCTGCGGCTCCGGCTCGACGTCCTGCGCCGGTTCGGCGGCGGCAAACGGCGAACGCCAGAGGTTGGCCGCGGCGGCCTGTCCGAACGGGGACGCACCGGTGTCGGTCGTACCCGAAGCGTCCGTCGCGCCGAAGCTGCCCGTGCCGAACGCGCGCAGCGTCGCGTACGTGGCGCGCTGCACTTCGAAGGCCTGAATCGTCGAGCGCAGCACGTTCAGGTTGAGCGTGAGCCACTGCTCCACCGCACGCATCTCGGCAATACGATTTTCGATTTCATTGGGATCGAGCAACGGCGCGGCGCTTTGCATCAACTGCGTCAGCGGCGAGGTGAATGTCGCGGGCGGACTGAACGCCTCCCACATCTTCTTGAGAATGTCGAAGCCGTTAGGCATGGCACTCGTCGAATCGCTCATTACAGTCTCCAGTCGGGCACGGACGGCAGGTGAAGCACATAGGGCGTATGGCTATCGATCATACGCCGAGCTTGCGCCACCGGTGTGTCAAAAGGGGGCGTCGCCACCGAAGTCCGGCGCGCGGCGATCCCGCAGCGACGCCAGCCCCTCGCGCACGTCCGGCCCGGAGAAACCCATGAATTCGAGCGCCAGCGACGCGTCGAACGCCGGTCCGGCGCTGCGCAACCAGTTATTCAGCGCGTATTTCGTCCAGCGAATCGCCGTGCTGGAGCCGCGCGCCAGCTTGTCGGCCACTTCGAACGCCTTCGGCAGCAGGTCCGCTTCGTCCACGGTGAGCGACACGAGTCCGATACGCTCGGCCTCCTCGCCCGTCACCGGTTCACACAACAGCAGGTAGTACTTCGCTTTCGCCATGCCGCACAGCAGCGGCCAGACGATGGCGGCATGGTCACCCGCTGCCACGCCCAGTCGCGTGTGGCCGTCGATGATGCGCGCCGTCTTCGCAGCAATCGAGATGTCCGCGAGCAAGCCCGCCACCAGCCCCGCGCCGACCGCCGGGCCGTGCATCGCGGAGACGATGGGCTTGCTGCAATTGATCACGTTGTAGACGAGATCGCGTGCCTCGCGCCACACCCGCGCGCGCACTGCGAAGTCGTCGGCCATGTCTTCGACGAGCGACAGATCGCCACCGCCGGAAAAGCCCTTGCCCTCACCGCGAATGACGACGGCGCGGGTCTCGGCGTCGCGGTCGATATCGCGCCACACGTCGGCCAGTTCCTGATGCATGCGATGGTCGGCCGTCGACAGACCGCTCTTGTTCGCCCCGGCACCCATGATGAGTTCGAGCACGCCGTTCGGATGCCGCTTGAATTGCAGCGACTGGTAGTGTTGATACGGGTCTTGCGACATGGCTTACCGCTCCAAAAAAATATCCCCGCACAGGCGGGGATGGGAAACAGCGGCACCGGACATGCCAGCGCCGCCGACGGTCAACTGGTTGTTGCAGGACGAACATGACGTCCTGCATTCGGAAGTCTCAGTGATTACGGGGCGATCACCCACTTGCCGTTTTCGATCTTGACCATCACGCGGGCGCGCTGATCGAGGCCGAGGTGATCGGTCGGGCTCATGTTGGTGATGCCGTTCGTGACGTGCACGTCCTTGGTCGTTTCCAGCGCGTCGCGCAACGCCTTACGGAATTCCGGCGTGCCCGGCTTGGCCGTCTTCAGTGCAATCGGAATTGCACGCTCAAGCAGAATGCCAGCGTCCCATGCGTACGAACCGAAGGCCGCTACCTTGCCCGCACCGTACTTGGCGTCGAACTTCTTGATGTAGTCGAGCGCGACCGCCTTGGCCGGATGGTCGTTCGGCAGTTGCGCCGCCACGAGCACCGGGCTGGCAGGCAGATACGTGTTGTTGCAGTCCTTGCCGCACACGCGCAGGAAGTCGTTATTGCCCACGCCGTGGTTGTGATACACGAGACCCTTGTAGCCGCGTTCGGCGAGTGCCTTCGGCGGCAGCGCTGCCGGGGTACCGGCGGCACCCACGACAACGGCGTCCGGGTTGGTCGCCATGATCTTCAGGATCTGGCCGGTAACGCTCGGGTCGGTGCGGGCGAAGCGCTCGCTTGCGACCATCTCGATGTGATTCACCTTGGCGAACTTGGCGACTTCGTCATAGAAAGCCTCGCCGAGCGCGTCACCCTGGCCGATGAAGGCCATCTTCTTCACCCCGTGACGGGAAGCGTGGGCCACGATGGCCGAGGCCATCTGCGCGTCGGTCTGCGGGGTCTTGAACATCCAGTAGCGCTTGGCGTCGACCGGCTCGATGATGCGGGCGGACGAGGCGAGCGAGATCGTCGGCGTGGTGCCGGCGGCGATCACATCGAGCATCGCCAGGGTGTTCGGCGTGATCGACGAGCCGATGATGGCGTCGACGTGATTTTCGGAGATGAGCTTCTTGGTGTTCTGAACGGCGGTCGTGGTGTCCGACGCGTCGTCCAGCACGATCCAGTCGACCTTCTGTCCGCCGATTTCCTTCGGCAGCATGGCGACAGTGTCGCGCGCAGGCAGGCCGAGTGAGGCCGCCGGGCCGGTGAGCGAGATGTTCACACCAATCTTGACCTGAGCGGCAGCGCCGCCGGCCAACGCCAGCAACATCGCACCCAGCAGGGCAGTGCGCACGGGGTTTCGCATGGAATTCTCCTGGTCTGGCCCGCGCTTGTTTTTTGAAACGCAGATGCCCCGGGACGGACACCTCGCGCCGCGCCGGCGAAAGTAACGGCCGGTGCGCGAACCTGCCAAGCATGCGCACCGACTCAAGGAGACAAAGAATAGCGGAGGCAGAATTCCCCGCCATATCCGGGTTCACCCTATGGACGTATCGTCCGACACCCCGTGAAGTCACGCCGGATATGGCTTGCAGCCATCTTCACTTTTCCCGTCCGCGCGGTTGGGTGTACCCGTTGGCTGTACCGTTCGGACTACGATTACTCGTCCAGCGGCGCGACGGCCTGCTCGATCGCCCCGAAGATCGTCTTGCCCTGCGCGTCGAACATCTCGATGCGCACACGGTCGCCGTAGCGCATGAACTCGGTCACCGGCGCGCCCGTCTCGATGGTCTCCAGCATGCGCTTCTCGGCGATGCACGCGCTGCCACGGCTGCGATCCTTGTTCGAGATCGTGCCCGAACCGACGATGGTCCCGGCGCGCGCGTTACGGGTCTTGCACACGTGCGCAACTAGCTGACCGAAGTCGAACACCATGTCTTCGCCGCACTCCGGTGCGCCGAACTTCTTGTCGTTCCACTTCACCGTCAGCGGACGATGCACACGACCGTCGCGCCAGGCATCGCCCAACTCGTCGGGCGTGATGGCGACCGGCGAGAACGCGCTGGCCGGTTTGCTCTGGAAGAACCCGAAGCCCTTGGCAAGTTCGGCCGGGATCAGGTTGCGCAGGCTTACGTCGTTGACCAGCATGAGCAGACGCACGCCTTCGAGCGCGCGCGCCGGGCTCGCGCCCATCGGCACGTCCGACGTCACCACGGCAACCTCGGCTTCGAAGTCGATGCCGAAGTCTTCCGAGGCGCAGACGATGTCGTCCGTCGGCCCGATGAAGTCGTCGCTGCCGCCCTGATACATCAGCGGGTCGGTCCAGAATTCGGGGGGCATTTCTGCGCCGCGTGCCTTGCGCACCAGCTCGACGTGATTCACATAGGCCGAGCCGTCGGCCCATTGATACGCGCGCGGCAACGGTGCCATGCACTCGGCCGGGTCGAACGCGAAGGTGTTGCGCGCGCGGCCGTGGTTGAGTTCGGTGTAGAGCGAGTGCAGTTGCGGGGCGTAGAACGTCCAGTCGTCGAGCACGCGTTGCAGCGTGGGGGCGATGGCGTCGGCGATGCAGGCAGTCGACAGGTCGCGCGAGACGACGATCAGTTGACCGTCGCGCGTGCCGTCCTTACGGGTAGCGAGTTTCATGTGATGGCGTCTGCAGGCAATTACGGCAGTTTTAGCGGATTCGGATAAAGCGGATTCCAATTTGAGGCCCGACGATTTTGGCCCGATAGAATGGCGCTTGACGCCGACGATTCTACCTGAGGGCATCGACCGGGCACGGGTCGAGCAGCGCCTTGGCAAGCGGCCATGACAACTATTCAAGAGACACATGACAGCGCCAGAACATCACAACGAGAGCGAGATTGAGCGCGAGAAGGACGGCAGCGCAGCCCCCGACGAGGAGAAGACCCGCTCGGGCATCCAGTCCATCGAAGTGGGCTTCCGCCTGATCGAAGTCCTCACCGAAGCGTCGAACGCCATGATGCTGCGCGACCTCGCGCACGCGGCGGGCATGAACCCCGCCAAAGCGCACCGCTATCTCGTGAGCTTTCAACGGCTCGGACTCATCGTTCAGGACCCGATCAGCGGACGTTACGACCTCGGCCCCTTCACGCTGCGCATGGGACTCGCGCACCTCGCGCGCATCGACGCCTTCAAGGCTGCGCGCTTCGCCATGTCGGAACTGCGCGACGCCATCGATCAGACCGTGGGGCTGGCCGTCTGGGGCAATCAGGGGCCGACCGTGGTGCACTGGCTCGAATCGACATTCCCGATGCGTGTGCCGCTGCGGCTGGGCGACGTGATGCCCATGCTCGAATCGGCCGCCGGTCGACTCTTCGCCGCGTACTTGCCCGAACGTCAGACTGCGCCGCTCATCGACGCCGCGCTGGCCGACTTGCAGCACGCCTCGCGTCATCATCTGCCCGCGACGCGCGCGGAGTACGAAGCGGTGCTAGACGATGTGCGCGCGCATCGGGCGGCACGTGTCGAAGGCACGGTGCTGCCGTCCGTCAACGCGTTCTGCATGCCCGTGTTCGACGCGACGGGACAACTCGTGATGGGTCTCATGGCGCTCGGCCCCGAAAGTCGCTTCGATGCGCGCTGGGGCGGCCCCATCGACACGGCCCTGCGCACGCTCGCACAGAATCTCTCCGCCGACCTCGGACACGCACAGGCGCCCGGGGGAACGCGCTGAAAGTTGAGGGATGAACGGCCCGCAGCGGGTGCTGTCGAACCGTGGTCGTCGCAATATGAGATCCTGAGCTTCTGACGTCCCAATCGATTCCATCTCGTGTCTTCGCGCCATCCCGATACTCCTCGCCAAGCGCCATCCGACATGCCTGGGGCCCCCGATGCATCGGAGGCCCCAGGCATGGCTGACGCCTTTGGCCAAACGCCGGGCGGACCGTCAGGCACCGGGAGACAGGGCAGACGCTGGGGGCTGTGGGTCGGCGTGCTGGCGGCAGTGTTCGTCGTACACGTGTTCATCGCGTTTTGGGTCGCCGTCCATCGCACGACGCTCGACGACACGCCGATCCCCAGCATTCCGATCACGCTGATCCCGCTCAAGCCGGTCGCGCCGCCTGAGCCGCCAGCGCCGCCGCCGCCCAAACCGAAGCCGGTCGTCAAACCGCGTCCACCCGCCCCTGCACCGCCTGACACGCTCGCCGCCCCAGTCGCGACGGATACGCCGGGCCCTGTGGCCGCGTCGGAGACGGTGGCGGGCGAAGGCGACACGCCCGGCGCGAAGGCGTCTGACGCCGCAGCCGCACCCGGCGTGCCGCTCACGGCCGCCGCCGCGAATGGCGACAAGTTCGATCCGCCGCCCTCCGTCACGCTGACCTACGACGCGCTCATGAACGGTGTGCGCAACCAGACGGGACAGCTTCACTGGATCAACGAGAACGGGCATTACACGCTACGCGTGGCCGTGCCGATCATCTTCTTCGGCACGTTCGAGTTCATCAGCGAAGGCGGCTACGACGCGAACGGCATCGCGCCGTCCCGTTATGTGGAAAAACGCGGGCGTCGCGCGGAATACATCACCGATTTCCACCGTGACTCCACGCCCACGCTCCACTTCTCCCGCTCAGGCCAGTCGGTGCCGCTTGCGCCCGGCGCGCAGGACCGGTTCAGCGTGATGATGCAACTGGCGAGCTACGCCCGAGGCAATCCCGAACGCTATACCCAGGTCGGCGTGACGCACGAGTTCACCGTGGTCGACACGGATAGCAGCGAGGTGTGGCCGGTGCAGTACGTTGGCAGCGAGACGATGGCCACGCGCAACGGCTACGTCGAGACGCGCCACTTCACGCGTCTGCCGCGCAAGGCGGGCGATGAGCGGCGCGTGGATATCTGGCTCGCGCCGTCGCTCGACTGGCTGCCGGTGCGCGTGAAACAGACGGAGCCGTCCGGCAACGAGTTCGAGCTGATTTTCACCGAGAAATCGCCCCCCTGACACAGGGTTTTCCGTCTCGAAATCCGACGCAAAATTCCTTAGAATTTTGAGTGATGCAGGCTACATGCGGGTGAGCAGCGAAGTGTTGCCCAACTACGACGAAACGGTCTGCAAAATCCCGATGTTCCTGACATAATCAGAAACATCCCAGTGCATCGACGCCCATCGACATCACCTCGCAACGCATCGACGAACCCAGGGGGCCGCCCATGAAAGTCAGTGCCAACGGAGCATCGATTCATTACGCGGTGGACGGCCACGGTCCGTGGCTCACGCTGGCGCACCCTCTGGGTGCAGATCTCACCGTCTGGGACGACCTCGTCCCCGAACTGACGGCCCACTTCCGAGTACTCCGATACGACAGCCGTGGTCACGGCCGCAGCGATATCACGCACGGCCCTTATTCCATCGAACAACTGGCTGCCGACGCGACCGCCCTACTCAGTTCGCTGGAGATCCCCTCGACGCATTTCGTCGGCATCTCGATGGGGGGGGCGGTGGCGCAGCAAGTGGCGCTGGACGCCCCCGAGCGCATCGCCAGCCTGACGCTGATCGATACCACGGCCGGTTACGACGACGCCGATGCCAAGCTGTTTCTGGAGCGCGCAGCGACGGCCCGCGCGCACGGCATGAAGGATCTCGCGGCCGGTACGCTGGAACGCTGGCTGGGCGCGCACTTTCGCAAGCATCACCCCGCGCAGGCCGAGCGCATCCGCGCCCTCGTCGCGCATGCCGCCCCGGAAGGGTTCGCAGCGTCCTGCGAGGCGCTCGCGGCGTTCGACGTGCGGGCGCGCCTGTCCGAGATCGACGTGCCGACGCTGGTGCTGGTCGGGGAAAACGACCCGTCGACACCGCCCGCTGTGGCGCGCCGGATCGCCAACGGCATTGCGGGGGCGCAGTTGGAGATCGTGCCGGACGCCGCCCATCTGTCGATCGTCGAGCAGAAACAGTTCGTAACCAATGCCCTTGCAACGTTTTTGCTGGGGGCCGCATCTAACGTATGAACCCTGCAAAAAGAACGACTTGCAGGGGGTGTTTGCAGGACTTGTAGCGTGACCTTTACAAAAGGAGGGCCAAAACCATTGAATTCGTCAGCCGGTGTGCCGATAAGCGAATCATGGGGCGTTGCCTCTTGAAATCGCGCCGCGTCGCCCCTATGTGGGTTACTCAGGACCATGCAGGAACACCAGGAGAGTTGCCATGCTCATGATTTACAACAGCCCGAACTACTGTGTCGTTGAGTTTGCCGCGGATAACGGCAATCACTCGCTGTCCGCCGGCGGCTATGAAATCGTGGACAAATCCGCCGGCCGCGAGATTTTCCTCGACGGCTCGCTTGCCCGGCAATTCCGTGAAGAAGTGCAGAAGTTGATCGCCAGCGAACCCTCCGAGGACGAAGTCGACGAATTCCTCGGGCAGTTCGACACCTTCATGACGAACCCGGTTGTGCTCCACTGATACCGACTCCATTCGGTAGTACCCACGAAAAACCCTCGCCAAGGCGAGGGTTTTTTCATGCTGCGAGAATCTAGCCTACCCCCTGACGCCATGTCAGGGTTCGGCGTCCCGATTTTCCGCTCAGCACTGCTGCCACGGCAGACCGTCGAACCGCCAGCCGTTCACGGCGTTTCGGTGATGCGAGGCGTCCAGATCGCCCTCGAAGCCGTGTAACACCCCGTAGACGTTCAGGAAACCGGCTGCCTCCAGCGCCTCACCGGCCGCCGTGCTACGGTTGCCGCTGCGGCAGATCAGCATGACCGGGCGCTCACCGCCCGCGCCCGCCAGCTTGCGCACGCTCTGCACGAAGTGCGGATTGACTTCCCAGTCCGGGCCGTCGTTCCAGGCCACGTGGATCGCCCCCACCGGGTGGCCCACGAACAGATGTTCGATCTCACTGCGGCAGTCGACGAACAGCGCGTTGGCGTTGGCTTGCAGGAACTTGTGTGCGGCGTTCGGGAGCAGGAATTCCATGTCGTTGGGCAAACACTGGCAAGAAGTTGGCGGAAAAGTGCCGGATCGTCCGACAGCCCCGCCCATCCGGCGGCGGCACGCGGCGATACGCGCGAAAACCATTACAATTATAGGTTTTCCGGCCACTCCAGGGCGACGTCCTCCATGACCACCGCAACCCCATCCGCCTCGATCGCACGACCGGCACTGCAATACACGCGCGGTCAGGCGCTGCCCGCACTGCTTGAGAAGCGCATCCTGATCCTGGACGGCGCGATGGGGACGATGATTCAGCAGTACAAGCTGAACGAAGCGCAGTACCGTGGCGAGCGCTTTGCCGACTTCGCCCACGACGTGAAGGGCAACAACGAGTTGCTCTCGCTCACGCGCCCGGACGTCATCAGCGAAATCCACGGCAAGTATCTGGCCGCCGGTGCCGACATCCTCGAGACGAACACCTTCGGGGCGACGACGATCGCGCAGGGCGACTACCACATGGAAGACCTGGCCGACGAGATGAACCGCGAGTCGGCACGTCTCGCGCGCGAAGCCTGCGCGGCGTACAGCACGCCGGACAAGCCGCGCTTTGCCGCCGGGGCCATCGGCCCGACGCCCAAGACCGCGAGCATCAGCCCGGATGTGAACGACCCCGGCGCGCGCAACGTCGACTTCGACCAGCTGCGCGACGCGTACTACGCACAGGCGAAGTCGCTGATGGAAGGCGGCGTGGATCTGTTCCTCGTCGAAACCATCTTCGACACGCTCAATGCCAAGGCCGCACTGTTCGCCATCGACGAACTGTTCGAGGACACCGGCGAGATTCTGCCGATCATGATCTCCGGCACCGTGACGGACGCCTCCGGGCGCATTCTGTCCGGCCAGACGGTCGAGGCGTTCTGGAATTCGCTGCGTCACGCGCGCCCGCTCACGTTCGGCCTGAACTGCGCACTCGGCGCGACGCTCATGCGTCCGTACATCGCCGAGCTGGCCAAGCTGTGCAACACGTACGTGTCGGTCTACCCCAACGCCGGTTTGCCCAACCCGATGAGCGACACGGGCTTCAACGAAACGCCCGACGTCACGTCCGGCCTGCTGCGCGAGTTCGCGCAGGCGGGTCTGGTGAATCTGGCGGGTGGCTGCTGCGGCACGACGCCGGAGCATATCGCCGAGATCGCGAAGGCGCTGTCGGACGTCAAGCCGCGCCGCTGGCCCTCGCAGTATCGCAATGACGCCATCGACGCCGACGCGAACATCTAATACAGAACGGATTGCCCCATGAGCCAAACGTCTCTCAATGCGCCGGTCCCGCCGATGCGCCTGTCGGGCCTTGAGCCTTTCAACATCGGCGAGGGCACGCTTTTCGTGAACGTCGGTGAGCGGACCAACGTCACCGGTTCGAAAGCGTTCGCACGCATGATCCTGAACGGCCAGTTCGACGAAGCGCTCGCGGTCGCCCGCCAGCAGGTCGAGAACGGCGCGCAGGTCATCGACATCAACATGGACGAGGCCATGCTCGACTCCAAGGCCGCGATGGTTCGCTTCATGAACCTGATCGCGTCCGAGCCGGATATCGCGCGCGTGCCGATCATGATCGACTCGTCGAAGTGGGAAGTGATCGAAGCGGGTCTGAAGTGCGTGCAGGGCAAGGCCATCGTCAACTCGATCTCGCTCAAGGAAGGTCACGAAGCGTTCGTGCACCACGCGAAGCGCATTCGCCGCTATGGTGCCGCCGCCGTCGTGATGGCGTTCGACGAGCAGGGTCAGGCCGACACCTACGCCCGCAAGACGGAAATCTGCCAGCGCAGCTATCGCGTGCTGGTCGACGAAGTCGGCTTCCCGCCCGAAGACATCATCTTCGACCCGAACATCTTCGCGGTCGCCACCGGCATCGAGGAACACAACAACTACGCGGTCGACTTCATCAACGCCACGCGCTGGATCAAGGAGCACCTGCCCGGTGCGAAGATCAGCGGCGGCGTGTCGAACGTCTCGTTCTCGTTCCGTGGCAACGACCTCGTGCGCGAGGCCATCCATACCGTGTTCCTGTACCACGCGATTCAGGCGGGCATGGACATGGGCATCGTCAACGCCGGTCAGCTCGGCGTGTACGAGAACCTCGACCCCGAGCTACGCGAACGCGTGGAAGACGTGGTGCTCAACCGTCGCGACGACAGCACCGAGCGTCTGCTGGAAATCGCCGACCGCTTCAAGGGCGGCGCGGCCAAGCGCGAAGAGAATCTGGAGTGGCGCAATCAGCCGGTCGAGGCACGCCTCGCCCACGCGCTGGTGCACGGCATTACGACCTTCATCGTCGAAGACACCGAGGAAGTGCGTCAGAAGATTTTCGACGCGGGCGGCCGTCCGATTCAGGTGATCGAAGGCCCGCTCATGGACGGCATGAACGTCGTGGGCGATCTGTTCGGTGCGGGCAAGATGTTCCTGCCGCAGGTCGTGAAGAGCGCGCGCGTGATGAAGCAGGCCGTGGCGCACCTGGTGCCGTTCATCGAAGAAGAGAAGGCGCGCATGGCCGCCGCCGGTGAAGACGTCCGCTCCAAGGGCAAGATCGTGATCGCCACGGTCAAGGGCGACGTGCACGATATCGGCAAGAACATCGTCACCGTGGTGCTTCAGTGCAATAACTTCGAAGTCGTCAACATGGGCGTGATGGTGCCCTGCGCCGAAATTCTCGCCAAGGCAAAGGAAGAAGGCGCGGACATCATCGGTCTGTCGGGCCTGATCACGCCGAGTCTCGAAGAGATGGCTTACGTCGCCGCAGAAATGCAGCGCGACGACTACTTCCGTCTGCGCAACATTCCGCTGCTCATCGGCGGTGCCACGACCTCGCGCGTGCACACGGCCGTGAAGATTGCCCCGAACTACGAAGGTCCGGTGATCTACGTGCCGGACGCGTCGCGCTCCGTGTCCGTGGCGTCGAACCTGCTCTCCGACGAAGCGGCCGAGCGTTATCTCGCCGACGTGAAGACGGATTACGAACGCGTGCGTCAGCAGCACGCGAACCGCAAGGCCACGCCGATGGTGTCGCTCGCGACCGCGCGCGAGAACAAGTACAAGATCGACTGGTCGAGCTACGTGCCGCCCAAGCCGAAGTTCATCGGCCGTCGCGTGTTCAAGAATTACGATCTGGCCGAGCTGGCCGAATTCATCGACTGGGGTCCGTTCTTCCAGACGTGGGACCTCGCCGGTCCGTACCCCGCGATTCTCAAGGACGAGATCGTCGGCGAGTCGGCAACACGCGTGTTCGCCGATGGCAAAGAGATGCTCGACCGCCTGATCAAGGGCCGCTGGCTGACCGCCAACGGTGTGATCGCGATGCTGCCCGCAAACGTCGTCAATGACGACGACATCGAGATCTACACGGACGAGTCGCGCTCGGAAGTGGCGTTCACGTGGCACAACCTGCGTCAGCAGACCGAGCGTCCGGTGGTGGACGGCGTGCGTCGCCCGAACCGCTCGCTGGCCGACTTCGTCGCCCCCAAGGACAGCGGTGTGGCCGACTACATCGGCGTGTTTGCCGTGACGGCAGGGCTTGGCGTCGACGCGAAAGAAGCGGGCTTCCTTGCCACGCACGACGACTACAGCGCGATCATGCTCAAGGCGCTGGCCGACCGGCTGGCCGAAGCGTTCGCCGAATGCATGCACGCGCGCGTGCGCCGCGACTTCTGGGGCTACGTGAGCGACGAACAGCTCGACAACGATGCGCTCATCAAGGAACAGTACGTCGGCATCCGCCCTGCACCGGGCTACCCGGCCTGCCCCGAGCACTCGGTCAAGGGGCCGATGTTCCACTATCTGCAAGCGCATGAAATCGGCATGAGCGTGACGGAATCGCTCGCCATGCTGCCTGCGGCGAGCGTGTCGGGCTTCTACCTGTCGCATCCGGACAGCACGTACTTCAGCGTCGGCAAGATCAGTCCCGATCAGGTCGAAGACTTCATGGAACGCACCGGTGTGGACGAAGCGACGGCGCGACGCCTGCTGGCACCGCAACTGTCGTAACAACGCTGTATTCAAGACCGGCCATCGTCGAACGTGACGTCCGATGGCCGGTCGGTTTCACCGCCTCCCCTTCTGGGCTACGTGCCCTATCTGCCCTACCTGCCCCATGTTTCGCCGTGCGATACCCCAACGCCATTCCGGCGGGATGACTTCCGTCCGTCAGAACCCAATGCCATAATGCGGCGGCGCAACATGCCCGCCTGGCCCGTTGCATCCGCCCATGTCAGCCGCCTCAAGTCGAGACGTTCCATGCAAGCACTGAACAGCTTCCAGAATTTCCATCTCCTCCCGCTGCTCAACACGCTCATCTCGCTGTTCGTCGCGTTCGTGCTCGGCACGATCATCGGCGTGGAACGGCAAGTGCGTCAGCGTACGGCGGGTTTGCGTACCAACGTGCTCGTGGCCGTCGGTGCTGCGGCCTTCGTCGATCTTTCAATGCGGCTCATGCCAGGCGATACACGTGTGATTGCGTATGTGGTGTCGGGCGTCGGCTTCCTCGGCGCGGGCGCGATCATGAAGGACGGCGCGTCCGTGCGCGGCCTGAATACCGCCGCCACGCTGTGGGGCTCGGCCGCCGTAGGGGCCGCTGCCGGGGCGAGCCTGATCGTCGAAGCGGTCGTCGTGGCGTTCTTCGTGCTCGCCGCCAACACGCTGCTGCGCCCGGTCGTGAACCGCATCAACCGCGCGCCGATTAACGAGGCGACGTCGGAAGCCACCTATGCGTTGTCCGTCATCTGCGCCCGCACTACGCAGCGTGAAGTGCTCGACAAGGTGGAAGCGTGGCTCGAAGCGTCGAACTATCCGGTACGCGCGCTCGACATCCATCCGTTTGGCGAAGCAGAAGTCGAAATCGAAGCGCTGCTGTTGCCGACGGCCGTCAAGGCAGGCGAACTCGACGCCCTCACCGACCATCTCGAAACGCTGCCCGGCGTGAATCAGGTGTTCTGGTCAAGCCGTTCGGATGACTAACTAACAAACGAATGTGGCGGGTCGCCTCCCACGTACGTGCGCGGGAAATGGCCTAGAAAAAAGCCGAATTACATTCAATTACAAACCCTTACAGCACCGCACGTCGCGGCTTCTTAGACTGGAATCTCACTAACGCAAGTGATGCTTGCACGAAAGACGTTCCTACCCAGTGCAACGCAAAGCAAAGGAGTCCATCTGATGAAGAAGCTGATTATTTCGGTTGCTGCCCTGACCCTCGCCGGTGCTTCGGCACTGAGTTTCGCTCAAGGCTCTGCGGGCGGTGGCGCTGCCGGTCCTGGCGGCGGCACGACGACGGACCCGTCTGCCACGATGCCTAGCCAGGCGAACCCGAATGCGCGTCAGTCGGCCCCGACACCGGGCGCTCAAACGATGACGCCGTCGGATCCGCACCCGAACTCGAAGGCCCAGAAGCCGCGTCACAGCACCAAGAAGACGCCGAGCAACGGTAACACCGGTAACGGTGCGACCAACGCGCCGGATAACGCACCGGGCAAGGCCCAGTAAGCGGGCATCCAGCGGGGCCAACGTCGAGCGCGGACGTCGTAGCGTGAGACGTCGCGTCGCACGGACCGGCACCCGCGCCGCCACTGCTCAGGCCCTCGTGGCCTGATTCAAACCCCTCGCCCGGGGGCGGCCCGGTCCGATCGTTTCCCGCAGCACATAAAAAAAAGCAGGCCCGCGATTCGCGGCCTGCTTTTTTTCGTACCCTGTGCAGACGATGCTGTCTGCGACGCCTTACGACTATCTGGCGCTCACACTTCCCACGCCACCGCACAGCCTTCGGCGTGCGCTTCCTTGAGCATGTTCAGCAGCGGATAGGCCCGTTGCGAGAGGCGCAGACGATTGTCCTCGTCGCGGTCCTCGGACTTCTTGCCCTCGCTGTCCTTGTCGGCTGCGGCTTTATCTTCCGCAATCGCGGCTTCCAGCTTGGCGATAGCGTCGCCTGTTTCGTCCGCCCCGATCGCGCCGCGCTCACCTAGCTTCTTGCCGACGATACCCAGCAGCAATTGCGCGAGATTCTCGAGCATGTTGATCGTGGGCGATGAGTGCGCCTTAAACGTTACCATCATGTTTGGCTCCCTTTTCGAGTTATCACCACCGCCGCCCCGAACCTCCACGGCCTGTCGTCTGCCCGATGGCCGCGTGGCGCTTGCGTGGCACCTGAGTGTGGCCTGAGTGAGCCTGTTACGCAATGAGGGGTACCGGCGGGCACCGTGACTTCATCATACACCTGTTAAAATCCGGTGCTGACGATTCAATTGCCTGTCCGGACGCGTCCGGACGCACCCGAAACACCCGCCAATGCTACCCGCACAAAAGAATGCTCTCGTCGCGCTGATCGGCGACGTCGTCGCCGGTTTGATGCCCGCAGACGGCACCGCGCCTGCCGCGCCCGTCATCCTGCTCGAACGCCCCAAAGTGGCCGCCCACGGCGATCTGGCCTGTAACGTGGCCATGCAGCTCGCCAAGCCGTTGCGCGCCAACCCGCGCGAACTGGCCCAAAAGATTGCCGACGCCATCCTCGCCGACGCCCGCGCCAAGGGCCTCGTCGACGCCGTCGAAATCGCCGGTCCAGGCTTCATCAACCTGCGTCTGGCCAATGCCACCAAGCAATCGGTCGCGCGCGCGATCCTGACCGAGGGCGCAGCCTTCGGCCGTCGCGCCGCCAGCAACGAAGCCGCCCCGGTGCTCGTCGAGTTCGTCTCGGCCAACCCGACCGGCCCGCTGCACGTGGGTCACGGCCGTCAGGCCGCGCTCGGCGACACGATCTCGGCACTGCTCGGCACGCAAGGCCGCCCGGTACATCGCGAGTTCTACTACAACGACGCCGGTGTGCAGATCCAGACGCTCGCCACTTCCGTGCAGGCACGCGCCCGCGGCTTCAAGCCGGGCGACGCCGAATGGCCGGAATCGGCTTACAACGGCGACTACATCGGCGACATCGCGCAGGACTTCCTCGCTGGCAAGACGGTGCAGGCCTCCGACGGCGCACCCGTCACGGGCAGCGGCAGCGTCGAAGACATCGATTCGATCCGCGCCTTCGCCGTGGCCTATCTGCGTCGCGAGCAAGACATCGATCTGCAAACGTTCGGCGTCATCTTCGATCAGTACTACCTCGAATCGTCCCTGTACGCCGACGGCAGCGTCGAGCGCACGGTGCAGGCGCTCATCGATGCAGGTGTCACGTACGAACAGGAAGGCGCGCTGTGGCTGCGCACGACCGATTACGGCGACGACAAGGACCGCGTGATGCGCAAGTCCGACGGCACCTACACGTACTTCGTGCCGGACGTCGCGTATCACACCCGCAAGTGGGACCGTGGCTTCCATCAGGTCATCAACGTGCAGGGCTCGGACCACCACGGCACCATCGCCCGTGTGCGCGCCGGTCTGCAAGCACTGGGCATCGGCATTCCGAAGGGCTACCCCGACTACGTGCTGCACAAGATGGTCACCGTCATGCGCAATGGCGAAGAGGTGAAGATCTCCAAGCGTGCAGGCAGCTACGTGACGGTGCGCGATCTGATCGAATGGTCGGGCGGCATTACGGCAGAAACGCCGGTGACGGACCCCGCCGAGCGTGAAGACGCCCTGCGCCGTGGCCGCGACGCCGTGCGGTTTTTCCTAATTTCGCGCAAAGCGGACACGGAATTCGTGTTCGACGTGGATCTCGCGCTCAAGCAGAACGACGAAAACCCGGTGTATTACGTGCAGTACGCCCACGCGCGCATCTGCTCGATCCTCACGCAGTGGGCGGGTGACGAAGCGTCGCTGGCGAACACCGACCTCGCGCCGCTCGACAGCGAACGCGCGCTCGCGCTGCTGCAACTGCTCGCCGAGTACCCGGACATGCTCACGCGTGCCGCCGAGGAACTTGCGCCGCACGCCGTGGCCTTCTATCTGCGGGATCTGGCGGGTGCGTTCCACTCCTTCTACAACTCGGATCGCGTGCTGGTCGACGACGAGACCGTGAAGCATGCGCGTCTGGCGCTGCTCGCGGCGACGCGTCAGGTGCTGCGCAACGGGCTTGCCGTGCTGGGCGTGTCGGCCCCGGCCAAGATGTAAGTTATCCAACCACTCCGAACGGCAAACGCATCGGAACTCTGTAAGGACGGAATCGACTCGATGGCATATACACGTCGACCACCCCGCCAGCGGGGCGGTACTTTTCTGGGCATCGTGCTCGGCCTGATCGTTGGGCTGGCCGTTGCCGTCGTCGTCGCGCTCTACATTACGAAGACGCCAACCCCGTTCGTCGAAAAGACGCCGCCGCGTCCGGCCGAGAACTCACCGGCCGCGCAGGCGCCAGACCCGAACAAGTCGCTCCAGCCGCGCACGCCGCTGCCGGGCGCCGCATCGGGTTCCACCGCGCCGGAAGCGCCCTCGGCAGCCGAAACGTCGCCGCTCGTGCCGGGCAATCCGGTGACGCCGGTGACACCGCCGACCGCCTCGGCACCGACGGCGCCCGCGCCGACGAAGCCCTCGCCAGCCGACATCCTCAACGGCAAGTCGACGGTGCCGGTCGCCCCGCCGACCACGCCGCCCGCGAGCGCCACGGATAACGCCAGCACGGGTTACTACCTGCAAGTCGGCGCATTCAAGTCGCAGACCGACGCCGAGCAACTGCGCGCCAAGCTGGCCCTCTCGGGCTTCGAAGCGAAGGTCACGCAGCGCGACGCCAACGGTCTCACGCTCTACCGCGTGCGCCTCGGCCCGTACGGCAAGCTCGATGAAATGAATCACGTGCGTCAACGCCTGCAGGATGGCGGGTACGACACGGCAGTGATCCGCTTCACGAAGCAATGAACGCGAAAGGCGTTGCCCCACAAAGGCAACGCCTTTTGTTTCTGCCGCACCGCATGGGCACTGTCTGAGCGCTCGTTCAGCGCCGCTCGGCACGGATTCGCAAAAGCCTGCATCATTGGGGGCCCGGCGGCATCCACGCTGGCGAGACGTTGAACCCGGCGAGACATCGCCGGTCATACGCACTAGCTAATTTGGCTGAATCCGGGATATGGTTTTGCTGGCGCGCCGCTCACCGACGATGGACAAACCGGCGTGTTGGTCTCACTCCTATACAAAGATCATGAAAAAACTTCTTGGTGCCGTTCTGATTTCTTTCGGTTTCCTCTCGGGTGTCGCCTCGGCGTCGCCTGAAGCGCCGGTCGCGGGGACCGACTACCTGACGATTTCGCAGCAACCGCTGACGGCGGGTCCGGGCAAGATCGAAGTGACCGAGTTCTTCTGGTATGGCTGCCCGCATTGCAATGCGCTGGAGCCGTCGCTGGAGAAGTGGGTCAAGGCGCAGGGCAAGGACGTCGTGTTCAAGCGCGTGCCGGTCGCCTTCCAGAGCCGTTTCGAGCCGCACACGCGCATGTACCTCGCGCTCGTGGCCATGGGTAAGGATGCAGAGCTCACGCCGAAGGTCTTCAACGAAATCCACGTCAAGCACAACTACCTGCTGACTGCCGATCAGCAAGCCGATTTCCTGGCCACGCTGGGCGTCGACAAGCAAAAGTACCTCGACACGTACAAGAGCTTCGGTGTCGACAACGGTGTGAAGACGGCCAACAAGACCTGGCAGGATTACAAGATCGACGGCGTGCCGACGATCGCGATCCAGGGCAAGTACCTCGTCTCCCCGGCCACCTCGGGCGACGCGCTGCAAAAGCAGGGCAAACCGGCGACGACCGAGCAGCAGACGTTCGATGCGGCGCTCAAGACGGCCGACTCGATCATCAACCAGATCCGCGCGAAGAAGATGTAAGCTTCGCGGCTCCTGAAGCCCGGCCCCGGCCGGGCTTTTGCGTTCTATGGCGACAATGGCAGCACATACGACATCACCGAAGGTTTTCATCACCGGCGCGTCCAGCGGGCTGGGGCAGGCGCTCGCGCGTCACTACGCGGCGCAGGGCGCGATTCTCGGGCTCGTCGGACGCCGTGGCGACAAGCTGACCGATCTCGCCGCCACGTTGCCGCATCCGCATGCCGTGCATTGCTACGCGCTCGACGTGCGTGACGCCCTCGCGTTGCGTGCTGCGGCGGAAGACTTCATGGCGCGTCACGGCGTGCCGGACATCGTGATCGCTAACGCTGGCATTAGCCACGGTGTGAACACGGAAGACCCTGCGGACCTGCCGCACTTCGCATCCGTCATGGACACCAACTGGACGGCGATGGTCGCGACGTTCAGCCCCTTCGTGGGTCCGATGCGTCAGCGCAAGCGCGGCACGCTTGTGGGCATCGGTAGCGTGGCCGGTGTGCGCGGTCTGCCGGGGCATGGCGCGTACAGCGCCTCCAAGGCGGCGGCGATGACGTATCTCGAAAGCCTGCGCGTCGAGCTGCGCGCAGACAAGGTGGCTGTCGTGACGATTGCGCCGGGCTACATCCGCACACCGATGACCGACGGTAATCCGTTCCCGATGCCGTTCCTGATGGACTCGGACAAGTTCGCACGCAAGGCGGCAGCGGCCATTGCGCGCCGCAAGCGCTTCGCTGTGCTGCCGTGGCAGATGGGTGTTGCAGCCTTTGGGATGCGATGCCTGCCACGCTGGCTGTACGACATGCTGTTCGCCCGCGCCCCGCGCAAGCCGACGATGGCGCAGCGGCAAGCACGCGATGCAGCGAAAGACCGGAAAAGCTGACTCGGACATCCCCCAAAATGCAGGACGAAGCGGGGAAATACATGACCCCGCGCGTTAGAGTGCCCCGCCTTCTTAACGCGCGGTGCCCTCATGAATGCCATCCTCTCTCGCTTCACAATGCGTCTCGCCGGACTCACGGCTGCAGCGATCCTGACGGGTTGCGCTGCAGCAGATCCGGGCAACTGGCAGGTCTTCGGACCGCCATCCTCATACGTCCGACCTGCCCCCGTCATCGTCGGCCCGGCACCGGCCATCGTTCAACCTGCGCCCGTCATCGTGACACCGGCCCCCGCAGTGGTTCACCCCGCCCCTGTCATCGTGACGCCCGCCCCTGCCTTGGTTCGACCCGCGCCCGTCATCGTGCAGCCAGCACCGGTCGTCATCGTGCCAGCTCAACCCCGTTCGTCGCGTGACGCCGCGCACTTCCTGCGCGAGCGCTGCTATCTCGAGAAGGGCGGCTGCTATACGAGCGAGTATCGGGCAGGCTACGAGTTCGATCCGTCCACCGGCACCTGGCGTTGGGTCGGTCAGCGCGACTATCGATGGAAAGGCAGCCGGGGGAATCGCTGACATCTCCGCAAACCTCAGCTCTCGCATTCCATGCGAGAAACACGCCGTCTCACGCAAGATTCGGTCGTAATTTTGACCCGTTGTGGTGCATTCCAAACCTGCGTTAGAGTGCTCGTGTAACTTGAACAGAGGTATACACGACGTTAAACCGGATTCGCCGCCATAGAGCGGACGCGTGTGCAGACGGCAATAGTAGCGATAAGCCGGTCCATACCGATCCGACTGCGGCACTCCCAACCAAGCAGGAGAGGCACATGCAGACAACCCCCGCCGGTACGCCGGTCATCGATCCGGCGCTGCGACGCAAAGCGGTGATCGGTTCTACCCTGGGCAACGCGTTCGAGTGGTTCGACTTCACGGTTTACGGTCTCTTCGCGGTAGTCATCGCGAAACTCTTCTTCCCTGCGGATAACGATACGACGTCGCTGCTCGCGAGCGTGGCGTCGCTTGGCGTGGCGTTCTTCTTCCGTCCCATCGGCGGGCTAGCCTTCGGTCTGTACGCCGACCGCGCGGGCCGCAAGTCGGCGCTGTCGGTCATGGTGCTGCTCATGGCACTCGGCACGGGTCTGATCGGCATTGCACCGACGTACGCCACCATCGGCTTCGCGGCCCCGTTGCTGATCCTGCTGGCCCGCGTGATTCAGGGCTTCTCGGCAGGTGGCGAATTCGGCGGCTCGACGGCCATGCTGATCGAGTTCTCGCCGCCGAATCTGCGCGGCTTCTACGGCAGTTTCCAGATGTGCTCGCAGGCGCTGGCCGTGGCACTTGCCGGGTTGTGCGCTTACGTCCTCACGACGGGTCTGTCGAAAGAAGCGCTCGAATCGTGGGGCTGGCGTCTGCCGTTCCTGTTCGGGATTCTGATCGGGCCGGTGGGCTTCTACATTCGGCGCCGCATGACGGAGTCGCCGGAGTTTCTGGCCTACGCCGCGACACGCGAACCGACGCGCCGCACGCCGCTCTCCGATGTCTTCTCGAAGCACTACCGCGCGCTCATCGCGGGCTTCGGTCTGACGGTGGCGGCCACGACGTCGTTCTACGTCACGCTGATCTACACGCCGATTTACGCCGTCAAGCAACTCGGTCTAACGCAAGGTTCCGCCAGCCTGTCGACGTTCATTGCCGCGATGCTGATCGCTGCGCTCTGCCCGCTCACGGGATGGATTTCGGATCGTGTCGGCCGCAAGCCGCTGATTTTGCTGTTCGTGCTGCTCTACGGTCTGACGTCGTTCTGGATGTTCACGCGTCTGCACGGTTCGCCGTCGATGGGCAATCTGCTGCTCGCGCAGATCCTTCCGGCGGTGTGCATGGGCTTCGTGTGGGGCGCGTTCCCGACGGCCGTCACGGAAGTGTTCCCGGTCGGCGTGCGCTCGACGGGCGTCTCGATTCTGTACAACGTTTCGGTGATGCTCTTCGGCGGCCTCGCGCCGTTCTGGATCACGTACCTGATCAAGGTCACGCAGAATCCGCTCGCCCCGGCGTACTACATTCTGATGACCGTCGCGATCAGTCTCGTGACGTACGGTCTGCTCGGTCGCGAAGGACGCAACGTTCAAGCATCGGCGCAGCACGCCTGAGTTCACTGGCGACGCGTTTGCCACCCTACGATGCAAAACGCCCCGGAGGCTATCGTCTCCGGGGCGTTTTTATCTTCGCTTACGTCAGCCGCTTAGGCGCCGACGCGATCCTCACACAGGCGAGAAGCGCCAGACACCCTGGGCATCGCGCTCGCGCTTAAGTTCGCCCAAACGCCACAGCATGTGCAAGTGTGCCAGTGCTTCGCCCATCGCGAAGGTGGTCTGGTGCGCATCGAGCTTGCGATGGAACATGATGGGCACGATGTCGCCCGCGCTTTGCGGCGACTTCGCACAGGCGTCGCGCACTTCCTGCAAGCGCGCGGCATGGTGATCGCGAAGTTGACGAATGCGCGTGTGCAAGCCCGTGAACGGTCGGCCGTGCGACGGCAGCACGAGGCAGTCGGCAGGCAGATCCAGATAAACGCCCAGCGAATCGAGGAACAGTTGCAGCGAGTTGGCTTCCGGCTCGATATCGAAGACGCTGACGTTGGTGGAGATACGCGGCAGCACCATATCGCCGGAGATGAGCACGTTGTGCTGCTCGGAGTACAGCGCCATATGCTCGGGCGAGTGACCATAGCCCGCGATCAGACGCCAGTCGCTGCCGCCGATGCGCAGCGTGTCGCCATCCTTGAGACGGTAGTAGCGCGACGGCACTTCGGGCACGAGGTCGCTGAAGTACGACTTGCGATTGCGAATCTGGTCGATCATGGCTTCGTCAGCGAGACCATGCGCGATGAAGTGCGCGACGGCAAACTCACCGCCAGCGTTGGCGGCATTGTTGTTGTCGCCCTCGGACATGAGACGTCCCCACGCATAGTCGCCGAGCGACATGGCGAGCCGCGCTTGCCAGCGCTGTTTGTCGCCGCCCTTGCAGATCCAGTGCGCGAGGCCGAGGTGGTCCGGGTGGCAGTGCGTGACGACAACCCGCAGCACCGGCTCGCCGCCGAGCGCGCTGTCGAACACCTGCTCCCAGTAAGCCTTGATCTGCGGATGCGTGATCCCGCAATCGACGACCGTCCAGCCCTTCACCCCATCGACTTCATCGCGCAACAACCACAGGTTGATGTGATCGAGCACGAACGGCAGCGGCATGCGCACCCAGAAGACGCCCGGCACGACTTCGTGCACGGTGCCGCCGTCGGGCAGGAAATCGCCAAGGGGATAGTTCAGTTGCTGTTCAAGGGCATTCACGGGGGCCACGCTCCAGATGGGCTTGTTCTCTTGTTGTCAGGTTGACGCCATCACCGATTGCATACGATGCAAGTTGACGCTAACGTAAACGGCAATTCTATCTGCAATGGTAAGCACCCGCTTAAACTTGCTAATCCGATCCCCTGCCGATCCGATGCTCACATACACGATCACCGACCTCGCCCGCGAGTTCGACATCACGCCCCGCGCGATCCGCTTTTATGAGGATCAGGGTCTGCTCACGCCTGCCCGAGAAGGCCCCGGCGGACGTCACCGCGTCTACACCGGACAGGACCGCACGCGCCTGAAGCTCACACTGCGCGGCAAACGCCTCGGCCTCACGCTCTCCGAAATCAAGACGATTCTCGATCTCTACGAGTCGCCCAAGGACACTGTGCCGCAGTTGAAGGTGTTTCTCGACACGCTCGCTCAACACCGTCAGGTGCTGGAGCAGCAGCTCGAAGACCTCCACGCCACGCTCGATGAAGTCTCCCAGCACGAAGCGCAATGCCTCGCCTTGCTTGAGGCTGCCGGTGAAACCGCGCCTCCCTCCGCTCGACGGGTTAAGGCCGCTGCGGCTTCTCACTAACTTTTTAGCACCACACCCCGCTCCAACCTCCCCCGGCCCTGTCCCACCCCCAGGGCCGCGGGAATCGGCACTACTCTGACTCCGTTCCACCTGAAAGTCACTGCGTCAGGGCAGCACCGATCCCCGCCCATCTATTTCCCCACCTCCCCGTTTGGCTGCGCGCCCAGTTCTTTTCCCCGACTCAGGAAAGTCCTTACTTTACGTTTACGTAAACGTTAAGTAGTATCTGCGAATCTGGCTTTTCAGCCGCTCGCGCCCCTGCCGATCATGCACAACGTCCCTTCGTCTCACGCTGCCCATGCCGCTCCCGTCGCCCCCGCCGTCGACGCGAAAATCCGCGCCAGCTTCGACAAACAAGGCGTCATGACCCACTGGGGCGCACAACTCACGCATATCGCCGACGGATTTTGCGAGATTTCGCTGCCGTTCTCGGACAAAGTGAATCAACAGCTCGGCTATTTCCACGGCGGCGTCATCGGCGCCATCGCTGATTCGGCTGGCGGTTACGCAGGCTACACACGCATCTCGCCCGATCAGGAACTGGTCACCGCCGAATACAAACTGAACATTCTCGCGCCCGGCAAGGGCGATACACTGATCGGACGCGGTCAGGTCGTCAAATCCGGACGCACGCTCATCGTCGCCACGGCCGAACTGTTCGCCATCGATAACGGTAAATGGACGCTCTGCGCCCTCATGCAGCAAACGCTTTTCGTGCTGGCACCTAATCCGTCTGCCTGACGAACGACTGCCGCAGCACCGCTTCAATATCGCTTAATACCGCTTACCAAGCACCTTCAAGCACCATCGAACATACGCGCGGGCCGACCCGCCACGCGCCACCTCTGGAGACTGTGTCATGACGACGTTGCCCGGCCTCAATTTCATGCTCGGCGAAGACCTGGACATGCTGCGCGAATCGGTCGCGAACTTCGCCTCGAAGGAGATCGCCCCGCGCGCCGCTGAGGTCGATCGCACCGACCAGTTCCCGATGGACCTCTGGCGCAAGATGGGCGACCTCGGCGTGCTCGGCATGACGGTCTCCGAAGAGTACGGCGGCGCGAACATGGGCTATCTGGGCCACATGATCGCGATGGAAGAAATCTCACGCGCGTCCGCCTCAATCGGTCTGTCGTACGGCGCACACTCGAATCTGTGCGTGAACCAGATTCACCGCAACGGCACGGCCGCGCAAAAGGCGAAGTACCTGCCGAAGCTGGTGTCGGGCGAACACGTGGGCGCCCTCGCCATGAGCGAGCCGAACGCCGGCTCGGACGTCGTCAGCATGAAGCTGCGCGCCGAGAAACGCGGCGACCGCTACGTGCTCAACGGCACGAAGATGTGGATCACGAACGGCCCGGACTGCGACACGCTGGTGGTCTACGGCAAGACGGACATCGAAGCCGGTGCACGTGGCATGACGGCCTTCATCGTCGAGAAAGGCATGAAGGGCTTCTCGGTCGCGCAAAAGCTCGACAAGCTCGGCATGCGCGGCTCGCACACAGGCGAACTGGTGTTCGAGAACGTGGAAGTGCCGGAAGAGAACGTGCTGGGTCAGGTCGGCGGTGGCGTAAAGGTGCTGATGAGCGGTCTGGACTACGAGCGCGCCGTGCTCGCAGGCGGTCCTATCGGCATCATGCAGGCCGCCATGGACGTGGTCGTGCCGTACATCCACGACCGCAAGCAGTTCGGTCAGTCCATCGGCGAATTCCAGCTGATTCAGGGCAAGGTCGCCGACATGTACACGATCCTTCAGGCAAGCCGCGCGTATCTGTACGCCGTCGGCCGTCAGTTGGAATCTCTGGGCAGCGATCACGTGCGTCAGGTGCGCAAGGATTGCGCGGGCGTGATTCTCTACACGGCGGAAAAGGCCACGTGGATGGCCGGTGAGGCGATCCAGATTCTCGGCGGCAACGGCTATATCAACGAGTATCCGGTCGGCCGCCTGTGGCGCGACGCCAAGCTGTACGAGATCGGCGCAGGCACGTCGGAGATCCGCCGCATGCTGATCGGCCGCGAACTGTTCTCCGAGACGATGTAACCCCAAGGAAAGCCCAAAAAACTGACGGACATTCAGGCACAGGCAGCGGCGCTACAATCGTCACAAGCCTCGCCCTGCGCCTGTCCCGACCGGTATGAATCACTTCCCGAAACTCCTGTCGTCGCAGTTTGCTTTCGACGTCGCCCGCACGATGCTGGACGGCTTCGACAAGCATTACCGCATCTTCCGCGAGGTATGTGTCGCGGCGCAGGCATGTTTCGAAGCCGGTGACTTCATAGGCCTCCAGAAGCTCCAGCGCGACCGCATCGCCTATTACGACGAGCGCGTGCGCGAATGCATCGTGACGCTGGAAGACGAGTTCGACGCGCAGTCGCTCGACGACGATGTCTGGCAACAAGTGAAGCTGCATTACATCGGCTTGCTCACGGAGCATCGTCAGCCGGAACTCGCCGAGACGTTTTTCAACTCGGTGTGCTGCAAGATCCTGCATCGCTCGTACTTCAATAACCGCTTCATCTTCGTGCGCCCCGCCGTGGCGACGGAGTACATCGAGAACGACGCACCCGCCGCGAAGCCGACGTACCGCGTCTACTATCCCGCGCAGGACGGCATGGCTGCCACGCTCGCGCGCATCGTCACGAATTTCCAGCTAAAGCGCCCGTTCGCCGATCTGCCGCGTGACGTGGGTTATGTGATGCGCGCCATCGAAGAGGCGTTCGGCACGTTCGATGCTGCGCCGAATTTCCAGATTCACGTGCTGGCGTCGCTGTTCTTCCGCAACAAGGCGGCGTATATCGTGGGACGCATCGTGAACGGCGATACCACGACGCCATTCGCCGTCCCGATCATGCACGACGACCACGGCAAGCTGGCGCTCGACGCCGCCCTGCTGCGCGGCGAGCAACTGCGCGTGATGTTCAGCTTCTCGCACGCGTATTTCATGGTCGACATGGAGGTGCCGTCGGCCTACGTGCAGTTTTTGCGCACGATCATGCCGGGAAAGCCGAAGGCCGAGATCTATACGTCGGTCGGCTTGCAGAAACACGGCAAGAATCTGTTCTATCGCGATTTTCTGCATCACCTGAAGCATTCGAGCGACAAGTTCGTAAGCGCACCGGGCATTCCCGGACTGGTGATGCTGGTGTTTACGCTGCCCTCGTATCCGTACGTCTTCAAGCTGATTCGCGAGCGCTTCGCGCCGCCCAAGGAGACGACACGCGAACAGGTGAAAGCGAAGTATCTGATGGTCAAGCAGCACGATCGCGTGGGCCGAATGGCCGACACGCTGGAGTTCTCCAGCGTCGCCTTCCCGCTCTCGCGCTTCGACGACGCCCTGCTCGCCCAGCTCCGCACCGAAGTGCCCTCGCTGCTCGAATTCGACGGCGACGCGCTGGTGATCCGCCACTGCTACATCGAGCGCCGCATGACGCCGCTCAATCTGTGGCTGCAGTCCGCCTCGGACGACCAGGTGGACCACGCCATGCGCGAATACGGTAATGCGATCAAGGAGCTGATGGCGGCGAACGTGTTTCCGGGCGACATGCTGTACAAGAATTTCGGTGTGACGCGTCACGGCCGGGTGGTTTTCTACGATTACGACGAACTGGAATATCTGACGGATTGCCACATCCGTCGAGTGCCGGAACCGCGTAACGAAGAAGAGGCGATGTCGGGGGAAGTCTGGTACCGTGTAGGCCCGCACGACGTGTTTCCGCAGACGTTTGAGACGTTTCTGACGGGCGATGCACGCGTGCGGCGCTATCTGAGCCAGCATCATCCGGATTTCTTCGACCCCGACCTGTGGCAAGGCTTTCAGGATCGGGTGCGAGCCGGACAGATGCACGACTTCTATCCGTACGATGTCTCGCTGCGTTTCGTCAATCGCTACGGTGCCGCCCGCGGCATCACGGATTCAGGTGCTTCGGCCGCTCCGCCTCGCGCGGCAGCCGCCTGAGCGCCGGACTTCCTCGCCATTGACGCCTCCCAGCTCACGACAAGCCCGCCGGATGACACGATCATGACCGAAGACAAAGACCAACCTCTCATCCATCTGCTCGATAACAACCGCGCCTGGGTTGCCAGCGTGAACGCGGAAGATCCCGCGTTTTTCGAGCGACTGGCCAAGCTACAGACCCCGGAATACCTCTGGATCGGGTGCTCGGATTCGCGCGTGCCAGCGAACCAGATCACCGGACTGGCGCCGGGCGAAGTGTTCGTCCACCGCAATATTGCGAACGTGGTGGTGCACAGCGACCTGAACTGCCTGTCGGTGTTGCAGTTCGCCGTCGAAGTGCTGAAAGTGCGTCACATCATGGTCGTCGGCCACTACGGCTGCGGCGGTGTGGGCGCAGCACTGGACGGCGCGAAGATGGGCCTCGTCGATAACTGGCTGCGCCATGTGCGCGACGTCTATGAGCGCCACGTCGACCAGATCGACGCGCTGCCCTCGCGCGACGCCCGTCACGATCGACTGTGCGAGTTGAACGCCATCGAACAGGTCGTGAATATTTGTCACACCACCGTCCTGCGCGACGCCTGGGCCCGCAACCAACCGGTCACGGTGCACGGCTGGGTGTACGGCCTGCGCGACGGTCTGGTGCGCGACCTGCGCATGTCGGTGAATAGCCTCGAATCCCTGCCGCGTATCTATGATCGCTGCGTGGAAGCGATGGCCGAATTACGTCATCCACGCACCTGATCGCTTAGGCCAACTCAGGCGTGCAAGCGGGCGCGTGGACGACGGAAGATTGAAGCATTGGATATTCGGGGCTGACGCACCGGTCCGCAAGGACGCAGCGTCAGCCACGCAACCCCTTTTATGGAGATTGCCATGCAACAAGACCCGATCGTCATCGTTTCCGCCGCCCGCACGCCGATGGGCGGCCTGCAAGGGGTATTCGGCGATGTCGCCGCGCCCCAACTCGGTGCCGCCGCCATTCGTGCAGCCGTCGAACGCGCCGGCCTGAAGCCGGAGCAGGTCGACGAAGTCGTGATGGGCTGCGTGCTGCCCGCAGGTCAAGGGCAAGCGCCTGCGCGTCAGGCGTCGCTCGGTGCCGGGCTGCCGCTCGCAGCCGGTGCGACCACCGTCAACAAGATGTGCGGCTCCGGCATGCGTGCCGCGATGTTCGCCCACGACATGCTCGCCGCCGGTAGTGCCGACGTCATCGTCGCTGGCGGCATGGAAAGCATGAGCAACGCCCCTTATCTCTTGCCCAAGGCGCGCGCCGGTATGCGCATGGGCCACGGTCAGGTCATCGACCATATGTTCTTCGACGGTCTGGAAGACGCTTACGACAAAGGTCGCCTGATGGGCACCTTCGCCGAAGAGTGCGCCGACCGTTACGCCTTCACCCGCGAAGCGCAAGACGCCTTCGCCATCGCCTCCCTCGAACGCGCGCAGAACGCCACCAAAGACGGCTCCTTCGCGTGGGAAATCACCGCCGTGACGGTGCCCGGCCGCAAGGGCGACACCGTCGTCGAGCAGGACGAGCAGCCGTTCAAGGCCAATCCCGAAAAGATTCCGACGCTCAAGGGTGCCTTCCGCAAGGACGGCACGGTGACGGCCGCCAACTCGTCGTCGATCTCCGACGGCGCTGCCGCACTCGTGCTCATGCGCGAATCGACGGCCAAACGCCTCGGCCTCACGCCGCTCGCACGCATCGCCGGGCACAGCACCTTCGCGCAACAACCGGGCCTGTTCACCACGGCACCGGTCGGCGCGATGCGCAAGCTGTTCGAGAAGACCGGCTGGTCGACGGCCGACGTCGATCTGTTCGAGATCAACGAAGCGTTCGCTGTCGTCGCGATGGCCGCGATGCACGAATTCGATCTGCCGCACGACAAGGTCAACATTCACGGCGGCGCATGTGCGCTCGGCCACCCGATCGGCGCGTCCGGCGCACGCATTCTCGTCACGCTGATCGGCGCACTGCGCAAGACCGGTGGCAAGCGTGGCGTAGCGAGCCTGTGTATCGGCGGCGGCGAAGCGACAGCGATGGCCATCGAGCTCGTCTGATCAACGTACGGGTCTGAACTCACACCGGCGTCCAACGCCGATTCACCGTTTCTACGGGGACACATCGACGTCATGAAAACAGCGCTCATCATCGGTGCCTCACGCGGCATCGGCATGGAATTCGTACGGCAGTATCGCGAAGACGGCTGGCGCGTGATCGCCACCGCACGCAACGAGGACGGTCTGGCCGCCCTGCGCGAACTGGATGCCGAGGCCCTGAAGCTCGACGTCACGCGTGTGGAGTCGCTGTCCGGCCTGTCGTGGCAACTCGATGGCGTGGAACTCGACGTGGCGGTCTACAACGCCGGTGTGAACTCCGAACGCACGACCGGACTCGCGCCGATCACGAAGGACGAGTTCGATCGCGTGTTCCACACCAACGTACTCGGCGCGATGCAGGTCGCGCCGCTCGTGCTGCCCTTCGTGGAAGCAGCGGGCGGCAGCTTCGGTTTCCTGTCGAGCCGCATGGGCAGTGTCGAATTGATGGAGTCGAACGGCAGCTGGTTGTATCGCGCGAGCAAAGCCGCCGTGAATTCGGTCGTCAAGGCGGTGTCGCTCGAAGCCCAGCGCGCGACGTGCGTCGCCATGCACCCGGGTTGGGTGCGCACCGACATGGGCGGCGAGAACGCCGACATCGACGTTGAGACGAGCGTGGCCGGGATGCGCCGCGTGCTGGCCCGCGCCCCGGGCGAGCGCGCTACGCACAACGGCGGCTTTTACAACTACGACGGCGCGCCGTTCCCCTGGTAAATCACGCAGCACCGCAGCACTTGCATCACCCGTAGCACCCATAAGACGCTGTTGCCACACCGCCGTATCTTTTGATTCGCGGGCCAGAAACGTCACTCGGAAACGGAGCCAACATGACGTCCGCCATCGACTTTTATTTCGACTTCGCATCCCCGTATGGGTATTTTGCGAGCACCTGCATCGACGACATCGCTTCGCGCAATGGGCGTGGCGTCGCGTGGCATCCGATCCTGCTCGACATCGTCTACAAGGTGAACGGCACGGGCGCACCGGTGCAGCATCCGATCAAGACGGAGTATCTGAAGAACGACGTGGCGCGCACCGCGCGCTTTCACGGCATCGACTACAAGCGGCCGACGCATTTCCCGATCCCCACGCAAGCCGCCGAGCGCGCCGTGTTGTGGGTACAGGACCATCGCGGCGGCGACTTGTCGGCAGAGTTCGCGAAGTCGATCTTCCGCGCGCTCTACGTCGACGACGTGAACATCGGCGACCCGGCGGAACTGGTCCGGCTCGGCGAAGCGCTCGGCATCGATGGCGCAGCCCTCGACATCGGCATGCACTCGCCCGCCGCCAAGGACCATCTCAAAGCCGAGATCGATCTGGCGATGGCGCGCGGCGTGTTCGGCTCGCCGTTCGTGATCGTGGACGGCGAACCGTTCTGGGGCTTCGACCGCTTCGCGCAGGTCGAGGCCTGTCTGAAGCACGGCAAGATCTGACACTGAAACACCACAAGGCACGACATACGATGGCAAGCCCCCAATCGCCGCAAGACAAAGACCGTGAAGGCTGCCCGTGCGGCGGCCTCGCGTTCGAGGATTGCTGCGCGCGTTACCTCGAACACGGCGAGATTCCGCCCACGGCGGAAGCGCTGATGCGCTCGCGCTACACGGCGTTCGTGCGCCAGAACGCACCGTATCTGCTCGACACGTGGGCGGCACGCACGCGTCCCGCGACGCTCGATTTCGGCGACGCCCCGCAGTGGCTCGGCCTTCAGGTCAAAGCGCATCTACAACGCGACGAGCACCACGCCGAAGTCGAATTCGTCGCCCGTTACAAGGTCGGCGGACGCGCTCACCGGCTGCACGAACGCAGCCGCTTCGAGCGCACCGACGACGGTCGCTGGCGCTACATCGACGGCGACCTGTTCGACTGATCTCGCGACGACGTTCAGCACATCGCTCGCCAAGCACAAGTACTCAACTAAAACTCACACTCCACCGGATTTCGTCACATGCCGATTCTCGAAAGCAAACTCAACCCGCGCGGCGAAGACTTTGCACGCAACGCGTCCGCCATGCAGACCGTAGTCGACGAACTGCGCGCCCGTATCGCGCAACTGGCCGGTGGTGGCGGTGAGGCTGCGCGCAAGAAGCACACCGGCCGTGGCAAGCTGCTGCCGCGCGATCGCGTGCAACAACTGCTCGATCCGGGTTCGCCCTTTCTCGAACTGTCGCAACTCGCCGCGACCGGCATGTATCACGACGACGCACCGGGCGCGGGCATCATCACGGGCATCGGCCGCGTGTCCGGTCAGGAATGCGTGATCGTCTGCAACGACGCCACGGTCAAGGGCGGCACGTACTACCCGATGACGGTCAAGAAGCACCTGCGCGCGCAGGAGATCGCCGAGCAGAACCATCTGCCGTGCATCTATCTCGTCGACTCGGGCGGCGCAAACCTGCCGAATCAGGACGACGTCTTCCCCGATCGCGATCACTTCGGTCGCATCTTCTACAACCAGGCGCAGATGTCGGCGCAAGGCATTCCGCAGATCGCCGTGGTGATGGGCTCGTGCACCGCTGGCGGCGCGTATGTGCCCGCCATGAGCGACGAGTCGATCATCGTCAAGGAACAGGGCACGATTTTCCTCGGCGGTCCGCCGCTGGTGAAGGCCGCCACGGGCGAAGAAGTCAGCGCCGAAGATCTCGGCGGTGCGGACGTCCACACGCGCCTGTCGGGTGTCGCCGATCACTTCGCACAGAACGACGCACACGCGCTGTCCATCGCGCGCAGCATCGCCGCGAACCTCAACCGTCGCAAACCGGCGACTGTGGCCACGAAGACGCCCGTCGAGCCGAAGTACGACGCGCGTGAACTGTACGGCGTGATCCCCGCCGACACGAAGAAACCATTCGACGTGCGCGAAGTGATCGCGCGTCTGGTCGATGGCTCCGAGTTCGACGAATTCAAGGCACGCTACGGCACCACGCTGGTGTGCGGCTTCGCGCATCTGTGGGGCTACCCGGTCGGCATCGTGGCGAATAACGGCATTCTGTTCTCGGAGTCCGCGCAAAAGGGCGCGCACTTCATCGAGCTGTGCTGCCAGCGCAAGATCCCGCTGATCTTCTTGCAGAACATCACGGGCTTCATGGTCGGGCGCAAGTACGAAAACGAAGGCATCGCCAAGCACGGCGCGAAGATGGTGACGGCTGTCGCCACCGCGAACGTGCCGAAGTTCACCGTCATCATCGGCGGCTCGTTCGGCGCGGGTAACTACGGCATGTGCGGTCGCGCCTACTCGCCGCGTTTCCTGTGGATGTGGCCGAACGCGCGCATCTCCGTAATGGGCGGCGAGCAGGCCGCGTCGGTGCTCGCCACGGTCAAGCGCGATGGCATCGAGGGCAAGGGTGGCCAGTGGAGCGCCGAGGAAGAAGACGCCTTCAAGCAGCCGATCCGCGATCAGTACGAACGTCAGGGACATCCGTTCTACGCGAGTGCGCGCTTGTGGGACGACGGCGTGATCGATCCGGCGGACACGCGCACGGTGCTCGGTCTCGGCCTGTCGGCCGCGCTCAATGCGCCGATTCCGGAAACGCGCTTCGGCCTGTTCCGCATGTAATCGCGCGTCATCGCCCACATCGGCTCATCGAGGAATTCCGTCATGCAACTCGCTACGCTCAAGCTCAGTGTCGACGCCCACGTCGCCACCGTTACGCTCAACCGCCCGGACGTGCGCAACGCATTCAACGAGACTGTCATCGAAGAACTGACCGGCACGTTTCGCGCGCTGGCGACGAACGACGACGTGCGCGCCATCGTGCTTGCCGCTGAAGGCGTCGCGTTCTGCGCGGGGGCCGATCTGAACTGGATGAAGAAGATGGCCGGTTACTCGGACACCGAGAACCGTGCCGACGCGATGACGCTCGCCGTCATGCTCAACACGATCTATCGCTGCCCGAAACCGGTGATCGCGCGCGTGCAGGGCGACACGTACGCGGGCGGTGTCGGCCTCGCCGCCGTGGCAGACATCGTGGTCGCCGTCGACACGGCGCACTTCTGCCTGTCCGAAGCCAAGCTCGGCCTGATTCCCGCCACCATCGGCCCGTACGTGATTCGCGCGCTGGGCGAGCAGGCGTCGCGTCGCTATTTCGTGACGGCGGAACGCTTCACGGCCGCCACGGCACAGCGTCTCGGCCTGGTGCACGAGGTCGTGACCGCCGATACGCTCGACAGCACCGTCGGTGCGCTGGCGAAGGCGCTTGTCGACAACAGCCCGAACGCGGTGAAGGAGTGCAAGCGCCTTGTGCAGGACTTCGCCGGGCGCGCCATCGACGAGGCGGCCATTGCCGACACCGCCGAGCGCATCGCGAAGATCCGTGCTTCCGACGAGGGTCGCGAAGGGGTGCGTTCGTTCCTGGAGAAGCGTTCGCCGTCGTGGCGCGACGCGTCCTGAGCGGACCCACGGAAATCATCCAATTCGACGGTTACAAAATTTTTTTGGGAGGGGTGACGGCGGAGATGCCGGAACGTTATCGGCGGGTTTTACGAAATTGTCGATAACGTCTCTTTACGGCTCATAAATCAGCGAATTTTCGCACCAAATCCGCCTATTGCCCTGCCAAATCGCTTTGCCTACCATGCGCCCATCCCCCACCTCCGGCCACGTGCAGCAGCGCAGCGCGCCATGCCCCGCACCGGCCAGCCAGACGGACGACGAGCGTCGGGCATCTCGCCCGGCTTATCGCCCGTCACGGCCCTCCAAGGAGTCAAAGATGGACGCCTCCCCGCGCCCCCCCAACGGTCCCGGCGATCTCGCCGCGCGCAGTCTGCGACAGGTCTGGCACCCCTGCACGCAGATGAAGCAACAGGCAAAGCTGCCCCTCGTCGCGCTGTCTCACGGCGAAGGGCCCTGGCTCGTCGACACCGGCGGCGAACGCTACCTCGATGCGATCAGCTCGTGGTGGGTCAATCTGTTCGGCCACGCGAACCCGCGCATCAACGCGGCGCTGATCGATCAGCTGGGCCGCCTCGAACACGCAATGCTCGCAGGCTTCACGCATGAGCCCGTCGTGTCCTTGTCCGAACGTCTGTCGGCATTGACCGGCGGCGTGCTCGGCCATGCGTTCTTCGCGTCCGACGGTGCGTCGGCCGTCGAGATCGCCTTGAAGATGAGCTTTCACGCGTGGCGCAATCAGGGCCACAGCGACAAGCGCGAATTCGTCTGCGTGCGCAACGGCTATCACGGCGAAACGCTCGGTGCGCTGGCCGTCACCGACGTCGCCCTGTTCCGTGACGCCTACGATCCACTGCTGCGGCACGCGCATGTCGTGGCGTCGCCGGATGCGCGCAATGCCGTGGATGGCGAGACCGCCGTCGACGTGGCCCGTCGCGCCGCCGCCGAACTCGACACGCTGCTCACGCAACGCGAAGGACGCATCGCCGCCGTCATCGTCGAGCCGCTCGTGCAGTGCGCCGCAGGCATGGCGATGCACGACCCCGAATACCTGCGCCTCGTGCGTGCGCTCTGCGACAAGCACGGCGCACACATGATTGCAGACGAAATTGCCGTCGGTTGCGGCCGCACCGGCACGTTCTTCGCGAGCGAGCAGGCTGGCATCTGGCCCGATCTGCTCACGCTCTCCAAGGGCATCAGCGGCGGTTATCTGCCGCTCTCGCTCGTGCTCTCGCGCGATGCGATCTACGACGCCTTCTACGACGACGACACCGCGCGCGGCTTCCTGCACTCGCACTCGTACACCGGCAATCCGCTGGCGTGCCGTGCCGCGCTGGCCACGCTCGACATCTTCGCAGACGACGACGTCCTCGCCAGCAACGCCGTGCGCGCAGCGCGTCTGACGCAAGCCCTCGCATCGCTGGCCGACGATCCGCGCGCGAAGCATTTCCGTCATCGCGGCATGATCTGGGCCTTCGACGCCGTGTTGCCGGACGCCCCCGGCGCGGCAGGTGCCTTCGCGAAGCGCTTCTACACCGAAGCCCGCGCGCGTGGCGTGCTGCTGCGTCCGATCGGCTCGACGGTCTACCTGATGCCGCCGTACGTCCTGGACGACGGCACCACCGACTGGCTGGCCACGCAAACGCTCGCCGCCTTCGATGCGACGATGCAGCAGGAGGTGTCGGCATGACGACCCATCCCCTGCTCGACCGCCTCGACGCCGGACTCGCCGAGATCGACCGTCAGCACCTGCGTCGCCGTCATCGCGTGGTGAGCACGCCGTGCCAGCCGCATCTGAGCGCCGACGGTCGCGACGTCCTCGCCTTCGCGAGCAACGACTATCTCGGGCTGGCCGCACACCCGAAGGTCGTCGAAGCCCTTATCGAAGGCGCGCAACGTTACGGCGCAGGCAGCGGTGCCTCGCACCTCATCAGCGGCCATTCGCAGGCGCACGCGGAACTTGAAGACGCCCTCGCCGACTTCATGTCGCCGCATCTGGTCGACGGTCGCGCGCTGTACTTCTGCACCGGCTACATGGCCAATCTGGCGACGATCTCCGCGCTCGCCAACAAGGACTCGGAGATCTTCTCCGAAGCGCTCAACCACGCCTCGCTGATCGACGGCGCACGGCTCTCGCGCGCGAAGACACACGTCTATCCGCACGGCGACGTCGACGCCCTCGCCGCCCTGCTCGACGCCAGTACGGCCGAGACAAAGCTGATCGTGACCGACGGTGTCTTCTCGATGGACGGCGATATCGCGCCGCTGCCGCAGCTGCTCGCGCTCGCCGAGCGCCACAACGCGTGGCTCATCGTGGACGACGCGCACGGCTTCGGCGTAGTCGGCGAGAACGGACGCGGCGTGTTCGAACACTTCGACATGCGCTCGCCGAACCTCGTGATCATCGGCACGCTCGGCAAGGCGGCCGGTGTCGGTGGCGCGTTCGTCGCGGCCCATCGAAGCGTGATCGAGTGGCTGATCAATCGCGCGCGTCCGTACATCTTCACGACGGCGGCCGCGCCCTCGCAAGCGCATGCGTTGCTCACGAGTCTCGCGATCATCGCGGGCGACGAAGGTCGTGAGCGTCGTGCGACGTTGCAGGCGCGCATTGCGCAACTGCGCGATTCGCTCACGTTGAAGCACTGGCATCACATGGTGTCGCCGACAGGCGTGCAGCCGATCATCCTCGGCGAGAACGCGGCCGCGCTGCACGCGCAGGCCGGGCTGGCCGAGGCCGGACTGTGGGTCCCCGCGATTCGTCCGCCGACGGTAGCGCCTGGCACGTCGCGTCTGCGCCTTACGCTGAGCGCCGCGCATACGGCCGACGACGTCGCGCGACTGACCCGCGCCATCAACCAACTCGACAACGACTGGACGGAGCACGCGCATGGCTGAACGCAACCTCATCACTGCCGCCAATGCCCCGACCGAGCGTGCGACGCCCGCGCGTCACGCGTTCTTCGTCACGGGCACCGATACCGAAATCGGCAAGACGCTCGTCTCGTCGGCGTTGCTGCATGCCGCAGCGCGTCGCGGGCTGGTGTGCGCCGGGCTGAAGTCGGTGGCCGCAGGCGCATCGGAACACAACGGGCGTTTCGTCAATGAAGATGTGGAGCAGTTGCACGACGCGAGCAATCTGAAGCTGCCCGACGACTGGTACTGCCCGTACGTGCTCAAGGACGCGACCGCGCCGCACATCGCCGCCGCCGCCGAGGGCATCGACCTCGATTGCAGCGTGATCCGGGCAGGCTATGCGCGAGTTGCCGCGCGCGCGGACCTCGTGATCGTCGAAGGCGTCGGCGGCTTTCGCGTGCCGCTCGGTCCTGATGCCAGCGCACCCGACACCGCCGATCTGGCGCGTCAGCTCGGCCTGCCGGTGATCCTCGTCGTCGGCCTGCGTCTGGGCTGCATCAGCCATGCGCTGCTCACTGCCGAGGCGATCACGTCGCGCGGTCTCACGATTGCCGGATGGGTCGCCAACCACGTTGATCCGGACATGCGTCATGTGGATGCGAACGTCGATGCGATTGCCGCGCGGCTGGGTGCACCGTTGCTGGGGCGCGTGCCGCATCTGCCGCACCCCGACGCGGCGACCGCGTCCGGCTATCTCGACATTGCGCCGCTGGTCGACAACGCACTGCATCGCACTGCGCAGATGTCGTCCGGCCCTCGTCCGCATACCGCCCCCTGAGCGCGATCCACTCACCGACATCGCGCCAACACCGAACACACAGAATTCAAGGAATCTCACCATGCAAGTTCACGCCCACACCGCCGCTCACGGCCACGACGAAGCCCTGCGCCGTAACGACACGCCCTGGACCGTCGCTGACATTGAGGCGCTGTTCGCCCTGCCTTTCAACGACCTGATCTTCCGCGCACAGCAAGTGCACCGCGAGCATTTCGACGCCAACGCGGTTCAGCTCTCGACGCTGCTTTCGATCAAGACCGGCGGTTGCCCGGAAGACTGCTCGTACTGCCCGCAGTCGGCCCGCTACGACACCGGCGTGGAAGCCGAGAAGCTGATGCCCGTCGAAGAAGTGGTCGCAGCCGCACAACGCGCCAAGGAAGCCGGTGCTACGCGCTTCTGCATGGGTGCCGCGTGGCGCAGCCCGAAGCCGCATCAGGTCGACGCCGTGGGCGAGATGGTGCGCAGCGTGAAGGCGCTCGGTCTGGAGACGTGCGTGACGCTCGGCATGCTGCGTGACGGTCAGGCGCAACAGCTGCGCGACGCAGGTCTCGACTACTACAACCACAACCTCGATACGTCGCCGGAGTTCTACGGTCAGATCATCACGACGCGCACGTATCAGGACCGTCTCGACACGCTCGCCCGCGTGCGTGACGCCGGTCTCAAGGTGTGCTGCGGCGGCATCGTCGGTCTGGGCGAAACGCGCCGTGAGCGCGCCGGTCTGATCGCGCAACTCGCGAACATGTCGCCGTATCCGGAGTCGGTGCCCATCAACAACCTGATGAAGGTCGAGGGCACGCCGCTGGAGAACAACGAGAGCGTGGATCCGTTCGACTTCGTGCGCATGATCGCCGTGGCACGTATCACGATGCCGCGCGCGATGGTGCGTCTGTCGGCCGGACGCGAAATGATGGACGACTCGCTGCAATCGCTGTGCTTCCTCGCCGGGGCGAACTCGATGTTCTACGGCGAGAAGCTGCTCGTGACGCAGAACCCGCAGGCCGAAGCCGACCGCGCGCTGCTCGCACGCCTCGGCATGCGCACGTCGACCGAAGAGAAGCTCGGTGCGGAGAATGCTGGCGACGCAAGCGATTGCGACGCATTGAAGCCCTGCGCGACCCACTAAGTGGCGTAATGCGGTTGCCGCGCAGGTGTTGAAGGATGAATGCGGCCACAACGATCAGATCGCAACAGACGGTCCGTTGTGGCGGCAAAGCTGAATAGCAAAGAGAATGGTGTCATCGCGCCGACGCTCCGTCACAAGCGGAGACGTTAGTCACTGACGCCGCCCAAATCGATCATTTTCCGGAGGCAACATGTTCGACAAAATCCTCATCGCCAACCGCGGCGAAATCGCGTGCCGCGTGGCCGCCACGGCCTCACGGCTGGGCATCCGCACGGTCGCTGTCTATTCCGACGCCGATGCACACGCCAAGCATGTGGCCGTGTGCGACGAGGCGGTACATGTCGGCGGTGCGGCCGCGCGCGAGAGCTACCTGCGCATCGACGCCATCATCAATGCCGCCAAAGCCACGGGCGCGCAGGCGATCCACCCGGGCTACGGCTTCCTGTCCGAAAACGAAGCGTTCGCCGCCGCCTGCCATGAGGCCGGGATCGTCTTCATCGGCCCGCCGGTCGGCGCCATCCACGCAATGGGCAGCAAGAGCGCCGCCAAGACGCTGATGGAAGGCGCGGCCGTGCCGCTCGTGCCGGGCTATCACGGCGACAATCAGGACGCCGCCTTCCTCCACGCGCGCGCCGACGAGATCGGCTACCCGGTGCTGCTCAAGGCCAGCGCCGGTGGTGGCGGTAAGGGCATGCGCGTGGTCGAGCGCAGTGAAGATTTCCGCGCCGCGCTCGCCTCGTGCCAGCGTGAAGCCGCGAGCAGCTTCGGCGACGAGCGCGTGCTCGTGGAAAAGTATCTGACGCGTCCGCGTCACATCGAAATTCAGGTGTTCGCCGACACGCACGGCAACTGCGTCTATCTGTTCGAGCGCGACTGCTCGGTGCAGCGTCGCCACCAGAAGGTGCTGGAAGAAGCGCCTGCCCCGGGCATGACCGAAGCGCGTCGCCGTGCGATGGGCGAAGCAGCGTGCAATGCCGCGCGCGCCGTGGGTTACGTCGGTGCGGGCACCGTCGAGTTCATCGCCAATCAGGACGGTTCGTTCTACTTCATGGAGATGAATACGCGTCTTCAGGTGGAGCACCCCGTCACCGAAATGATCACCGGCCTCGATCTGGTCGAATGGCAACTGCGTGTGGCCGCTGGCGAAGTGCTGCCGCGCAAGCAGGACGAACTGCGCATTCACGGCCACGCGCTCGAAGCGCGTATCTACGCCGAGAATCCGGACAACAACTTCCTGCCGTCGACGGGCACGCTCACGACACTGCGTCCGCCCGCTGCGGTGCAGTTCGAGATCGGCGGCACGACGTCTCCGGCGGGCGTGCGGATCGACTCGGGCGTGCGCGAGGGCGACACCATCTCCCCGTTCTACGATCCGATGATCGCCAAGCTGATCGTGTGGGGGCAGGACCGCGACGAAGCGCTCGCGCGCATGCGTCGTGCGCTGGGCCAGTATCGTGTGGTCGGCGTGCAGACGAACATCGCGTTCCTCGGGCGTCTCGTGGCGAGCGAACCGTTCGCCGGGGCCGACCTCGATACGGGCCTCATCGAACGCCATCGCGACACGCTGTTCCCGGCTGCCGCCCCCGTGCCCGCCACGACGCTCGCGCTGGCCGTCGCCGCACAACTCTCACGCGAAACGGTCGTCGGCTTCCGTAAGTATCAAGACAGCATCGACCGTCATTCGCCGTGGCAACTCGCGACGGGCTGGCGGCTGAACGGCGACTATCAGCGCACGCTCTCGTTCGATCATGGCGAGACGCGCCTTGATGTCGTGCTCACGAGCGGTGCACAAGCCAGCACGCTGACCGTCGACGGACAGACTTACCCGTATCGCTATGCCCACGATGGCGGCGTGTACCGCGTGACGCTCGGCGAGCGCCGCGTGCAAGGCTACGTCGACTTCGAACATGAGACGGCCCACGTCTTCGCCGACGGTCAGTCGTGGACGCTGCGCTGGCACGATCCGCTCGCACAGGCAGGCGCGCAGGAAGGCGGCGAAGGCCGTCTGACCGCACCGATGCCGGGCAAGGTCATCGCCGTGCTTGCGGTGCCGGGTGCGAAGGTCGAGAAAGGCGCGCCGCTGCTCGTGATGGAAGCGATGAAGATGGAACACACCATCAGCGCACCGGCCGACGGCGAGATCGAAGAAGTGCTGTACGCCGTGGGCGATCAGGTGCCGGAAGGCGCGCAGTTGCTGGCGTTCAAGCGGTGAGTTTTATAGCGTTGTAAGTACCATGTCGCGCACGAAGGCCCGAAATCATGCCGAATCGTGCGCGGACGCGCTGAGGATCGTCTGACGCCGGAATTGCTCCGGCGTCAGTCCCGACTGACGCGTGAACATCTCGATGAACGCCGACGGTGTGGCGTAGCCCAGATCGAACGCAATCGACTTCACCGTCCGCCCAGCCTCCAATCCCTCGATGGCCCGCAGAAAGCGCATGCGCTGCCGCCATTGCCCCAGTGTCATTCCCAACTCCGTCAGGCAGTGACGCGCCAATGTGCGCTCCGTCATTGACATCGTTTTCGCCCACGCGGCGAGCGTGCGATTGTCGGCGGGCTCGCTCTGTAACGCGTCCAGCACACGTACCAACGAGGGCGAACTCGCCTGCGGCAGGAAGCGCGGTTCCGCCGGGGCCAGCGCGATCTGGTCGATGAACACCTGCGCGAGCCGACGGTCGGCGTCGGTCTGCGGACACGCGACGCCGCGCTCCGCGAAGTCCAGCAGGATCGCGCGCAGCAAGCCGCTAATGCGCAACGTCGCTGCCTTCGCCGGGAGGGCGCTCGCGAGCGAGGCGTCGATGTACACGGAGCGGTAGATCACGGCGTCCGCGTTGAAGCTCGCGTGCGTCGCCTTTGGCGGCACCCACACGGCGTATTGCGGCGGCGAGAGAAAGCGCGTGCCCTCGATCTCGATCTGCATGACACCGTTCGCCACATAACTGAACGTGCCCCAGTCGTGACGATGCGGCACCCAGGCGGTCTGCGCGTCGAACTCGTCGTAGCGGAAGTAGACCGGGTACGGCAGCGTCTTGAAGGTCGGCCAGTTGTAGCGAACGGTCATGGTGAGGGGGCAAACGTAGAGGGGCAGCCTGCCCGTGCGGGTCGATGGCGCCCATCTTACCGGTCGCCGGTCTCCTCTGCGCAAACTCTCGCTTCCGGTGTCATGCTGCTGGCTGACGCGCGTCACCCCGTCGGGTGGTCGATGGACTCGACCGGCCCGATGGCCGTTGGCACCACGCGCTGCAACGCATTCCCTTGCATCAGGAGAACGTATGAATATCGGATTTCTCGGACTCGGCACGATGGGCGCCCCGATGGCGCGCAATCTGTTGAAGGCAGGCTACTCGCTGCGCGTGTGGAACCGTTCGCGCGGCCCCGTGGACGCCCTCGCGGCCGAGGGTGCCACGCCGACGGCAAGCCCCGCACAGGCCGCGCTGGGTGTCGACGTGCTGATCGCCATGCTGGCCGACGACGACACCTCGCGCACGGTGCTGTGCGACGGTGGCGCGCTGCACGCGCTCACGCGCGGCGCCATCGTGGTGAATATGGCCACCGTCTCACTCGACTTCGCCCGCGAGATGCGCGCGCAGTGCGAGACGCTGGGCCTGCGCTATCTGGCCGCACCGGTGTTGGGACGTGTGAACGTGGCCGAAGCCGGAAAACTCAACGTGCTGGTGGCAGGCGAAGCGTCCGTCATCGATACGGTCCAGCCGCTGCTCGACGTACTCGGTCAGCGCACCTGGCGGTTCGGTGACACGCCGGAACAGGCGAACGTCGTGAAGCTCGCGTCGAACTTCATGATCGCCAGCGCCATCGAGTCGATGAGCGAGGCGGCTGCGCTCGCACAAGGTCATGGGGTCGCAGGCAGCGACTTCATCGAGATGGTCACCTCGACGGTTTTCAACACGCCCGCCTACACCGGATACGGCGGGGCGATTTCGAAGCAGGTGTTCGAACCGGCGGGCTTCAAGCTCGCACTCGGCGCGAAAGACGTGCGCCTGGCGTTGCTCGCCGGTGAAGCCGCAAACGTTCCCATGCCGTTCGCGAGCGTGCTGCGCGACAACCACCTCGACAGCCTCGCGCACGATGAGGGACAGCTCGACTGGGCCGCGCTTTCGCGTGTTGCCTTGCGCCGCGCGGGTTTGCCGCGAGGTCAGGGCGAGGGCAGCGAGGAAGGTAACGACGGATCGTGACGTTAGCTACGCGTCCAGCGGGGAACTTCGTCAGCACGCGTATCGCGGTGTTTGCGCAAGGTTCCTAAGGAGGGTTCCTAGAAAATCTGGCAGCGGCCTCGGACGACGGTCGCTGCCATGCGGATCTCCGGGGTTTCGGAATTTTCATAAGGATTCCGAATAGGTGTTCGCCAATATTCTCGATGTCGATTTCAACCATGCGCGCCAACGCGCTCGACATCATGAACCAACGTCCACACCTGAACACCGGCCTGCGCACCCTCGCGCTCGCCGCGACGCTCGCGTTGCTCGCACTGCCGTCCGGCGTCAATGCACAAAGCGACGTGACGCTCTACGGCACGATCGACTCCGGTATCGTGCACGCCAATCACACCGCGGTCGCGAGCGGCCCCGAGTCGTTCACCGGCATTACGAGCAACATCATCGGCGGCAGCCGCTGGGGCCTGCGCGGCACGGAATCGCTGGGCAACGGCCTCTCGGCGCTGTTCCAGATCGAAAGCGGCTTCAATGCCGTCAACGGATCGATGGGCAACGGCGGTCTCGCATTCGGGCGCAAGGCCATCGTGGGTCTGCGCAGCAGCGAATGGGGCGAAGTGACGATCGGCCGTCAGTACGACCCGGTCGTCAATCTCGTGCAGGGTCTGACGGCAGACGGCTACTTCGGTGGCTTCTTCGCCACGCCGGGCGACGTTGACAACTACGACAACGGCGCACGCATCAACAACTCGATCCGTTACGCCACGCCGAACTTCGGTGGTCTGCAATTCGAAGGGATGTATGCGACCGGCAACGTCGCAGGGAAGACCGGTGCGGGTCGCTCATACGGCCTTGCGGGGGCCTACAGCAATGGTCCGGTGGCCTTGGCGGCCGGTTACTTCTTCGCGGATGGCGGCAGCAATCGCGGGAACCCGCTCGCCAACGGTGACTGGCCGTATCGCGAATGGACGAGCAGCGCGGGTTCGCTGTTCAATTCGCCGATCAATGCCGGTTTCCGAACGGCAAGCAAAGTAAGCATCGCACGGGTGGGTGGTAAGTACGCGATCGGTCCGGCGATTCTCGGCGTGACGTTCTCGAACGCGCAGTACGCGAGCGACGCCATGTCGCTGTTCACCGGGACGGCGAAGTTCGACAGCGTGAATGCGTTCGCCACCTATGCGCTGACGCCAGCCATCAACACCGGTATCGGCTACAGCTACACGCGCATGCGCGCCGACGGCACCCTCGGTGCGCATTACAACCAGTTCAATGCGGGCGTCACCTATGCATTGTCCAAGCGCACGTCCACCTATGTGATTGGCGGCTATCAGCAAGCGGTCGGCAAGACACTGAATCAGGGACGAGCGGTGGAAGCGACGGCCTCGGTCGGCTCCTATGGCATCGACGCCGGTGCCCGCACGCAGTTGCTGCTTGGCATGGGACTGAAGCACAGCTTCTGATCGTCCGTCTCCGGCCCATCGGCATTCGGCCCGAACCCGTGAAGGCATGCGGGTTTGGGCCGGTTTTCCCGAGGAATCAATGGCATTCGAATTCAAACGGATGTTTGGAATAACTCATTAATTCGTCTAGAAAAATACACTATTTACGATTTTAAGGGTTTACCCTATTCGGGAATCTATTTAGAATTCACTCCATTGAAGATTCATGCAGTTGCGACCGGCGCTCACCACGCTTTTTGATTTCCCTTCGAATTCGATGCGTACCGGTTTATCCCGGATCGTCTCGGCGCTGCACTCAACGGGGAGAAGTGTTGTGGTTTTCGTCAGTTGGTTGGTTGTCGCGGCATTGGCCGTTTCGGTGTCGGCAGCACGTGTGAAGCAGTTGCACCGCCGTGCAGTGCGCAACGCCTCGGCAGCGCACATGGACCGCGTGTTGCGTTATCGCCGTAGCCACCGTGTCGCGCCGTGCCCTCGCATTCAGTTTAAAGACGCCGCGTAATTCCGCGTCGTCTTGCAGCAGGTGGTAG